>NZ_AP035941.1:0-50947 GCF_059730815.1 Pantoea sp. X-Soil-ISGK-285 | reverse complement strand
AATTGAATAGTAACCCTTTTCATCTTTTCTCTGCGTGAGCGTGTATGTCAGAGTCAGCCCGGGAACGGTTCTTCCCTGCGGGGTCCAGGCAGCAGTCGCGCGAAAAGAAGTATGCTCTGCCGTCCGGCTGATAACTGTCGCCCTGACTTCAAGCCGGGTAGAAATAATGTTATTTCCATTTCCGGGCAGATTCTGAATACAGACCTCGGTACTTCCCGGCGGATAGGCATCGTCCAGGCGTGAAGCTTCCTCATAGGTTGCAGCACTGGCACGCGGCAACATGACGGTCAGCATTGTAGTGCAGCAGAACAGGTATGCTGGCCATTTCATTTTTATTAACCTTTCCTGGAGTTGTCTGCAAAAGACAGCTCAGATTTCATTATTATTTTTCCCGTAACCCTCAGTTTCAGCGATCATTGTTTCGCAAAATGCCTCAAGAAATGTCGTGATATCTTTAAGAGCCGCGCCAAGCTGGAACCTTCCCACGACTGTCTCGGTATCATATTCAGAGATACCGTTGCGATGAACAAGGTCATGCCTGACCTCTACAATGTGTCTGAGCCGGTCTGTTGGCCATTGAGGAGGGTGATGAAGAGCGGCACTGAAATACCTTTCAATACGTTTAACATTGTGAAACGTTATTCTGCTGACAAGCTGATTTGCTGCCCGACGGTATGCATCAGCAGGAGCCTGCGGACTGCTGCTGGATCTGAGAAGCTTCAGTTCCGAGTCTCTGAAGCCGAGGGACTGCTCATTAGTCCGGAATAACTGCAGATGCGGTTCATGATTGAGTAGTGCCCGTGCGCAGTACATCAGGCAGGCCTCCATCACACTCACACTATGAACCCAGGCCATGCGCAACACGATGTCAGGCTGGAACTCAAGGTTAAGTCCGCGAAGCGTGTTCAGTTCAGAGAAAGCATGCTGGCAGCGGTCTTCAACTGAATTGAGTGAGGCTGACCACTTTTCCTGCTGATAATCTTCATGGGCTTGATCGGCAAGAAAGTCCTGCCAGTCCGCAAAAATCTGCGCAATAGCTTCCCATTCTTCGGTGTCTGGCTGTACTTCTGGATGATTCTCAGCTGCCCAGCTTTCAAACCGCTCTTCCTGTACCTGCATCATGTGATCTTTTGTGCTGCCCATATGGAAGTTCCTCTTCAGGGAGGTATCTGGTTAAAGGTTAGAACGTCCCGAACATGGATATCAGGTTTTGTGCATCAGAAGTTTTTCTGAGATCCAAATCAATCACATTACCGGGGAGTGGCCATAACGGCTTTCTGGTGGTCCAGTAAATCATCGACCATTCCGTGCAGTCAGGTAAAACTTTCCGGGCGATAACCGTACCACTTCTGTCCAGTATGAGCTGCTCCCTTAGTAAATCTTCATCTTCATCCGTAGGCATATTCTGGCGACAAAGAAATACCTCAGTGTAGCCATCCTCAATCAACTCTTTAACCAGTTTCTCTGGATTCATATAACCGCCTTAAATAATTGCTGGCTAATAGTTTCAAAATAAACAGTGAACCCTGAAACTGAATTTAAAACACAAAGACTAGCCGAGTAATGATTACCTATTGAAACGATAATCAGAGCCATATTAATCACACGCAATTACCGTAACCCCATCTCAGCATGATCCGACTTTTTCCCGATATGGCAGTAACCGGAAGCGTAGCACGGCGTCGGGGCGGGGCAAAGCCCGCTTTGTCAGAGGTCCTACGGAGCCATAACCCTACATCTGGTAGCCTGAGCAGCTGACTGAACCACTACATATAGTAATTTGGGCAGAAAACCGCCACCGGGGAGGAAAGATCCGGTTCTGGCCTTTTTCGGATCTTCTGAATCAGGAGAAAGAGACGTGAGCAGCATACAGTGAATAGGCAGCCAGAATGGCGCATCTGATATAAAATAGAACTTATGCTGAATTATTGACTGAAAGTGGAAATTATTGCTTATAAGATTAAAAGCTGCGTCATGACTAAAATTCGCTCAGCCTGAGTGTCTGAGAGGCAACATCACTCAGAAGACAGGATCAGACCGGCCCGCACCACAACGTTCCATACCGTCCCGCCTTATCCTCTTTACCTCACCATCACCAAAAGTAAAATTTTAGTTAAAAACGCTTTACGAAAGCATTAAACGGATTGTAGATTAAGCAATCCACAATAAAGGTTCATGATCCATGAAAAGAAACGCTGGCAGACCAAGAGAATTTGACCCTACTGACTTTCTGAACGTTGCTCAGGCGCTGTTCTGGGAGAAGGGGTACAGAGCGACATCTCTTGCCGATCTCAGAGAAAAATCGGGGCTGGCCAGCGCAAGCATCTATAAACTTTATCCTGACAAACACGCCATTTTCCTTGCAGCGCTTCGTCAGTACATGGAGGGCGGTCTGAGTCGCCTAACCCAGCGTGAAACCGAGCTTGAACCCGAAACAGCACTGGCCCAGACGCTCGATTTTTTTGCACAAATCACCGCCGGCCCTGATGGAGCACGGGGATGTTTTTCTATTGCGGCGGCCAGTGAGCTGCTTCCTGCCGATGAGGATGTCCGGGAACTGATTGAATATATGTTTTCAGGACTGATTTCCCGGCTGACGCGTATTCTGCAAAAGGGCCAGAGGAAAGGTGTATTCCGGAATGATTATGATGCCGGCGTTATGGCTGAAGGCCTTTTTATGATGCTGGAGGGAATGAGGCTGTATGGAAAAGTAAAACCAAAAATTGAAAACCTGCGAAGGTCGAATGAGTTTTTTATCAATTCGGTTCTCGCATTCCCTGTCAGCAACGATAAGTCCCCGGGATAAAGTGATGCTGATGGCAGGAATGACCGTCCGGAGAAAAAAAAGGAACAGGATCCTGACTGTTCTGCATTCTTCAGGTAGAAACGTTATCTGCGGCTGGAACGAAAAAGGAAAGTTCTATAAAAGAACATTTGATGAAAGCACACTGGTTATACTCACACCGTCACCTGAAATAATTACAGTAATGTAATTATTAACCTTCATATGTAAATGCTGGGCTCGTTGATCCAGGGTATTTTCACGCCTTCAATAATAATTAAATTATTTCATGACAGTCAGCATTAAAAATACAATCTATACACGAAAAATCTATTGATCCTATCTTTCATTGCTTATGCATAATTGTCACTAATAATTCATCAAACAGGTTTGACTCAGCTGATTTCGGGGAGTAGGTTTTATATAGTTTTGTAAAGAACCCCCCTGCATCACACTGGATGAGGATTTATAAATGAAGCCGAATGTAGACCAGAATATTGTTCTCAGCACGGAAGAATCAGAATACATCCGATCAGTTCTTGAAAAAATTGACTATGACCCGTCAGGATCAGATTTTTATTTAAATAAAATACGAAAGGTTGCCTATACGGTTTTCCCGGAAAGGGTGATCACGGCAATCAATAAGGTTAAAGGCTTTTCAGCGAGCGCGCTCGGTTCACTGCAGATTGATAACCTGCCAGTAGATAATTCAGTGACCGGCAGTCCCCGTCATAATGAATCAGGCAGCGCATTCAAAAGTGGCGTATTAACTGAAAATATACTGGTGACGATGGGTGTGCTTACCGGCGAACCCTATTCCATTGCTCATGAAGGTCATGAGCTGGTAAATAATCTTACGCCGCATAAAGAGGCAGCCAAAGAGTTTACCGGTCTCGGGTCTGAAGTTGAGCTCGATTTTCATATTGAAAATGCTGCGCAGGCATATATGCCGGAAGGCGATACGTCACCTCTTGCACTCATATTACTGGGCGTCAGGGGGGAACCTCTTGGCGGGCCGCAGACCCGCATTTCTGACTGCCGCCGGGCGCTGGAAAAACTGTCAGAAGAGGATATCAAGCATCTGTACGGCAAAAATTTCATTATCCGCGTGCCTTACCGCTGGCGCGGCGCGTCTGCTGAACCACGTGATAATACTGACCTGAGTCCGATTCTGTCAGGCCCTATCTCTGCCCCACGCGTGACCGTAGCCTTCTACCCGGATATGGTCCTGGCCGTGAATTCGCGTGCAAAACAGGCTCTGGAAAATCTTTATCAGGCAGTACGCGAAGTTTCATTTGGCGTTCAAATCAGCCCCGGCAGACTGATCCTCATTAATAACAGTTTTACCCTGCATTCCCGTGACAGCTTTAAGCCCGCTTTTGATGAAAATGATCGCGCGCTCCGCTGGGTACAGCGCATTTTTGTAGCCCGCAACCTCTGGAACTTCAGAGCGTTCGTACCCGTTAAAGACCGCGTGTTTGATCCCAACGTGAAAACCGCAGCACCTGAAAAGCCGGGGCGTGAGAAAACGCCGTCGGCGGCCTGAAGCCTTACCGCCACCGGCAGCCTGCTGTCCGGTGGCTTTCACCAGCCCGGTTTGCCTCAGTACGCCAAAGGCGGAACAGGCGGAACTGGCGCCAGAGTCAGCCGGCTTACTGTCAGCGGCCACTCCAGAAAGGAACGTTATGAACCCAGTCAGCCGGACATCTAACCGACCAGCCATTACGGGAGGACAGGGCAAAACCGTGACAGGAACGCTGCTCGCAACCAGCTTTGGCTTTATTGTGGTCCAGCTGGACGTGACTATTGTGAATGTTGCACTTCCGGAAATAGGCAGCAGCCTTAATACAGGGGTTTCAGGACTTCAGTGGGTGGTTGACGCTTATACACTGTCCTTTGCCGCTCTGTTGCTTACGGCGGGAGCGGCAGGAGACCGCTTTGGCAGCCGCCGGGTTTTTAACAGCGGACTTTTGCTTTTCTGCCTGGCTTCCCTGACGTGCGCGCTTACGCATTCCGTGGATGTCCTGATCGCGGCCCGATGCATTCAGGGTGCCGGTGCGGCGCTGATCCTCCCGACGTCACTGGCGCTGCTGTCCCATGCCTGCGCGGGAGATCCGGTAGTGAGAAGCCACGCAATCGGATGGTGGAGTGCCATCGGGGGAGCGGTAAGCGCTATGGGGCCGGTCGCCGGTGGTCTTCTGACGACAGCCTTCGGATGGCGCGCCATCTTCCTCGTCAACTTTCCCGTGTGCCTGCTCAGCCTGTGGGCAACTTACCGGTTTGTGGCGGAAACGCCGACAGAGCAGAGCAAAAGCTTTGATATGCCCGGTCAGGTGCTGGCCATACTGTTTCTGTTCCTGCTCACGTATTCAGTTATTGAGGCAGGAGCAGAGGGATGGTTATCACCAGAAATATGGGCCGGACTGGCTCTGGCACTGGCTGCAGCACTGCTGTTCGTGGCCCGGGAAGCGCAGGCTGCAGAGCCGATGATCCCGTTATCGCTGTTCCGTAATTCCGTGCTGACCATTGCCGTTCTTCTGGGACTCCTTTCCAATCTGACCTTTTATGCTCTGATATTTATTCTGAGCATTTTTTTCCAGAGCGTAAAAGGGTACTCCCCTACGCAGACGGGGCTGGCCCTGCTGCCTTTTACGGTGATCATGATTGCCAACGTGGCAAGCAGCCGTCTTACCGGATATTTCACGCCCCGGATCACGGTTGCTGGCGGCGGGATTTTATGCGTACTGAGCTTCCTGCTGCTACATGGCCTGGACAGGGATACGCCGTATTACGTTGTCATGTTGAGTATGATTTTCCTGGCGATCGGCTCCGGAATAAGCACCCCGGCTCTCACATCCGCCATTCTCGGCAACGTGCCGTCAACGCGTTCTGCGACTGCATCAGCCATTTTTAATGTATCCCGGCAGGTTGGCAGCGCCCTGGGCGTCGCGCTGCTGGGCGCACTGATAGTGGGTGCCGCTGAGAGCATGACCGCTGGCGCAAGGCTTGCCTTTGATATCTCAGTGGTACTCCGGGTGGCCGGAGTCATCCTGGCCGCGTTATTTCTTTAAATAATATAATGTTAGGGAAGGGGAGCATGATGAGGCTTGTAATTATAGGCACCCGGAAAACAGGCACAAGCCTGGCACTGGTCAGCACGGCACTGAAAAGAAGACTGGCCGTCACAATTATCAGCAATCCTGAAGACAGATTAGAGGGGGTTTTCCCTCCGGAAGTGGAAATAAAATATCTGCCTGCTGATGTCAGCATTATTTGCGAGTGGATTAGAAAAGAATACCTCAGGCCGGAAGTTGATCTGAGGATCACCACGATTAATGATGTGTACGCGAGCGTTGCTGCACAGGTCAATTCGGCACTTGGCCTTCCGGGACCCGATGCCTCAGCCGTTACCCGTGCGGTATCAAAATTACAGCAGAAAAGGATACTCACCGATAACAATATCCCGACATCCGGCTATTCGGAGTTCCGCCTTTCAGATCATAAAGCCCGGGGGGAAGCGCTCCACAGGCTGCAGCTGCCGGTAGTAATAAAACCCTCAGAAGGAACTGCGAGTAATGGCGTGAAACTCTGCTGTCAGCATTCCGAGGTAATCAGCCATCTCGACTATCTGGTTAATCAGAAAGAGCAGCGGCCGGACCTGGTCCCCAGCGATACTGTACTGCTGGAAGAATATCTGCCCGGAACAGAATACTGCGTTGAGTATTTCGACGGGCATTACGTTGGCGCCATCCGCAAGTCCAAACGGTACGGCGCCGAATTTCTGGAACGCGGCTATACGTCGGAACTGGATATTGATGAAAAGACCCTTCGTAACCTTATCGGAACAGGCGCCCGGGCAGTACAGGCGGCGGGGCTCGACTGGGGGCCGGTACATATTGACTGCATCGTTCATAATGGTTTCGCCAGCATCATTGAATTAAATCCCAGGATTGCCGGCAGCTTCATCTGCGATATTGTCCGGGATGCCTATGGCTTTGATATGGTTGAACACCTCGTTGATAAGCTTCAGGGGAAAAAAGTCACGGTGCCTGCAGGCTTCCTGCCTGCCGCTTACGCCTGCGTTAATTTTTTCCTCGAAAGCGACCCGTTACCCTGGTCATTTACTGAAAAGGGTGAACTCAGTAACCCCTTTATGCACATCAGCTACGGTCCACAGCACCTGAGTAACCGCAGGCGCAGGGCGTTCGTTTACGTCAGAAACCTTATACAGAATTTCCAGCCGGAGACTAACTAAATGAAACTAATCAGTACTGTCGTGATTGTGGATGGTGCATCAACCAGCGCGTATCTGGCGCCGGCATTCCGTTCTTATGGGGTTCAGTGTGTTCACGTTCTCAGCAGTGAGGCACTGCCGGAACGCCTCAGGGCGCAGATCACTCATACTGACTATATACGCAGTCTTGTATACCAGGGTGATATCCGCGCGCTGACAGAGAACCTGAAGGATCTGCAGATTGACGTGGTATTACCGGGCGGGGGAAGCGGTATCGAGCTTGCGGCCGAGCTTGCCGAAGCGCTTGATGTTCCTTACAAAAACCCCGTCCATCTTGCCAAGGCACGCCGCCATAAGTTTGAGCAGATAGAAGTCCTGAGCCGTAGCGGACTTCTCACGCCCAGGCAGTATCAGTCAGAACAGGCAGACGAGATCGTTGAATGGACGCAGGCTCATCTTACCCTGCCGGTTGTGGTGAAGCCTACCCGGGGGGCCGGTGTGAGTGGCGTGAAAGTGTGCCACACCCTTTCTCAGGTCAGGGAAGCAGCGGAAAATATTCTCAATTCAAAATCTTATTATGATGAAGATCAGAACGAAATCCTGGTTCAGTCCTGCACGCAGGGGCAGGAGTACATTGTTGATATAGTTTCTTTCGATGGCCATCACAAAGTTGTCAGCGTATGGGAAGTGGACCGCGATCGCCGGGAATCACCGCGCCTTGAAAAAATGATGGTGGTTGACCATACCCAGCACAGATTCTCGGCGCTGATTGATTACGCCAAAAAAGTACTGGATGCAGTCGGCCTTAAATTCGGACCTTCCCATATGGAAGTGATGCTAACCGGCGACGGGCCGGTAATCGTTGAGCTGAATTCCCGTCTGCATGGAAGCCTCGATCCTTTACTGACGACGGCGGTGACGGGGGAAAATCATGTGTCCGCTACCGTCAACGCGTTTGTCAATAATGCGCACTTTATTGACAGCATCGGTAAATCACCCGGATTCAGCGGCTATTGCGGACATGTACTGCTGGTTTCTCCGGTTTCAGGCCGTCAGTTACAGAACTTCCCCTGGGACAGAATTGAAAGCCTGCCTTCATTTGTAAGCGTAAAGCGGTGGGTGAAACCGGGCGGGCAGCTTCAGGTCACTACGGGCCTGCAGACGGCTATTGGCATGGTCGGGTTGTTTCATGAAAATTTTGAACAGCTGAACAGGGACTGGAAAACGATCAGGGCAATTGAAAATGAATACTTTATGGTTCCTCAGGCCTCAGCCGAGCCCGCATAAGAAATCTGCAAAGGCCGCACAGGCGGCCTTACCCACTGCAAACAGCCGGTGGCACCTGTCCATGCTCATTCCTGCATACGGGCGATGAGCTATCCGGGGAAAGGAGGGACTTATGCATCTTGTCATTATCGGTGCCAGGAATACGGGGACCAGTCTGAATCTTGTGGCTCAGGCGCTGGCCCGGGGGCTGCATGTAACGGTGATCACTGCTGAGCATGATGACCTGACCCATGTTTTTAAAGAAGAAGTGAACGTCGTTACTATAACTGTAACGGCAGATAACGTCGCGGGCTATATTCAGAGTGTCATCCGTAAAGACAGCGAGTATATCCGGGTTACAACAGCACACGATATGTATGCTTCCGTAGCGGCACACGTTTCATATCGCCTGGGCATTCCGGGACCGGATGCTGATGCTGTCTCTCATTGTGTCTCAAAAAAGTATCAGGACATAATTCTGAACAGCCTGGGCTGCAGGCTGGGTTCATCATGCCAGTACAACCTTGACGATGAGTTATATCAGTCCCGGTTTGAAAGTTTTACCTTTCCCGTTGTAGTAAAGCCGGTTGAAGGATCAGCGAGTCATGGAATAAGAAAGTGTCACACCCCGGCTGAAGTTGTAGACCACATGCAATCCCTTAAGAAAATGTATAAATCTCTGCCTGAAATTATACCCTCCGGAGATATAATGATAGAGAGCTTTATAAACGGGCCCGAATACTGCGTTGAAATATTCGATGGCCAGTTTGTAGGTATCATGACTAAGAAAAAAACCGCCGGTAATTTATTTATTGAGCGGGGTTATACCTCTGAAACTGACCTCAGCGCAAGGGTCATCAGGAATATTGCTGCACTTTGTGAGCGTGTGGTATCCACAATGAATCTCTGCTGGGGACCTGTTCATATTGACTGCATCATTGAATCCGACAACGTTCATATCATTGAGGTTAATCCACGCATTGCGGGAAGTTTCATTACGGATATTATCCGTGATGCATGGGGTTTCGATATGATTGACGCGCTTCTTAATAAACTGAATGGTTCAGATGTTGTCTTACCCGGGAGAGCGGAACCTGTAGGATTTGCTCAGGTTATTTTCTTTCTGGACTCCGATCCTGAAATACTGAAATTCAAAGAGAGCGGTATCCTGTCTGACAAAAATATCAGGCTGTCATTTTCACCCCAGATTTTAACCGGCAGGGAACGAAGGTCTTATCTTTATCTGGTCGTGCGTTGAATTATTTTCCGGATTCGTCTGAGCGGAAACAGCAGAGCGCCTGATACCTGTTTTTACAATGCGATCACTCCATGTGGTGCGACCATACCCGGTTCTTTGCGCCTGAATATCAGTACGCCGTACCTTCAGCCTAAATAAGGTAAACATTGATGAATAATATTAAGACCCACTCGAATATCAGCAAGGTTCATGAAACTTCATCGCCTCACTGGAATATAGCCCGTCGTTCCAGAACAAGTCAGCTGAGCGTCACGGTAAACGGAGGTAACAGCCTGACAGATCAGTACGGACGTGATTTCATCCACTTCTGCACTACATCCTATCTTGGCCTGGACTATGCGCCGGAAATTCAGCAAGGTGCCATAAAGGCTATCCAGGAACAGGCAACGCTGCGCGTAGCCTGCTCAAGGAACCGCTGCCGCCTCGCTCTGCTGGACAACTATCAGAATGCGCTCAGCGATCATTTCAACGCGCAGGCCCTGGTAACGCTTTCCTGCAGCAGTGCATCAGCAGCAATGTTACCTTTACTGGCATCAGGTATTTTTAACGACGGTATAAAGCCGTTAATGGTGTTCGACCGGTTCGCGCATTATTCAATGAATCATCTAAAAGCATTGTGCGCAGAAGAAACGTCTGTGATGACTATCGGCCATAACGACGTCACCGCTTTAGAGGACATCTGTAAGACTAATCAGCACGTTATTTACGTCGCTGATTCCTTTTACAGCATGGGAGGTATATCGCCCATCACTGAAATCGTGAGCCTTCAGAGTAAGTACGGGCTTGGCCTGTTCTACGATGATTCTCATGCAATGAGCATTTCTGGCACCTGCGGTACCGGTTATGCCCGCTCTTTCTTTACTGAACTCCCTGAAAACACCTTTATTGTTGCTTCCCTGGCCAAGGCATTTGGCGCTTCGGGTGGCGTTATACTGTACGGAGATAAAAAGATCACCCCGGTAATTGAACAGTACGGCGGCCCGGTTAACTGGTCCCAGAGCCTGAATGCGGCCGGCATAGGTGCCGGAATGGCTTCACTGGCGATACACCACTCGGCATTGCTGCCCCGGCTGCAAAAAAAGCTGTCTGATAACATCCATCATTTTGATCAACTCCGCGGCACAAGAGGTGATTCGAGCCCCAGTCCGGTAAGGTTAATCCGGTGTTCGAGCGCAGAAGAATGCATCTGGCTCAGCACAAAGCTGGCAGATGAGGGCTTCCTTACCTCCCCGGTATTTTTCCCCGTTGTACCTAAATCAAGCCCGGCAATACGGATCACCTTAAGGGCTGATATGAAGAAGGAGCAGATCAGCGCCTTTCTGGCAAAGCTGAACTTTTTGATGACAGAAAGAGAGGTGCTTAATGAAAAGCCCGTTAATTTTTAATGCCTTTGTCCTTAACTCCCTTACCCATCTTAATCCGGGCCAGTGGAAAAATCCGGACAATCAGTGTGCCGGTTTTATGACTCCGGATTACTGGGAAAAACTGGCCAGCACGCTGGAGGACGCTCTGTTCGATGGGGTTTTTTTTGCTGATGTTTTAGGCCTCCATACTCAGAAAGATGATGAGTCAGAATATTGCATGTCCAGGGGCATTCAGTTCCCTCTTCACGATCCAGCCCCGGCGGTCGCGCTTATGGCATCCGTGACGCGTAACTTATGCTTCGGCATGACCTCGTCAGTTTTTGCTGACACACCTTATCTGTTTACCAGAAAGATGAGTACGCTGGATCATCTTACCCGGGGCAGAATGGCCTGGAACATCGTCACGTCTTATCTGCCATCGGCCATGCAGGCAATGGGGTTCAGCGCTCCTCTGAATCATAAAGAAAGGTACCTTTATGCAGAGGAGTACGTATCGCTGTGCATGGAAATGTGGGCCGCCGCCCCCCGGATGAACACCATCCCGGATGACACTTTCTTTTCATCTGCAAAAAAAGTGAGATTTGAGGGGGATTATATAAAATTCTCCGGATACGGTCTGTCAGCGTACTCTCCGCAGGGCTACCCCGTTCTCTACCAGGCCGGAGCATCTGATACAGGACTCGCTTTTGCTGCTAAAAATGCAGAGTGCGTTTTTCTGGCCGGTAAGTCGGTAGAAAATACTAACCGTCTCATGTCCGGCATAATCCATAAGTTCTCAGAACGGAAGAGGCCGCGCACGTCCTACCGTATCATCCCTCAGGTAACTTTTATCACGGCAGAAAATAACAGAGTCGCTCAGCAGAAGTATGAACATATGCTGCATTTTGCAGATATAAAGGGTGCGGAGATTTTAGCTTCTGCCTGGCTGGGTATCGATCTTACCGACCAGGATCCACTCCGCCCGCTAGCTTCCTTTCAGTCAGAGGCCATTCAGTCATTTGCTGAGCAGTTCACAGTATCAAGTCACAGTAAATGTCCCGAAACTGTCGGCGAGCTGATCCGGCGTGCGGCTGTCGGGGGACTGGGGTGCGTTATGGTGGGCGGTCCTTCAGAACTGGCTGATAAGATTGTTACTTTACAGCAAAACGGCGCGGACGGGTTTAACCTGCCCAGCATAGTGAACTCCGGAACTTATGAGGACTTTATAGGCTATTTAATCCCGGAACTGAAGAACAGAGGCGTATACAAAACTGAATATTCAGAAGGAACGTATCGGGAAAAGATATTCGGCGCTTAAATAATATCTATGACATTCATCACGTTAATGTTTTAGATTCAACAACCGGCAGTTATGTTCTGAACCAAAAGTATTCCCGGGTATCATCCTGACAACAGGCTCTAAAAATCGAACAATAAAAATGCCGCTTATGCGGTTTTTCATGTCCTGATCATGTCTCCCTCTTAGTGAGGTTGATTACATCTATACGTGCAAGTAGACAGAATGCAGCAAGGAATGCTTTGAAAGAACATGCGCATAAGAAGAAGGGCTGACATGAAAAAAATCACGCCGGTGGCCCATAGCGCACTGTTTAATTAAACGTTCCTCCCCTGTAGCCTGTTACATACTGGACTTGGCCTGCCGGTAGCACTTGGTCGGGATTGAGATCTCAGCACGCAGAATTCCCTTTCGGTAAATTTGATGAATTCTGCGAAAGTTCGCGGGGTAAGCCTCTCAATTTTCATTCTCCGTTGTCCGGGGGCGTGGAACGTATTTTCGCGCATCTGTCCAGAAAAACCGACCGTAATAAATCGGTGAGCGGGCGAGGGCAGATCGGCCTTTTCTCCGCTATACGGAATATAACCTGGTATGTCTGAGTACGCACGCGGCTCCGTTTGTGGAATGAGCATGATTACAGCATTGCTATACCTCTGAATTGTTTAACTTTTATCGGCCTGAATGCCAATGATGGCGGGGGCAGGGCGGCACCAGGCACTCCTGGGTGAATGCCTGGTGTCCGCTGGAAATGAAAAAGAGGCTTGCAAAAACAGCACGAGTGGCTCCATGATGAAAGCGAAATAACAAGTTTCTAAGCTTCTAAGGAACTAACTAAACGCTGTTTTAAATCTCCGGGAGGGCACCATGCCCACGAAACACATTGATGACGCCAGCTACACCCTGGCAGAAGAAACCCTGGTCAAAGCCGTCGTACTGACAAAGAAGGCGGTCAAGGACTCTGACATACTCTCCCTGCTGATCCACAAGGGAGCGGAAACCGTCACGCCGGTCGACATCCTCACGCGGCTCGGGGCTTCCCCCACCGCCTGGGCTGAAATCTTCAACCAGGTGCTGGAAGAGTGCAGCCCGCACTACCCGCAGGAGTACATCTCTACATTTAAGGAATTCCGTGAAAAGGCGGACCGCTACTCCGCGACATGGCGTGAATACGATACCGTCGGCATTCATCAGCACATCTGCGACGCCGGCCAGCGCCTGCAGAAGCTGCGTGACTTCACCTTCTCGCAGCTTGAGCCTGACTTTGAGCTTGAAACGGAGGAGGAAAAACAGGGGCACGAACAGTGGCTGAGTGGACAGATCCGCAGAATGAACGATGCACTGGCCACCCTGGACGGCAGCGCGCTGGGGGCGCTGACCGACGATGACCGCAGTCTGATGACGATGATGATGGAGAGTGAAGACTTCCAGGTCCGCTTCCTGCCGTTACCCGACAAGCGCCGCGCTGACGGCCGACATGAGTTCACCGTGCACGCCGCCCGCTTCCCGAACGCGGCGCAGGCCGGGCTGATGGCGTTGCTTGACGACCTGAAAAGCGCTGGCCTGAAGCTGACCTGGCACCGTTACGAACTTAACGCCTGGCTGCAGGAGCGCCCGCAGGATGACGCCGATGACATGGTTATCGACCTTTTTGCCCTGGCTGATGAGGGCCGCTTCACCTTCAAGGGCAACGCTGAACTGGCAGAGGAAAACGTTAGGAAGTGCCTGACAGCGCACGACATTGGGCCGATTTCTTCTGGTTTAATTATGGCCACTCTGGAACGGGCGGTCGCAGCGGGCCAGTCGTAACGCCCGGGGCACGGCCTGAACGTCTGTTCAGGCCGGAGCTTTTTTAACCTCTCAGCGCGAGCCGGTGCATCGCTTCCAGCGCCTTATCGCGTATCTCCGGACTTTGAGAAACATCCTGCGTTATCCTCCCTAGCAACATGTAGCCGTCGATGAAGAATATCCGGTGCAGGGCAGATCCCGTCTGAATGAAGCGCTCCCTCTGCTGCGTCACCTGACGGATGAGCAGCTGTAACCTGTCAGCGTTGTACATGGAATGTCTCCTTAACGGCCCTATGCCGCAGGTCAATTAAGCCATCACGACATGCACAGCGGTGACGCGGACGGAAAAAATGACCGCGGTGATGACGGGCTTTGCCCCGGAGATTCATCTGCATGCCTGCATATAGCAATGAAGTCCTGTAGACAGGCTTTTTCCACCAGGCACTTTTCGCTCAGTACCTGGTGACAAGCATGATTAGTAAAATCAGGCAGAGAAAACTTTATGAAGTACTACTGTCAGGGCGCGTGATGATAGACTACCTGTACCAGTCAATAATGAGAGCATGAATGAACGCGCTGACCGTTTCGCTTGTTGCCATCATGATCCCCGGTGTCATCATGGCGCTTATTTATGATACTTATACGCAGCATAAACCGTGGGATTCATTCCGCTATATTCTGATGTCGGTCGTTTTCGGTATTACAACGTATCTGGTTATGCAGGCGGGGTTGTCTGCTTATCAGTTTTTAATAGGAATTCAGGATACCAAATCAATACAGTGGCATTTACTTTCTGTCTGGACAGTTGCGAACGGTGAGGAAAAAATCACGCTCAATCCGCTGGAAATATTGTCCGGCGGTCTTCTGGCTGTTCCTTTCGGACTTGCTGCTGTCTATATTTCAACGAAAAGAACACTGCATGAATTCCTTTTGCGAAAAGGGATCTCGAATAAGTACGGTGATGACAATGTATTTATTCGTTCGGCGGAGCTGATGCATCATCGATGCGGAGAGTGTTATGTACTGTTGCACGAAGACAACCTGCTGGTTCATGGCAGAATATATCTTTACAATGAAAGTGAGAAAACGCAGGAGTTAGGTCTGCTGAATGTGACAGTGTTACATGCAGAAAGCGGGAAAGTTCTCTGGATGACAAGTTTTTTATATCTGTCTAAAGAGTACGGCAAAATGATCATATTTGAAAACTTCATAGAGGCAGCCTCAGATGACGAAGAATCACAATCCGAAAACAACACAGCAGCTGGTGAATAACGGTCGCCAGACAGTAGGCATGGATGGCTTTCAGGCAGCAGGGATGGAGGGCTTGCTGGCAGCTGAACGAGGACAACAGATGATGACGGAAGGCGTTCAAAAAGGCCAGAGTTTGCCATCTGGCGGATTGAATCCCAGAGAGTACGGACATCAGGTTTCGCCTTCAGTCGCTCCTCGGCAAACCTTCGCGCCGGCAAACGGTCCGAAAATCCCGCCGATGAAAAAATGATTGCCGTCAAAGCCGCTTATCGCGGCTTTTTTTAAATCAATAGCACTTTAATCTGAGTACTTTTGTTATTTCCATTCTAGCTAACCAATACTTAATCACATTTTTTTAATTAATATGAAAATAGCATATAAATGAGTACAGGAAGAAATTACATAAAAAAGGAAGTACAGGAGTATCTGCTTGACATGTGGTGGATGGCCATCTGTAATTCGCATAAACAAGCAAATAAAGCTATATTGCTCAACTATGATGAAGCCATAGCAGTTTATGCATATACCAACGTTTACCCACCTTTTTATGAAGCTATTAATGACGCGCTTCGGTCCGGTGAAAACCATTACCTGGTAGAATTAATAGACTCAGCACTCAGCAAGCTGCCAATTGATGAGAGCTCGGTGGTTCACAGATGGTGTCCTATAAGCGCCTCGGATATAAATCTATTAACATCCGGAGAGACGATTATTAATGCCGGTTATACAAGTACTAATCTGCATACTAAAAGATATGACGGAAGCAGTTTCGACTGTGATTCAATACGTATTTTCTCCCATACAGGGAGAAACATTTCACTGTATTCTGATGACAACGGTTTAGGATTAGAAGAAATACTTATCCCCCGGAATAGCAGATTCAGCCTGCTTTTCCAGGATGCTGTTGCAGGCTTCAGCTATGATTTAATGCAATTACCTGCCGACTAAAATGGCGCTATGTACATGAAGCCAAAGCCAAATCACACATTAAAAATACCACCTTCTCTTTTTGCTGCATGCATGGTCACATCGTTTAAATAAAATGCGTGCCAAAGCCAGGCTATTCGGTAAAGTGAAAACACCCATCTGATCAGATAAAAAGCGTAGAAACTATGGACGATGAAAAGTACATCTGTGACGTGTGCATCGAGGACCCATATGTCAGCAAGCACATCCGTTCCCACGGACAAAGCGGAGAACCGTGCAGTTATTGTGGTCGGGCAGAAAGTACAGCTGAACTCAGTGAAATTGCAGACCGCATGCATGACGTGTTCTGCAGTTATTACTCATCTTACCCTGAAAATGAGAACAGCCCTTTCGGCGGTACGACGGAGGAAATCATTTCAGAGGAGTTAGGCGTGGATGAATCAGCCTGCAGAGATATATTTGATCTGCTTTGTGAAAAACATAATGAATGGGGGGATGAAGCGTATAGCGAGTTTTACGTTTATGTTAAAGATGCTTTTGAAGTAACAGAATTTGATTTCGCATGGAATAAAATAAAGAAATCGCTTGAAACCGAAAGCCGCTATTTTAACAGCAATCTTCGAAACTTTCTTGACCAGATCTTTTCAGGCGTAGAACAGGCTTATATTTCATCCGGTGCTACGGTCAGGACGATAGATGGAAATTATGTCCTGTACCGGGCGAGAGCATTTGATGATTACAATAAAATCGAATCAGAACTTGAACATCCAGAACGTAACTTCGGCCCGCCACCTTCGGCTAAGGCAAGAGCCGGAAGGATGAATGCTCCGGGGGTGCCGGTGTTCTACGGCGCAGCCAGCCGAAAAACGGCGATAGCCGAAGTCAGGCCCGCGGTAGGCAGCGTGGTGGTTGTGGCCCCCTTCAGGCCAACACGTCCGATGCGCATTCTTGACCTCTCGGCGCTTGAACATATCGTGATCAAAGAGGGCAGTCTGTTTGATCCGGCAACGCGCAGCCAGATTGACGTCACGTCATTTCTGAGAACGCTATCACGAAAGCTGACCATCCCTGTGACCGCAGCCCGAACGGACAGCGAATACCTGATAACGCAGGCCGTATCTGAATACCTCAGCATTTCAGATTCACTAAAGCTTGACGGGATAATGTTTCATTCGACACAGAGTGCACACCCTAAAGATAAGGACGATGCTAAATATAACGTTGTTCTTTTCAGGAATTCATCCCGCGTCAGAAACGGGGCGGCTAACGGTATAAAATACAGAGTCGACATGTATGAAAACGCTGAAGAAGACTTCTGGTACCCGAGCCCGTCAATTACTTCACTGGATGAAGAAAAACTGAATCAGCCCCCTTCCAGCCTTTATAAAAAGTTTATGAGTGCAGATCTTGTAATGGATACCGCAGGAATTGAGGTGCATTTTGTAACCGGGGTTGAGTACGCTACATCACCCAATAATGTAGAGCTGAAGCAAAATCCTTAACTGTCTGCTCCGCGCTCAGATTGATCAGCTTTGAGGAAAATGTGGACACAAAAAACCTAACACAGATTGTGTTAGAATGTGATTAAACAGGGATATGGCATATCTGAGACGAAAAAAAACCCGGTTTGGTAGACCAGGTTTGTTTTCAGTTCCAGGAACGGTTGGAGGCCGTGCTCAAGAACAGGGTGCTGCATGTATCGACTCGCCATGCAATTTTAGCACTATTGGCGGAGCCGTCAATATACGTCAACCCAATACTGGCTTATAATGGCCGGGCTTGTCGGTTTGAGTGCAGCACTAACGGGTGAATGTAACGGATTCTCCCGGCCGGAAACGGGTGGAGCCGTCCGGTCTGCCCCCACTTATAGGGTGCTGCATGTATCGACTCGCATTGATACGCGCCGTGAGGGAAGTTCAAGGGCATAAGCGGCGTGTGGCGCTCTCCTGTGAGGGAGAAGCTAAAGTGATAACGCTGGGATCAATCCTGCTGATATTGCAGATACTGCACGTCAGCTTACGCATTATCGTTGTTATCAGGCAACTGACCGGACGTCCGTAAGGACTGAAGGAACTTGAATCAAGGCGGGGGTTCCACCCCGCCTTTTTTCGTTTCTATTCATTGTCCGTTTATAATTTTACGTCACTCAGCAACTTCATTTTACCAGCGGTATGTCTTTCAACCTCGTTGTATAGCGTGGTGACAGCATTTCGCGCTTCATCTGCCAGGCACTGTCACGTTCTCCCTGACCCGCAAACCACACCTTTCCCTTACCTGAGCGGTTAATGGTGTCCAGCGCGGCCATCAGCGCATCCGCGTTTGCACGCGGCTGCTGCTCGCTGAACATGTCAAACTGCGCGACCCCGGACTGGTAAAAATCACCCAGCATGACGCCGGCTTTTGCGTACCGGTAGCCGTCTCTCCAGATGGTGCTGAGGCCTCGAATGGCTGATTCAATAATGTCGCGCGTATCGTTCGTAGGATAATCACAGATGCGGGAGGCCGTATTCGAATACTGAGGCTCATCGCCGTGTCGGGCGGTGGCGATGGATACACTTATGTGTCGGCAGCGTGAGTTCTGCTCCCTGAGCTTTTCCGCCGCGCGCGTGGCGTAGAGCACCACGGCCTGCTGCATCTCCTCCAGTTGCGTAACGCGCTGGCCAAAAGAGCGTGAATTTACTATCTGCTGTTTCGGCGGCGGCGCATCCTCAAGTGCCAGACAGGATTCGCCGTTGAGCTCACGCACTGTGCGCTCAGTGATAACGTCAAAATTTTTCCTGATCATACTGATGTTACTGTCTGCCAGCTGCAGGGCGGTAGTGATACCCAGCTGGTTCAGGCGCAGGCTGATGCGCCGGCCGATCCCCCAGATGTCACTGACGTCAGTCAGGTGCAGAAGTTTTCGCTGACGGCTCCGATCTGACAGATCAACGACGCCCCGGGTCTGGGACCATTTCTTGGCCGCGTGGTTGGCCAGTTTGGCCAGCGTTTTGGTCGGCCCGAACCCCACACCGATAACCAGTCCGGTCTCCCGTCTTATGCGCTCACGCATCTGCTGTCCGAACTTCTCAAGCGGGATGAGGCTGCCAATCCCGGTAACGTCCAGAAAGCTTTCATCTATCGAGTAAACTTCCTGCCCAGCGGCCATTTCGCCCAGGATGGCCATCATGCGGCTGCTCATATCGCCATAAAGCTCATAATTAGAGCTGAACACCTGAACGCCGTTCTGCCTGAAAAAGCGCTCGTTCTGAAACAGCGGGGCGGCCATTTTTATACCCATGCGCTTTGCTTCGGCCGAACGTGCAATAACGCATCCGTCGTTGTATCTGAATGGTGCTAACAGTTAATTATGTGTAACGATATGATTTTAATCAGTATCGAATTACTAATTTTTTCTGTGTCATGAGACTTGTAGAGTTACTTTAGTTAGCTACTTAATAGTGCGAATCAGATGAGAAGCATCTTCAAATATGCCCGCCGGAGCGGCTTATCCTGTGCACTCCCACCCGAGGGGGGAGTTTGTGTATTCTTTCAGCGGCGTCATGGAGGTCAGGCTGGACGCTGATCATCTGACAGCGCAGGCACATTATGGAATATGGCTGCCTCCGGGTGTTGTGCATGAAGGTCTGAACCACTACTGCGCGTCCCACTGTTCGTTCTACCTGATGCCGGAACTCTGTCAGGGAATGCTGGGAACGCCCTGCACACTGGAAGTCAGCGCCCTGATCATTGCCATGCTCGATTACCTTCGCCAGCATCCGCTCCGCGCGCCACTTTCTGCTGAAAATAACCGGTTCCTTGACGTGCTGCGCGATCAGCTGGCCGCGGCACCCCGCTATCAGAATTTCCTCCCGTCTACCAGCGATCCGCTGCTGGCCGCCGTGCTCGACAGGCTGGCGAAAAATCCCGCGGATAAAACGCCGCTGTCTGTGCTGGCCGCCTCTGCGGGTACGACCATCCGAACGCTGAACCGGAGGTGTCAGGAAAGACTCGGCATGCCGCTGAATGAATGGCGTCAGCGGCTGCGCGTCGTCAGGGCTGTCAGCCTACTGGAAAGAGGGCAGAAGGTGGAAAGCGTGGCTTTTGAGGTGGGTTACAGCAGCGTTTCGGCATTTATTGCCATGTTTCACCGTCAGACGGTATTACTCCTGCCCGGGCAAGCTGCATAAACGCATCATTCTGAGAATGCCTGCTGCGTGGCAGCCGGCCGTTACGAAACCACAGACCGGATGCGGCTATTCTGAGGTGAGAGCCCTGAACTTTTCCCGGTGCGCACAGGATGGCCGCCCGGTGATGCAGGCAGCCAGCCAGTCTGTCTGCCTGCTGAGGGTGACAGATAAACGGCTGCGCGCAGCTCCGCGACTGACGTCAGAGAGCTGCGCTGATCAGGTTATGGCCCTCAGCGTGCCCGCCTGGCAAAGGATGCTGCCTGCTGGAACTCTCTTATATGACGCCACATAAGTTCAGGGTTCGAATACATCGGAAAATGCCCGCAATGCGGAATCTGAGCCAGCTGCACACCATGTGCGCTGATTTGCTCAAGATAGGAGAGCGTGGCGTTCTGTTCACCATACATGAACATTTTCGGACACGGCAGATTAAGAAACTTGGCCATCAGGTCACCGTGATCAGAGTAGTTCACCATTGACCTGAAAATGGGCCTCACCGCTCCGGCGCGGACCTTGTGACGCAGGCTGGCCGAGTAGAGCGCACTTGCCCAGGCAGGAGCGTGCCGGGTGCGGGTGATAAAATTGTCAAAAAACTCTTCATCACTGCCTGCAGGATAGTTCACGACCTGACGGCTCAGGAAGCAGTCTTCCGGGGCAATATTCCCCTCGATGTCCACAAAGCTCAGTATGCGTTCAGGGTGTGCATGCGCCAGTATCAGGGCGGTGAGTCCGCCCATTGAGTGCCCGACCAGGTGAAAACGCTCATAGCCCAGTACGCTGACCATCGCCAGCGCCGTTTCAGCAAGAAAAGGGATACTGATTGCGCTTAAATCACTGCACTGTGTTTCACCGCAGCCCGGTGCATCATAGGCCAGAAACGGGCGGCCATGAAATCCGGCATAGTGAATGATGTCCGCATAGTCTTCCTTGGTGGATCCAAAACCGTGTAAAAACAGAACGGGTTCACCCTGACCCGGACGGTGAATGGCGGCGATGCGCATTTCTGTCTTATCAACTGTGATGCCGTAGGTCCGGCTTTCAAACTCGCTGCTCAAGCTGGCTGCTCCTGATGACTGAAAGGGGCTGAATGTAGTGACTGCCGCTCAGCGTGCTGCGCGACAGAAATCGGTAATGTGCTGACATGCCTGCTTCAGCGAGGCGTCATCGGTGGCGTAGGCAATGCGGATATAGGGGCCGAGGCCAAACGCGCTGCCGTGCACCACCGCCACGCCTTTTTCTTCAAGCAGTGCGGTGGCCACGTCTTCATCTGAATTCAGGCGGGCACCGCCCGCGGACGTTTTTCCGATGAGGCCGCCGCAGTGGGCAAATACATAAAAAGCCCCCTGAGGCGTCGCGCAGCGGATGCCCGGCGCGCTGTTAAGCTGGCTCAGCACAAAGTCCCGCCTGGCGGTAAAGGCATCGCGGGAGGTATTCAGAAAATCACGCGGGCCGTTCAGCGCCGCCAGGGCGGCATGCTGTGAAACGGAGCTGGCACCGGAGGTCTGCTGACCCTGCAGCTTTTCCATGGCGGAGATAAGCCAGCGCGGACCGGTACAGAACCCGATGCGCCAGCCGGTCATTGACCAGGCCTTGGACACGCCGTTCATGGTCAGCGTGCGGGGCTGCAGTTCCGGCACCGCGGCGGCCATGGTCGAAAACTTAGCGCCGTCAAAAATCAGGTGCTCGTAAATATCATCAGAGAGTATGAGCACCTGCGGATGGCGGAGAAGTGCCTGGCCCAGCGCCTGCAGCTCCTGCCCGCTGTAAACCGCCCCCGTCGGGTTGGACGGTGAGTTAAGGATAAGCCAGCGCGTGCGGGGGGTGACTGCCGCGTCAAGCAGTTCCGGCGTCAGCTTGAAGCCACTGCCGCCGTCACACGTCAGCATTACCGGTATTCCCCCGCAGAGCTGCACCATTTCCGGATAGCTCACCCAGTAAGGCGCCGGGATGATCACCTCATCCCCGTCGTTCAGGGTGGCGGCAAGCGCATTATAGATAATCTGTTTACCGCCATTTCCCACGAGCGTGTCTTCCCAGGACACATCCAGACCGTTGTCCGTTTTAAACTTCCGGGCCACGGCTTCCCGCAGCGCCCGGAGCCCGGCAACCTGTGTGTACTTTGTGTGACCGTCCTGTATGGCAATCATCGCGGCCGCGCAGATGTGCCTGGGCGTGGGGAAATCCGGCTCGCCGGCGCTGAGCGAAATGATTTTACGCCCCTGCGCCTTCAGCTCCGCAACCTTGTCCATGATCCTGTAGGTGGCTGAAGGCCTGACGCTGTCAAGATAGTGGTTCAGCTTCTGAATCCCGGTCATTGCGTTCTCCACTGTGAGAGACCCATTAAGTCTACCGTGGTGCTGCCTGCATTAAGTTTTTCCATCATCAGTCTTTCTTTTGCCTCACGCGCCTCGCCGTCCTGCAGCACGCGGGAAAATTCAGCGGCCGGAATGATAACGACGCCGTCATCATCCGCCACAACGACGTCACCGGCGTCGACAGGAATGCCGGTGAAGCGGAAAGGCTGCCCCACGGACTGAAAGCTGCTCTTTATCGTGCCGCGCACTGACACCCCGCGCGCGAAAACCGGAAAGTCGTGTTTCTTAATGGCCGCGATGTCGCGGACGCCGCCGTCCGTAATCAGGCCTGCAAGGCCGGCCGCCCGGGCCGCCACCGTCAGCACCTCTCCCCAGTACCCGGCCAGGTGGCCGTCCGTGGTCACGACCAGCACGCTGCCACGCGGAGCCTTTTCAAGCGCAAGGTGCAGCGCCAGGTTATCGCCGGGTGAACAGGCGACGGGAAAGGCCGGGGCCGCGATCGCCATGCCGCGCCAGATGTTGCGGATCTGCGGATCTGCCGCACAGTCGAGCCCGGAGGCTTCGTATAGCGTGGCGCTGCCCAGCTCAAGTGCCCGGCGGGCATGCTGCTCCGTTACCGATGTCATGATGATTTCCTCTGAAGAAGGTGATAGCCCAGTTCTTCACGTGCCTGGCGAAGAGATTTTCCTTCCGCCAGCGCTTCGCGGATCTGCGACTCAGTTTTTTCAATGTCCTGCGCAACCCGCGCGACCTCTTCTGCCCTTGCGGACGGAACAATCACCACGCCGCTGGCATCGGCAATCACCACGTCACCAGGTTCGACGCGCACGCTTCCGATGGAAACCGGCTGATTCACCGCACTCACCTGCACGCGATCTTTTCCGGTCCGCATAAAACGCCCGCGGGTGAACATCGGATAGCCATCCCCGAGCGCTTTGTGCACGTCGCGACAGACACCGTCAATGACCGTGCCGGCAATCCCCTTCATTCCGGCCACCTGAGTCATGATGTCGCCCCAGACCGTGCAGTCAGTGCGCCCGTTGTTATCGATAACCACAAAACTTCCGGCCGGCACGTCATCAATAAAATCCCCTACCGTGCCGGGCGGACTGCTGGCGGGCTCGTAACGGACGGTCCATGCCACTCCGACCGTCGCCTGCCGGTAGTCATCCAGCGGCATGATGTCGCAGCACTGACCCGGCAAACCCAGCTTATCGAGTGCATCGGACACGCCGGCCGTGTCCAGTCCGCGGAACAGATCGGTAAGCGAATAATCTTTATCAGTCATTTTCAGACTCCGTACTGATGGCATCAAAGGCGCTGTCATGCATTACGTCAGCCACTGCGTTACCGCGGCGGACGGCGCGGACCATACCGGCCTGCCGGCGGGCGATCTTTTGCGCCAGTCCGAGAACGTCGTCAATACGATGAGCGGGGATAAATACGGTGCCGCAGCGGTCGGCAATCACGTAGTCGTCCTGACGTACCTCGACGCCGGCAAACCTGACCGGCTGTCCGGAAGAAAGCTGAATAACCCGGTTGCGCGCACTGATCATCGTTACGCCGCGCCCGTAAACCGGATATCCGATGGCTTCGCTTCCCTCAATGTCGCGACTCAGGCCGTCGATCACAGAGCCCCGGACGCCGCGGCCCCGTGCCGCGTTTGCCAGGATGTCGCCCCAGCAGGAAATGCCCGCCTGTCCACCTGCGATGACAAGAATGCGATCGTTACTGGTAATCGCATCAATGACGGGCGAAATAAGGTGTACCGTGGGTCCGGTATCGGTTTTGGGGCCCAGCTGGATGGTGCTGGCACGCCCGGTAATTTTCGGGCAGCCCCACAGCGGAACGATCCCCCAGGTTGCCCCCTCGATGTCAAGAAAATCCAGCGCGTCTGACACCGTATTGGTGTCCAGCTCAGCCAGCCTCGCTAATGCCAGGTCCGTCGTCATAAAACACACTCCGCGATTGGTTGAATGTCAGACACTATCAGCGGTACAGTCTGATATTAAAAATCCTTATTGCGAATTGGTTTGATATAAAAAACGTATCGGAGGAGATGATGAATTTTCGCATACTGCGGCACATGTGGCTTTTTCTGGCCGTGGCCGAGGAAAAACACTTTGGCCGGGCCGCAAAGAGACTGGGCATGACGCAGCCGCCCCTGACGCAGCAGATCCAGGTGCTGGAGCAGACGCTGAAGGTGCAGCTGTTTGACCGCTCCAGAAGAAAAATACAGCTGACGCCGGCGGGACAGGCCATTCTGCCGGCAGTAAGAAAGTTTGCCGAACAGGCTGAACGGCTGGAGCTGGCTGTCAGTGAGGCGGTAGCAGGCCATACCGGGATGCTGACCATCGGGGCCATCAGTACCGCGATGCTTGATGTTCTGCCGGCCTACATCAAGCAGATGAAAGCGCTGATGCCGGAGGTGACCGTTTCCGTCAAGGAAATTGACAGCGCTGAGGCTATTCCGGCACTTTCCGCCGGAGAAATCGACCTTGCTTTTGCCCGCCTTACGGGTGACATGGGGGAAGGCATTGAACAAATGCCGGTTTCCAGTGACAGGCTCGTTGTCGCACTGCCTCATAATCACCGGCTTGCGGGGCAGCACCGGATCGCTCTCCGCTCACTGATGAGTGAAGAGTGGGTGATGTTTTCGCGTCATCTGAGCCCGGTTTATTTTGACTCTATAACCGCAGCCTGCCGTGAAAAAGGCTTTTCACCCCGGATCCTGCACGAGGTGCGGTCCGTTGCTTCGCAGATTGCGTTTGTCAGCTGTGAGCAGGGAGTAGCGCTGGTACCGGCTTCTCTGGAGCGCCTTTCTCCTGCAAACGTGGTCACCATCCCGTTGGAAGAAAACATTCAGGTCATTACCACCGCCGTTGCCTGGTCATCAGTGAGTGAAAACCCACTGGTTGACAGGTTTGTCGGGCTTATCAGTTCGGGCTGAGTTACGCCCCCCGGTCTTCACACTCAGTACCCGTTTTTCGCACATAGCGGACCATTCAATTCTTCAAACCTGAAAAATTGAAACCACGAAACTAACTAACACTACTTATCACTCAGATCGTTATTCGACACAACGACGACAGGTTTACCGCGCAGATCAGGCCTGAATACGGTTTCGCAGGAAGCGTAAAAATTATTGGCATCGGCCAGCGCAAACATGATTACTCTCCCGCCGGTCCGCTGAATCCCAGCCCGGCCACATCGGTGAGTGCGTAGGCAACCACACCCCACACGGGAAGTCCCTGACTCACATCCAGCAGGGTGATGGTTTCATCCGCATCCGGCGCCTGCAGGGCGGGAACAGGGTCGAGCAGCAGGCGCCGCAGCGTCAGCTCCCCGTCGGACTCGGCCACAATGAGCTGACCGTGCGCCGGTACCAGCGAACGATCGATGGCCAGCACAGACCCTTTCACGATGCCGGCATCGGGAAAGCTGCTGTCGCTGCGCATCAGGTAGGTTGAATGAGGTGAAAGATGAACGAGGTCACCCAGACTCAGGCGTGTTTCGGTGTAGTTCTGGGCCGGGCTCTGAAAGGCCATGAAAATACTCCATTCTGACAGCTTTTCAGCTTTAAGACGTGAACCTGTAACGCCGCTGTCTGCCACACAGTGCGTATCCGTTACTCAGAATGTCAGTATATGCCGCCAACCGGACAGTTGCCTGCATTAAACCGTGCTCAGCGGGGCGGAAAGGCCGGTATATCATGGCCTTCAGGGTCTGCTGAGGCATCCCACTGCCACCATCGCCCGGCCCCGAACTCTCTGTCGTACGTCACCGTTTTAACCTGTTTACGCTGCAGATAATCCGGGGTATTCATACCGAACACCTCCATCGGCAGGGCTTCAGCGCCGGCAACGTCAGTCAGTACGAAGTCAGGGAAAACATTTTCCTCGCCGTCATAGCGCAGCGGCTTGATGAACGCGCGCTTTTCCTCCCACAGGCGTACCTCAACCATTCCCTCATAGCGTGAGTCCAGGGGAATATAACGCGGACTGACGGTCATCAGCGCCGCATCGATTATCCTGCAGCTGCTGCGCGGCAGGTTCTGCCCGTCTCTTCGGATAAAAACCGTTTCCGGCGGCTCGGTTTCACAGATAACCATGACCCGGGCACCGCGGCGCCAGTCTCCCAGTTCGCGCGAAAAGCTCCGCGCGAGGCGCGCTCTGACGTCATCAGGCAGCTGCAGCGCGGGAAAACCGGCAAACAGTCCCAGCGGAAGCGTGGACTCCAGTCGCGCATCGGCCGCGTCGCTCCAGGCAGCCAGCTGCGAGATCAGGATGAGACGGCGTGACTTGCTGCCGGCGTCTCTGGCAACATGACGGTTCTGCACGGCCTGCGCTGAGTCCTTCGTGGCCATCAGAAGCAGCGACTGCTGCAGCGGGACCCGTCCGATACGTACGCGTGCGGCCGCTTCATTCAGCCGCCAGCTGACCCAGCCCGGATAGCGTTTTTTCCGGTCAAAGGCGGGGTACCAGACGTTTATGCCGGACTGCTCCCAGAGCAGGTGCAGCAACCCCAGCGGGCGCATCGAGGGCTGCCGGCGCCGCTTAACAGGTCCGGCGCTGACCGGGAGCGCATCCGGTTTTTTTTCCTGGATATCTTTCTTCTGCAGACCGGTGGGAAGGCGTATGACAATGTTCCCGTCCGGTGACGCCTTTACGGCGTCAGGTGCATAAATAGCGGCCTGCCTTTCATCTGACCAGACGGAATAAAAGCGGCAGTCCGGTGCGTGCTCATGGCCGGAAAAAGGCCATGACGCGAGCCAGCACTGATCTGTTTTCTGGGAAAGGTGCACCTTCAGGCGCCGGCAGTGCGCGTTCTCATCGGGTGGCCGGCACAGGCAGGTCACCACCGTGGTGGCTTTATTATCCCGCGCGTATTTCAGCCAGCGCTGCCACTGTTCCGGCTTATCCGCACGGAAGTCTGCGGCGCATTCCCGCGTTCCGCGCTGGCCGGCAAACCGCACCGGAAATGTTTTCTTTGCCGCCATAATAAGCCACCTCCCGATCACAATACTGAATATGAGACCTGCATGTTTCTTAATTCAGCCTGTCCGCTGAGCAGGTTACAGGCGAAGATTCATTCCACAGACGGTTAAATTCCGTCTGATACTGTCGCGCGGTTGCCGGCTCGCCCGTAATAACCAGCGCGTTTTCAGCATTTCTTTTTTCAGCCGATGACGTGTAATTAAACGATCCGGTTTCAACCGCGCTTCCGTCAGCAACAATAAATTTATTGTGCATGATGCTGTACATGCCGTTGACGCGCACCTGCACACCCGCGCAGGCCAGCGCGCTGACGAGTGACCAGTGGTCCCGGCTTTTCTTTTCATCGGCAACCAGGCGCACTGACACGCCCCGCGCTACAGAAGCAGCCAGCGCCTGCGCCACGGGCTGACTGGTGAAGTCATAGGCCGCTACATCCGTGCTCTGGCGTGCGCTGCCGGCGAACTGCAGTATCAGGTTCAGCGCCGTACCGCCGGGAGAGAACCCTGCCGTCACCGTAGCGAACGAACAGGGCATAAATGCAATCGCGCATAACGCTATTACTCCGGGTTTATATTTAATCATGGATAGTCGCCCTGCAGGATAAATAAGTCACCATTCTATCACGCAGCGCGTTTATTTAATTAAATAACGCCCAGTTACTGTCGCGACAAAGGATAAAAATTCAGGTTAATTTATTATTAATCCCTGCCAATAATATAATTCACACAGGGAGCAGGGGAACAATGAACGAATTTCACGAAATAAACATGCTTACATCACGCGGTGATATTAACGGTGCAATGCTCTCACTCATCTGTAAATTGAGTGAGAGCATTGCCCGTATAATCATGAAAAAGGCCGGGTACGGGCTGAGCGCAGGGCACCCGTCCGCTACTATCGCCAGCAGGCGCTGGAGAACTATGATGCAACGCGCAGATGATGATGGCCTCAGACATCGCGCCGCAGGCTGAGGCTGCCCCGCACAGAGAGGTAGCGTCCATCGATACTGGTCCTGAAAAAAGTGTCGCTGTCTGCGGCCGCACAGAAGGCCTGATATACCTTTGCAGGCACGGCCAGCCAGCGCCGGCACGCGCCGTTCCGGTACTCCAGCTCAAGCACGCCGGTAGTCGCATCGTATCCCGCGCTGCTGAAAAGCGCAGACGTCACTTCATGTCTGTTCATGGCGTTATTCCGGGCAGGTCCCTGATGAATGAAATCGTTGATCGTAAAGTACGGATCGCACGTACAGAATGCCTGTGCAGGGTAAAATATAATGGTTTGTATCCGGCTGTTCACTGGCAGCTCGTCCGCTCCATGTCCGTTATTCTGAGCCACCCCGGGCATTCACTGTAGTCTGTAAAAAGGGAACCCGGACAAACAGGGACCCGGCAATGCTGACTGCTTCGCGGGGATCGACGGCCAGATATCAGCGTTCACGGTTATTAAGCGCGGCAGATACCCGCGCCTGTACCAACTCCAGAAACGCCTGCGCCGTGGTGTCCCAGTTCGCCGGCACAAACTCCCCTTTGTAATGCGTCCGGAAATCCAGCTCGGTATCGTCGCACTCGTCCAGAAACAGCTCAATGTCTGCCAGCAGGGCGTGAAGATTCGCGTCGGGCATGTCGTGAATGTAGGCCTGAATCTTGGGCTCTATCTCATGTCCGGGTTCCGCCATAACGTAATCCTGACCGAAATAGACGCCGATAAAATTATCCAGTTCGCTGATGCTGATACGATCCACTATACCTCCGGAAACGCAGTCAGAATAAAATAGGGTTTTCCGTTAAATGACCTGAAATCAATCACCACGCGGACGGCATAACAGGTAACGGTTTCCTGATTTGCTCTGCGCACCATAATCCCCGTGGGATGCGCAAACCGCCGGCTGAGCCGCATGCGGGCGCGCATGCCGGGCGGAACGTTTTTCACCCACATCGCTATCTGATTTTTATTATCCGCCAGTACCCGGCTGATGATTGCCTCTGCCTCACGGAGTGATTTAAAGCTGCTGGATTCTTCAAGCCTGGGCTCTCTGATAAGCCTTTCGCGTAGCTCATCCGGCGATTTACCGATGTGTCGCTCGATGGTATGGCCACCGGGCGCACGTCCTGAAAGTGACTCGTGCTCAGCAATTCTGAACCGCCCACGGCGTACGGCAATGACCCGCTCTGCCCCGGCCGCCAGTGCAAACGCCATTGGTATGGCGATATCGACCGTCAGGCCCACCTTCATGGCGGTCTGGCGGTCAGCGCCGAGCGATTGCGCGAGTGCCACAGCTGAATTGAAGATATCTGTATTGACCTGCCTGCCGGTCCAGACCTGACGGATACTGGCCTGGATAGTATCAAGTCCGTGCGTGCCGACAAAGACGCAGCCGGCTTTGGTCAGCATAGTGGGCTCCGGCACCACGCACAGGGCACCGGCACCGAACATCTCAACGACGCCACCCGCCAGTCCGAGCCCGCCGGATATACGGTTACTGGCTGATTCACCTTCACTGATACTGCGATCAGAGAGTACGGCTGCCAGCTGCACCGGTGAAAGCGCTATCCTCAATCCCTGCCCGTCTTCCACAGAATCCTCCTTGTCGTAACGGCACGTGTCTGACTCAATTTATAACCGGCACTGTAAGAGGTTGCAAATCTTGTGCGTTTCACCATTCATCATCAGGGGGGCACTAAACAGCGAAGTTTTGACCAATAATTTCAATACCAGTGATAATCTTAGTGATGCAGGCAAGCATTCACAGAGCGGGCTATATCAAGAAGATATCTCCAGCTTATCTATACCGCTCTACATATCATCTGCCATGCACGGCTTCAATTTTCCTGGTATGTGGAGCTCCGAGCGGAATATAAAAAGTGAACAAACCTGTAATAGCAGTCTGTTCATTTATCAACCATCTCAATCTTTGCCATAAAGTTTGGGATTTGAGTTGTACTGAGATTCCACGTGCGTCTGACAATCACTCAGGTTCTCTGAGAGGACTGTACTATCTTTCTTGGCAGCTGCATCCTTTGCAGCGTGAACAACGCCGCGATTTATTCCATTTAATGGCTCAGTTGGAACATGGTTGTCAAAAGGTACTTTCAAATCAAGGGTGTCACGCATTCCGCATACAATTTTAACATGGTGTTTAAGGGCATCACCCGTTAGTGGTGCCGCCGATGCTCCAAAAGTTGTCAGCAGAACCACAATCATTGAATTCTTAAATTTCATTTTATTTATCCCATTTATGAGCCCGTACTGAGCGATATGACTGACGTTCAGGTTTTTCTTTTAACGTATAGCATGAAGCCTGACTACAGCAAAAGGGTGGCCCTGATAACCGGAATTTTATGACATCAGCCCTCCGAGAAACCCATAATCGCCGTCGCGATGCCCCTCGACGATTTCCTGGTCAGGATAAGTCTCCAGCGAATCTACCGCGCTCTGCATGAGCGTTTTCATTTCCGGTGACCACTCTTCCGTTCTGGCCAGTTCTTCACGGATAAATCCGGCAATCCGCAGCCGCGTGGTTTCAAGACCGTCGCTGGCCATTGCCATGACTACGGCACCGATCATTGTGTAAACCTTCTCAAGTTCCCCATACTGCTGTTCAGTAACCTGCATAGCACTTACCTCTCAGACGTAGCCGGACAGGCGAGCAGTGCGCAGCCTGTCCCGTGAATGCCGCGTCAGCGGCATGGAGGCGCCAGAAACTGTTAAGGACGGCTCAGATGCCATCGGGCGCCGTAAGCCCGGCAGAGCCGGTTACAGGGCGGATGGTGCCAAAACCCCAACCCCGTCCTGCCAGACGCCGTTTAAGCAGCGGCCTTTCAGCAGCTTATCAGTCAGATGGTCGAAGACGAAAGGACGAATCCGCGGCTCCTCTTACAGCAATACAAACTGACTAGTTACAACACCCATTCATCAGCCACGCCTGTTCCGGCCCGTAGGGCCGGGCGGGGGCGGCTGGTCAGTGGGGGCAACCGGGTTTCAGGTCTGGCTTCGTGTGCTCTCCCGGAGAGGGGCGTGGTTTTTCAGGCCTGTGCTGTCTGACCACAGTGAATCTTTGACTGTTGTAACTAACTGCACAGATCGGGGCCCGCGTCAGCGGGAGCTATTTCAGATTCTGAGCGGCGCGGACGCATGCGGCCGCTGCGAGCGAAGGCATTAATTTATCCCTGCGGAATGCCTGCATGAAAAACACCTTATCTTTATGAAGATCTCTTACTGACGTAAGTCAGGAATATCTTGCAGGTAACACAGACAGTAGTTGCAGGTAAATGGCGCATATTAATTGCGGGTAACTGTGGATAAAAATAACGGCCGTGGCCATTGGGTGGGGTATCTGCTTTTTTGAGGCGGAATTAACGGCGGGATGCGCGCGCAGAACCGGGATTTTATACCCGGCACAAACGCCTTTACCGCCAGTTAAGGCGGTAAATAAAAGAGTTGGCGCTAGTGTACCCGGTCAGGTACCGGGGGGGCGGGCTCGTAGTCCAGCCCGAGATCGAGCTGACGGAGACTCTTCCAGACCAGGCGGTCAAACTCATCCGGGGAAAGTTTCATCCATTCGTGCGCCGGTCGCATGCGCAACAGTTTGGCCATCGCGTTGCGCCTGTCGTCGAGAGAAAGTTTACCCAGCCTGTTCCGGCGCTTGTTCCGGGACGCCTTTTCACGGCGGCTCAGCAGCGTGGCCATGCGCATGTTTTCATACCAGCGCCGGCGCGCGGCGCGCAGGGAGGCGTGCGTACCGGGCTCGATAATACCGTCGGCCTGCGCCGCCAGGCGGGCGTTGCGCTCCGCCAGGAACTTATCCATATCGATGCCGCACAGCTGCCAGAAGCGGTCCGTCAGCACGATGTGGCGTGGCATGCAGTAGCCGGTGGCCGGGTCCGTTTCCAGATCCGGACGCTCAATCAGGCCAAAGCGCTCCCACTCCTCAAAAAGACGCGAAAGCCGGGAAGGCTCAACGCGCGTTTCCGGAATGACGTTGCCGTTCTCATCTTTGGGGCTGAGCTCGTCGGCCAGCCTGCTGCCGTTGAAGGTGACCACAGAGGTGGCAAAGTCCGCGCGCTGAATCACCAGCGGCCAGGTCGCATCGTAAAGCGCCTGCTTTTCCGGCCGGAAATCGCGTTTGCGGCCGGCGGCTTCGCGCAGCTGCACAAAATAGGGGTGACGGGACATGCGCTGGCGCAGCATCATTCTGCCGGTGCGTTTGTCTTTCATAACGAGCCGGCTCATGGCGTGCCCCATCTGTCCCGGCAGGCGCCGGAAATCAGCGGGTGCAAACCATTCAGGGTCTGAGCACTTACAGGCGACGGAGTGATCGCCGCGGTGGCGTCCGTCATTCTTGAGGTTCGGGCGGTTTAACCCGATTAAAATCTGGTCATTCACCCTGTCCCGAACTTATGGCGGACAGGGGTTGTCTTATGAAAAGCATGCGTTATAATCCTTCACAGGCCAGCGCCTGCTTTTGGACCCCCTGATTTCTGAACCTTCCGCCAAGTTGAGACAGAATTCAGGGGGTTTTTGCATTCAGAGCCCGGTGAAACAAGGGCTCCATACCCTGGACGTTTTTACGGATACGTCCCATCCGGTTAGTTCTTTCCCGCGCCGCGCATGTCCGGCTACGGGTTTACTGCACACCCTGTCGTTAACCACCACAGTAATCAACAGGGATCAAATAAAGATCGCCGCCCGGCGAATTCTGAAAAGAATACCCATCTCACCCGCTTAAATCCAGCACAGTTTGTACATAGCATGAATCGTGTGGATAAAAAAAGCTCACCGATAAAGTTTACCGTGACCGGGTTCACATCTGCAGGCTGACTTAATTCAAATCACGCGTCTGGCGGGACGGTGATCTTCGGGAAGACGTCTGAGAGCGGTATTTCCTGATGTTCAGGCAGCAGGCTGTGGTGCGATCGCGAATGATCGGTTTATTCTGCGACGGGCAGGGCGGTCAGGCTGAGGCGTACCGCAGCACCGCGAGGAACGAACAGCCTGAGCGGCATGCCCGTCAGGGGGTAAAGGTTCTGGCGGAATGGCCGATACCCCGGACAATGCTCACTGGTTGGCGCTAAAGAGCAGACTGACAGGCTTTACCCTCCCGGCACACGTGCCGGGATTTTTTATGACGTCATGTGGTAAAGGTTTTTAAGGGGTGGCCGATACTTACTCAGACTGTCGGAAGTGGTCCCCATGCATCCGGTAGCCTAATCCTTTTTGTGGTGTTTAACCCGGCACTGCTTCCCCTGTGCCGGTTTTTTTTCATTCCTTTTCAGCACGCGTAATAGCCTGCTGCATGACCTGTTCGCTAACCACACCCGGAATGACCGTAGTGTTGTCTGGCGTGGCGTTCTCTGCAGGCATCACGATAATGCCCGGCGTGCCCGTCAGCCCCAGCATCTCAGCCAGAGCTGCATTGTTCTCCGTAACGTGGTCAGACACGTTTCTATCCTCGTCTGAAGCTGCTACTGCACCGACGGCCGCTGCAACCTTCTCAATGTCTTCTGCCGTCAGCTTCCCTTCGTTATGCCCGGTCCGGTAAATGCCGTTATGAAACGCCATGTACGTATCTGCTCCCTGCTTCTGGTAAATGCCCAGTCCGCGGCGTGAAGCCTGCGCTGATTCCGGATAGCGGGCGGCAAATATGGTCCAGTCCCGGAACGCAAAGCGCACACCTGCGTTTGCAGTCATCACCTTTTCCATCACCGGCGCCATCATGCTGCAGGCGATGCATTCATAGTCGAAAAACTCAGTCACGATGACCTTTGAGTCAGCCGGCCCTTTGACGGGCACGCCTTCGAGCTGCATCAGCAAACGCATCCAGCTGCAGCGGCTTTTGCTGACGTAGTGCCGCGTTTCGTTTTTCTCTGACCGGTCCTCAAGCACCATACCGACGCGGTAGGTCTGAGGGAGACGGCGCTCTTTAGCCGTCACAAACACCGGTGTACGCGCCACGATGCTGACCGACTCCTGTCCCAGCCTGCCGGCATCCTGCAGCGCACTCCGGATAACACCGGTCAGCTGGCTCTGCTCGCGCGGGCCTGTCACAACGGCCGTAACGGGCCCCTCCGCAGGGTCCATTCCGGCATAGCGCTCTGCCAGCGCCTGATAGCGGTCGCGCTTGTCCTGAATACTGGTCACGCGCACCTCAATTCCGTCAGGCGGTGCGTTCAGGCTCTGACGCTTCACGCCCGCTGCCGTCAGCACGGACAGGGCGTTCGCATTTGACTGCCGCCCGGTGCTGTCGAGAAAGAGCAGCTGCGCATTCTGCTGATGCGCCTCGCCGGTGAGCACCAGCATTTCTTTCAGGCTGAGCTTTTCCGCGCTCTCCACGATGCCCTCTCTTTCCGCCCGCACATATGCAGGACGCACCTCTCCCCGCATCAGCGCCCGCACCTGACTCACGTTCTCCGCCAGGCCGGTCACACGCAGCCTGTTTGCACACCAGTTCGGCATGTTTCTCTCCTCAGTCAATGGTTGCACGGCCTCACCTGCGCCGTGCCGCCACAGCAGACGGGCGCAAAGCGGAGCAGGCAACGGGCGAAGGAGGAAGCCGCACGCGTCGCCGGAGCGGACTGAATGTCCCGCGCACGGCGGGGAACGGGTGACGAGAGAGGTGTAACGGACCCTTGCCTGCGCAGCGGCCCGGCTAACGTGAAGGCACGGTGCAGCCCGGAAAGAGAAAAGAGTGTGGCTGAGGGAGAGGATTTCCGGCGTCAGGCAACGCCGGCGCGCCGGTTAAAAGCGGAGCGCAGCGACGTCCTTCAGAGAAGCGACCCGGATCGGGCGGGAGAACAGGGTCAGCCATTCCTGTCATATGTCTGTCACAGAACGCTGATAAACTGGCCCGGCTGAAGATGGTATTCGTAAGATGAATCACGCAAAACTGCATTTGCCTGCCCGGTGTAAGCCGGGCGGGCTTTTTTATGTCCGGCATGGCCACTCAGGCGCACCGCGATTCAGCGCAGTGCAGTACCGTCATTGTCAGCCTTCGGGTCAGACTCCAGGCGTGCCCACAGCGCCTGCCGGTTCAGCCAGAACCCGGGCGAATGAGACACCCGACCCAGTTGCTCCGCCAGTGCCGGAGTCACCGGCAGCCGTCCCGCCAGAAAGGCCCAGGCGTCGGCACTGTCCATTCCGCTGCGCCGGCACAGCTGTGCGATGGAGATATCGTGCTCAGCCATCAGGTACGCCAGAAAACGGGCAGGAGAAGTGAGACCGTCCATATGTTGACTCCCGGGGTAAAGCGTCTGAAAACGTCTGTATACAGCGTATAACCGCCCTGCCCGGATGCAAATGATGAACAGAAAAAAGCCGGCCCTTAAACGTGAGCACGCTACGCTCGCCGCAGTCACGGCTGCCTATGTTCGGACTGGCGGACGTCAACTCGTTTTATGCGAGCTGCGAGTCCCTGTTCCGTCCCGACCTGCGCGGTAAACCGGTGGTTGTGCTCAGTAATAATGACGGCTGCGTCATTGCCCGTTCGGCGGGCGCCAAAGCGCTGGGTATTAAAATGGGTGCACCGTGGCTTCAGATAAAAAATGAAGGATATCCTGAGAAGATTCATGTGTTTAGCTCGAATTACGGGCTCTAGTAAGTTATGTGGAATGCAACATTGAGTGAGTAAACTTTGAGCAGCGATATTGCTGTCAGAGGAGAACACGATGCTGATTCCACCCAATGAACATGCTCTGTTACTGGCAGAACGATGGCTGAAATTGTTATCCGATCTGGGCCGGGCGCAGGCCACGCTCACAGCCTACCGCAGTGCCCTACGCCATTATTTTGCGTTCTGCAGCCAGAACGGAGTGGAACCTGAAAAGGCCCGTTTTGAAGACCTGGCCGCCTACATCAGCCCTCAGCTGCCCGGCACGCCTTCTTCTGCGGCCAGCGCCACGCTCCAGTTGCGCCTGTCCGCTATCCGTCTCTGGTATGACTTTCTGATGTATCTGGACCTCTGCACGGTTAATCCGCTGCCCCGCTCCGGCACGCCCGGCATGCTGAATGTCGGCAGGGGCCTGATTCCCCGCGTCGTGAAGCTGCCACAGATCCCCGACGATGCACAGTGGCAGTCTTTTCTTTTTCATGCAGCCTCATCCTCGCTTCGTGACCGCCTGATGCTGGCATTGACCTATTACGGTGCGCTGCGGCGATCTGAAATTACCTCCCTGAGTATCGAAGACCTCGACTTTGCACACCGGCTTATCCGCATCCGGGCTGAAACCACGAAGAGTCGGCGTGAACGCATCGTCTGTTACAGTCCGGCCGTTTCGCCCGTGCTGGCGGCCCACCTTATACAGATGAAGCGGGCAGGAATCACCAGCGGTGCCCTGTTTCGTTCTGACTCCGATCGTAATCGAGATGTGCCGCTCACATTCTGGACCTGGAGCAAAACGGTACGGAAATGGGCACTGATTTCAGGGATACCGGATATATCAACGCACACTTTCCGCCACCTTCGCCTCACACATCTGGCCCGCGCGGGCTGGAAGCTGCACGAACTGGCGACCTATGCGGGACACCGCGACCTGGCCACTACCCAGATTTATATCCACCTGTCGGGCCGCGATCTTGCTGCCAGGATGGCGGGCGCGATTGAAACGGCAGATATCAGAATGGCGAACCTCATTTTCAGCGCGGAGAAATAGCATGAGCCCACACACACCGATTGAAAGCAGCTGGCGTCCGTTCGACATGACTGAATACCGGCTTGAGAGGTCGCTGGCCTCCTCTGAACGAACGGCGCTGGCCAGCTCCCACAGCCGGTCCGGTATGTTACGGATGAAGCCTGCGCCGGACCTCATCAGGCCACTGACGGATATTGCTGCCGGAAGCGGATGCGGCAGCAAAATCGCCGGGCTGGTGATAGCAAGGTTGCTGCGCGAAATGCATGCAACCGGAATGCCCTGCTGGTGCTGGCCGCAGGAACGCTGGCAGACGCTCAGCCGGGAAGTCAGGGAGGGCCGTCCGTTAATGGCCGCTTTTGCCTGGCATCTGGTGGATTTGTATGACCCGCTCAGCCTGCCTGATATCCGCAAACCCGCGCTCTATGCTTCTGCCATCTTCGGTCAGGCTTTTTATTACCAGGAGCTGGACCGGCTGACGGATACGCTGACGTCGCTGGGTTATGCTCCGGCCAGCCAGAAAAACCATGTCTCAGGCATACTGGCCACGCTGATGATCATGAACCGGGATCCGCGGCTGGAGACGTTTACGCCTGAACTCCTCTGGCGCGCCCAGATCGGGACAGACAAGGGGATATCCCGTTACGTCGGCCGCGTTTCACACGCACTTGCCGCGCTGGGCATTTTCAGCGCCCCGATGAGAATGCGAAACTACACGAAGTGGTATGAAAAGCCGGTGAAAGGGATCGATCCGGCCTGGGTGCACTGGTGCCGGCGCTGGCGGGAAACGTCGGTGCTCAGGCCGCGCACCCGCGAAAGTCAGTACAGTTTTATTCTGCGCTGCGGCCTCTGGCTGAAAAAGGAGAATTCGACGGTACGGGAACCGGCGGACTGGACGATGGAAACCTGCGCCAGCTTCATCGCGGCGGTTGGCCGGATGAACGTGGACGAGCTGCAGCTGGGCACGGAACGAGGCACCCGCCAATCGGTGCGATCCGGCGATCCCATGATGCCGCATTCCAGGGCAAATTTTATCTATTCGCTGCGCCGTTTTATGATCGATTATGAAAACTGGGGCTGGGGGCGCCTGCGCTTCAGCCCTGCCCGTCATCTTTCCACACCGGATACGCCGCTGTTCCGCTGCGGCGTTAATCCCCGTGTGATTGACGATCCGGTCTGGCTGAAGCTCATCTGGGCCAGCCTCAATCTGCGTCAGGAAGATCTGCTCACTGAAATACATTATCCGCTGGCCATGCTGCAGGCGATGGCCGTCATCTGGACCCATGCGGGGGTAAGAAAGAGCGAACTGCTCCGCCTGACGACCGGGTGCATCGCGCCGCAGGCGGACGATATCGTGAAAGATGACGGCAACGTCATCCCGGCCGGAACCCTGTGTTACCTGCATATCCCTGCCGGAAAAACCTCAAAAGCCTTTGTTAAACCGGTGGCGGCAGTGGTGAAGAAATATGTCGACATCTGGCTGGCCGAACGTCCGGCAGAACAGGCAATGCTGACTGATGAACGGACCGGTGAGAAAGTCCGGCTTCTGTTTCAGTACCGGGGGAAGCCCGCCGGCAGCTCTATCATGAACCGCACGCTGATACCGATGCTCTGCGCGCGGGCCGGCGTACCCACAGAAGACAGCGGTGGCACAATAACCAGCCACCGGGGGCGGGCCTCAGCAGTGACCGCGCTGGCGAGTGTACCGCAGGGGATGTCGCTGTATGAACTGATGCAGTGGACAGGCCATTCAACGCCTCAGTCCACCATGCATTATCTGCGTATTCGCCCGACGCAGATGGCCGCCTCGTTCGTTAAAGCAGACAGGGTCGCTCACATGATCAGCGTACTGATTGATCACGATCCCGAAGCCGCCAGCCTGACCGGCCCCGCGACCTACTATGATTTGGGCGATTCCTACTGCACAAATCCGTTCTGGAGCAGCTGTCAGCATCGGATGGCCTGCGTTGGCTGTGATTTTAACCTGCTGAAGGACAGCGCGCGCGGGCTGATACTGGAAAGCAAAGCCTCTGTCAGACGTTACCTTGAAGAAGTTCCACTTACCCCCGATGAGAGAGCCATTGTTGAGCTGGATGCTGAAAAAATAGAACAGGCTCTCAAACGATTAAACGCTAAACCCTGAGGATAAAACGGTCGGTCCGCTATGTGCCAAAAGAGAAGGTTCCTGTAGCGGCTTGTCTTGGTGGGAAAGCAGGTCATTCTGAATCTAAAATTCTCAACAAAGCCCGCCCGGGTATTAAAAAACAACCATTTTTTTCACGTAGGGCCGTCTTATGTCTTTCATATTTCCTGAACAATGACTAATCAATCAGGCTGGCATTACGTGTTGTAAAACTCTTTATCCATCAGAAAAACGTGGCTAAAAACATTTTTTTCATCAGCCCGACTGAAAGACTTAACGCAAATGAAATATATAGTAACACCTCTTGACTTAAAATAACCTTTTCAAGGGGGTAAATTTACATAGAGCAGGAGTTAAATCCGGCTGAGATTATCAGCCTCTGACCTTCTTTAACCTGACTGTTAAATGGAATTTAAATGTTCAGAATTAATTTCATCTGCATAGTTTTTTTTATAACCCTGACATCCTTTTTCAGTGATGCCCGAGCCGGGATAGATATTCCTGATGCAAGGCCGTTCGGAAATAATGCCACTGTCATAATAAAAGGCGATACCATTTTATTTGACGGCCTTATCACCCGGCAATCTGAGGAAAAACTGGTCGGACTGCTGCGCCATACTGAGATTAAAAACTTTTCAGTTAACAGCATGGGTGGTGATGTTGATTCCGCTATTGATATCGCAGAAATTATTCATGAAAGAAAAATAAATATTATCGTACGTACTGTGTGTGCTTCAGCATGTGCCAATTATATTTTCCCGGCAGGCCATAAAAAACTGTTAGGCGAAAACTCTTATCTGCTGTGGCATGGCAGCGCTAACAGCCCTGCCGGGCAGTTGCAGATAACGTCTGATGATAAAAAGATGTCGCGGAACGATTTTATCAGGCTTCCGGCATTCATAAGAATAAAAAGAAGGGAAAAGGATTTTTATCAAAAATTAAACATCAACCCCAGGCTGCCATTCTGCCCGCAGCTTCAGGATGACTATCTCATTAATTTTCCGGAAAAGTGGTTTTCCTACACACCAGAAGATTTAGAAAAATTTGGAATAGAGAACATTTTCTATTCCATTTCAGCCTCTCACTGGGTTAGCTCAATGAGAAATAAGCACGTTATATTTGCCAGTTACTGTAAACAGGAGTGAAGACAATGCGTGAGTTATCAGCACATGAAATGAATGCTGTTGCGGGTGGTTTTTCAATTGGCAGTTGCTCAGTCGGAGCATCGTATTCTTCATCACGGGACGGTCACGGTGGATCGTCGACCTCAATGAGTGTGCATGCCGACTGCGGTTTAAACGCCCCTGACGGAAGCCGCGCGGGCAATTCCGGTAAGGGGGGAAGCAATAAATCCGGCAGTGGCAGAAACAGCAATGACCGGGGTGGTAAACACTAATCCACGCGATAACTTTTTCCGGCGGCCACCTGAGCCGCCTTTTTCTGTCCCGGATTTACCGGCCACTCCCTCAGGATAATAATGAATTCCTTATATCGGCAGGCAGCGCTCAGCCATCGTTCCCATAGCTGGGCAGGCAGGCCGATTATGGCCCGCGGGCTTCCACTGTGGGTCCACCTCATGCTTACGATCCTCTTTTTCGTCCTGCTGGCGCTTTTTCTCTGCCTCGGCAGCTATACGCGGCGGGTGGTCGTCAGCGGTGAGCTGGTATCCCTGCCCGGCCCCGTCAGAATCGTTTCGCCCGGTCAGGGATTCATCATCAGCAGGCGGGTCAGCGCCGGCAGCCAGATCAGCAAGGGCCAACCTCTGTACGAAATTGATGTCAGCCATACGGCCCGCTCAGGTGTGGTCAGCCTGCAGCAGCGACTTAATACTCAGGCCCAGATAAAGAGTGTGAATGAGATCATCAGCCGGTTGCGGGAAAACCGGCGCGTAACCCTGGACATGCTGGTACAGCAGAAAGGCAGTTATGCGGCAGCGCTGGCCCATTCGACTGACGTGCTGAACCAGGCGACCCGGGGATTACAGGAAATGAAGCAGAATATGGACAGCTATCGTCGTTTCCAGCGGCAGGGCCTGATTAACCGCGACCAGCTCTCGCAACAGGCGTCCCTCTACTATCAGCAGCAGAACGATTTACTGACCCTCAGCACACAGCGTCAGCAGAATGCCCTGCAGGTGCTGGCTCTGGAGGGAGAAATCCACACCCGTGGCGCCGACTTTGACAACGATATTTTCCGCCTGGAAATGCAGCGCAGCGAGCTCATCCGCCAGGATTCCGCAGACGACGCGGCCGGTGCGCTGGTCGTCACTTCACCGGTGAGTGGCCGCATAGATACCTCGGGGCCATCATCCGGGCAGGCAGTCAGCGCCGGCGATGCGCTTGCGCTTATCATCCCTGAAGGTGCCGTACGCTGGGAGCTGGTTATGTGGGTCCCGGATAATGCCGTGCCCTTTATCCGGCCCGGTGCTCCCGTCAGTATTCGCTACAACGCTTTTCCGACGGAAAGATTTGGCCAGTTTCCGGGACGTATAACTCAGATTGCTACTGCGCCGGCCACGCCGCAGGAAAGAGCGGCCTGGTCCTCAGCTCCGCCTGCCGGTGCTGCCGGCACCTGGTACCGGCTGACCGTAACGCCTGATGTGGCACATTTTTCCTGGCAGGGCCGCCGTCTTCGTCCCGGTAACGGACTCCGGGCAGAATGCACTCTGTTTCTGGAAAAGCGCAGGCTGTGGCAGTGGGTGCTTGCACCTCTTTATGAAATGCGTGACAGCACGCAGGGGGCGGTGCATGGACAATAATCTGAACGGACTGCGACGCCGGCTGAATTTCTCCATACGGCGTCGGGTGCCGCTTATTCTGCAGACCGAGGTAGCCGAATGCGGCCTTGCCTGTATCGCTATGGTGGCCGGATGGTACGGCTGCCACATGGACTTATTTACCCTGCGCAGCCGTGGTGCCCATTCGTCGCGCGGAGCCACGCTGAGCTCGCTGCATGCGCTCGCCGGTGGGATAGGCCTGGCGGGACGGGCGCTGTCGCTGGAGCTGGAGGAGCTGCGGACTCTTCGCCTCCCCTGCATTCTGCACTGGAATTTCAGCCATTTCGTCGTGCTGGTCGGTATCCGCAGCGACGGTGCGATAATACACGATCCGGCCCGTGGCCGCCGGGTAGTAAACCTGCGGGTCTTGTCAGAAAGCTTCACTGGCGCGGCGCTTGAATTATGGCCCGCGCGCGACTTCCGTCCGCATAAAAAGAAGGCCCGCGTTCAGCCGGCCGGACTCATGCGTGCCACTCGCGGCTTCGGCACGGCACTAGCCAGAATATTCTGCCTGTCAGCAATGATTGAAAGCATCAGTCTGCTGCTGCCGGTAGGAACGCAGGTGGCGCTGGATAACGTGGTACCTGCCTCTGACCACGGGCTGCTGGAGCTGGTCAGTCTGTCGTTGGGTGCGCTTATTCTGCTGCAGACGGGGCTGAACCTCATCCGGGCATGGACGATTATGGTAACAGATACTCTGACCGACGTTCAGTGGAAGGAGGGACTGCTCGGACATCTTTTTGGTCTGCCACTTACATGGTTCTCCAGGCGGCGCACGGGCGATATTCAGTCCCGCTTCGGCTCGCTGGACATACTGCGTGATACCTTTGTGCACGATATTACCGGCTGCCTTATTGACGGTATCATGCTGTCAGGTTCACTGGCACTGCTGGCCGTCTACGGGGGGGCGCTGCTCTGCGCCACAGTCGTGGGTTTTGTGCTGGCTTCCGTGCTGATACGGCTCGTAACTTTCCCCCGCTACCGCCAGCTGACAGAGGAGCAGCTGATTAAAAATGCGGCCGCCATCTCTCATTTTACTGAGTCGCTGTGGGGTATTGCCACGCTTCGGGCTCAGGGGCTGGCAGGACAGCGCAGGCGTAACTGGCTGACGTTACAGGTTGACGCGGCAAATGCTGCCGTGAACCGGCGGCGGTTTGATATTCTCTTCACCACTGCAGGCGGCCTTATGGCCGCACTGGACAACGTGGTCATCCTGTGGCTCGGCATCGGGGCCGTCATGAACCATCATCTTTCGCTCGGAGCGTTTGTCGCCTTTGGTATTTTCCGGGAAATATTCACCGCCCGCGCCCTGTCGCTGACCGATATGTTCCTGAGGCTTGGCATGCTCTCCCTGCATGGAGAGCGGATCGCGGATATCACACACACACAACCAGAACCTGACATTCAGGATGCGACACTCTGGCCTGCAGGCAGGGCTATCGGCCTGGAAGCAAAAGGATTGATGTTTCGCCATGACGAGCAGTCACCTGCTGTTTTTCAGGGGCTTGACCTGACGATTGCCGCCGGGGAAAGCGTGGCTATTACCGGCCCCTCAGGGTGCGGAAAAACCACGCTGATGAAGGTGTTGTGTGGCCTCATGCCGCCCTGGGAAGGTTGTGTGCTTGCCGGAGGGCGGGACATTCATCTTGCAGGCCCCGACAACTATCGCCGCGCTGTGGCCTGTATTCTGCAGGAAGACCGCCTGTTTGCCGGTTCGCTGCGTGAAAACATTACCGGCTTTAGTGAGGATCCTGACGAAGACTGGCTTCATGCCTGCGCCCGGCTTGCCCATATTCACGATGACATTATGGCCCTGCCTGTGGGTTACGACACCCTGACCGGCGAGCTGGGTGAGGGGCTGTCAGGTGGTCAGCGACAGCGCATATTCATTGCGCGTGCGCTTTACCGGCGACCGGGCATTCTGTTTATGGACGAGGCAACCAGCCATCTTGATGAACAGAATGAAGCGCTGATAAATGCGGCGATAAATTCGCTCAACATAACCCGCGTCATCATTGCGCACCGGCCGTCCACCATCGCGTCGGCCGGGCGTACCATCGTTCTGGGCAGTGAACCCGCGCACGGACATAACAGTGAGCGCCGGTAAGCGGGCCCGTTTTCAGCATAAAGGGAAAACAGTAAAATGAGAAAGCTATCTGTGGCCGCTTCGGTGCTGCTGGCATCAGCCGGCGCACAGGCAAATGTGACGTTTATCAAAAGTGATACCGTGGGAAACGGACAGGTGAACGAAGCCGGGGTGTATTTCAGCGGTCAGGTAAACAACCAGACAGTGACCTGGCTGCTGTCTGCCGTGTCAGAGATTCGGGAAAACTACCGTAACGTTAAGGATGTTGACCTGTATATTAACAGCCCCGGCGGCGATATGGATGCCGGATATCTGGCTTATGAAACGCTGCGCAGAAGTCCGCTGAAGCTTAATATGATTAACGCATCCATGACGGCCTCATCCGCCACGCTGATTTACTGCGCCTCACCGGCGCGCTATTCAATGCCTATGGCTCAGTTTATGCTGCATCCGGCAGCGGCATTTAACGAAAAGGCAGACTACCTCAGGCCGGACCAGGCGCGACAGATTCTGGAAGATGGCGAAAATTATAATGCGATGTTCCGCAGGGTCTATGCATCATGCACGACGCTTTCGCAGGATGAATTGCGGAAAATTACCGATTCCGAAGCGGCCCGGGCGGTCTACCAGGCCGGCGAGGCAGTAAAACGCGGGCTGGCAGGCGGCGGAATCCGGGAGAGCCGCAGCTATGCGCTGACCTATTATATTACCGACAGCCAGAGCTGACTTGCCAATACAATCAAGGGAATGGTGCCGGATACATGTGACTCCGGTTCCGGAACTTTTAAGGATAGTGGTGATATGCCCGACGCTGCTGAACATGGCACCCGACCTGCATCAGGCAGACGCTGGCGCGTTTGCCGCAAAAGGTGAACGTTGTTTATTGTTCAGTCCGCTGAAAATTGCGGTTGTACTTTGGACCCAGGGCAGCCAGCCGGGCGCCTGGCTGAAGAAATCCCGAAACCAGACCGCAATGGCCGGAAAGGTAAGAATGACAGTGAAATTCGCGTCAAAAAAAACGCTGTTTATCGCATCACACCCTTATATCGAGGATGTTTTTTCTTAGTAACAGTGCGTCATGCATGACTGCAATGTGATGACAGATTTATGAGGCTGGTAGGATCAGGTAAACTCCCGGAAGGCAGTTATTTGAGAATGGCTGTCAGAAGGCCGCTGAACACAGAACCCGTTATGAAAGCCCGCTCGGCCATAACCTCCTCCTTGTTCATCTCTTCCAGTCTCGCGAGTGCGCTTTCAGCATCGGCGGCGCGCACCTCTTCAAACAGTTTTTCCCAGCCATCTCCGGCGAGCTGTGCAGACTTTACCGCATCCGATCTTTCCAGAGCAGCGATGTGCTGACCCTTCCTGAAAAAGCAGAACTCCGGCATGGCGTACTCCGTAAACAGGGATGCAGTCAGGAATAACATATCTCAACCGGCCTGATTTTGTACAGATGAGCTTTCCGGACTCGGTTTCTTTTCCTGCCAGCAGTCAGTCATAAAATAGTTATCACCGTAGATTTTCCATTCCACATAAATCACAGCATGTCTCAGCGCGTCATGACCGCGCTGGAAGAGATAACCCCCCGCGTTGAGCAGTATTCCATTGATGAGATGTTCCTGGACCTGACTGGCATTGATTTCTGCGAAGACTTTGAACATTTTGGCAGGCGCCTGCGCGTGCACGTGCTGGATACGACGGGCCTTACTGTCGGCGTTGGGATGGGGCCGACAAAAACTCTGGCCAAATCGGCGCAGTGGGCCAGCAAAGAGTGGCCACAGTTCCGCGGTGTATTGGCGCTGACGCCAGGTAATCCTAAGCGCACCGCAACCCTGCTGGCAAACCAGCCCGTGGAGGAAATCTGGGGCGTTGGCCGGCGCATTGGTAAGCGACTTAATCTGATGGGTATTGAAAACGCCCTGCAGCTGTCGCGCGCCCACCCTGCCCTTATCCGTAAAAACTTCAGCGTCGTGCTGGAGCGTACTGTCCGGGAACTTAACGGAGAGTCCTGTATCCCCCTTGAAGAGTTTGTGCCTGTGAAACAGCAGATTGTCTGCAGCCGGTCCTTTGGCGAGAGAATTACGTCGAAGGTGCTGATGCAGGAGGCGCTGTGTCAGTATGCAACCCGGGCTGCGGAGAAGCTCAGAAAGGAGCGGCAGTTCTGCCGGCGTATCAGCGTCTTCATCCGCACCTCGCCGCACGCGCAGGGTGAGATATTTTATGGCAATAGTGCCGGTGAGAGTCTCACGATTCCCACCGAGCACACGCGTGACGTGATTGAAGTTGCCATGCGATCTCTCGACCGCATCTGGCTTGAAGGGCGACGCTACATGAAGGCCGGGATAATGCTCAACGATTTTACGCCTAACGGCATCAGTCAGCTGAATCTGTTCGATGAGAATAAGCCACGTGCCAACAGTGCGCAGCTGATGAAGGTTCTTGACGGGATCAATCAGTCCGGGCTGGGCAGTGTGTGGTTTGCCGGTCAGGGCGTGAATACAGAATGGAAAATGAAGCGGGACATGCTCTCACCGGCATGGACCACGCGCTGGAGTGACATACCGGTGGCGCGCGTGATGTAGATGGGGCCTGCGGGGCACAGCATACTTTACGTCTGCCTGATGCCCTGCATTCTCAGGAAAACTGCTGCCAAAACTCATCCACAATGATCAGGGGTTTACCCGGGCGCTTTCCGCGGAAGTACCGTCCGCGCGGAACCCTGTCCTTACGCGAAAGCTGATGAAGCCAGTCATCAAAGGCCGGACGGCGCCTGCGGACGGGCCCCTTAAACATACTGGCTGACTGCGTAACAGTTTTGAATACAATCCCCGGGCTGCGCATCTGCGTCAGCAGTTCCTGCATTTCCATCAATACCTCTGCGTTAATCATTCATTGATCAAGATTTTTTTTCTTCCAGCCGCCGTTAGCCAGGAAGGCTGCGCGCGAAACGCAGGCGCCCCACAGCAGCTGCATGCCGATTTTGACAAGCTCACTGGCATCATGCATGAAAAAAAGCGGCACGATAAACAGTGTGCTCAGCAGGAACCCCCATTCAGCTGCTTTTTTACTGTCTTTACCGGTTAGCTTGAAAAATCCAAGGTATCCCGCGACCAGCAACATCACCCTCTTCATGGCAACCTCATTAAGTTAACCGCCACCAAACATACCTTTCGCATTGCTGCGTGTTTCATCCACCGTGTCACTTCGGGCAGCTCCGACAGGTTCAATATCCTTTTCAGCTTCACCAAGCTGAGCTGTCGCGTGTTTAGGACTCACTGCCCGGATAACCTGAAGTACTTCTTCTGCTGTTGTGTTTTCACTCAGCAATTCTGACAGTAAAACTAAAAATGTGCATACAAATGTATATACAAAAATCTGAATCCTTCAGCTTTTTCTTAACTCATCAATATCGTAATGCCTACACAAATGTATAGGCATTAAGCTTTAACTATGTATATACAAAATACTATACATAGGTATATGCATTCAGGTTTTATTATGTATATATAAATCAGGTGTTTTCAACGAGAAGCTGAGCCAGCTTATCGATCAATTTATCATCTTCTATATAGCAGGCAGCCCGGACTACACGTGACCGCGTGATGTTTTTGTTAGGCAGCCTTTCCTGTATTCTTTCAACAAGAATAGATAGCGCATCGTCATCCAGACCAGTAAGGCGAAGGTTCATCTGCTTCCCGGTTGTGATATTTCTGCGTTCAGTAACGCGCGTAACCCCTTTAGCTACCCGATCACTTCTTGCCACCTGCGGCCTCCTCAATCTGCTGCAGCAATTCCTGCGTGAAGGCTTTGTAATCCCGGTAGGGGCGTTCATTTCTGGCGAACATCATCACCGGACGGTGCACCTCAGTAGCCTGTTTGAAAAGCTCACTCTGGCGTATCTCAGTATTCGCAACTTTATAGCCCGCTTCACTTATGTAGCCATCAATGGCTTTTTTCATTTTAGAGTGAGACTCATTAACTTTTGTCTTTACAAGTGTATATACAAAGTCGTCATTGCGCCTTACTTCACGAACAACCTGAAACAGGTCATCAATGCCTTTTACCGCCCTGCGATCCATGTCAACCGGCACAACAATTTTATCTGTTATTAGCAGCGCGTTTTCGATGCTGAGATCGATGGCTGGCCGCAGGTCAATCAGGATAAAGTCGTAAACGGTTTTGAGCCTTGCCAGACCTTCATCCAGAATATTGAGCCGGTGACGGAAACGTTCCGCGCTGCGAGCCTCAACTGCGAGGGTTATATCGGCGGGGATTACATCCAGGTTAGGAATGGCGGTTTCCCCGTCGAGGGCGGTATAGACGAGTTTATTAGTATCGAACTTCGGGTCTTCAAAAAGATCGGTGATTGTATAATCCTCGTCACCACGCCCCACGTCGTCACTCAGGTTTCCTTGGTGGTCCAAGTCTACCAGTAGCGTCTTATAACCAGCGGAAGCCAGCGAGCATCCAACCGCAATACAGCTTGTCGTTTTGGCAACTCCGCCTTTACTGTTCGCAAAAGAAATAATGTAGGGCTTCTTCATTTCCCACCGCCATGTATATACAAAAGTATATGCATAATACATATTTGCAAATTACTGTCAATGTATATACACAAGTATATGCAAATTAAACTTTACCGATATGCTTTTGTATATACATAAGGCATTTGATCCGCCGGCCTATTTCCATACAGAAAATCCTGCCAGATGAGGTTAGGCTTCTCTCATATGTTGCTTAAAACAATCTGAAGAGCGACTTTTAAATTGACAATTATTTAACTATAGTTAAATTAAAAAGGAACTTAATGTAGAAGAGGAGGGTGGTATGCGAATCAGATTTACGCTGGCGGAAGGGTTTGACAAGATCTATCTTCCATTGCGCTTTAGAGCTTTCTGGAACGATAACGGAGCTTGTTATCTACGCATCCAGATATCTCAGGGGACGATTTTTTTCACCTGCGCTCAGCTACTGAATTACTACAATACCTCAATAACGAACGCAGTAGAGGATGTACGTATATCAGCTATAGATGCACTTATCCAGAATGGAGCCTTGAAAGTCTCAAATCATAAAAGCTTCTTTGACCTGTTTAAGTCGGAAGAACGTATGGGCAGGGAGTTCGACGCCTGGGTTATTGATTACGTGAATAAAAATTCCGTATGGATTGAGTATTACCATCCCGAAATCAGCATTAATGATGATCATCGCTATGCGATAGTCCAGTTTGAAGGCAATTCTGAACCAGACTGGTTTAGTGTTTCTCGGGGTTATCTTGAGCAAAAATACCCTGGACTGGACTTCTCGATCGATGAAAATCTTTTAAGAAACTGGGTGGGGGCTAAACTCACTACCTCAGGTATAAAAACTATTTTGAAGGAAAAAAACTGGACCATGAAAGAGGTTGCTGAAAGGTGGAACCGTTCTGAGACATGGATGAGTAAGGTTGTAAATGATTCTGACAGAGATTCCTATTGGGAAGATGCTTTTAGAGGTTTGCCATCTAAATAACCTCAGCTTTAAGCATTCGCCGCAAAGTATGCGTGACAAGTTAAGTAGAGCTGAACAGGCTTAGCACTCTAAGTTCGGAATGTTCGAATGTGTATATACATAAGCATATACACATGCATCTAAGTTGTTATGGTATGCACGAACTATACATAAGCCTCAAGCCGATACATCTATCACCAGGAAACCGGCGCTTACCTGCAGTTGATAGGATCATATTTTTTTAAGCATGGCCACCGCATCCGTGCCAGGCATATGAAACTGCACTCTGTGTCTCGCAGCAACATCCAGCGCAAAAACCTTCGTGTAGACCTCAGTAGATTTCATGCTCTTGTGCCCCATCAGGCTCTGCAGAGCCTTCAGCGGAATGCCCGCATAAAGCATGTGCATGGCGTAGCTATGGCGGAAAGTATGCGGCGTCACTGGCACGGAGAACGTGACTCCGTCACCGGCAGCGGCGTCAACAGCCTCATTCAGCCAGGTCCGCACCGTCCTGTCGGTTACCGTCCAGAGTCTGAACTTCTCGGTCCGGCCCGTCTCCGGGTTACGTCGCTCAAGCGGAATTTTCAACGTGGCGACCATCATCTCCAGCTGGGCCACATACTGCGGATCGGAAAGCGGAACCAGCCGGTGAGGGACCACGCCTGACGGTGCGCGTCCGGGCCCGCGGGCCGCTTTTTCACCGCGCTGCTTCAGCGTGGCCAGCTGCACATAAGGGTAGGGCGGCGCCAGACTGAAATCTCCCCGGGTCAGTGCAAGTGCTTCGTTAATGCGAGCCCCCGTATTCCAGAGCGTAGTGAACAGCATTTTGCGGTGCAGATCCGGCACGTAGTGAAGCAGCGCACTGACCTCGGGAGCCAGCAGGTACTGCGGGTATTCATCATGCTGCGCGGCCATCTGGCGCAGCGCGAGCGCGGCGGGATAATCAATCGCAACCGGCAGCTGCGGAACGGGAGCCTGTGGATAGTGTAGTGGCAGCGTCATGGTCATTTCTGCTTTTCCTTATGACAGTAGCTTACGGGCTCGTCAGGCCTGTGAGCCACATATGACGGAAAATCCGTAATCTCATAAATGCTGTAGGAGATGAATTCTCCACCTGCAGGCAGGCGCTGGCGCATTCCCTCCAGAACAGTTTTCTCTGTCACGGGCCCTGCACCCGGCATGGTGACTGACATGCTGGCAGGATCGAT
>NZ_AP035940.1:0-175595 GCF_059730815.1 Pantoea sp. X-Soil-ISGK-285 | reverse complement strand
CAGGAAACGAATATCTTAACGACTAAGGATTCAGATCGACGTATTCCGATTCTGATAAATCATCTGCCGGTCTGCTGATTGCTCGTAAACCGTTTTCATGTTTTTTCAATGGTGTTTTCAGCATGAAAATTCAATAAAAATTACTATAAATCAGTTAATTACGAGTGAAATGGCCTGGTGAAAAATTTCCAGGATTAATGCACTTTCACTCAACATTTACTGCTGACGTAGAGTTTTACTCAGAAGCTATTACAGTGCTTTTGAACCTGAAGGAGTAGGCATAACGGTAAAGTGCGCAAGTAATCGTTACCGTTATCATTGCTAACTTAAGATCACTGCTTCCAAATCTATACCTTTTATGCCTTGTCATTATGTAGCGTTCATAATCTGTGTTGCTGCCTGTCAACATAATGTCAGGCGTTTTCCGCATAGGGTTTTTATTGCAAGGCTTAATCCAGAAAAGAGAGGGATTTAATTCCCTTCATCATTATGTGATGTCACGAATCAAAATCATCGAAGAGTTAAGACTGCCGATTTAAGAGCATGAGTAGGAGTAGAGAACAGGCTTAATGCGGCAAGGCTTAGAGCAATATTAATTGGGGCAAGTCACCATAATGTAGCTATGCCGGACAGTCAGAATTAACGCTCTACTGTGCTTGATTCAGCTCCCGATACAATCTTTTCATCTTCATATCATTCTTACATTCCTGAAATTACTTCATTCACGCTAAGCCTATTTATTAGTTTAAGTTATTATGCCGAACGCATTTTTCTTACTGTCGTTCTTCCTGTTCTTCCTGTTGTTCCTTCACTGGCGCCTTATTAATTTCTTCCGGGAACGTTATTTTAAGTGCTTTTTTAGTATGTCTGACAAATTCTGAGTACTGACAAAACAAAGATATTACGTTAAGTAAAAATCGCATGGTGTTTTCATCATGAAAATGAAAAATAATTCATTATTTATCAAATAGATAGGCGATTAATGTCATGGTGAGTTTTCTGTATTTTCACTGACCGATTTTCTGAGGCTTGATTTAAACTTATAACCTTAAAGATTTAATGGTTATAGGTGTATGCAACATTCCAGTCTTACCTATGCTCAGCGTTAGATCGTTTTAGCAGTAAAAGACCTTCTCAGTCGTGCTTCTGATAAACCGCACATTCAGAACTGAAGGTGAAAATCACTTCTGACTGGGACTCTCAACTAATTCTTTGTTTTGTGTGTTTTATCCCCGTTATCCACAGGCCAGATCCAATTGGTCGATCCTCAATAGATCAAATTGAGATCCTTAACAGATCCCTGCAGCGTCTGAAGCCTTGTGACACAAGGCCTGGAAGGGGGTCAGTAACCACTGTAGCGAGAAGAATAACCACTATAACGAGTATAACAACCACTATAGCGAGAAAAGCAACCGCGCTGGCGAGTACTCAACAACCACTATAGCGAGTAATTGGCCTGAATCGGTGTGCATAACCCTGATTATGCGTAGATGACGGCTTCTTCCAGGGTGCTTGCGATGAAAGAGTGAGATCCAGTAAAGGGGGAGGGCGGTGGCTCGACTCTTTTTCAGTTAGTTTTCTCAGGTTATCCACTGAATAGATCCAATAACAGATCCATTTAAGATCCTTATTAAGTTCCTTAAAGATCCCAGCATCGCCTCAGGCCACGGTATGACTACGTTAAAGGCGGGTCGCTAACCACTATAACGAGTAAAACAACCACTATATCGAGAGAAATAACCACTATGGTAAGTAGATTAACCGCTGTAGTGAGTGATAGTATCCACTGTATCGAGTAACAGCGGCTCTCGCCTGTTCACATCACGGATCTTCCTAATGCCAAGAAAAGAACCAGATATCCTGAACATAGCTGATGCGTTTAGCGAAACAGATAAACGTACAGGTGAAGTTGTTACTCTTACCCCCAACAGTAACAACACCGTCCAGCCGGTAGCATTGATGCGACTCGGTTTATTTGTTCCGACGTTAAAATCCACAGCGCGCAGTCAGAAAAACCAGATGAACGCCATGGATGTGACCCAGGATCTTAAACAGTTATCCCTGGTCAGGTCAGAAGGCTATGACAACATTAAGATTCTGGGTGCCCGCCTGGATATGGATAATGATTTCAAAACCTGGGTCGGGATCATTCGTGCATTCGCTACGCATGAGTGTCTGGGAGACACGGTAACGCTCTCTTTCGTTGAATTTGCCAAACTATGCGGCATACCCTCAGTGCGTCTCTCCTCGAAGCTCAGGAGCCGTCTGGATGCTTCGCTGACGCGTATTGCCTCTAACACCCTGACTTTTACCAGCAAGGGCGGAGAGAACTACACGACGCACCTGGTGCAGTCTGCGAAATACAGCATCAAGAAGGACACGGTAACGCTGCAGGCCGATCCCAAGATCTTTGAGCTGTATCAGTTCGACAGAAAGGTTCTGCTGCAGCTTAAAGCCATCAATGAGCTGGCACGCAAAGAGTCTGCTCAGGCGCTCTACACCTTCATTGAAAGCCTTCCGCCGAAGCCTGCGCCGATATCTATGGCGCGTCTGCGCGCAAGACTTAACCTGACATCGCGTGTGATTACCCAGAATGCCACCGTCAGAAAGGCCATGGAGCAGTTAAAAGAGATCGGCTATCTCGACTACACCGAAACCCGACGTGGCTCATCAGTCTACTTCTGGGTTCATTATCGTCATCCTAAGCTGCGCCCGGCCGAACTGCCGCTCAGTAAGTCAGGCCTGATCGATGATGAGATGGATGAGTTTGACGATCTTGATATCGATTCCGACGTAATTGACGTCAGCCTGCCTGAACCGGTGATTGAAGAGGATAGCAGTGAGCTGGTGATGGTCTCGCGTGAAGAAAAAGAGCTACTGAACAAAATCAGGAAGCAGAAGAAGCAATGACACGCTTTCTGCTAGCATGCTACTCCGCTTTCAATCTCTTATCGGGAACGCCGGGCTGAAAGGCAATAACCACTGTAGCGAGTAACGTTACTCACTATAGTGGTTACCAGCCCGACAGCAACATACGTGACGCCTGTCTGAACAGGGCTAATCGCGCTATTCATCACTCTCCATCGGCAGGACCTGAATTGAGCCCGGTGCTGTGTTTACTCTCTATAGTGGTTAGTCTCTCCCGGAAGAGCTGTCTCAAAAAGCGTAATAGCCAGAATGAGACCCAATGTTCACTCGCTATAGTGGTTACTCACCTGATCACAGCACAGAAAGTACGCCCGTCATGAAGTATTCACGCAGGCTGTGCAGGGGAATCGGTATCATTACTCTACTCGCTATAGTGGTTATCTCCTCCGCTACCGCGCTTTTTCATCTCCCTTTTGTCCATCCAGGGTGGGTAAACTACTCGCTACAGTGGTTATCAGGTTGTTTTATCGCTAAATCGGGCAGTTAATGATCAGATACTGGCGCTGATGAATGCGATATTCTCGCTACAGTGGTTGTTAATTGGGAGCAGAAATGAGGAGCTTACTCGCTATAGTGGTTGTTATTGTCATTGGCCTATGCTCGATATAGTGGTTACCTTAAGTAGAGTAAGCACTCACTATCATTTATTGCACTGTCATTAAAAGACTTCCTGTTAAATTGCCAAATGCCCACACCTAAAAATGGTTACTCGCCACAGCCGTTAAACGGTGTGCCGTACTTCAGATTTTTGCAGTTATAGAGCTAGCTGCATTCATAAAAGCACCTTTGCGAGGACCCACACAGGGCGGATTGTGCAATCAAGGGTCAAAATTCAATGTTGAGAGAGAGATCGGTTTTTTACTCGCTATAGTGGTTATGACTGAATGAAACCGTACCTGGAGTACCTGAAACAAAGGGTAATGCGCCTTCGCGCTGCAATTTAGAAGGACGGATGACGATTTACTTGCTCTGCTTACTCGCTACAGTGGTTTCCGAACCCTGAATATCGTTACTTTACTCGCTACAGTGGATAGGCGATGAAGTTTGATCCTAAAGAAGGATCCGCCACTGATTTGCTTACTGGAAGAGTTAAACAGGTAACTTTACTCGCTACAGTGGTTATCAAATAGAGCTAAGCCAGAATGAGTACAGAGATTAAGTTATGGCCAGAACCATCAGGAAGGCGCTGCCGTTATCCCTGTCACAAGAACGGGTCCGATGGGGGCGCGGGGGAGGGGAGGTGTTTAGCGGGGCCGCTGCGGCTTTGATACTGCTCTGCAGGACATCGGTGAAGAAAGCGGCCTCGCGCTGACGTACCGCTTTATCACCGTTGGGACAGAGAGTGTTACATCGCCTCCCGGTATTCCGGCCAGGCAACGGATTGTGCTTCATAGCGCCCTGCGGCTGCGAACAGCGTGCCCTGGAAGTTGATCACACCTGCAGCCTCCAGCCACATCCACTCTTCTGCCTGTACGATCCCTGCCGCGATGACGGTAATTTCCAGCGCGGAACAGCATTTAATAATCGCCTGAACCACCGCCTGCTTTGGCCCACTGCGATGAACATCGCGGGTGATACCGGCATCAATACGAATGCGGTCGGGCTGAATGTGAGTCAGCAAGGACAATCCCGCGGAGCCGTCACCAAAATTGTCGATCGACAGACTGATTCCGACCGCTTTTAGCGCGCGTACGGCTTCAGAGAACGCTTCCAGCTGCGAGATCACTGCGGTCTCACTCACGCCAACAACAACTTGTTCAGGAACCAGTCCCGCCTGCTGAATAGCGGTCACAATATGATCGACGGCATTGGGTATCACCACCAGCGTCATAGGCAGCAGGCTGACGTACAGTGTCATACCGTCCGGGCAGACCAGGCCAGCATGGGAAAACGTCTTTTTCACGGTTTCCAGATCGTTAACATAAAGCTGATCGCCTGAGGTGTCGTCGTTGGGAGCAGGTCGCAGAGTGGTCGCTTCAATCGCTGTGACCTGACGAGCGAGGGGATCCACCACCGGGCGGAAGCTGACGCCTTCTGTCTCCGGACGGGAGTCCGGCACATCATTGTGCTCAGAAATAAACTCCCAGTAACCCGGCGGGAGGACCTCGTAGTAGTTCTCTTTCTCACGAGACTCTACAAACGTGCGCAGGAATTGCAGTGCCCGATCATCATAGGTCAGACGATATTTTGACGTCCCTTTATCCAGCACGGCCTGCAGGAGCGATGAGCGATCGTGTTCACGCAGGTCAAAGAGTGCCATGCCCGCATTACCAAAGCGGCGGTAAGGCGCATAGTCGCGCATCAGCTCCACCACATTGTGGTGCCGTCGATCTGCACAAATTCTCTGATAGACTGCCTGAATGCCCGCTTCCGGACCCTCAAGCAATTGAAAAAAATGGGTACCGTTAAATAATAATATGCCGGTCACCTCGTGAGCCGCATTTATTTTGCTGGCGTTGTCGACCATCGCGGGCAGGGTTCTGATGGGAAAGTCATCTGAAATATGGCTGCGGTATATTATGGTAGTCAGCATGTGCAGCTCCGTTTTATAAGATTGTTGCGCACACGCTAGCATTGTTCAAAAAATGTTTCATCTCTCCTTATTCACTGTCGCACAGACTGCACCACGGCAGGTGACAATAAGCGAAACGGCAAATTGTGGGGCACGGTTCCAACAATCGTAATGGGATCGGAGACGCTGAACCTGAGCAGACGAACTCATGCTTCCTGCATACTAAAAAAGGCCGCCGTAGTGGCAGCCTCATCGTATTGAAGGGGTAAATGTTATTTGATCAGTTCAGCAGAGACATAAGCACGATTATCAACGCGTGCGCCGGTAATTTTATAGGATGCGCCTGCATCTTTGGCCTGTGCCGCGACTTTCGCTTCAGCAGCATCCAGGGTAGACGCGGTAGCGGTAATAGTCTGGGCAAAACTACCGAATGAAATCAGAGAGAGTGCAGTAACAGCAACGAAAGTTTTGATGGATTTCATGGTCAATTCCTTAGCGTATTTCAGTCAGGGAGAGGCGTTTTGCCTCGATGAAATGAATGATAGGCGCGATCTCGCCAGACTGATATAGCTAACTTTTGCTGATATTGATCAAATATTTTGAATTATTACCATGGGGGATATCAGATTGCGTCAGCTCCAGTTTTAATGACACTCGCCACGCAGCTTCCAGTGCAGCCAGTGATCCAATGCTTCTTCGTTCAACGGCTTCGAATAGAAATAGCCCTGAGCCTGATCGCAGCCATACTCGGTCAGGGATGTTACTGCATCCGGACACTCAACCCCTTCTGCCACCACGGTATAGTCCAGCTCTTTAAGCATGGCGATGATGCTGCGTGCAATGATGCGTGAAGCCGTGTCAGAGGAAAGCTCACTGATCAGGGAACGATCCAGCTTAATCACATCAAGCGGCATGCGACGCAGATAACTGATATTGCTGTAGCCGGAACCGAAATCATCGAGTGAAATAGTGAATCCTCGTGCTCTGAGCATCTCCAGCCCGCGCAGGGCGGTCGGGCTTTCAAGGATACGTTCGGTTTCCAGACATTCAATTCCCAGCAGAGAGGTCGGGAGCTTAGATTTGACCATCTTACTTTCCAGCGCTGAAGCGAACCCCTCGCGCGCAAAGTCACGTACGCTGACGTTTATCGTTAGCGGCAGCTGGATGCAGTTGTTCCTCAGCCGGCTAAGGCGCTCAACCGCCCGATCGATAATCCAGGCTGTCAGCACAGAGAGCAGATCGGTCTGCTCAGCCAGCGGGATAAAGGCGGCAGGTGAAAGCTCGCCCCGGCTGGGATGTTGCCAGCGGATAAGCGCTTCCAGACCCACGGGTTTACCACTTTGCAGGCAAATTTTCGGCTGATAGACCATATATAGCCCGGTGTTCTCGCGTAATGCCGTTTTAAGATCGGTCATCAGCAGGAAATCTTCTGAACGCTGCGTTTCAGCCTCAGCGTCAAAGCGCTGAGAGGGCAGTCCGCGGCCGACCGCTTCATGCAACGCACTGACCGCACGGCCTAATATTTCAGATGCTGGCATGCTGCCAGCGACAAAGTCAGCCTCACCGGTATGGGGAGTCAGCGCGACTGACAGACCTTCATCCATGTCCGCACTGATACCTTCCAGACGACCGGCTACCCACGCGGCACTGAGTCGGCTATCCGCTCGGGTCAGGATAGCAAAGCGGCCGGTGGCCACCGTATAGATCATCTCCCCAACCGCCGGACGCAGGCGTAGCGGCAGCAGAGTGGCCATATCTTTCAGCAGGCTCTCAACCGGGCTCATTCCCATGGTGCGGGCCAGTTCATAAGCGCGCGACATATCGATGCAATCAATCAGAACCAGACGGCGTGGCGTGGTATCGCCGGCAACGGCAAGATATTGCAAATCACGTATCAGGCGCTGACGGTTAGGTAGCCCGGTCACCGGATCGGTAAAACCCGCCGAGTGCCAGGCTTCAAGAAAGGACATTACCAGCGTAGAGAGCAGCGTTAAGGTCGTCACCTGGTCACTGGGAAACGCATGCGGCTCGGTGTCGGTCACACATAGTGTGCCCAGAATAATGCCATCGCGTGTTTTCAGTGGCACACCGACATAAAAGCGGATAAAGGGTGAGCCAGTGATCAGGGGATGCGTGACAAAACGCGCATCGTAATAAGTATCAGGGACGATCACCGCACTGTCGCTATCAACCACGTGGCGACAAAGTGAATCCGCACGCGTTGAGCGTTGCAGTTCAAAATTGTGTGATGCCCGAACGGTCTGGAACTCGTCATCCAGCACCGATATAAAGCTGCCCGGGATACCCAGGGCCTGACTGGCTAACCGGACAAACTTCCGGAGAACTTCATCGCGGCTTTCATCAGGGTCGCGCAACGCCTGTAAGGCGCGGCTGCGGCGCTCATTGTCGCCGTTTAAATTGTTTAACATGTGTGTAGAACCCCCGCACCGGCTGATTACGGAGCGAAAAAAGAAAACTGTCCGGAGCGAAATGTGATTCGGGCGGCAGGAATTATGGCGTGATTTTTTATTTTCAACTGGATAATAAGGGACTATGCAGCGGGTGTCTCTTAATATTTTCTTTAACGCATTAAAGGGGTTGTTACGATTCGAAAATTTAATCGAAGATGCGCCTGATTATTTACATTTGTACATTTTATATAGCCAGGAGAGGGTTTTTACGGTTGTTAATGTTTATTTTCCGTCAGGAGATGAATAAGCATTCAGGGTGGTTAATGTTATTTCTAAGTCAGTTTTACAATTAAACAGGTCTGCAGCCAGAGACGGATCGCTATCCGCTGGTTGATCAGGAAGATAACCTATTAAAAATACAGGTAAAAGCCTGTAAAGATGAAGACCGGCAGATATGACCTGTCAGTGTACTCCTGACTGCTATAGGTCAATCCACCGCAAGACTGCCAGTAACGCGTCGCTTCAGAAAGTAATCAATTTAACCTTTCATGCCGTGTGTGAATTGTGTCGGACGACGTGGCGGCGGGTTTTGCTCCAGCCAGTCACGAACCTGTTCGGTCCGCGGCCCTCGCTCGCGGATCGCGCGTGTCAGCCTTTCCTGTGTTGTCCTCAGTTCCTGGGTCCAGTAGGTGATTTGCCACTGTTCACGAATTTCCACCTGCGACAGATCGTCGGGCGAGCGACGCTGGATAGGATTTTTCATTCATTATCCTCCTCTTTTTCAATGATGCTGCCTGAACATGACCCTCAGGCTATACCTCTATCCTGATGAAGAAAGGGCGCTTGAGGTAGCGGATTAATCCCTGAATGGCCCTTAAGGCAAATAACAGGATAATTCCTGGCAGGAGGAATAAAGCACTCTATGGAAATAGAAAAGTCTCCGTCAGGGCGAAATATGCCGCTTCGCTTATAAAAAATCATGCATGATTTTTAAACCTGAAATTTGACATTTATTTAAAATAGTCAATTATTCTGTGGTCTTTTCGTTATGGCCGCTCTCAGGTCGTTTCGCTTTTATTGATGGTGAAGCGCTGTGCCTTTGCGGTTTAATCATGTTGAAGGAGTCTTTGTTTGGTGAATCGTCCCCCCAGGCCGCCTGTGGTCGTCCAGAGTAATGTGCGTGAACTTCGTCTTGCCGCCGGGCTCTCACAGCAGAGCGCTGCTGAGCGTTTTGACCTTAGCCTGCGCGTCTGGCAAACCAAAGAAGCCGCAGGTAACCCGACACTATTAAGTCAGGGAGAATATGAGTTGCTGTTATTGCTGGCTGGCTGTCATCCCCATTTTGCTCTTGCACCTCAGAGCAAAAAGTAACGGCTGCGTTAATACCCTGAAATTTACTTCTGTGGTAACCGGCTGTCTGATAACGGTAAAAAAATTATATTTAACGACTTGAAAACTGACTACTGATCCCTATTTATGGAGATGATCGGAAATATGAGTCCGATCAGATGAACTTTTGGATGAACCTGTTCAGGAGATTATCACCATGTCAGTACAACAATTTTCAGTGTTCCCTTCGCTGGCTGATTCTGTCTTTTCAGACCGCTTTAACCGCATCGATAAATTGTTCAGTCAGCTTACTGGCGACAGCCCGGTAACGTCGGTTCCCGCTTACGATCTGCAGCGGGTAGAGGATAATCGCTATGCGTTGACCGTCAGTGTACCTGGCTGGAAAGAGCATGAACTGGAGATCGAGTTACGAGGCGGACGGCTTTCAGTGGCCGGTCACAGAGAGAAACCGTCACAGGAAGCGTCTGGCGAGGCCCGGGAAGAGAACACCAGCTGGATCCACCGCGGCATTTCCCGACACGATTTCCAGCTGAGCTTTTCCATTCCAGAGCACATGAAGGTCACCGGAGCCAGCCTGGCGGAAGGTCTGCTTAGCATTGATCTGATCCAGGAAATACCGGAGAGCGAGAAACCGCGCCGTATCCCGATTGCGATCGGCGGTCAGCGAACTCTTGAACATCAGTAACATGAACAGGGCGGAAACGGCACAGGCTGTTTCCGCCTTTTTATTCACTGGCAGGTAAGAAAGTCAAAAGAGTTCAGGCGCTGGCTGCCATAAGGCTGATTTGCGACGGTAAGCCGGTATTCGTTCCGGTCAGCATGATCGGTTCACCCGCCTCAAGACTGGAGTGAAATGCAGCCTTCATCGATGCACTGATACCATCACCACACCACATCAGATGATGCTCAAAGCGGCGTTGCGCCACGGCGGGGATACCTGACGCATCTGCTGCAACTTCAACCCGAAAGCCCTGTCCGTTAAGCCGTATCGCTTCCATCCAGATCTCGGTTTCATCTGTGACGCTGACCGCTTCAAGAAACAGCGGTACGGTGCTGCGTCGTTGTGAGGCCAGCGCCAGGCGCTCCCACTGACTGACTACCGCTGAATGAAAGCGCTGCTGGCGCCGCGCCGCACCTTCGCTGAGGTCAGTGCGCAGCCAGAGGTTGAGCGGCCGCAGGTAGCGATTAACATAATCATCACCACAATAGTCGGTATTCATCATCTGTAGTTCGCGATCAACATCTGCGTCCGTATTATGCGCCAGCAGATGCAACATATCCTCTTCCCGACAGGCCCAGCCGCCAGGCAGCGTAACGCTGGGCCAGTTAAATGCAGTATGGATATCAAAGAGCGTATGGCCCCCTGAGGTCATTTCACGCACACAGAGCGCACGCGTAAGCTGATTATCTGAGTAACCAGCAGGGCCAGGCGGCGTTATCAGCCCGGCACGGCGCCAGCGGCGCAGAGTTTCAGGAAGAACACCGACGAGACCACATACGGTGTCGGTAGAGTGCTGAGGCATAATTGATATCCGGAAGGCATTGAGATCCCATGAACAGGGAAGATGACGCAGTATGCGCGTCAGGAATAAATAAAGAAACAATCATTTCCATAATCTGCCGGTGTATCGGGTGCAGAGAGGGCAGTGGGTGAGGGGGATTAAACAGGGCTACAGAGCAGGTGCCGGACGCAGAGACGCCCGGCGATTAAGAACGCGTTACCAGTGGTACTTGTTGGAATCTTCCCACTCTTTCACTTCTTTTTCGGCACGATCTTTCTCGTAGCCGTAGCGTTCCTGAATTTTACCGACCAGCTGATCGCGCTTCCCTTCTACAACGGTCATATCGTCATCCGTAAGATCACCCCATTTTTCCTTAACTTTACCTTTGAACTGCTTCCAGTTACCGCCAATGCGATCTTCGTTCATGGTGACTCTCCCATTTCTGGTTGTTATCCAGTGACCTGATGAATATCTGTGTTGCCTGAAGGCTGTCAGATGAATCAAGCATGGCACAGCTTTTGCCTTTTGCAGCGAAGCGGTGTGAGCCGCATCAAATTATGGGCAAAAGGGAAGGAAAGGGGATTATCACGGCGGGGTCTATTCCGGGCGTCGTGCTGGCCAGCTTACTGCAGGCAGGGCATTGAGGGCTGGACGGGCAAACAGAAAGCCCTGGTAATAGCGTACCCCGGCACCTTCCAGCCAGAGCCACTCTTCAATTTTTTCAACCCCTTCCGCAATGACCGTAATTTCCAGCGCCTGACAGCATTTAATGATGGCCATCACAATCGCCTGACGCGGGCCACTGCGGTGGATATCGGTGATCAGCTTGCGATCGATTTTAACTTTGTCGGGCTGGAAATCGGCTAACAGCGACAGGCCAGCGAAGCCGGCGCCAAAATCATCGAGCGCCAGGCTGATCCCGGCCGCTTTCAGCTGCTGGACAGCAAACTGGAATGCGTCGAAGCGCGAGATGATCTCATCTTCGGTCACCTCAACCACCACCTGCTCTGGTCGCAATCCCTGCTGCCTGATCTGCTGGATAAGATGTTCAACAGCGTCGTCAATGACCACCAGCGACATGGGCAGCAGGTTGACGGAGAGCGTTTGCTCGCGCAACCCCAGATGTCTGGCCAGCTGGAAAGCGTAGGTTTTAGAGTGCAGATCGCCCTGATAACGCTCGCTTTCTGGCAACTGTGAAAAGTAATCAGCGGGTGATGCGCCGTGCTGACCTCGTATCAAGGCTTCACAAGAGACAATCCGGCGATTCGCTGTATCCACGATAGGCTGTAGCGCAAATTCACAACGCTGACCCGGTGCCGGTTGCCAGGCTGGCTGAGATTCGGAGGTGACGGGTGTTGTCAGCGTCCACTGACTGGCAGGATCAATTTTGATAAACGTCTCTTTATCCCGCCCCTCGACGAAAGAACGCAGGAACTTCACCACCCGGTCATCTCTGATCCGTTCATCACTCAGGGTAACCCGCTTAAGCAGGGCATCCACTACGGTGTGTTTCTGATAATCACGTAAATCAAATAAGGCCATACCGGCATGACCGAAGCGACGCGCAGGGGCGTAATCCCGCATCAGCTCAATCAGGTTAAAATGCCGCTCATCCTGACTGATACGCTGGAAAACCGTGTGAACGTTGTCGACGCTACCCTCCAGCACCTGAAAAAAGTGCTGTCCGTCATAGAGCAGTATCCCGGTGACTTCAGCCTCAGCATTTTTGATACTGGCGCGCTCCACCAGCGCTTTCAATCTCTCTGGCGAGACAGAACCCGCAAGCTGGCTACGGTAAATAAGGGTGGAGAGCATAATCAGACTCACGTGGCAGAAAGTTACTGATTAAACATATCACAGAAATATTGCTGGTTAAGGGCACAACTACGACCATTATGCCGTTATATTTGCAGCATTAATTTAATCGTAGATTCAGGTAGTACTTAAGGATTCGACAATCAGGACATCAGATCGCAGTGCGGCAATAACCGGGCATAGAAATGAAGGGAAAAGAAAAACCCCCATAAAATCGGGGGCGAACAGCAGATATAGCGCATTATTATAACGTTACAGCTTCCCTGGTGAGGCGCTGGTCAATCTGATATTGCCAGATTATTACGCACTTTTTATTCTCCTTACCACGTCATTCTGGCGAGGCTTTTAAGCGGGTAAAAATCCGTTTATTTGCTATTTCGGAAAATTGTTTTGAGATTCAATCCACTGTTTCAGGCTTCAGGCGATGTCAGCACAACCAATGAATTATCAGGTTACAAATCAACCACTTTTCCAGACACTCCCTTAACGTCATCAGCACAGTAGTCAGCAACGCATGAACGTTGTCGGTCTGCAGAGACAATCAGATGTTGATATCTGCCTTATCTGAAAAAAGTGCCCCCTGTAAAAGGGGGCAAGGGTAGGAGTCAGATCGCTCTGTAAAAGAAGTGGATTTCATTACAGAGCCATTCAAAGATAGGGCAAAAACGATGTTTATGCCGCTACGGTTAACTCTTTTTTTAATTAGATATCAAACAATTAAAAAGCTAACAATATTCAATGGTTATTTAAATCAATACCTTAATCAGATATGAAAACGATTTCTAAGATTAGGATTAAAGTCCTGTTTCGGCTGCTGCTTCTGCTATAAATGGCCACAATTAAGCCATTGCTTAGCGATCTGAGACTTGTAAACAGAGCAGACTTGACCCTTAAAGCGAATAATTGTACTGTTTATATATACAGCATATTATCGATTGAGAGCCGGTGTGGGGTAAAGATGTCACAGGATGATGAGGTCTGGTCAGCATTCAAAGAGGCGATGAGGCGGGATAATACCGGTCAGTGCACAGTGAGTACCCGGGATTTTGTGGCTGAACTGGAACAACGCAACTCACCTCACACGCTTCGGGCCGCGAATACCTGGATAGAGATGCATATCACGACTTTCAGTGATATCTCAATTGAGCCCGGGGAATGTCGACTGTTCCGTGTGCCTGCGGCGCGTGATTAAAACGTGCCGCAGCGCAGACAGGATAAGAAAGGGTTTCAGCCTGACTGCTGTAACAGATACAGGCTGAAGCAGGCATCAGAGCCTGGATGTGTTCCGACGCATGTCAGACCGATCCTGGAATTTAGGATTCGCGGGGAAGCTCTTCTCGCACGCCATGCGCGCCAGATTCAATGCGACTTTGCGTTTTTTAAGCTTTAACTTCGGCAACCACTCTTTGAACTGTGCCGTTAGCGACGCTGCCTGCTGCTCGTTGGTGACACGACAGATAAATAGCTTGCTCTTGGTCTGACGACTGACATCAATGGCATAGATCTCTACACCTGCGCTGCACACTTCATATTCAACATCCGTAAACTGCATGTGTGGCCAAAGACCGGTTCTGGTTTCAAATGTGGCTAAATCCATGACGACTACCTTTTTTTTATTTTAAGCGTTATTGCTACCCAACAGACTAAAGCCTGGTCGGGCCAGTGAGCATAGACCAGATTCAGCATTCCGCCAGCGATTTCACTGATTTAATCTGGCCCTGACACAAAAGGCTAAAATCTCCCACCGTCGCCTGTTATCTGACAGGTAGCCAGTCATCCTCTTATCAGAAAATCTGATGATAGACTGTCATGCTGGTTTTTCACCCCTTCAGCTCTTCAGCTTTACAAGCCCTGCCTTTGCTGCGTCTGCGACGGTATCCCACGAATTTAAATCGCCTTCTCCTTAACAATTATCGTCAGCATCGCTGTTGAATTAGCGGGCTAATTATCAGATCCAAATGAATGCCTGCTTCCGCTTCATTGTGACCATCCGGCAGTGGAAATCTTCTGACAGGAGATGTGGCAAATTTATCTCAGATGATGAGATGTAAAAAGGTGTGTCAAAATAAAAATGAATAAATGGCAGAGTAGTGTTCTGGCTAGTTCACTCTGTACCATTCGCAAGGAAAAATAAAAAAATATATTCGCCATGCTTAATTAAAGCCCTGCAGACAAAAGCCGATAAGAACGATCCAACTTTGAATTATGTCCAGATTATTCTTTTTTGCCGGGGGCAAGTATGACTATTACACAACGTCTGGTATTGATTTTCTCACTGCTTGCAATGTCACTGATTGCGCTGGTGATTATCTCTTTATCAGTGATTTCGGGCTTTCAATCCCGCTTTGAATATGTACAGATGAACGCAATACCCAGCATTCGCGATCTCAATAAATCGATCAGCGTGACCAATCAGTTGGGTATTGCGCTTTATCGCCACCACAGCACCAGCGATGCGGCAAAATTCCCTGCTGCGGAAGAGCGCATTGAGAATCTGCTTACGCAGATTAAGTCGCTCAATGATTACTACATGGCTAACGACATCTCCAGCGATGAAGATAAGGCGATGACGGAACAGGCCTATAAAAATCTGGATGCGGTCCGCAGCGCATTGCCGGCATTTCTTGCCGCGTCACGCGCCCATAATGATGCGGTCACGCTGCCATTATTGCAGAGTGAGGGCGGTATTGGTGCCGCATCCCGTAAGATGGAAGCGGATTTCACCCGTCAGATTCAGCTGAATATCGATATTGGCGAACAGCTCAGGGCGAAGAACAAGCGCGTTTATAGCCAGACCCTGTGGGCGATGTCTGGCGGATCGCTGCTGCTTATTCTGATACTGGCCGGTTTCTCCACTAAGGTGATTCTCGGCATCAAAAAGAGCCTCTCAGGCATGGTCAATACCATGACGCAGGTGAGTCATACCCTCGACCTGACTCATACCGCGGAGGTCCGCAGTAAGGATGAGATCGGCAAAACGGCGATGGCATTTAATCAGCTGCTGGCACGCGTCTCCGGCACGTTGCTTTCCGTCAGTCACGCCGCGCAATCGGTGAGTACCGGATCAACGCAGATAGCGGCGGGCAACGAAGATCTCTCTGCACGCACGGAAGAACAGGCGGCTTCACTGGAGCAAACCTCAGCCAGCATGGCGACACTGAGCGAAACGGTGCGACAGAACTCAGAGGGTGCGCAACAGGCCAGCAGCCTGGCAAATAACGCGAATCACATGTCAATCCAGAATGGGACGGCGGTGAAGCAGATGCTCAGTACCATGGATGAAATCCGCGCCAGCTCTGCCAAAATCTCTGAAATTACCGGACTGATTGAAGGCATCGCGTTTCAGACCAATATTCTGGCGCTGAATGCGGCAGTCGAGGCAGCGCGTGCGGGCGAGCATGGTCGCGGCTTCGCTGTTGTTGCCTCTGAAGTGCGTAATCTGGCGCAGCGCTCCTCTTCTGCCGCCCGTGAAATTAAGGATCTTATCTCAACATCGGTTTCACAGGTCGAACACGGTTTAGAGCAGGCCAGCGGCGTTGGATCTAACAGTGAAAATGTCCGTCAGGCGATTCAGCAGGTGGCCGATCTGGTCAATGAGATTGCGGCGGCTACCTCTGAGCAGAGTAAAGGCATTGAACAGGTTCATCAGGCCATTGGTCAGATGGATGAAGTGACGCAACAGAACGCCTCACTGGTGGAAGAGGCCTCATCCGCCTCTAAGTCGCTGCAGGAGCAGGCAGAAACGCTGTCGGGACTGGTGGCGACCTTTAAGCTGGAAAGCAATCACCGTGCAGTGCAGTCGCAGCAGACCGCTGCAGTACGGCGTCCGGTATTACACACAAAGCAGCCTGAGCACCATACCATCGACCTGGCTAAGGCGAACTGGGAAAGTTTTTAATGGTTGAGCAGTAACTTAAGGGCCTCCACAATGTGGGGGCTTTTTTTATCTTAAATCAGAATAAATAAAGCGACTTTTCCTGAAATAAATATAATATGAAATCGATTTCATTATAAAAGCGCAGATAACTCTTTAGGGTTATAAGGTTTTAATTGAAATTAGCCGGGCGTGGTTATATGTGTGTAACAGTCTGGTGATAATGAATCAGATACAGGCAGGATGTCAGTTATCGGCTATTCATGACGCAACTTGAATTTCTTTATTTTCAAAACAATAACGCTGAAGTCAGGCTTGATGATTAATGTGTTATGCCAGATTGTTTTATTTCAATTATTTGATTTATATGGTTATTTTTTAAGTTTGGCTTAGGTGGATATTGAAGTAAATATTGTCATTTTATTCGCTGTAAAATAACGCAGCGCAATCTATACTCCCTTCCGTGTTATATGTACTTCTGATTTTTTATACGAAACTCCTTTCTTCATAGCGACATTGTGCTGCATGAGGCATCTCTGGCTATGTCAAAGAAACGGTAAAAATAATATTACGAAAGCTATTTCGTGCGCTACACACCTGCACGTCTCACACATCAGAGCGGAAAAGAATGAAAAAAATACTCGACCGGATTAATTTGCCAGCGAAATTCCTGTTACTCGGATCCTTTGCGCTGGTGCTGTTTATTTTACCCACCTTTCTGTTTATTCAGACGGGCAACCAGCTTATTGATACAAAGAATGTGGAACTGACCGGTATACCGGTCGAAAGAAAGGTGCTCAAGTTGCTGAACTTGCTGCAGCGGCACCGTGCGGAAAGCGCGATCGCTATCTCGCTGAACAAGCCAGATAACGCGCCACGTATGGCGTTGGTCAGTGAGGTTAATCGCTTATCTCAGACGATTGCTGACGAATTACGTCAGAATAATGAGCAGGCGCAGCCGCTGAAGCGGCTGGAGCGGGTTAATCAGGAGTGGAGCCAGCTGCAGAACGATATTAACGCGGGCAAACTGACCCTGGCAACCAGCCTGACGCGACATGCTCAGCTGATTCAGGTGCTACTCGATACGAACCAGGATGTACTTGATTTTTATCAGCTATCGCTGGATGCCGATCTGAATACCTACCAGCTGATTGTCAGTATCTTTAGTCGCCTGCCGCAACTGACTGAAACGCTGGGACAGATTCGTGCTAGCGGCACGTCGCTGATTGCGGGTGGGAATGTGTCGGATGCCGATCGCAGCCGCATGGCATTTCAGCTTGATTATGGCAAAACGGCGCTGAGACAGTTTAGCGGCAACATGGATAAAGTATTTTCCATTGAGCCAGATCTTAAAACCACCTTTGGCAATCTGGCACAGGATGCGAACCAGCAGGCGCTGAGTGCGCTGAATCTGGCTGATAGTGTCTTTGTCAGCGGTCACGCCAGCGTGACGCCGGTTGACTATGTACGGATCTTTACCCAGGCGATTAACCGTTACGGCGAGCTGGGTGAACAAACCAGCCATCGTCTGGAAGGAATGATGCAGACGCAGATCCAGGAACGCCGCTATGCGCAATATCTGTTACTGGCAGGTCTGTTTGCCGTCGCGCTGCTGGCCATTCTGCTGGCCGTGATGATCACCCGTTCTGTTACCCGGCCGGTTAAAGAAGCGGTCGAAGTTGCCAGCCGCGTCGCGGCGGGCGATCTGACGGCACAGCTGAACGTTTCCGGCAGCAATGAGATGGCTGAGCTGCTGAATGCACTGATGCGGATGCAGCAGCGTCTTGCTCAACTGGTGTCGGATATCAAAGGTAACGCGGCTACCATCGCCAACTCCTCAGAAGAGATTGCCCGTGGCAATGGCGATCTGTCGTCGCGCACCGAGCAACAGGCGGCTTCACTGGCTGAAACGGCTGCCAGCATGGAGCAGCTGGCGGCAATCATTCAGCAGAACGCGGATAACACGCGCTTTGCCTCTGCCCGTGCAGAATCTGCCACGCAGGCTGCACTCTCCAGTGGTGCAGCGATGGATTCGGTGATGGAGACCATGCACAAAATTCGTGGCAGCTCAGGTAAAATTGAAGAGATTACCTCGGTGATCGACAGTATCGCCTTCCAGACCAACATTCTGGCACTGAATGCGGCCGTGGAAGCGGCACGCGCCGGTGAGCAGGGTAAAGGTTTTGCGGTTGTTGCATCGGAAGTGCGGGCACTGGCACAACGTTCAGCCAGTGCAGCTAAAGAGATCAAAGGTCTGATTGAGCAGTCGGTCGGCCACGCCCAGGAAGGGATCGCCATGGCGCAGAACGCAGGCGATAAGGTGAAACAGAGCGTCAGCGCTATTGAACAGACCTCTCAGCTGATGCGCGACATCACTTCTTCATCCGAAGAGCAGAGCAGTGGCATCTCGCAGGTCAATATTGCGGTGAACCAGATGGATCAGGTGACGCAGCAGAACGCCGTGCTGGTAGAAGAGTCGGCCTCCTCAGCTGATGAGCTCGCCGCGCGCGCAGGGCAGTTACGTACGATGGTTGCGGTGTTCCAGACCGCATAATGGTGTTAAACAGCCGCCTTTGGGCGGCTGTTCTCTTCTCAGCATTTATTCCGCGCTACGCCTGATGATCCTGCAGACAGGCCAGATACTTCTCTCCCGACCGCATCACCTTCTCTTTTGCCTGCTGATGGATATCCTGCCCTTCAAACGCGCCATACAGTTGCCCGAATGTCACGCCGGAGAGCCGATGCAGTATGTCGCCTACCGTAGCGGCTGACAGCGGCAGCATATTCGGGTAGCTCCACATAAACGACACGCCATGCGCACCCGGCGTAACCTGGATAATATCACCCGCCAGAATCACCCCTTCGTCTTCGTTCCAGTGCAGCACGCTGCCGCCGGGAAAATGGCCGCCCAGCCGTAACAGCGTCACAGAGGGCATCAGCGTCAGCGACTCGCCCTGCCATAACTGGATATGCGGACTCTTCCGCACAATCCATTGACGATCGCGGGCGTGCAGATGAATGGGCGCATTAAACGCTTCAGCCCACTCCTGCATGGTGGTGTAGTAGTGCGGATGTGAAATCGCGATAGCATCAATGCCGCCCAGCGCCGCGATCAACGTGTAGGTGGCATCATCAAGGTTGGCAATGCAGTCCCACAGTACGTTGCCATGCGGCGTGCGCAGCAGAAAAGCGCGCTGGTTAATGGCAAACTCAGGCACGGTTTTAAGACTTAACAGCGCATCGCTGTGAGCCGTCCACTTATTGGCGTGGCTGGCGCGCAGTTCATCAAACGCGATCCAGCGCTGACCGGCGGCTGGAACGAACTGGCGTTCATCATCACAGATTTTACAGTGCTGATGAGTGGAATGAGCGGGATAAGCTGTTCCGCAGGCGGTACATAACATCGTCATGGTGATCTCCTTTGTCTCACTCAATCTTATGCACGCCTGCGAAAACCGCACTTTCCTGACGCCATTTTGTTACGCGATTACGGCTGGCGGCGAAGGGTAATCTGGGTGAGTTCTGAGGGACGACCCAGCCTCACCGCCATGCCTGGCCAGAGTGCCGTGCCGTTATTCACATAGAGCTGCATTCCGCCGACCTGATAAAGCCCGGAAACAAACCCGGCGTTGGGTTTAGCAAACAGCCTGTCCAGCCCGATAATCAGGCCGCCATGCGTATGTCCTGAGAGCTGCACATCCACGCCCTGCGCTGCGTTCTGGCGTGCATTGCGTGGCTGGTGATCCAGCAGGATTACCGGCGCGTTTTCAGGTGCCTGTTCCAGCGCGCGGGCCAGATCCGGGCCGACTGCGTTTCTGCCGGGTGCGGAGGCGTCCGGCAGGCCGGCAATCACCAGCTTTGCGGTTCCGCGCTGGATCACAGTATGGCTGTTGAGCAGAGGTTGCAGACCCAGTGAGGCCAGATGCGCCGTCCAGATTGCCTGATGGAAGAAATATTCATGGTTGCCGGTGATAGCCCATACGCCGTCAGGCGCTGCCAGCCCGCGCAGCGGCGCAACGTCCTGCCGCCGATGCGCCAGGCTGCCATCGATCACATCGCCCGTGACCACAATCAGATCGGCTTTGAGAGACATTGCCCGTTCAACCATTGCGGCGGTCCAGGCCGCATTAAACAACCGGGTGATATGCAGATCGGTCAGCTGCAGCAGCTGATAGCCATCGAATTCAGCGGGCAGATTGGGCAGCGTAAGGGTCACCTCTTTGACTGGCGGCACGCGTATCGCCTGCTGAACGCCAAAGGCAGCCAGCCCCATCGCCAGCACTACGGCCAGATAGCGAACACCGGGAACCAGCTCCAGCGGATGACGCAACAGCAGGGCAATCAGCATGACCGCATCCATCAGCATCTGAAGCAGCGCCAGCAGCAGCACGGTGCTGTACGCCCAGTTAAACAGAATGATGATGATGCGGGGCATTTCAGCGGAGAAGATCCCGCCCGAGGTAAAACGGCTCACCAGAAGATATTGTGACGCCAGCAGCACCAGAGCGGAGAGCAGGATCTTTACAACAAGTGGCAGGGACAAAGGAATAATGACGCGCGCAATTACATACCAGCTGGGTAAGCTGAAAATCAGGTGAAACATGGCATTTTTCCGGTAGGGCGCTGAACATCTGCGCAGGCAAAAAAGAGTCGATCGTTTATAGAGCCGTTTTCAGGACTGTAGTGTATATGATGTTACCGTCAGGCTTGCTTCACGTCGGGTGCTTTACAGGCGGTAAAGCAGGCAGAGAGGATCGATAAAACTTCAGGGCGCAACAATGAAAACAGCGTGACCGGAGCACCGGCCACGCTGGCAACATTCACGTATTGAGACGCCTGACTAGCGTAAAACGCCTGAGGTCGTCCGGGTCTCGTCAGTGACACGAGTCATGGATATCGGAATGCTTTTATAGGCGGGAATGCCGCTTTTGGTATCGTGGCTGTCAAGCGGAACCATCACATTGGCCTCCGGGTAGTAAGCGCCGACCGAACCTGGGGCCATATCAATAATCACGATGGTCAGGTTTTTCATCTGGCGCGAAGTGGGATTGCCATCCGGGTCCAGCGCCATCAGATCGACACGGTCACCGACCCGTAACTGTCGCTTCTCCGCCTCTTCTGCATTGATAAACAGCACATCGCGGCGGCCTGTCACGCCACGATAGCGGTCATTCAGCCCGTAAAGCGTGGTGTTGTACTGATCGTGACTGCGCAGGGTAGTGAGCACCAGATCATGGCACTTCAGCGAGCGGGGATCTTCATTGATGCCCTGCATCACTTTAAACTGCGCACGGCCAGATGGTGTGAGCCAGACCCGTTCTGATGCGGCGTTATAGAGCCGGAATCCACCCGGATGCTTAATCCTCTCATTGAAGTTTTCAAACGCCGGGAACACCGCTTCAATGGCATCGCGGATGCGGCTGTAATCGGCTGCCATGGCCGACCAGTCAACCACGCTGTCCGGCAGCGTTGCCTTCGCCAGTGAGGCGACCAGCGCCGGTTCAGACTTCAGATGGGGTGAGGCGGGATCCAGCGAACCGCGTGAGGCATGCACCATCGACATCGAATCTTCCACGGTGACGCTCTGCGCGCCGGTTGCCTGAACATCGGTCTCTGTTCGGCCCAGCACCGGCAGCAGATAATTATGTTTACCCAGTAACAGGTGCGAGCGGTTCAGTTTGGTCGCCATATGTACCACCAGATCAAGATTGCGCATCGCCGGGAACGTGACCTGTGGATCGGAAATCGCTTCCGCCAGGTTGCCGCCCAGACACAGCAACGCTTTGGCTTTGCCATCGCGCATCGCCTTTATTGCCTCAATGGCGCCGTGACCATGCTTCTGCGGCGGGCGGAAACCAAACACCCTCTCTATGCCATCCAGCAGCGACTGCGGCGGGATCTCTGTGATGCCCACTGTGCGATCGCCCTGCACATTGGAGTGACCGCGTAACGGACAGATACCTGCACCCGGCTTGCCGATATTGCCGCGCATCAGCAGCAGATTAGCGATTTGCTGCACGTTCTGAGTGCCGTACTGGTGCTGGGTAATTCCCATGCCATAACAGATGATGGTACGTTCAGCGCTGGCGTAGAGCCGGGCAATATGCTGGATCTCCTCACGCGCCATGCCCGAGACTTTCAGGATATGCTCCCAGTCCGTGCTTTCCAGGTCGGCTTTCAGGGCGTCAAAGCCTTCAGTGTGCTCAGTAATAAATGCTTCATCAATCACGCCGGGTTCGCCTTTGCTCAGCGCCTCCTCGTGCATAGTGAGCAGGATCTTCATCACCCCTTTCAACATCGCTGCGTCACCGCCCACCCTGACCTTGTAGTAGGTCGAGGCCAGCTCAGTGGAGCTCATTGACAGCATCTCAATCGGGCTCTGCGGCGAAGTAAAGCGCTCAAGCCCACGTTCACGCAGCGGGTTGATCGCCACAATAGTGGCACCGCGTTTCGACACTTCCCGTAGCGTGCCCAGCATGCGCGGATGGTTGGTACCTGGGTTGTGGCCGATACAAAGCACCAGGTCGCAGTGATCAAAATCTTCCAGCTCTACCGTCCCTTTACCGACGCCAATTGACTCCGGCAGCCCGACACTGGTCGGTTCATGGCACATGTTTGAGCAGTCGGGGAAGTTATTGGTGCCATATTCGCGGGCGAAGAGTTGCCACAGAAACGCCGCTTCATTGGAGGCGCGTCCCGAGGTATAAAACTCTACGCTGTCCGGATCGTCGTAGCTGCGCAGATGTTCTCCAATCTCCCGGAATGCCGTCTCCCATTCGATGGGCTGATAGGTATCTGTAGCGGCATCGTACTTCATCGGATGGGTCAGGCGGCCTTCGCCCTCCAGATGCAGTGCGCTGCGCTCCCACAGTTCAGTCACGGTATGAGCGGCAAAAAATTCCGGTGTAGTGCGTTTGCTGGTGGCTTCCCAGGAGACGGCTTTTGCGCCGTTTTCGCAGAACTCAAAGGATGAGGCATGTTGCGGGTCGGGCCAGGCGCAGCCCGGACAGTCAAAGCCCTGCGGCTGGTTGACTTTAAACAGGGCGATCACATCCTGTTTCACAGACATCTGGCCGCGGATAGCATCGGCAACCGCCTTCAATGCGCCCCAGCCTCCGGCAGCACCCCCATAAGGAGCGATGCCATTTGTGCGATTTTGCTCTTTCATAATGCTCCACATTGTCTCTGTTGTTATTTGTTAAGCCTGGTACAGAAATAGTTGCAACAACGTGGAAACTGGCTGTTATTCAGGGAAATTATTTCTCAAAATGTTTCGACAGTCCGAAACGTAAGCCGCAAATCAGTTCAGCACATCAGATGAAGCACAGCGCATCCAGGCTATTGCAGAATAAGCGGCGCGCGAGTTCCGCCGACAGGGTGATGATGCAGCGAAAGGGTGAAGGATAAATCTTTACCATCAGATAACGGCGGGTAAGTGAGCCAGTTTATTCAGGGCTGGACTGCGAGCGCAGCAACGCACTCCATGTCTGAACAGATGCGCCATAATCCGGAACGCGACCTTATGAAAAGAGCCTTACTTTTGCTGGTTTTACTTTCCACCTATAGTCTGATGCCCGTTAAAGCCAGTGGCCCGGTTCGGGCAGGAGAGCTGCGTCCCATGAAGATTATTATGACGATCAACCATCAGTCGTATGAGATTGCGCTGGCTGATAACGCCACCGCGAAAGCATTTGTACAGCAACTCCCGCTGACCATGACGATGGAAGAGCTGAACGGCAATGAGAAGTTTGCAGACCTGCCTGCTGCTCTTAATAACGATCCGCACAAACCCGGCACGATCCAGCAGGGCGATGTGATGCTGTATGGCAATAAGACGCTGGTTCTTTTTTACGAGACATTCCAGACCTCCTATAGCTACACGCCAATAGGAAGGGTGCTGTCGACAGATAGCCTCAAAAAGCGTGTCGGTGAGGGGGGGATTGACGTACGGTTCTCCCGACCATAACTGATATCAAAATCTGAAATAACCGGCTGGTAAAAGATTCATATCGCGCTGAATCTGGCCAGGGTGACCTCTGGCATGACGGACTACGTTATGTTCTGGCCGCGGCCAGACATCGTGATTCTCTTCGGCAAGCGACACTGTCAGGCAGATCGGCCAGCCTGACAGTTCAGTCATTACTTCTTCTTATTCAGCATCGACTTCAGGTCAGCAAAGGGATTGTAGGTTGCCTCACCGACATCTTTTTATGCATCCTCGCCAGCCACTACACGGGTGCCATACTGGTCAGCCTCGGTGTACTTTGAGTGTTCGTGGTCATGACAATAGAGACACAACAACTCCCAGTTACTGCCATCTTCCGGGTTGTTGGTATGATCGTGATCGATATGGTGAACCGTCAGTTCGCGCAGGTTTGAATAAACAAACTCGCGTGAGCAGCGTCCACACACCCACGGATAGATTTTAAGTGCTTTCTCACGGTAGCCGCTTTCCAGCCGCGTATAGTTTTTAGGGATCAGAGCCATTGCCGGGATAACCTGTTATGCAGAGAAAATTTCACGATAGTGATGCCAATATATCCCATAACGGCACAGAAGAAGAAATCATCGTGTTCCGCGGGACGGGAGGCTTTAAAATCCAGAGGGTTAGCTGAAAATCCGCGTAGCCGCCTTATATGATTTTTCCAGCACGTCTCGCAATCCTGAATAACTGCCGGGCCTGTGAGAAGGCACAAAATCCTGTCGCTGTGATGAAAACTCAAAAATGATATATCTCTAAGCTCCCGCTCACGCTAACCCAATTAATCAGCAGGATAGCGCCCAAAACATCCTGTTTACCGCTTTGCTTAAAAAATGACATCAAATGTAATGCATGACACCATAAACGGCCCAGAAAATGGCGTTAGCACCCAGATAAGTCCAGCATCCCCAGTAGGCTATGGGTTCACGACGGGTGCGGAGTTTAGGCAGGAAGGCCAGTAAATAGAGGGCAGAGGCGATGAGCGAAACGAAGTAGAAAAATTTCATGGTTTTCTCCTGATCAATATCCTTTATTTGAGAATAGTCAGGGCTCACCATTTTGCTTAATGCATCAGCAGATTCGTTATGGATCGGCTTTCTCTTTGATGCCCACATCGGATGTCAGCACAGTTAAATCCGCGATAAATCGAAAATGCAGCGTCACGGTACGATCAGCCAGCCTTAAGAAAAGATCACGTCAGGATGTTCAGCCTGAGGTTACACCCTATAATCAACGCTGTTTGTTAGCCTGCAGGAATGCAGGTTTTGCACCCGCCCAAAAGGAAGAGATCCCGCTGATGTTTTCTCGTTTTTTTATTTATCGTCCCGTTTTTGCATGGGTTGTTGCCATTTTAATCATGTTGCTTGGCGCGCTCTCCATTACCCTGTTGCCGGTTGAACAATATCCCGATGTTGCGCCACCTTCGGTGAATATCAGCGCAACGTATACCGGTGCTTCTGCGGAGACGCTGGAGAACAGCGTCACGCAGGTGATCGAGCAGCAGCTTACCGGGCTGGATAATCTGCTCTATTTTACCTCCAGCAGCAGTTCACAGGGGAATGTGTCGGTTACCGTCACCTTCAGTCAGGGCACCGATCCGGACACGGCTCAGGTGCAGGTGCAGAACAAGGTGCAGCAGGCGCTCTCCCGTCTGCCCAGCGAAGTGCAGCAGCTTGGTGTTACCGTCACCAAATCGCAGTCAAACTTCCTGCTGGTGATGGGGTTGTATGACACCACGGGCAAAAGCAACAGCACGGATATCGGTGACTGGCTGGTCAGTAATATGCAGGAGCCGCTGGCCAGGACCGAAGGCGTCGGTGACATCCAGGTGTTCGGCGGTCAGTACGCGATGCGCATCTGGCTCGATCCCTTCAAACTAAACTCCTTTGCGTTGCAGCCCTCCGATGTGTCGGCGGCGATACGCTCGCAGAACATTCAGGTTTCAGCCGGTAAAATCGGCGGCCTGCCATCGCCCGACAATCAGCAGCTCACCGCCACGGTCAGAGCGCAGTCGCGACTGCAGACGCCGGATCAGTTCCGAAACATCATCGTCAAAAGCGACAAAAGCGGTGCCATCGTGCGCGTGGGTGATGTGGCGCGGGTGGAGCTGGGCGGCGAATCCTATGACATGACCACCCGACTCAACGGGCATCCTGCGGCAGGGGTCGGAGTGATGCTGGCACCGGGCGCGAATGCGCTGGCCACCGCGACGCTGGTGAAAAACAAAGTTGAAGAGTATCGCCACTCAATGCCGGAAGGTTATGAGGTGGCCTATGCGCTCGACAGCACTGACTTCATCAAAATCTCCGTTGAGGATGTGGTGATCACCCTGATCGAAGCGATCGCGCTGGTAGTGGTGGTGATGTACCTGTTCCTGCAGAACATCCGTGCGACGCTGATCCCGGCGCTGGCGGTGCCGGTGGTACTGCTCGGCACCTTTGGCGTACTGGCGCTTTGCGGCTACACCATCAATACCCTGACGCTGTTTGCTATGGTGCTGGCCATCGGGCTGCTGGTGGATGATGCCATCGTGGTCGTCGAAAACGTCGAACGCATTATGCATGACGAAGGTCTGCCGGCGCGTGAGGCAACGGAAAAGTCGATGAAAGAGATCTCCGGCGCGCTGGTGGCTATCGCGCTGGTGCTCTCCGCGGTATTTCTGCCCATGGCCTTTTTCGCCGGGTCGACCGGTGTGATTTACCGGCAGTTCTCCATCACCATCATCGCCGCCATGACCTTCTCCGTGGTGGTGGCACTGACCCTGACGCCTGCACTGTGTGGCATGTTGCTGCGGCCGACCTCACCCCATCGTAAAGGCTTCTTTGGCGGTTTTAACCGCTTTTATGCCGCCACCGAGCGCCAGTATCGTCACAAAGTGGTGAGCACTCTGCGCCGTCCGCTGATCATGGTATCGCTTTATGCGGCAATGGGCGTTGTGCTGTTTGTGATGTTTACCCGCTTGCCGGGTAGCTTCCTGCCGACTGAAGATCAGGGCAGCATCATGCTTCAGGCGACATTGCCAGCGGGTGCCACGGCCAGCCGTACTGAGGCAGTCAATCAGCAGATAGTTGACTGGTTCCTGACCGAAGAGAAACAGAATATTGATGTGGTCTTCACCATCAACGGTTTTAACTTCAGCGGTGCTGCGCAGAATGCCGGTATGGCGTTTATCAAGCTTAAGAACTGGGATCAGCGACCGGGTAGTGAAAACTCTGCCGAAGCGATTGCCGGGCGCGCCACCTACGCGCTGGCGTCGATTCGGGATGCGCAGATCTTTGCGCTGACGCCGCCGTCGGTGCCGGGTCTGGGACAGAACAACGGCTTTACCTATGAGCTGCTGGCCAGTGGTGGCACCACGCGTGAGCAACTGGGCAACCTGCGCGATCAGCTGCTACAAAGCGCAGCGCAAAGTCCGGAACTGCTCGGCGTGCGGGCCAATATCCTGCCGCAAACGCCGCAGTTGCAGGTCGATATTGATACCAGCAAAGCGGTGGCACTGGGACTGCAGCTGGATGACGTGACCGATACGCTGACCAGCGCCTGGGGCGGTGCCTATATCAATGACTTCATCGACCGGGGTCGCGTAAAGCGGGTCTATGTTCAGGGCGACGGTCAGTATCGTTCATCACCTTCTGATCTGGATAAATGGTACATCCGTAACAGTGAGGGCACCATGACGCCATTCTCGGCGTTTGCCTCGACCCGATGGACCATGGGACCCGAAAGCCTTAACCGCTACAACGGCTCTGCCTCCTACGAAATACAGGGGCAGAACGCCGAAGGGTTCAGCTCCGGCGATGCCATGAACACCATTGAGCGACTGGCCAATGAACTCCCGGCAGGGACCACAGGAGCATGGAGCGGTCTTTCGCTGCAGGAGAAGCAGGCGGGCGGGCAGTCAACCACGCTGTATGCGATCTCGATTCTGGTGGTGTTCCTCTGTCTTGCTGCGCTGTATGAGAGCTGGTCGGTGCCTTTCTCCGTGCTGTTAGCGGTGCCGCTCGGCGTACTGGGTACCGTGCTGGCGGTGGCACTGCGCGGGTTAAGCAACGATATCTACTTCCAGGTGGCGTTGCTGACCACGGTCGGACTCACCTCCAAAAACGCGATACTGATCATCGAATTTGCGGAGGATGCGGTTCGTCGGGGAAGTTCGCTGAGCGCGGCTGCGTTGCAGGCAGCGCGAACCCGTCTGCGGCCGATTATGATGACGTCGCTGGCCTTTATCGCCGGTGTGATCCCGCTGGCGGTGGCGACGGGCGCCGGTGCTAACAGCCGCATCGCCATCGGTACCGGTATCATCGGCGGTACGCTGGCAGGCACGGTACTGGCGCTGTTCTTTGTTCCGCTCTTCTTTGTCCTGGTGAAGCACTACCTGACCCGCCATCGCAAAGGCCAATAACGCAGAAAGCCCGTCTGCAGGCGGCTGCAGACGGGCTGGGATCAATGATCAGCGGAAGATTACAAATGCTGTTTAAAGAAGGCGGTCAGCTTCGCAAACGGGATCAGGTCAGTGCGGTCATAAAGGTCCACATGGCCTGCATCAGGCACGATATAGAGCTCTTTGGGCTGTGCCGCACGCTGGAACGCATCTTCGCTGAACTCGCGTGAATGCGCTTTATCACCCGTGATGAAGAGCATCGGGCGGGGTGAGATGGTCTCAATGTCATTAAACGGATAGAAGTTCATGAATTTCACGTTGCTGGTGAGCGTCGGGTGCGTGGTCAGCGCAGCTGAACTGTTTTTCGGTGTGAACTCACCGCGAGGCGTTCGGTAAAAATCATAGAACTCTTTGGCTATCGGAGGCGAATCAGCATCAATTTTATGTGGTGTACCACTGGTGTACTCAGTTTTACCACCGGTGAACTCTACATAGCGTTGCTGTGCTGCTGCTTCCATGATTTGCTTGCGCTGCGCCAGTGTCTGGCTTTTATTCAGCGCATTACGGTTGGCTGACCCCATGTCATACATGCTGACGGTAGCAATGGCTTTCATGCGGGGATCAATCTTCGCTGCGCTGATGACAAAACTGCCACTGCCACAGATGCCCAGCACACCAATCCTGTCGCGATCGACAAATTGGCGGGTACCCAGGTAATCCACGGCGGCGCTGAAGTCTTCGGCATAGATATCCGGAGAGACCGCGTTGCGCGGCTTACCTTCACTTTCGCCCCAGAATGAAAGATCAATTGCCAGGGTAACAAATCCCTGCTCAGCCATTTTCTGCGCATAGAGGCTGGCGCTCTGCTCTTTGACTGCGCCCATCGGATGACCTACCACAATCGCCGGAAGGCGCGCCGTTTTACCGGCCTCTTTTGGTCTGTACAGCGTGCCGGTCACACCCATCTGATACTGGTTTTTAAAGGTGACTTTCTCGCGGGTGACTTTATCGCTTTGATAAAAGTTATCGGCGCCGCGTGACATATCGGCAGCGCTGGCCGCAAATGAACTGATCAACAGTCCAAACATCAGGGTTAATGCTCTCATAAGAAGATCCTTATCGGGGTAGACGACGTGAGGGCAACGGGTTGCCCGGTTAAACAACACATCTGCTATCAGGCAGCGCTTTCCTTACGGGCGGTGATCATCGCCAGTCCGGCGGCAGTGACCAGTAATGTGGCGCTGATGGCAAAGGTGGTCTGCCAGCCTGCATGGTCAAAGGCCAGGCCACCCAGCGTCGACCCCAAAGCAATCGACAGCTGTACGATGGCCACCATTAATCCGCCGCCGGTCTCGGCATTTTCCGGAAAGGTTCTGGCGATCCAGGCCCACCATCCGGTTGGTGCCGCTGTTGCCACCAGTCCCCAGATGCCAAGCAGTGGCGCCACCAGCCACAGGTGATGACCGAACACCATGAGCAGCATCGCAACCAGCGCCATAATCAACGGGATAATCATCAGGGTCAGATAGAATCCGCGCTGCAAAACAGCACCGATAATCAGCGTGCCGATAAAGCCGGCGACGCCAATGGTCAGCAGCACCAGCGACAGCGCAGAAACGTCAACCTGTGTCACGGTTTCCAGAAACGGGCGGAGATAGGTAAACAGGGTGAACTGGCCCATAAAGAGCAGGCCGCAGGCGGTCAGACCCACCGTAACCAGCGGCGAACGCAGCAGCTGCAGAATTTTTCCGCTGCGCTGCCGGGCCGAATCGACTGGCATTGATGGCAGCGTGAGCGCCTGCCAGAGCAGGGCGATCAAGGCTACCGGCACCAGGCTGAAAAAAGCCCCGCGCCAGCCAATGACAGAACCGAGATAGCTGCCCAGCGGTGCAGCGATAACCGTCGCCAGCGCATTCCCGCCATTGAAAATGGCCAGCGCGCGCGGCACCTGCCCGGTGGGGACCAGCCGGATAGCGACCGCCGCTGACATCGACCAGAAACCGCCAATCACCACGCCAATCAATGCCCGGCCAGTCATGTAAGTCAGATAGTTGGGTGCCATCGCCACCATCAATCCGGATAGTGCCATTACCAGCGTGAGCGCCAGCAACAGAATTTTGCGGTCGAGGTTCCCTGCGATGCGGGTTATTGAGAGGCTAGTGATCACTGCCAGTGCGCCGGAGATAGCGATGCCCTGTCCGACCAGACCTTCGCTGACCGCCAGATCTTGTGATAACGGCGATAACAGGCTGACCGGCATGAATTCAGAGGCGATGAGCGCGAATACACACAGCGTCATTGCCCATACACCACCCCAGTGCGCTTCTTTATGCCGGGGGGAACAGTCAGTTGTTTCCGTGGAAGTCATGTTGTGTCCTGTTTCATTGTTTGCGGTGCTGATGAACTCAGGAAATTTTACTGTTTCGCTTTATATTGACTAGCTAATGAATCCTTAATGGGGTTATAACCAGACCTTATAAATCTATCGGCGGAAGTGCAGTATGAAGCGCAACATGAATGACCTGCAGGCTTTTATTACCGTGGCGCGTGAGGGCAGCTTTACCCGCGCGGCAGCGCTGCTGGGCGTGACGCAGCCCGCGTTAAGTCAGACCATTACCGCGTTGGAAAACCGGATGGAGATTCGGCTGCTTACCCGCACGACCCGTAACGTCTCACCGACCGCGGCGGGTGAACGGTTAATCCAGGCGATTGGCAATCGGTTCGATGAAATTGAGGCGGAACTGGATATGCTGACCGCGATGCGGGACAAGCCAGCCGGCACGGTACGGATCACCTGCGGGCCGCATATTCTTAGCTCGCTCCTGATGCCAAAGCTGGCGCCATTGCTGGCGGCTTATCCTGATATCCGGCTTGAGTTCGATGCTAATCATGGCTTACGCAATATCGTGGCCGACCGATTTGATGCAGGGGTCAGGATGGGGGACACCATTGATAAAGACATGGTAGCGATGCCGATAAGCCCGCCATTACGGATGGCTGCGGTGGCCACGCCCGACTACTTTCGGCGTCATGCTGCGCCGCAGGTTCCACAGGATCTACTGCATCACAACTGCATTAACATGCGGCAGGCGACAGCGGGTGGGTTGTACGTCTGGGAGTTTGACGGTGAAGAGGGGCCGTTAAATGTGCGGGTGGATGGACAGCTGACGTTCAACACCTCGGCACACATTGCAGAAGCGGCTCTCGCCGGGCTGGGGATCGCTTTCCTGCCTGAACAGGAAGTCGCAGAAGGGCTGGAGCAGGGCATGTTGATCCGGGTGCTGGAGCGCTGGTGCGAGCCGTTTCCCGGCTATTACCTCTATTATCCCAGCCGCAAGCAACATTCACCCGCATTTACCCTGGTCAGAGAGGCATTAAGGCTAAAAGAGGGGGCATGATGAACCTTATTGGAATAGATGCCATTCCATGGCGTAATACGTCCTAAAGCGCTTTATTCAGAATTACTTAGAAGGACGGCGACTGATTTTGCCTCCTTTCCGACCGGCTTCCCTGGCTTTTTCAGGATCGTTTTTGAAATTGCCCCCACTGGCCTTGCCTCCTGCACTGCCAGCTTCACTCGCCCGTTCTGGATCGTTGGCAAAATTGCCGGCACCACCTCTGTATTTCTGTTGTGTCATAGGAAGACCTCATATCAATGTTCCATTAGATAAAAAGGACTAGCTAGTCACATCTGCAAGCATAGTCGTCCGCTTCGTTTATGCAAATGCACAGACTTAAATTATTGATAAGACTGATTTTAATTTTTCGCAGGGGGATAGCTGGCAGCAGCTGGATGAGAAAATCACGTTCGCCGCGCAGGATGAACAGCAGGAAGCGAGGGAATCAATGGGCTACGGTTCCGGCGACACGCTGCCAGATTTACGCGACCTGCCTGCCGAAGCTCGGGAGCGCTGCGAACAGCACTGGAACCAGCAGAGTGACAGGTAAACAGGAATAGCGCCGCTTTGTTTGTTAGCGGTGAAGTCTCCTGTTTAAGAGAGACGCCTGGAAGCGGCAGAATAAACCTCTGAGCGCTCTCTTTTCCCGACAGCCACCACAAAAACCACCACCCGGTCATCAATAACCTGGTATACAAGTCGATAACCGGATGACTTTAGCTTGATCTTATAGCAGTCAGGCATCCCGCTGAGTTTGTTCGCCTCAATTCTGGGTGACTCAAGACACTCAGCCAGCTTCTTTTTAAGCTGTTCACGTACTGTCGGGCCCAGCTTGCGCCACTCTTTCAGTGCCCTCTGATCGAACTCCAGTTGCCAGGTCATTAAAGGTCATCCAGTGTGACCCGGACAGGCTCAGGGTTTCGCAGGCGTTCTTTAACTATGTCTACTAACGCCGCATCTTCGTCACTGAGTAACGTTTGCTTAAAGGGAAGACGTTCATTATCTGCAATATATTCAAGCATCAGGCGCAGCGCATCAGAAGGAGTCACACCCATTTTTTCGAGCGCAGCATAGGATCGTGTCTTCAGGTCATCATCGATTCGAATGTTAATTGTGCCCATAGCGAGTTCCTTTGTATTTACACTTGACATTACAATTGTCGCACTGATGAGTCTGTATCGCAAACAGTAAACATCAGTCACCCGCACAGCCTTATATCTTCCCGGTAAAATCACGCTAAAGCTTATTTTATGCTACGAAAATATAACATCTTCATCCATTAAACCAACTGCAGCAATCGTTAAAGGTTTTCCCGCTACTGGCGATAACCAACAGGCGTTGAGCGCGCCGATCATTGATGAACCCGGCACTCCGCGACGAGTTCTGAACGCGAACGGACCTGCTTTTAGCCCTCCTTTTATACACACCAGAAAGCGCTAATTTAAGCGCAAATTACTCAAATAAAAGCGAAAATAATAATATGTCGATCATTAAGACGATCAAAAGACACCTGCCTGTTGCCCGTCTTAGGCGTAGCAGTCAGCCTGCCAATGGCACCTACGATTGTCGTGCGTTGCCAGATTCACTGGCCTCCGTGGGTTTAAGCTCGCGGGCGGGCGGCATCCTGATGACCTTCGTTCCGCCTGAAGCCGATTTTCAGCGGGTCAGTCAGGCCTGGCAGCGATTCAATTCCGCCGACCTGACGGTGTTGACGCTCTCTTCCAACGGCGCGCTGAGCAGCAGCAGATCGCAAAGCACCTACTGTGATGGCAATGGCCCGGAGGGAAGCTACCTCTGGCTGCCGGACACACTGATCGCACGCCATGAGACGCATATTGTTGATCTGCATGTCGCCGACACGCAGACGGCCAGCCAGCGCATCACCGCCATCCAGCAGGAGCTGGCGCGCTTGCAAGTGCGGATGCCGCTCTCGGCCGATCGTACTTTCGCCATGATTTACTGCGACGGATTATCGGCATCCGAAGGCTTTCTGATGCAGGCCTGGTATAACAGCGGGCGCTTTCCCTGCCTGGCGATTGGTGGTTCGGCGGGAGGCAAAATCACCTTTGATGGCACCTGGATTGGTACAGGTGGCAAGGTGTTGCAGGGCAAGGCGGTGATTGTGTTCTGCCAGATGGCGCCAGGAAAATCATTTGCTCCTTTTAAAAGCCAGAACTTTACGCCACGCGATCAGAGCTGGCTGATTGCTGAAGCCGATCCGATAGCGCGTACTGTGACGTCAGTATTTAACCGTCAGGGGCAGCAGCAGCCGTTTGTTGCGGCGCTGTGTGAACATCTCAACTGCAACGAAGCGCAACTGAGCGAACGGCTGAAGGGACTCACTTTCGGCGTTAAAGTTGGCGGCGAGTACTTTATTCGCTCAATCGCCAAAATTGAATCGGGCGGCGTACACTTTTTCTGCGATCTTGAGTTTGGCGATCGACTGTTCCTGATGGAAGAGAAAGACTTTAAACAGACGACGCAGCAGGAGTGGCAGGCATTTACCGCTCAGCATGGCAAACCCGCGGCGATCCTGATGAACGACTGTATCCTGCGCCGTGTCGGTAATGCCGATAAGCTGCATAATGCCCATTTCTTCAAAGGCATTGCCGCCGCCGGTTTTTCCAGCTTCGGCGAAATCCTGGGTGTGCCCATCAATCAGACGCTCTCCGCGCTGGTGTTCTTTAATCATGACGTCAAAGCGATGAGCCAGTTCCCGATAGAGTACGCCGGCTACGCGGCACACTACGCGCAGCGAGCGTTGCGCCGCTGGGAAGCGCTGAACAGCATCCAGACGCGGGTGCTGGATCGGGTTATCACTTATCAGCAGGCGCTGACGCCGCTGATGGAGGCGCTGCCGGTGCTGGAAACAGCCACTCAGAGCCAGGGAGAAACCCTGAGCCTGGCAGAGAGCAGTATCCGTAACATCAGTAACATCGCCACCGAGAGTCAGCAGGCGCAGGGCCGGCTGGATGATGGTCTGGACGATCTGGAGAAAATTTCCAACGGCATCAATGAGATTACGCATGGCATCAGCAATATTGCTTTCCAGACCAATATCCTGGCGCTGAATGCCGCAGTAGAAGCGGCTCGTGCAGGCGAGGCTGGGCGGGGATTTGCTGTGGTCGCGGGCGAAGTTCGTCGTCTGGCGCACTCCTCAAAAGAGCAGGCTGAAGCTACGGCCAGTAACATCGGTGAGGCAGTCAGCACCATCTCACGTATCCGGCTGGTGGCCAGTGATTCAGCGCAGACCGCCGCCCAGATGGCAGAGCGCAGTATCAGCGCAGCCGATACGCTGGCGGCCATGAATCAACAGACGCGACATGAGCGCGCTGATATTGCGAAGCATCTCGGCAGCCTGCGTGAACTGACGCAGGGGATGGATGCGATGCAGGAAGCCGTCGCGCAGCTCAAGGTGTTACAAACTCTTTCCGGTGCGCAGGTTAAGGGCTGATTTATCAGCATAAAAGACAAAAAAGTGCGGTGTAAGCGCAACGACCAGGCAGGGCGGGCTTTCAGTTGTTACACTTGTCGGTGATTAACCACGCAGAGGTATGAATGAAAATTAAAAGTTATGCAGCCATGCAGGCTGGCCAGGCCCTTGAACTCTATGAGTACGATGCCGCCGAACTGGCAGCCGAAGAAGTCGAAGTCCAGGTCGAATATTGTGGCGTCTGCCACTCAGATCTGTCGATGATCGACAACGAGTGGGGCATCTCTCAGTTCCCGGTGATTGCAGGACATGAAGTGATTGGCCGGGTTTCTGCCCTGGGCGAAGCGGCTAAGAACAAAGGTCTTTCAGTCGGCCAGCGTGTAGGAATCGGCTGGACAGCAAAAAGCTGTCAGCACTGCGATGCCTGTATTAACGGCGAGCAGGTTAACTGTCAGCAGGGCAGCATCCCGACCATCATGAACAAAGGTGGTTTTGCCGAGAAGCTGCGTGCTGACTGGCAATGGGTTATTCCGCTGCCAGAAAAACTGGATGTGGCGAGCGCCGGTCCGCTGCTGTGTGGCGGTATCACCGTGTTTAAACCGCTGCTGATGAGCAACATCACGGCAACCAGCCGTGTGGGTGTGATTGGTATCGGCGGACTGGGCCATATCGCAATCAAGATCCTGCACGCGATGGGTGCCGAAGTGGTGGCATTCAGCTCAACGCCAGATAAGAAGCAGTCGATCCTGGATATGGGCGCGGATGAAGTGGTTAACAGCCGTGATCCAGAAGCTCTGAAAAAGCAGGCAGGCCGTTTTGACCTGATCCTGAGTACTGTGGCGGTCGACCTGGACTGGAAACCTTATTTCGCTGCGCTGGCACCTCAGGGTAAATTCCACACCGTAGGTGCCGTAATGAAGCCGATTGAAGTGAGTGCTTTCGATCTGATCCTGGGCGACAAAGCGGTGACCGGTTCATCAACCGGCTCACCAGGCCAGCTGCGTTCGCTGCTGCGACTCGCCTCGCGTGCGGATATTGCGCCACAGGTTGAGTTCTTCCCGATGTCTGACATCAATAAAGCGCTGGATCACGTTCGCGCCGGTAAAGCCAATTACCGTGTGGTTCTGAAAGCCGATTTCTGATGCGAATCTGAAATGACATGCCGCAGCCTGCTGCGGCATTTTTTTATCCTCAATTTGTCAGCAATCCCTTAGCCAGCCCCGCGGCAATCACCTCATCGGCTGTCACGCTGAACCATTTCTCTGTAGCGCATTCCGCGTTATCACGTCGCCATGCGGCAACCATCTGGTAGCCCAACGTATAGCCATACCATCGGCGAAAGTCACCCGTGCCGAAGAACCAGGCAGAATGATCATAATGAGGACTTTGCAGCGTGGTCAGCGGCACTGGATTAGCCTGCAACTCGCTTAGCTCTATGGCTTGCTCCCAGGGCTCTGCTGCCGTTTTAAGCAGCCAGCAGACGAACTGACCCGCCAGACCTTCGCTGACCAGCGCTTCACCCAGCGTCCAGCCATATCCCGGCCCGCGCATTCGCAAACAGTGATGGACTTCATGCACGATATGCCGCACCAGCGTGCCATTTTCCAGCATCCCGGGCAGATTCGGATTTGCCGGGTCAATGGCCAGGCCGAACAGGGTGGGCCCGTAAGCCCGGCCTGCAAAACCGGTTTCAGGTATTACTGCCTCCGGCATGCACTGAACCAGAATATCCAGACGAGGGACACGTGTCACGGAGGAGAGGTGCTCGCAGGCGAGCTCAGCGGCCCTGACTATTGACGATTTATAAGGCCCAACATCACCCGATGCCTCCAGCCAGTGCAATTTCCATAAGTCGTTCACAAACTCTCCTGTCAAAGGTTGATAATCAGAACACAGGTCCGGGACCCGCCAGAGCTACTAATACCTTAACCGGCAATGCTTTAAACAGACACCGGAAGAAAGCGTTATCGTTGTCGGTAAAGAGTTAAAAGCAACTTCCGGAACGCCTGACATTCCTGAACATTCAGGGCTGTCTCGTCGCGACGCCAGCACCGATAGATACCCTGCCACAAGAAAATAGTGCAGTTTGGCCCGTTTCCATCGAACACTGTCCTCTGAGCCTGTCACGCGCAGGTAAACAGTGCCGTAAAGTGATCTTATGGTAGCCAGTAAGCCTGGCTGATTTCACTGAAACTGTTTACGGAGCCAAAATGAAGCTGACCCAGATTCGTAATGCCACCCTGCTACTGGACTATGCAGGCAAAAAATTCCTGATCGACCCGATGCTGGCCGAAAAAGAGGCCTGGCCCGGGTTTGCCGGAAATGCCCGTCCGCATCTTAGAAATCCGATGGTTGAGCTGCCTGTCCCGGTCGCTGCACTGCTGGCAGTCGATGCGGTGATTATTACTCACACGCATATGGATCACTGGGATGAGGCTGCGCAGCAGCTAGTGCCGAAGACGATGATGATCTACAGCCAGGATGAAACGGATGCAGCGCTGATTCGTTCGCAGGGGTTTGAAAATGTTCGCGTGCTGCAGGATGAGAATCCGTTTGTTGATGGCCTGACGATTTATAAAACCGACGGTCAGCACGGCAGCAATGCGTTATATGCCGACAAAGTGATGGGCGATATTCTGGGTGACGCCTGTGGCCTGGTCTTTACCCATCCGGCAGAAAAAACCCTCTATATAGCTGGCGATACCGTATGGGTCAAACCCTATGTCAGAGCGCTGCAACGTTTTCAGCCGCAGGTGGTGGTAATGAATATCGGCAATGCAACCAACGATCTCTATGGGCCGATTATCATGGGAAAAGAGGATACCCAGCGCACGCTGAATATCCTGCCTGACGCAACGCTGGTTGCCTCACACATGGAGGCGATCAACCACTGTTTGCTGACGCGCGCAGAGCTGCGAGCCTGGACTACCGAACAGGGTATTGCTGACCAGGTGCTGATCCCGGAAGATGGTGAAACAATGACGTTCTGAGCGTCGTGGCACTAAACCGGCACAATTGTGCCGTGAGTTCTCAACACTACGCTTTCACACAATAAGGGGGAGAGGATGGCTGCTCTGAGAGTCGCGGTGCTGGCAACGGCCGGTTTTAGTCCGTTTCATTTTTCAGTTCCCTGTATTCTGTTCGGCTCAGCCCTGCCGCAGCCGGATCTGTTTCATGTCGATATCTGCGCACTGAAACCAGGCCCGGTCATCTCAGAGATGGGGTTGTCAATTACGGTGGAACAGGGTCTTGACCCGCTTGATCAGGCGGACATTATTATCGTGCCCTACTGGCATAATCCGGCTGAAAAACCTGCGCAGGCGCTGCTTGATAAGCTGGTGGCAGCCTGGCAGCGCGGCGCAGAGATCGTTGGACTATGTCTGGGCACTTACGTACTGGCTTATGCAAGTTTGCTCGATAAGCATCGTGCTGCCACTCACTGGGAATTTGAGCGTGACTTCTGCGAGCGCTTTCCGCAGGTTCACCTCGACAGTAATGCTCTTTATACCCGGGACACTCGTCTGATCACTTCTGCCGGCACCGCGGCGGGCATCGACTGCTGCCTGGATATCATCCGTCACCACTATGGCAGCGCCATGGCTAATCGGGTAGCCAGACGCATGGTGGTGCCGCCTTACCGTGAAGGCGGTCAGGCGCAGTTCATTGAGCGGCCGGTTCCGGAAACAACGCGTGACAGTAAGATCAACGCGTTGCTGGCGTCGCTGCGACAGAATCTGCATCAGCCGCAGGATCTTGACTCACTTTCGCGGACGCTTGGCATGAGCAGGCGAACGCTGACGCGTCATTTTCACAAGGCGACAGGCATGTCCCTGGGAGAGTGGCTGACAGCAGAGCGTCTGCAACGCAGCCAGCTATTACTCGAAACCACCGGCATCAGCATTGAATGTGTGGCAGAAAAGGCGGGTTTTGATTCGCCCGTGTCATTTCGTCAGCGTTTTAAATCCCGGTTTGGCGTCTCTCCCAGCGAGTGGCGCCGGACATTTCGGGGGCCGCATCCGGTGATGAGTGATGAGACATTACGACAGGACGATGAGTGACCAGGCCCGGATGAATTTCTGCGCCTGTGACTTTGCCTGCCGGAATATTCCCGCGTAATGACGGTCACTATTCCGGCAGAAATAAATGCGACTACAGCAGGAAATCATCCAGCGACTGGCCGTTTTCAATGGCCGCCTTAATTACGGAGGGCGTTCGGCCCTGACCCGTCCAGTAACGAACCTGACCATTTTCGTCATTGTAACGGTATTTCGCCGGACGCTTTGCGCGTTTCTTTTTGCCGGTTACCGAGGGGGATGCGCTCTTCACCAGCTCCGCCGGGTTGATCCCTTCTTCCATTAACAGCTCCTGGTAGAACGCCAGTTTTTCTGCTTTCTCACGCGCTTCCGCTGCTCGCGCGTTTTCCTCTTCACGACGTTCATTTACCACGGTCTCTAATTTCTGGCGTAACTCTTCCAGCATATCTAAAGCCATATTGCGCGCCTCTGCACGAAGCGTGCGGATATTGTTCAGGCTGCTCAGGTTCTTACTCATAACAAATCCTCAAATACTCAAATTAATCAATGAAGTGCAAATTATTCAGCTGGCAAGGGTAACATTTACCCACGTGATATTTGAAGCGCTAGTGTAGCCTTATTCGCTATTAATCCTCTATTAAGGGTGCTGGTTGAACCACCAAAGAAGAAATTTTAAGCGAAATCTGCTGGTTAATTGCGGATTATCATTGTTGAAACAGGATTGTGGGATTTGCATTTTTGCTTTTGATTAACTGTGCTTAAATCAGTCAACAGGGTTTATTAAGGACAGGCATGAAGTTTCGCCAAAAAAATGAGGGTTCAGCGCCAAAAATCTCGCCGCTGCTAAGAAGTATTATCCTTTCAGGCGTATTGCTCAGCGTGGCGGTGATTGGCTTAAATGTGTGGACGCTGCGGGAAGACTGGAATGAAACCGTCGATAAAGCTGAAGATACGGCGGTTAATCTGTCACTGTCACAGGCGCGCCAGGCGGACGATACATTTTTGCAGACCGAGCTCTCTTTGCGCGAGGTGCAACGCGAGCTCGAAAAGCAGATTGCCACAACCGGTGTAGATGGCGAGGCGCTGAGCCAGACGATGCGCCTGTTGCAGAGCCACCTGCCACAACTACACGGTTTGTTCTACTATGATGCGCAGGGGAAATGGATAGCCACTTCTATGAGCCGGATACCGCCTGACATCAATAATTCCGATCGTGAATATTTCGATTATCACCGCACCAGCCCGCGCGATACCCTGCACGTCGGCCCGGTGCTTCGCAGCCGCACCACTCACGAGCTGGTGATCCCGGTTACGCTGCGTGTGAACGATGCCTTTAACGGCTTTCGGGGTGTCTTACTCGCCACCATCAAAGTGGACTATTTCCGCCGTTTCTACAGCTATTATGAACTTAGCGAAGGCGATGTACTGGTACTGATGCTGGCAGACAGTACCGTGCTTTACGCCCGTCCGATGCCGGATAGCTACATCGGCAAAAACCTCTCAGTGAGTCCGCTTTTCCTCAGGATGCTGGCCCATGCGGATAAAGGCAGCGGTCAGTGGACCGCTGCGCTTGATGGTAAAAAACGCATCTTTGGCTTTGTCCGCTCACAGCGATACCCGCTGGTGGTGGCCGCGGGATATGACAAGCGCGCGCTGTTTAACCACTGGCTCAAGAGCTGGGTACATGATCTGATTCTGAGCCTGGCGCTGCTGATTGTTATTCTTTTACTGGGTGCATTTGTACTGCGTCAGGCACGGCATACGCTGCGTTATCAGCTTGAGCTGACCCGATTACGCGATGATCTGACCGCGGCTAATCGCGCACTGGAAAATCTGGCACAGAGTGACGGGCTGACGGGTGTTGCCAACCGGCGCCATTTTGATCACATGCTGACTGAATGCCTGCAGAACGCGGAGCGCAGTGGCCAGCCGGTGTCATTAATCCTGCTCGATATCGATTATTTTAAACGTTTCAACGATACCTACGGCCATGTGGCGGGTGACGACTGCCTGAAAAAAGTGGCTACTGTTCTGAAAAACGCCGCCCGCCGCAAAAACGAACTTACGGCCCGATATGGCGGCGAAGAGTTTGCCATTATTCTGCCCGGACAGCCGTTGTCAGCCGCCTTGAACTTCGCTGAATTGATCATCGACGCCGTTAACAGGCTCGATATGCCGCATCTCACCACGGAACTGCCGCAAAAGCACGTCACCCTGAGTGCAGGCTGCGCCGTCTATCTTGCTTCAGACTCACAACAGGAAAAAGAATCGCTGATAGCGCGCGCGGATGAGGCTTTGTATCACGCGAAACGGGCAGGGCGTAACCAGGCCATGTGTGAAGAACGTAGCGGCTGAGCATCCGTGATCAAATCCTGAATCCTGCCTGTGGCATGGTGACTGCTCAACTTAAACAGGGAGCGGCCATGTCAAACGATACCGGTTTCACTCATCTTGCTTTACAGGTACGGGATTTAGAGAAGAGCGTAGATTTTTATCAGCGTTATGCCGGGATGCAGGTGATACATCAGCGTGAACCTGGCATTCCTGAAGCACAGAAAGTGGCGTGGCTGTCGGATTTAACCCGACCTTTTGCGCTGGTGCTGGTGCAATCTGACAACAGTGTAGATACGCCGCTGGGTCCATTTGGTCATATAGGGGTGGCCTGTAGCAGCCGTGAAGAGATAGATGAAAAAGTGGCACTCGCACGGCTCGAAGGTGTGTTGCGACGCGACGCGCAGCAATCTGGTGTGCCAGTCGGATACTGGGCATTTTTTGCCGATCCTGATGGCAATACGCTAGAGCTCTCTTATGGTCAGCAGATCGGACTGGAAATTATCACAGCCGCCACACGCAATCGCTGAATAAATAAAGCGGTTGAGAGAACAGAATGAAACCCATTACCTGTTGCGTGACTGCGTAAAGCTTTTCAGTTATTGAGTTCAGGGTAACGCCTGAGCAGGATTATGGATGGAGAGACAATAACAAGATGAGAAAGGAAAGGGTACAGGCTGGCCGGTAATTGAGATGCTTGAACCTGACCATTTATGGTGAAAAAACCGCCTGCCTGATGCAGGCGGTGTTTCATTATGCATACTGGATTAAATCAGGAAATCATCCAGCGATTTACCTGCATCAATGGCAGATTTAATAGCAGATGGGGTACGGCCCTGGCCAGTCCACTGCTTAACCTCACCATTTTCGTCGGTGTACTGATATTTAGCCGGACGAGGCGCGCGTTTTTTCTTCACGGCTGGTGCAGTCGGCATACCATTTAACAGTTCGTTAGGATCGATACCTTCCTGCAACAGTAATTCACGGTACTTTGCCAGTTTCTCAGCTTTTTCACGATTAGCTGCTTCAGAAGCCTGTGCTTCCTCACGTCGCTCACTCACCACAACCGACAGTTTTTCCAGCATTTCTTCCAGGGCAGCAAGGTCAAGCTCGCGAGCGTTTGCGCGAAGGGTACGGATATTATTCAAGCTGTTGAGAGTGTCACTCATCAAAGTCACCATAGTCATGTTCAGATAATAAAATACAGAGCGGGTTCACGCTGATGCTTTTCGTCAGACCTGCTTTTTTAAGATGCTTGCCTTCGAAGAATCAAAATACAGAACCGATAGTTCAACGCCAACATATTAATCGCTTTCTCAAAGAGTTTAAACTGTAATTAACGTAAGACCCTTAAACAAAAGTAAAGTTACTCTTTTTTTTACACTCTTCGCTCAAAATGTCAAAAAGGTGCCTCATCTGATGATGCTCAATAATTTAGTTACGTTATGGATAAACCAGGCTTTCACGCCGCTTTTCCAGCAGAATCGCTTCGCTAATCGCGGACCTGCTTTGTTCCGAGAGGCAGTCACCGTGCATACTTCTCCAGATAAGGCTGGATATGTCCATGAGGCCACCATAATAGGGTTGTAAAGGACGCATAGCAAAATTACTAAAAAATAACCATCAGGCGGCTGATTTATTCAGACAATATCTAAGGCCATGAAATCAGATTAATTTATCACTTAAATAACGTTCTGGTTAAGGCGATCATCACCAGACGGGTTATGGCTTTGTTTTAAAAGCCCGGAGAGACAAACCCCAGTAAAGGGGGATAAAACAGTCAGAATCACGCGTGGCCTGTATGACCCTGGATTGATTATTTACGGGCGTAATGACTTTTTAGCCGCCGTATGGGGCCAGAGAGGCTTTCCGCTAATCAAGGAAACCTGAGCCACATCATCCGGGTACCATGTTGCCTTATGCGCCGATGGAGCGGTAAACAGTGCGATCTCAATTGCCCCAATACTTACTCACAAGCAAGCTAAACTCTATAAGAGACGCTATTGTCAGCGTTATAAGGGGTTCTCAGGAGAGACTGGCGTGTTCAAAGGCAATAAAAAGTCATTACCGGTTCGCTACTGTAAAACGTGTAATAAACCGATGTCATGGCGAAAAAAGTGGGAACGATGCTGGGACGAGGTGTTGTATTGCTCGGAACGGTGCCGGCGGCAGCGTACTGATCGGCAAGAGGATGATACATAAATAAAACCTGAACCTGACCTCTGACGCTGATCAAAGCTGGCCAGGGATTGACCTGGCCTCAGTCAGGGGAATGGGGCTATTGCTGTACCTCGATCTGTTGCCAGCCTCTTTTAAACATACAATCTTTAACCAGTATCTCTCGCTGGCTTTCATTGGCGTCGCTGGTGGAGTAATCGGTGTCAGTGGTTTTATATTTACTGTCTTTTGAGGTGTATTTACCGCTAACGACATTGTCAGGGGGTAAATCCCGCAGTGCCTGGGCCCGACAGGCTGTTTCCGTTATTGTTTCCTGCTGTTCAGATGCATCTGGCTTGACCCATTTATACTGCACACATCCGGTCAGACAGAGAGTAAATAACATCAGCATAAGAGGTTTCATAATCTGTTTCTCAGTGCTCCCCGCCTGAGTTGAGACGAGTGATTGAGTAAGGAAACCGATCGGCAGGGTTTCCTCACCACAAAAAAAGGGAAGAGTCATCCGACGTTAAAATGTCAGGCCGCCACCGATATAGGGACCATCGATCAGGGTATGACCCGGACGTCCATCTTTGCCATCAACACCCGCATAGCGATAGCCCACTTTTAAAACCAGTGGATCCACAGGTGACCAGCTGACACCGCCATTGGCCTCAACGAAATTCTTAACGCTGTTGGTCAGCTGTTCCGGGGCGGAATAACCTTCTCCATACAACGCAAAATTAGCGGGCAGATTGATTTTCACACCGCCGCCAACAGGAAACGCAACGCCGTTATCTCCTTTTTTGCCGCCGATGTAAGCGGCTTTAACGCCAGCCGTCAGCATCACCGGTCCAATTTCAAGGTTATAACCGGTACCCGCCTGACCAATCTGAACACCATCCGCTGTATTTTTGATCCACTGGCCATCAACATAAAGCCCGCCGGATGAACGGCCGATTTCTGCGTCCAGTACCGAGGTGTTTTTACTTTGTTCGGCATTCAGGCCAATGGCCATGGCTGAGGAGGATGCACACAATAATAAGCCAAAGCCAATTACAGAAATTTTCATTGCTCAGTTTTCCCACAGAATCAGATTTTCAGGATAATGATTAAGAGTGCTATTAAAGCAGATTTACTTTTGCACAATCTCTTTAACATCGTGCTGTTGTAGCTGATGCATGTTTCCATCCGTGTCTTTATAAGAGATCATGCCTGTTTCTTTATCTTTTGCGGGTTTGCCATGAGTCGTAATCATGTGCCCATCGTTGGTGGAGATCACATAATTGCTTGAGCAGGCGGAAAGGGACATAACAGAAGTTATCATCGCAATAGCAAAAGCGAATTTCTTGCCAGAATTAAAAGATGTCATTTTACTTTCCTGTCGTTTCTTTTTAAGAAGATGCGGCATTATTCGCTGTGATTGTTAAACGACATGCTAACAATCCGGCTGTTTGCCTCTTTATCAGGATGATAATGATCTGGATCAATATCATGGGTTGCTCAGGAGTAAGCAACCATGGCGGGTATTGATTATTTTGCCACCAGTACTTGCGGAAGCGAAGGCAGAAGGTTGTACTGAGAGAATCAGGAAGAAAACCAGCAAGGTAGAGGAAAAGAAACTTAAGCGCGAATCCGCAAAAATGAATCTGAAAGAAGAACAGGCTGATGCTCAAAGACTGAATTAAACTGATTTACTCGTAGGCTCACGCTGGCGAATCTCCGAACATCGGTAAATTCCGCATGCTCCTTTATCTCTTGTCAGTTTGGGTGGGCATCAGGCTATCACCACTCTCTGAGAAAGTTGCAAAGCATATCGGCCTTTAACCACTCTCCTCTTCTGTTTATGCATTTTCAGACAGTATCAGGCAACATTCTTCCCCTTTTAATGCCAGAAAGGGCTGTATTCCGAATGGGAGCCGTTGTCGATACACTGCATACGCAGCGTTACTGGGTTCTGTTACTATCATCGGGAACCAGGCATAGAAAAAAACCACTCAGTTGAGTGGTTGTAAAAAGAAAAAAATAGTTAATGAGCAAAACTGCGATACATAATGTTTTAATACTGGGATATATCTATGCCAGGAAATAATATCTGTTAACAGACATGTTAGCTATGGGATTTATAAGAAATGATGCAAAGTGAAAGCGTAACAATGACCATAATACAGTGAATGTTAAAAGTTCAGCTCTCACGTAACTGTTTATCTATCAATTTATTTTGTTAACAACATGGATTTAACTTTGATTGTTTTTCTGATGCGGATTTATCGTGCGCATCATGCTCATTACATTTTTAAAACACATGGAGGTAATCAATTTTCTTAAGATCCCGTTAAGATCTGCATCGTAAATTAGCCCGACAATTTTAACGGAGATAAATATGAAAAAGTTTCTTTTAGCAGCATTGTTTGCCGGTATGAGCTTTGGAGTTGCTGCACAGGAAGGTTTTGTTAATCCAGCAGGGCAGGGGTATTCTCAGGGCGGATTTAAAGGTCCGACACCCGGCGTATCTTCTGTCGCTCAGGTTAAGACGCTGCGTGATGACGCATGGGTCGTTCTGGAAGGTAACATCATCAGACAAGTGGGGCATGAACTTTATGAGTTCAAAGATGCTACCGGAACGATTAATGTCGATATTGATGACAAGCGCTGGATGGGACAATCGTTATCACCGAGTGATAAAGTCCGTCTTGAAGGTGAAGTTGATAAAGACTGGAACAGTGTTGAGATTGATGTAAAAACGGTTCGGGTTCTTAAGTAATCCTTATTCGCTCATCACCTGGTGGTGGCCTGAAAATCAGGGCACTGCCATTGTGAAAATGATCCTTCCAGGACGCCTTTCTTTCATTACAGCGGCCGCAATTTAGTTACAACACCCTATTTGAGCAGATTACGTTACCGGCAATATCCTGCCAGATTGGTTTTTTTGATTAAACCTGAACGGAGCCGTTCTGTGAATCCGAGTGCTCATTGACTAGCCGCCCCGCACGGCCCAAAGGGCCGTAATAGTTATTTACGGTACATTGAATGATGTAACTAAATGTAGAGTGCGGGAATGATTCAACATTCTCCACATCCGCCTTTAACTGTTGAACCCGCGCCTGGAAGAACCCCCATTTAATGCGCTGTTGACCTGCCGTTGACCCTGACGGCAGTTTTCTTCTGCCTGCCCGATGCCAGATCAAAAACCGAAACGAGTATCATTTATAGAATGAGTGCTTCTTACTTTTAGGCAGGGCGTGATATGGCAATGAATATGGGCAGCACCTACCGGATCCTTGGCTATCAGCCATCGGTAAATTCCGCCTGGCGCCAGAAATTACTGACAATGGGCATGCTTCCCGGCGCAGTTATTGAGGTCATTCGCGTGGCGCCAATGGGCGATCCGGTGCAGATCTCTACCCGCCGTGTCAGCCTGGCGGTGCGGCAGCGTGACCTGGATGACATCATCCTGGAGGAAATCGTCTGATGAAGAAGATAACCATCGGGCTGATTGGTAATCCTAATACCGGCAAAACCACGCTGTTTAACCAGCTCACCGGTGCCCGACAGCGGGTCGGGAACTGGGCTGGCGTCACAGTTGAGCGCAAAGAGGGTCAATTTTTTACCGCGCAGTCAGATGTCAGGCTTATTGATCTGCCAGGCACCCGATCGCTGACAACGCTATCTGCTGAAAGCTCGATAGATGAGAGCATCGCCTGCCAGTATCTCTATCAGGATCACGCCGATGTGGTGATTAACGTCGTCGATGCCTCCAGTCTGGAAAGTAATCTGTTCCTGACCTTTCAGCTGCTGGAACTGGGCGTACCCTGCATTGTCGCCCTGAACATGCAGGATATTTCCGCCAGCCAGAACATCACTATTGATGTCGCAGCACTGTCAGCTCATCTCGGATGTCCGGTCGTTTCACTGACATCAACCAAAGGTGATGGCATTGCCCAGCTCAAAGCGCTGATTGACCAGCCCCATATTTACCGCGCACCGGAACGGGTACGTTATCCGGCCGCGATTGAAACGGCCATTGAGCAGCTCTGCCAACAGATGCCCGCCGCCATAGCCCCACAAAAACGCTACTGGCTGGCCTTGCAACTGCTGGAAGGGGATATCAACAGTCAGAAACTTTGTCCGACGCTGGTTCCGCATTTGCCCGAGATTATGCAGCAGGCCGGTGGAGAGACCGGCGTACAGATTGCCGATTACCGCTATCGCACCATCAATACCCTTTGCGCGGCAGTGAGTAACATTCATCAGGCTATGCCCGCCGGTCTGACCCGCAGGATCGATAAAATTGTGCTGAACCGCTGGCTGGGCATTCCGATATTCCTGGCGGTGATGTATGTAATGTTCGTGCTTTCAATTAACATCGGTGCTGCGCTACAGCCACTGTTCGACAGCAGTTCGGTGGCGATATTCATTCATGGTGCGCAATGGCTGGGCTATGTCTGCCACTTCCCTGACTGGCTGACGGTTTTCCTGGCGCAGGGTATCGGTGCCGGTATCAATACCGTGCTGCCGATCATTCCGCAGATTGGCCTGATGTTCCTGTTCCTCGCTTTCCTTGAAGACTCCGGCTACATGGCGCGCGCCGCTTTTGTGATGGATCGTCTGATGCAGTCACTGGGCCTGCCGGGAAAATCCTTTGTGCCGCTGATTGTCGGCTTTGGCTGTAATGTCCCGTCGGTCATGGGGACACGGACGCTGGATACACCGCGTGAGCGTCTGCTGACGGTGTTGATTGCGCCTTTTATGTCATGTGGCGCACGGCTGGCGATTTTTGCGGTTTTCGCTGCGGCATTCTTTAACACCCACAGTTCCAGCCTGGTTTTCTCCCTCTATCTGCTGGGCATTGTGGTGGCCATCGCGACCGGACTGGTGCTTAAGCATACCCTGCTGGGCGGAGAAGCCTCGCCGTTTATCATGGAGTTGCCGGTCTATCACCGGCCTCACCTCAAAAGCCTGCTCTTGCAGACCTGGCAACGGCTGAAAATGTTTGTGGTGCGAGCCGGACAGGTGATTATCCTGGTGAGCATGCTGATTGGCGTACTGAGCAGCTTTGCCTTTAATGGCCAGATGGTTAATGACATTAACCACTCTGCGCTGGCGGCGACCAGCAAAGCGATCACTCCCATGCTGTTGCCGATTGGTGTCACTCAGGATAACTGGCAGGCAACAGTGGGGCTGGTGAGCGGCATCATGGCGAAAGAGGTCGTGGTCGGCACGCTCAACAGCCTTTACACCACAGAGGCAATCCAGAGTAGTCCATTTGATCCGCAGGCTTTTGACCTGCCTGGTGAGCTTAAAGAGGCGCTGACAGAGACCTGGGCGGGGTTAACGGCTGCATTCAGAATTGATGCGCTGGCCCATCCCATCGATGCCAGTAAAGGCGATGGTGAGATGGCGACTGGTTCGATGGGCGTGATGTCAGCCAAATTTGGCAGTGGCTTTGCCGCTTACAGTTACTTAATTTTTGTCCTGCTTTATGTTCCCTGCGTCTCGGTCATGGGGGCTATTGCGCGGGAAGCCGGTAAAAAATGGATGATGTTCTCATTCTTCTGGGGACTCAACATCGCCTACACCACCGCCACGCTGTTTTACCAGACCGTCACTTTTGCCGACCATCCTGCATTTAGTGCGACCTGCCTGATAATTGTGCTGGTGCTGAACGGAATCATCCTGCTGGCATTGCGAAAAGCGGGAAGCCGGGTGCAGTCAATACCGGTCATGCTCAGGGAGGAAAAGGGGAGTTGCAGCGGCTGCCACGGCGGCTGTGATAAGCAGAAAGGCTTTGCCCGGTAAAAATAAGTACTGATGACATTCACTCTTTCCGCTGCCGGCGATTCCTGGCCGCAGCGGACAGGTGAGGATTGTCCTGTTGATTGTTCTTACGAATTTGAAGCCAGAATAGTGGGATGATTAGCGTATGAGCAGTGACAAAGGCTGCATGACAATTAACCCGGTCAGAGGCATTATTCTTCCCGCTGAAAGCAGATGCTTACCAAAGCAGATCTGACCATGCACTGCAGCATGCCCTTAATATGGATAGTGGCTCCTGTTTAGAAGACAGATTCGCAGCATGCGGTATGGCAGTAAGGATAAATCAATTAAATCAGCCGGATGAACGCTGTGGATGCCCGCCGCAGCGTTCATCCGTACCGGCTTACACACAGGCTGTCCACTTTTTCTGTGGATAACTTCAGCCTGAAAAAGGGGCTTTATTCTCTTTTCAGGAGCCATCAGCCAGGATAATCAGAGTCACCATATTGTTCCATAAACTCCACCATGGCACCTTTGTGTGCATCCACATGGCGGATATAGCGCATCAGTGTTTCTGGTTTTTTCCACGTCCCTTCCTGCATGATCCTGGCAATTGGATAGCCTTTATCTGCCATATCCTGCGCAGCTCCTACCCTGGCGCTGTGGCCACTCCAGCCGGTGTAGCGATTTTTGTTGGCCTTTACTGCGCCCTCTTTTCCGGCAGTGCGCCATGCCCGGCTAAAAATCTGTTCCAGTGCCCTTGTGCTCATCGGCTTTTCGGCAATCAGTGGCCGGCCAGACCGATGTACTGCAGTAAACAGCCAGGCATCAGGCTGGCTGGATAGCCCGGACGCTTCAATCCACTCTTCCAGTCGCTGAGTTGAACGGGCGCTGAGCGCCTTAATCAATCCGCCGGTCTGCACAATAGTTTTTGTCCATGCCACATCCAGAATGATGCGACCATCACCGGCACGCATCACATCCCGCACCCGCAAACGCGACAGTTCACTGATACGCAATAGCGTTGCATAAGCCACATGTAAAAAAGCCAGATCGCGAAGCGCCTGAAGGTTATCAGAACCTGACCATTCTTTATCCAGCGCCAGCAGGTCACTCAGCCTGAAGGGCACAGCCTGGCCTGCCCGCTCTCCGTTGATCACCGCCACACGATTTATCTTTTTCATCGTCCGGAAAACCAGCGGAGAGACATTGGGCACCGGCAACCCGGCGTTACGGTGTAACATCGAAATTAACGCCGCGTGTGAAGTGACGGTTGAGGAGGCCCGGCCGCTTTCAGCCAGAAAAGAGAGATAATCACGCAAATCGTCTGCACTCATCGGCAGGAAGCTGCGCTGGTTATCTTCCGACCAGCGATTGCAGATTCGCATTACGCTAAGCAGCTGTCGCCAGGTGTTCGGTGAGAAAGCCTCTTTATCCTGAACGAACTGCCGGAGCCGCTCGGTGATATCGCTATTCCGGTCAACCGTCAGAGGGGTTAACGGCACTAACTCACTCATATTTGCTCACTTATCAACCAAAGACGCCGATGATCGCGCTACGTTAATTCTGAGAACTAAGCAGGGGGATAACCGGTCAGAATTTACGTAGCGTTGTCATTTTCAGGGCGAACTTTACTGCTATCCATCTTAACCCGGCACCATCCCTATGTCATGACTTCGTATAAGAACAATTATACGAAGTTAGTATGGCGTAACCGATCCCGTCTGGCTTTTAACGGATTGACGCTCATCGCAGTCAGTCAGGGAAGGTATAGGTCACACGCTTTATCGATAGCTGAACGTAACTCACTGCGAGTTGTTCAAGTGAAACCACGATGCAAAAAAAATGTCTCAAACTAAGGCGCGTTTAAACCAAGGTATGAACGGTTTAATCATTATTTAATTAAATCAGCGCATCACGATGCTTTATTTTCCCAGCGCAATAATGAGCAGGAGCATCAAAATAGAGATGTTGAAAAATGGCAGACTACGTTAATTAGTTAGTCAGTTAAATTAATAACTCATAAAAAGGTTCCATATAACACTGCTCAAAGGCAATATCCTTTTAAAATTTTTATAGAGTACATAAATTAAACACAACTTCCCGATATTACGTTCATAGTTCTGAACAGGCGACATGTCATTTACGCTACCACAAGAGATCCAGGCATTAATCCTCAGAACAAAAAACTAAATAACAGCTTATCGCCGATTTAAATACCAGACAGCACTTCCTTTCATCTATCTTGTTCCCCTGCATATCAAAAGCGTCGATAAGTATATGCATCAGCTTTTTAATCGAATAAAGCGGCTAATGTATTTATCGCAGCAGTATTATTCTGGCTGATCAGCCGGATTAAGACGTATTAACGAGTTATACACATTTTATGGCGGCGTCTGGAAGAACGCACAGAACGCTGGCTTCACCCAGGGTAAATATGAGGATATTTTCATGAAAAAAACGTTATTATCGCTGTGTCTTTTAGGTCTTTCCTGCGCCCCAGTTGTTACGCAGGCACAACAGTCAGTGACCTGTGTCAGAGCCTCAGAGCAGGATGTGGCCAACCTGTTTGACGCCTGGAATGACTCTCTGGCAACCGGTGATGCAACAAAAGTCTCTGAATTATATGTCAGCGATGCCGTTTTGCTGCCGACCATTTCAAATCAGGTACGTCTGACCGATCAGGAACGTATCGATTATTTTAAAGATTTCCTGAAAAAAGGGCCGAGCGGTAAAATTGATTCCCGGACTATCAGAATTGGTTGTAATAAAGCGATTGATACCGGCGTTTATACATTTACTTTTAAAGATAACACGCACGTCACAGCACGTTACACCTTCACTTATGTCTGGGATGGTAAGGGCTGGAAAATCTCAACCCATCACTCTTCAGCTATGCCAGAGCCTGTAAGCAAGCCTTAACAGACGCGCTGATGAAAAAATAGCCAGCGTCATGATGTGATGCTGGCTCTTTTCCCTTTACGCAAAAATAAACGTTCGGGCTTGAAGATAATAACGCCTGGCTCATACTTAATAAATGGCAATTAATATCCTTCGCATTTAGCGTGTCTGTTTCCTGTATCACGGACAGTATAAGTGCTATTAAATGGCCAGCGTCAGTTTCTCATCCGAATAAAATGAAATCTGTCGGTTTGGTGTTTCCATTTCAGGCTGATCAATTCCCAAACGCAAATATCTGCCCATGAAACAGCGGTTTTATACTCCATTTCCATTGCCTATCTGCCAGATAAAGGTCGGATCGGTGCCGTTCACCTCCCAGTCACCCACGTTACGTAGCTTGTAGATCACCGGATTGTGCGACGACACCGTTCGTGCATTACGCCAGTGCCGGTCGAGTGCCTTGCTGACTCGGGTATCAGATGCACCCAGCGCATTGAAGAATTCTGTTGCCGCACGCGTCACCAGCTCAACGGCCACCGCCTGTGCCTGAGCGGACTCTACTTCGGCCAGCACGTTTGCCGCATGAAGCTGTGCCTCATCTGCGCCACTCAGTTGCAGCTCAAATGCCCGCTGCAACGAGTGGGTCGCCCGGTCGACGGCGGCTTCGGCTGCCCATGCCCAGCTGCTTATCTGACCGACCACCTGCAACACCTGAACATCCTGCTTCACCTGCGGCGCATTACCGTGGCTGTAAATACGCTTACGCTGCGCCACGCCCTGAGCAGCATCGCGCACCACCGCCCGCCCGATGCCCGCCAGCGTGGCCAGTAAGACATGCTGATAGAATGCCGTCTGATAGCGGAAACGCTCACTGAAATCATAGACATGTGGCAGTTCAACCCGGGCCTGATGAAAGCGCGTAGTACCACTGCCGGTCAGTCGCTGCCCGAAGCCATCCCAGTCATCATCGCGCTCCACCTCATTCTGGTGGGTGTTCACCAGGGCAATCACATCACGACCGTTATCCGCGCGCTGAGCATAGACATCAATCCAGTCCGCATAGAGTGTGCCGGTGCTGTAGAACTTCTCACCGCTGATCCGCCATCCCCCCTCATCGGGAGAAATCTGAGTGTTGACTTCACCCAGCTTCACCGCGCCGATCTCGCTCCAGCCGCTGCCTACCAGCTCACCGTCCACAAAGCGGCGGAACCAGCGACGCCGATCCTCACTGGCTGGCTGGTTCAGGCGATCCTCAATAAATGCGAAGTGCGCACGCAGCGCCTGTGGCAGGTTCGAATCTGCCTCAGCCAGTTCGGTCAGCAGAGCAAATAACTGCGGCAGCGAAACCCCAAAGCCGCCTTCTTCTTTAGGGATACGCAGGGTGCCGAAGCGCGCCGCTTTCAGCCAGCTGATCGGCTCATGCAACAGTGTGCGTTCGGTTTCACGGGCACTTGCCCCCTCAGCGATGCGGGCGAACAGCGGCCTGAAATGCTGAACCAGTTCGTCAAATTCGGTACGATTTAATTCAGACATGATCCTCTCCTGAGTCGGGTTGTTCATCGATGTCCTGTCGGGTCGGTTCAAAACGAATGATTAACAGGAAAATAATCGGGATAAGGGCGGCCAGTGAGACAATCCAGAACATATTGGTGCCGTAACGCGCCTGCAAAATTGGCAGAATAAACAGCGCCAGCGCGCTGCCCACACCGGAGAGCGAACGACTAAAGCCGACACCGGTGGCGCGTATGTGGGTCGGGTAGGAGAGCGCCGGATAGATCATCAACTGCGCGCCGGGTCCGAATCCCTCTGCAAAGAGCCACAAACCCAGCATCAGCACCGCAAACACCACGCCAGCTGTCGCCTGGGGATGACCAATCAATGCCAGCGAAATCAGCGCGATAAACTGCAGCGCAAATCCGGCGATTGCGACATGCCGTGAGGGAAATTTCCACGCCAGTCGCATCCCCAACAGCCCGCCGGTAAAGGCGAACAACGCATTCAGTCCCAGCGAGGCAGAGATAGTTTCAAATACGCCCGCGCCGAGAAATTGCGCCAGGATAGAGGGCAGGAAGAAAGCGATGGCGGTGTATTCAAATGAAATACAGACGTTCATCACCGCACTGACGACCGTGCGCTCCAGATAAGGCTTCTGAAACAGTACGCGGAAACGCACTTTCGGCTTCGCTTTCACCGCATCGGTTTTAGCGGGCGGCTCCTCATGCGCAACAATGCCGTAAGAGTCACGCAGAATACGCACCGCACCGCTCAGGTCGCCCTGATTCGCCGCCCACAGCGGTGACTCATTCATAAACTTACTGCGCACCGCAATAATCAGTAGCGCCGGTACGGCGCCAAACAGCAGCGAGGCGCGCCACAGCCAGTCGATATGTTCGGCGGGCAGCAGGAAATAGAGTGCAAAAATAATAAAGAAGCAGGCAGACGAAGCGGCATACCACATCGGGCACCAGGCTGCGAGGCGCGATGCTTTATTGCCCTTGCCGGAGAACTTAGAGAATTCTGCCAGATAGGCCATGGCAACCGGCAGATCGATCCCGACGCCGATGCCCATCAGAAAACGGGCACCAATCAACACCCAGACGTTGGGGGCCAGACCTGCCGCAATGGCGGAGACGACAAAAAACAACATGTCCGCCATAAACACTGAGTAACGGCCATATTTATCGGTCAGCCAGCCGCCGACCAGATTACCCACAATGGTGCCGATCATGATTGACGACGTCACCAGGCCCGTGAGTACCGGGGTTAAACCAAACTCCTTTACCACATCATCGATGCCGTAGGAGAGGGTAGTGAGATCGTAGGCATCAAGAAACACGCCGCCCAGCGCCAGGAAAACAATCCAGCGCGCATAGCTGTTTTTTTCGGTGTTACTGTTAATCAGCCGGGCCACATCACTCACCGATCGAACCGGTTGAGAGTGAGGCGGTGGCGCAGTTAAGGTGTTGTCAATTTCTAATGTACTCATCGTATCCTCGTTATTATATTCAGCAGGTAGCGAGGGTTTTATATGAATTACTGGCATAGTTAACAACCAACAAAATCAGATAACTATTATAATTAATTCAATAAGATAGGATTATATCTCACCCACACCAGACCCCGCATGAAATATAAAATTCATCCGGTAGCGTTCAGCGAAATGTTGTTTTTTATACTGCTGAAACGGGTGAAGTTTCAGCAGTATATGGCAGACCTGTTTAGCAACGGTTAACAGCAATGACCGGTCCGGTAATGCCTGTCCATTTACCGGCGACAAGACGTACTCTTGTCTCTTTGCACCTTGCTATGCGCCGGTTATTCATGCCGGGCAGCCAGCCGTCTCTGTTATGAAACTTCCACCCTGGCTGCTCGCTGTTCCACATCAGCACTCCGGCGATAACCGGCACCCGGATGCGGCAACGCCAGCCGCGGCCCCTGGCCAAATAACTTTTCACGCAGCGTACCGGGCTGATACTGCTGCTTGTAGACGCCACGCTTTTGCAGTTCCGGCACCAGCAGTTCCACCACGTCAGTAAAGGTTTCGTGCGTCACGGCGTAGGCAAGGTTAAAACCATCGACGTCTGTCTCTTCGACCCAGCTTTGCAGCTCATCGGCCACCGTTTCAGCGCTGCCCACCAGCAGCGGACCAAATCCGCCAATGCCCACCCAGTCTGCCAGGCCCTGCACCGTCCATTGGCGGTTGGGATCGGCAGTGGAGAATGTCTCAACCGCCGACTGAATCGCATTGGTGTGCAGATGTTTCAGTACCTGATCCGGCTGATACTGCCCGAAATCAATGCCGGTCCAGCCTGAGATCAGCGCCAGCGCACCTTCGTAACTGACATAGCGCTTGTACTCCTGCCATTTCGCCTGCGCCGCCAGGTCGGTTTCGCCAACAATGACTGTCTGCAGGTTGAAGATCAGTATGGAGCAGGGATCGCGTCCCGCTTCAGCGGCTCTCCGGCGAATATCCGCCACGGTTTTCTTCAGCAGCACTTTTGAAGGGGCCGCTACGAACACGCATTCGGCATGCTCCGCCGCAAACGCTTTACCGCGGCTGGAGGCGCCTGCCTGGTAAAGTACCGGCGTGCGCTGCGGCGAAGGTTCGCACAGATGGATGCCGGGCACCTGGAAGAATTTACCCTGATGATTAATCGGATGGATTTTATTCGGGTCGCTGAAAATATGGCGTTCACGATCGCGCAGGACCGCGCCATCTTCCCAGCTTCCCTCCAGCAGCTTATAGATAACCTGCAGATATTCATCGGCATAGTCGTAGCGCGCATCGTGATCGGTCTGGGCCTGATGTCCAATATTACGCGCACCGCTTTCCAGATAGGAGGTCACAATATTCCAGCCAATGCGGCCTTTGGTCAGATGATCCAGCGTCGAGATCCGCCGCGCAAACGGGTAGGGGTGTTCAAACGACAGTGAGGCGGTCAGGCCAAAGCCCAGATGTTCCGTCACCAGCGCCATCGGCGTGATTAACGCCAGCGGATCGTTTACCGGCACCTGCGTGGCGTGCCGAATCGCGGCCTGGTTATTACCGTTGAGCACGTCGTAGACCCCAAGCACGTCAGCAATAAACAGTCCATCAAACCTGCCGCGCTCCAGCAGGCGTGCTAAGTCGGTCCAGTACTCCAGATCTTTGTACTGCCAGGAACGATCCCGGGGATGCGCCCATAAGCCGGGCGATTGATGACCGACACAGTTCATATCGAAAGCATTCAGGCGAATTTCACGTTGCGATGACATAGCGACTCCTCGGCGGATGCGGCAATCGCTTGCCGCCCACCTTTTAGTGATTGTTCCGGAAGGGTGATTCAGTAGATGAGTGAGCCGGGACATCGCTCGCTGATGGGCAGCGGCGTGGTGGAGAGTAGCTGCCGTGCTACGGACTCAGCGTGTTCTGCAACCTGCGGTAATCCCATGAGTTCGCCAAAGCGACCACGCGCGGCAGGCCCGGCCACATAGAGATGAGGATTAGCATCACCCTGCGCATTCAGCGTCTGTGACAGCGCGTTAACCTGGATGCCCAGCGCCAGCGGGTCGGGCTGAATCACGCCGTCGCCGTGGAGCTGGCGCAGCAGCGCGTTGCTTTTAAGCAGTGCGTTGTGCGCTGGCCCGGTGGTGACAATCACTTTATCCACCTCCCGGATTTCTGATTGCGCTCCACGCAGGCGCAGCGTCAGCTGAAGATTGTTTCCCATCGCTTCCGCGCCCATCAGCCGCGCCGCCAGCAGTGACAACTGACCGCTCGCCTGCTGCTGGTTGAGTATCTGGCTTACCTGCGGGGCAATCCGGTAGCGGTGAACATCCCACCAGGGGCGAAGATGGTGCAGAAAACGCTGCTGCTCATGCAGTGAAAGGCTCTGCCAGATACGCTGGCCGTTACGGCGGATATCATCCAGTACCAGCTGCCAGGGCAGATTTAACGCGGCTGCCTGTTTTACCTCCTGACGCACCCGATGTAACCAGCCACGTGCGCTGGCGGGCTGCGGCTGACTGTAATCCAGGGTGTAGCTCTCATCGCTGCCGCTCAGGTTGGCTCGCGGCAGCTGTCCACGGCGTGAGAAGGCGGTAATCTCTCCGCGATGCTGCTGGCGATGCAGCGATGCCACCACATCGGACATGGTCAGCCCTGAACCGATAATCGCTACCCGATCGTCAGGTGCGACCTGTGCCAGCGCGCCATTCTGCCAGGGATTGGCAATCAACCCCGGATGCCCCTGTAAGGGCTTCAGCAGCGCAGGCAGGTCCGGCGGTGGATGGCTGATGGCCAGCACCACCTGATCGGCCCGGATCTTCTGCCCTGAGGCTGTTGTGACTACGCCATCCTGCAGCGCAACCGCGCTGTCACGCAGATGACTAAGTTTTACCGGCGAATGCTGCTGCTGATGCACAAACTGCGTATTGACCCAGCGACCAAACTCACCGCGTTGCGGGTAGACATTGCCGTCACGCCACAACGCGTCCGGGTCGGCCTGAAAGGCGGGCGATGCGCGATAGTCGCGGTCAAATATGCCCTCCTCATCCCCTGCAAGCTGCATTCTGGCGGCTGGCACATTGATGCGGTGGGCCGGATCGGTGGTGCCGTATGCCACACCCTGAGCAAGCTGCGCTAGTGGTTCAATCACCGTCACGTGCAACCCTGCCTGGCCAGCCCGGGCCAGATGGATCGCCAGCGCGGTGCCGGTAAAACCACCGCCGATAATGACTATCTGCTGCTGTGACATAAGCGAACCTTCTCTTCTGTTAACTGGCGCTGGCCTGTTTATCAGGACGACGGTCACCGCCAATGGTTTCACCAAAAGGACCGGTGTTCACGCTGCGCTGTCTCTTTTCGGCGTTGGCAGCCAGCGGTAACAGCGGCATCACCAGTTCAGCGAAACGGTGCGCCTCTTCAAGGTGCGGATAGCCGGAGAAAATAAAGTTCTCGATCCCCAGCGCCTGATACTCCCGGATGCGATCGGCTACCTGCTGCGGACTCCCCACCAGCGCAGTACCCGCGCCGCCGCGCACCAGGCCGACGCCTGCCCAGAGATTGGGACCAATGCGCAGGCTGTCTCGCGAGCCCTGATGCAGCGCACTCATCCGCGCCTGTCCGGCTGAGTCCATGCGGGCAAAGATCTTCTGTGCGGCGGCAATAGTCTCTTCATCCAGATGAGAAATCAGCCGCTCGGCCGCCGCCCAGGCTTCCTCTTCGGTTTCACGGACAATGACATGCAGCCGGATGCCGTAGGAGAGGCTACGGCCACTCTCCTGCGCCCGCTGACGAACTACCGCCAGTTTTTCCGCTACCTGTTCAACCGGCTCGCCCCACGTCAGATAAGTGTCGATCTGATTCGCCGCAACGTCGATAGCGGCATCAGACGAGCCACCAAAATAGAGCGGTGGGCCATTTTCCTGCACCGGCGGAAAGAGGATCTCAGCGCCTTCCACGCGGATATGCTCACCCGAAAAATCGACCTTCTCGCCTTTCAGCAGGCGGGAGTAGACCTCAAGAAACTCTCTGGTCACCTGATAGCGCTCTTCATGACTCAGAAAGATGCCGTCACCTTTGTTCTCAACCGGATCGCCGCCCGTGACCACGTTAATCAATAAACGTCCGCCAGAAAGCCGATCCAGCGTAGCCGCCATACGCGCCGCCAGGCTTGGCGGTTGCAGGCCAGGACGTACGGCTACTAAATAGCGCAGCTTTTTGGTGATCGGTGCCAGTGCAGAGGCGACCAGCCAGGAATCCTCGCAGCTCTTACCGGTCGGGATTAATACACCGTAGTAGCCCAGATTATCTGCCGCCAGCGCAACCTGCTGTAAATAGGGTAAATCGACTGCTCTGCCGCCTTCGGTGGTGCCAAGATAGCGCCCATCGCCATGGGTGGGCAGAAACCAGAAGAGGTTGAGGTTTTCCTGTGTCGCATGACTCATTAGCAGATTCCTTTATAACGATATTTGAATTTAATACATAGGCATAAATTCTTTAGTTATATAGCTTTTAGCAGGATGCGTGCCAGTCTGCTACTTAATATTTATCTCATTAATTCAACGATATATTCATAATTTCGCTTGATGCATATTGCTGCATTTGCGACAGATAAAGTTACAGCCTGCTGCATTGGCAACAATCCGGTCCGGTTAGCCTCTCGTTTCCGCGTTAGCCACGCGGTATGGTCATGGCTTTCCAGTTAACCCGGTAAATGAGATGCAAATTACCAGCCCTGAGTTGATTGACCCCGCATCGCGCGCCTTTAAAAGCGTGCTGGATCAGCTTGCGCCTACCGACGCGACGGTGCTGATCATTGGTGAAACCGGCACCGGCAAAGAGGTGATGGCGCGCTATCTGCATCATCACAGCGCCCGCAGCAGACAGCCCTTTCTGGCGGTCAACTGTGGTGCCCTCACTGAGAGTCTGGCGGAGTCGGAGCTCTTTGGTCATGAGAAAGGGGCATTTACCGGCGCACAGGATCGGCATCGCGGTTGGTTTGAGGCGGCAGAGGGCGGGACGCTGCTGCTGGATGAAGTCGGTGAACTGAGTGCGTCGCTGCAGGTGAAGCTGCTGCGCGTGCTGCAGGAACGCGAGATTACCCGTGTGGGTTCCTCCCGGGCTGTAAAGGTCAATGTGCGGGTCATTGCGGCCACCAACCGCGACCTGGCGGTGGCGATTCGTGAACGACGCTTCCGCGAAGATCTCTACTACCGGCTGAATGTGGCCAGCGTCACGCTGCCGCCGCTGCGCCAGCGCTGCGAAGATATCCCGGTGCTGGCCACTCACTTCCTGCAGCTCTATGCGCGCCGTCTGGGCCGACCTCAGTTACGTCTCAGTGAAGATGCTGTCGCCACGCTGATGGACTACAGCTGGCCGGGCAACATCCGCGAGCTGGAGAACACCCTGCATAATGTCGTCCTGCTCAGCAAAACCTCGCTGGTCACGCCGCAGCAGCTCCGGCTGAATAACCTCACGGGTAGCGAGTTATCACCGGGAGAGGAGGCGCTGGATCAGTTTTTACGGCAACAGATGCAGCAGAGCGAAACACCGCTCTATCCCCGGGTGATTGAGGCGCTGATAAAGAATGCGCTGGAACTCACTCAGGGCAATCAACTACAGGCCGCCGCGCTGCTTGGCATCAGTCGTCATACGTTGCGCACCCAACTGGGCCATCTGGGAGTGATTAAACCGCGCCGCACTTCACTGCGTCAGCGCGACACTTCTCTGAATCAGCAGCCCGAACGGGAACGGGAACTGCGCATCGGTTATCAGAAATTTGGCAACCTCGGCATCCTGAAGGCGCGCCAGTCACTGGAACAGCAGCTGGCCGATAGAGGCGTGAGCGTGCTGTGGAGTGAGTTTCCTGCGGGTCCGCAGCTTCTGCATGCGCTGAGCCAACAGGAGATCGATTTCGGCACGACCGGTGAAGTTCCCCCCTTGTTTGCGCAGGCCAGCAACAGCCCGATGGTTTATGTTGCCTGGGAACCCGCCGCGCCGCAGAGCGTGGCACTGCTGGTACCGAACAGCAGCCCGGTTCAGCAGATTGGCGATCTCAGAGGAAAACGCATCGCCGTGAATCGTGGTTCCAACGTTCACTATCTGCTGCTGCAGATTCTGGATGAAGCGGGTTTAGGGCTGGATGATGTGCGCATCGTCTATGCACCGCCCAAATATCCGCTGACGCCCAGTGATCTCAACGCAGTGGATGCCTGGATGATGTGGGATCCGCTGCTCAGCGATGCAGAGAACAGCGGACAGTTCAGGGTGATCGCTGATGGCACCGGCCGGGTCAATAATCATCAGTTTTACCTTGCTGAACGCGGGTTCGCCGCGCAGTCGGGCGATCTGCTGCAGGTTCTGCTCACCGCGCTGGAGCAGACTGGCCGCTACATCGATGCACACCGTGCTGAAGCCGCTGCGTTGCTCTCAACCGAACTCGGGATATCAGCGCCTTCACTGATGCATGCCTTAGCGCGGCGCAGCCACCAGACCCAGCGCATGAACTTGGCCATCATCCGGGAACAGCAGACCATCGCTGACCGCTTCTATGCACTGGGGCTATTGAGTCGCGCCATTCGGGTACGTGAGTCGGTCTGGCATCCATAGCGTTTTTTTCGCTAAGCATCGAACATTTGATCGCTAAGCGCTTCAACCTGCGTTTGTTATGTTGCGCTGACAACAACCAGACTCAGGAATGAGAGATGAAAAGAGTTTTGCTTAGCGCAATGATTATTGCCGCCCAGGCGGGATTAGCGTTCAACACCCAGGCTGCAGCAGAGAAGCCCGAAACAGTTAACATTGGTTTTCAGAAAGCCAATATCTTCGCCCTGCTGAAATATCGCGGCACGCTGGATCAGGAATTTAAGAAACAGGGGATTGCGGTTCACTGGATTGAGTTCCCGGCCGGGCCGCAGATGCTGGAAGGCCTGAACATCGGAAGTATCGATCTGGCCGCAACCGGCGACGCGCCACCGACTTTTGCTCAGGCCGCACAGGCCGATCTGGTTTATCTGGCACATTCTCCCGCCAACCCCAAAACTGAGGCGATTGTGGTGCCCGCCGACTCCCGCATTAAAAGCGTGGCGGATCTCAAAGGCAAACGCGTGGCGCTGAATAAAGGCTCTGACGTTAACTATCTGCTGGTCACTGCGCTGGAGCAGGCGGGGCTGAGCTATAAAGACATTACACCGGTCTATCTGCCACCCGCCGATGCGCGTGCCGCTTTCCAGCGCGGTGCGGTGGATGCCTGGGTAATCTGGGATCCTTACTACGCGGAAGTTGAAACCAACGCCCACGCGCGGCTGATTAAAAATGCCGAAGGTCTGGTGCCACACTACACCTTCTATCTTGCCAGCCGTAAGTTTGCGGAAACCTGGCCGCAAATTGCCAGCCAGGTGGTGGATGAGCTTGGGTCGCTAAGTACCTGGGCCAATCAACATCAGGAAGAGGCGGCAAAAATCATGTCCACCTCAACCGGTCTGCCGCAGCCGATCTGGCAACGGGCGCTGGCAAGGATGCCGTTCGGGGCTGAGCGGATGACACCTGAAGTCTTCACGCAGCAGCAGGCTCTGGCCGATAAGTTTACCCAGATTGGTCTGTTACCAGTGAAGGTCGATATCCGCAGTGCAACCTGGTCGCTGGATAAGAAATAGGGTGAGGCGGGCGGCGGCTGATTAGTAGAACCTTCGCTTGACGGCTGATAACGTCATCGCCTGGAGTTAATGCAAGTGCAGGTGGATTAGCGTGACGTGTTATCCGCGCATCAGCCTGGGCCGATAAGGTCCTGTCACCGACGTTCAGCTCATCCTCGCTGAAAACGGTTTAAAGTCCTGATGGTGCTGTAAGAAAGATGCCCTTTACGTTAGTAAAGGGCATCGATTAACCTGTATTAAGAACATATTTCCTGAGGCTCCGAAAAAAATCATCTATTTCAGTCTGTATTTCAGTCAGATAGCTTCGTTACTTCGCTATTTTTTCTTGTATACATCAGCGGTACCTTTAATTTTGTTATTCGTATTGGCTGAGGTCAGCACGAACACATCGCCGCCTTTTTTATCGGCCATTTCTGATAGCTCCGCTTTTGCATCTGAAGGGCTGGTCTCACCTGATGTTGAGATATCGCCTATCTTTTCATACTGATCCTTCACTTTCATAAAATCATTCTTTGACATCATTTCGGCAGCAAATGAGCCAAACGATAAAGAGCAAATAACCACACCAAAAATTAATTTTTTCATATGCGTATCCTCGGAATGTTATAAAAGACGATTAGAATTCGTAACTACATTTAAAACATAGCATATTCAATGCAAACAGCTATTTCAAAAGCTTATTTACGATCCTGTTTTGTGATAACCGATCAGTAATTTAATTAACCACCCGCCGTGTTTTCAGGGTAATTTCAAATCAGGGCTTATTACAAAGTCAGGCCGCTCATAACTGTTCTGATTAACATCTTCTGAAATGGGGGCCAACGGTTAATCGATGGAAAGTTAAGGATATATTTATCATCATCAGTGATCCAGGTAGAGGTAATGCACCCAGCTGGTCATTCTAAGCAAAATTTTACGCATGACCGAAACATGCGTGAAGTGGTCAGAATAGACCGCAACCTGAGCAAATATGCCGTCTGGCAATGCATCAACGTCCTGATTTGGGTTTAATTCAATTATGGCTAATACGCCATCAGAACCTGAAGCAAGGCTCAGTGATTGCACCGTTCCCTGTGCCTGATAAGCTCCGCCTGGAACCACTGGCAAAACTCTGAGCAGTTTTCCTGAGAATACCTGTCCCGGAAGGGCATTAAAAACGACCTCTGCTTCATCTCCCGCCGTCAGGCGAAGCAGGGAATTTTGTCTGAACTGAGCAATGATCTGACGCTTTTGTACAGGAATGAATATCATGACCGGACGCAGCGGCAGGGCGGCTGCGTAGCTTCCGGGACGGATTAAGACCTGAGTGACATAACCATCACTGGGTGCGCGAACAACCGTCTGATCCAGGTTATACCGGGCTTCTGCTAATTGCGCGCGCAGACTGGCTATCTGGGATTGTTCTCCTCCTGATACACTGGTCAACTGGCTTCTGAGCTGCTCCTGTTCCGCCAAAGAACCTTTTACCAGGGCATCCTGTGCCAGAAATACCTGTCTGGCATTATCAATATCACGTTCGGAGAATGGATTGACTTTTGCCTTACTGCCTTTGAGATAGCGTTGATAGTCCAGAAATAATCTATCCCGCTCAGCAGATACATGGGTTGTGTAGGCAACGGCTTCGCTTAATTGTCCTTTCATCGCTTCAATATTATTAATAGCGGTGCTCAGGTCGGCTTGTAATCTTTCGACGCGGACCTTATAACGTGTCTGATCCAGGGTGAAGAGCATTTCTCCCTTTTTAATAAGCACTTCTTTTTTATCAGTAACTTCATTTACGACGCCAGTCACTTGTGGGGTAACAGGAATCGCGACAACCGCTTTTTGTGCCAGTGACGTATAGGGATGGTTATAATTCATTAGCAGAATTAGCGCACTGACCAGAAAAACGCCACCGAGGGCCGCTGTTGGCACTGTCCATTTATTGACGGGTATGCGAAATATTTTAAAAACAGCCCAGGCTATCGCAACGTAGCTTAAAATAATGAGCAGATCCATATCATCGCTCCGGTCGCAGCGGTTTCGAATCAGCCTGTAAACGCTCCAGTTCTGCTACGCGCTGCTGCAGTTCCAGTAATGAAGTGTATTGACTCTGCATCCCCCAGCCGCGCTCAGGACGATAAAGAGTGGCCCAGATCCACAGGAAAGGCCATATGACATGCAGTGTAAACAAACTTACCCAACCTGCGACGTGAATGGCATCGGCATGAGGATGATTACGGGACTTTGCGATTAAATAAGGAATATCATGAAGAACGATAACTCCATAAAAAATAATTATGAAAACGAAGATCAGCATACCCAAAGCAAAATAGTTAAGGAACATAGGTGCCTCTGCTAAATTGGAATGCGAAGTAAAAATAGATCGGCTGCAAGAATATTTCAATTCGTAAAAGAGTTAACCTGACACACCTCGTTGACAGACGCAATACCAGAAAATCATGCTGTGCTCAGGGATTTGAGGCACTCCAGCAATGACGGGGATAAACAATCCTGTTCATTAGTGATGATTTTAGTGGATTTATTACACTTTAAACGCAGGATCATTCCACTTTATTTTGAGTCGCTAACCTCCATGATGTTGGTAACTGATTGATTTGATTTTATTAAAATAACATGACACATTGATCACAGATTTGTATTTTTTAAGCTTTATTTAAAAAAATATCTTTATACTTATTAACCCTCCTGTTCCGAAGTTATTACATACTATCCGATCCATTATTTACTGGAAAATAATGGATCTCCGTTTGATAGTAGATTTTATGATCCTGACTTATCGAAATTTAACGCTTAATGATGAGATTAACTATCATGGCCTCAGGAAAGACGAGCGAATACATAGCTCTGGGATCGAATCCTGCTTCAACAGAACGCCCTGAAAAGTTCAGGTTACTCTGTTCTTACACGAGTCCATACTTTGTCGGATAAGCCGGATAGTGCTCATGTAAACCCCGACAAAAGATGGTCTTCTGTCTGGATCATTCCCTTTGTCACGCTGCTCATTGGTGCCTTTTTATTGTATTACCATAAAAGCCAGCAGGGACCTCTGGTGATTCTGATGACCGAAAACGCACAGGGGATTAAGGCAGGTAAAACCGTAATAAAAAACCGCAACATTGATGTGGGTGTCGTTGAAAGTACCGAGCTTACTGACGATCTTAAGCACGTCGAGATCAAGGTTCGCATGCACACTGGTATGCAAAAACTATTGCACGGCAATAGCGCTTTTTGGGTGGTCAGGCCTGAAATTGGATTCGAGGGGATAACGGGCTTAAGTACCTTGTTCTCAGGCGCCTATATAGCCTTACAGCCAGGTTCTCCGGGGCCAGCGCCGGAACGCTATCGGCTGTCAGATGCGCCTCCCCAGGCCTCACCGAATGCAAACGGGATCAGAATCACGCTTAATAGTCGTGAAGCGGGGCAACTCATGCCGGGCTACCCGGTTCTGTTTCGCGGCCTGCGTGTCGGGTCAGTCGAGAACAGCCGGTTTGATATGGAAAAAAGGATGATGCGTTATCAGGTTTTTATCGCTTCGCCCTTTGATCAGCTTGTCACCTCAAACGTTCGTTTCTGGAAGAATAGTGGGATTGCTGTGGATTTATCCTCATCCGGGATGCGCGTGGAGATGGGGTCCATCACCACATTATTAAGTGGCGGGGTCAGTTTTGACCTGCCTGAAGGCGTGGCCCTGGGCCAGCCGGTTAAGGGCGTAGCAACTTATACTCTTTATGACGATCTGCGAAGCATCGCGAATTCTCGTTATACCGAACACCTCGACTTCGTGATGTTCTTTTCCGATTCTGTTCGCGGACTTCAGGCAGGCGCGCCTGTCGAGTTTCGTGGAATACGCCTGGGGACGGTTGCTCAGGTTCCTTTTAACTCGCCAGAGATAACCCAGAATTTTCGCAGCCATTATGAGGTTCCCGTACTGATTCACATTGAACCCCAGAGATTCATGAGCAGTATGAGGGAAGACTTTGACCTGGAGAAAAAGCTACAGCTGGGTAAAAAACAGGGGTTAAGAGGCTCCCTGAAAACAGGCAGTCTGCTTTCCGGTTCGCTGTTTATCGACTTAGACTATTATGCAAATGTTGCACCCGACAAAGGACCGGATATCGTCGCGGGTTACAAAGTCATCCCCACAACGCCTGGTGGTTTAAACCAGATACAGCAAAAGATTGTGGCTATAGTGGATAAGATGAACAGCCTTCCGCTTCGGCCACTGATTTCAGTTGCGACCGGTACGCTAAAACAAAGTCAGCGCACCATGACAGAAATACAAAAATCGCTCAGGCATATTGATGGATTTATCAGCAGCCCTGCAATGAAAACACTGTCTGAGGATATGCAGCAAAGCCTGCAACAGCTCAGCCGTAGCATAAAAGGTATTCAGCCTGGTTCGCCCGTATATCAAAAACTGACGGGGGATATGCAGCGTCTGGACCTTGTACTCAGAGAATTGCAGCCGCTACTCAAGACCTTAGATAAGAAAAGCAATGCGCTGATTATTCAGGATGCTGCAACTGAAGATCCTGTTCCTGTCGGCGCGAAAAAGAGAAATGAAAAATAATCCCATCTTCCGGCATTTCAAATAGCTCATTCAGCCTTTGCAGTTCATCAAATATAGCCATTTGTATCTATTGAAAGAGACTGGTTATCAGGTCTTCAGGCTGCTACTATAAAGACCTGTTAAGCAGTCCTGGAGGCTCTATGCCAAACATTATTTTAAGCGATACCAGTGCCAGCGTAAGCGAACTGAAGAAAAACCCGATGGCCACGGTTAGTGCAGGTGACGGTTATCCTGTCGCCATTCTTAACCGCAACCAGCCTGCATTCTATTGCGTCCCGGCTGAGCTTTATGAACAAATGCTTGATGCCCTTGACGATCAGGAACTGGTTAAGCTGGTCAGTGAACGCAGCGGCCAGCGTCTGCTTGATGTCGATTTGGATGCGCTTTTGTGAGTTATACCGTCAAATTCAGGGAAGAGGCATTTAAAGAATGGCAGAAGCTGGACAAATCTCTTCAGCAGCAGTTTGCCAAAAAACTGAAGAAATGTTGTGACAATCCCCATATTCCTTCTGCCAGACTACGTGGGATTAAAGACTGCTATAAAATCAAACTCAGAGCGTCCGGGTTTCGCCTGGTTTATCAGGTAATAGACGATCAGCTGGTGATTGCCGTTGTTGCTGTGGGTAAACGCGAGCGCAGCGATGTTTATCATCTTGCCAGTGAGAGGATGCGGTAGGGAGGGAGGGCTGTGTCCGATGAGTATTGACGTAATTCAAGCGATATTGATAATCAGACACTTTATTTAACATAATTAGTATTATGCGCACTTCTGCAGATGGCCAATTTGGTAGTGTCACTTGATAGCAGAAACGGCAAGCTATCAGCGTCAGATGAGAAGGGATGAAGACGGTCAGGTGAAAGGGTATAGCCGGTGCATCAGCACCGGGTTTATCCTGCCCCGAAGGGGCTACCGTCCTGACAGTTCGCGCGATGCAAAAAGGCAGCTCAAGCTTCCTCTGGTTCGCTTATCTCAATACTGGTTATGTGCAGTCCGGCATGTGACATCATGCTGACCAGCTTATCAATTGAAAAGCAGTTGATCCGACCTCCTGCCAGCTCGGACACTCTGGGCTGTGAAACGCCCAGCGCAGCAGCAGCAGTGGCCTGATTCAGGCCATTACGTTTAATCCAGCTATTCAGGCGGCCTACTAACTCGGCGCGGAGTTTCATATTTTCCGCCTGCTCTGGCGTTTCGCTAAGAGCGTCCCACACATTATCAAAAGTCTGAATATTCATTTTTTACGCTCCTCAACCAATCGGCGATAACGATTTCGGGCAAGTTCTACGTCACTCTGGCTGGTCTTTTGTGTCTTTTTCTGGAAACAGTGCAGCACATACACGGCTTCTTCAAATTTGGCGACATACATGATCCGGAAAATGCCGTCATTACCCCGGATTCGGATTTCACGTGCTCCCTGACCTACCGTAGCAAAATGCTTCCAGTCGTCCGGCTCCAGTCCCTGCTGGATCAGGTCAAGCTGATACCCTGATGCGGTCCGGGCCTCTTCCGGGAAAGCCCGTAGATCCTCAAGACTGCTGTCAATAAAACTGATTTTCTTACGCATCATCACCTCATTATACGAAATTTCGTATATTGTGCAATTTCTGCATTACTCATGCACCCATACAAACCCGTAACCACTGCTTCCCTACCATGTAGTTTCCTGCTGTTTTGTCCATGGCCTACATTGCCCTGATAAAATCCAGCATCGCCTTGATCCGGCGCTGGCTTTGAGACATTCTTCAAAATCGTTGAGATAGTAAGCCGGTGTATAGCGCACCCGGTTAAACTCCAGCGTCAGCGTATTACCGGTGACAACCTCAGCTGCAATGCCCAGCAGGGAAAGCTGTATAAACGCCATATCCACCGTGACAGGATCAATATCAAATCAACTGACGGACATCTGAACTGATGGATTAAATCCGGCTTCAATCAGGCAATCTGCATAAGGTAGCATCGGTTATGTGGGTGTAATTAAGCAGGCGGAAGTAACGCACACCGATACGGGCATAAATGTCCGTTATCCCGCCGCAGTACATTTCTGCAAACATGAACGTTTCACAGTCCCCGTTCTCATTGCATGCCTGTTTCAGCGGATAGAGTCTCCCCAGCGCATCAGTAAGCGATGAAAGAGATGGGCAAGCCCGTATCAGAGTGCATGATGGTGGCTGCGCATGGCTGGGATGTGGGTGGAGCAAAACGTGCAGACATGAAAACTGCATTTATTACCCGCAAAGGACAGGCACTCTACCCGCTGGCACCTGCACCCGATCTGATCGTCAGCGATATAGGTGCGTTAGCCACTAAGATAAAACCGCTTTGCTGACCCGCCGTTTACCGCAAATACTTTAATGCCGCGAGAGTTACTCGCTGCCCAAAAACGCTAATAAAAGGCGTAGTTGATGCGAAAACACTAACAATATTCTTAAATCAGGGCTTAACCACGATACACAGCAGGCCGATGACAATAATCACTACGCCCGCCAGGCTGTGCCAGCTGAACGCCTCATGGAATACCGGCAGACAGACAGCCACCAGCCACACCAGCACATAACTGAGGCTGAGCAGCGGATAGACGCGGTTCAGCGGAAAATAGCGCAGCGCCCGAATCCAGCAGAGCATTGAAACACCATAAGCGCCCAGACCGGCCAGCAGCAGCAAGGCGGGCAGCAGGGCAACAGCAGGCAGCGACGTTATGCTGCTGACATCGGGCAGACGCGGCATCGCCCAGCGCATCATCAGCTGTGCCGCTGAGACCAGCAGCACGCTGCATGCGACCCATCCATACCCTTTCATAGCTGGCTCGCCATCAGCGCCACACCCGTCACCACCAGTAGCGTGCCGAAGATCTGGCGCAGCGTCAGGCGCTCGCGCCAGAGGATGCGTCCTGCCAGCGCAACGAAAATGAAGTTAAGGCTCAGCATCGGATAGGCCTGGCTGACAGGCACCCGCTGCAGCACCAGCAGCCAGAGAAGCATCGCGACACCCAGCAACAGCACGCTCACCCCAATCCAGCTTAAGCGGACCCGGCGCGATGCCGCGTGAGTCGCCTGTTTCTGGCACAGTTGCGCGCTGCAACTGAGCAGACTGACCAGTACAATCAGCAGCAGCATCACTTCATCTGACTGTAATAGAGGCAGACCAGCCTGCCCTGGCGATAGACGGCGTCCGGCACCGGAACATCCTCGCCGATATCACTGTGTACTGAATCAACCAGCAACAGCAGTGATACGCTTCCCGTACGGCGATGATCGGCAAGCCAGCCGCCGAAGTCCGCCTGAGAGACAAAGCGGGATTGCGCATCAGGGTAGCCCAGCCCATATTCCAGCTCGCCTTTGGTGTCATAGAAGCCGATATCGCTACGTTGCAGATGCCAGGCTGCGGCAGATGCCACGCCGGGATTGTCCGCCAGGATAAAGTGACTTGAGGCCAGACGCTGGCTGATCGTCGAGACAAAACGCTGCGGCTGTTTGGCGTCGCGGATTTTATCCGGGATTGCCGCGCCAATAAACAGCGCGACGCCCAGCGGGCAAAGCGCGGCCGCCAGCCAGCGGCGCTGTGCAGAGCGGCAGCTATATGCGCCCACCAGCCCCCAGATGAGAAATGCCAGTGCCCCCAGCGCAAGCTTCAGCATCTCGTGCGTGGTGAACAGCGGATGATGCGTCACACTCCAGGGAGCGAGCACCAGCACGACCGTTGCCAGGGTAATGATGCCGAAAATCAGGTTGAGCCAGCCATTGACTGTTAATGGGCGCCCTGCCCGCTGTGCGGCGTTCAGGCCATAGTGCGCCATCAGCAGCGACAGCGGCACAAAACAGGGCAGGATATAGGTTGGCAGCTTGCCTTTTGCCAGGCTGAAAAACAGCAGCGGCATCACCGTCCAGCTCAGCAGATAGAGCGCACCGGGATGCTGCTGACGCTCGCGCCAGCCGGTCATCAATGCGCCCGGTAACAGCGCCAGCCACGGCAGCGTTCCCAGCAGCAGAACCGGCAGGTAATACCAGAAAGGCGCTTTGTGCTGGGCATTGTCCTCAGCAAAGCGCTGAATATGCTCAACCCAGAAGAAGTAGTGCCAGAAATCCGGTGCCTGATGATAGATCGCCAGCGCCCAGGGTGCGCTGATCGCCGCGGCTGAGAGCAGCGCCAGCGGACCGAAGCAGAGCAGTTCGCGCAGTCGCTGCCGCCAGATCGCCCAAGGCAGAATCGCCAGCACAGGCACTGCCAGCGCCAGAAAGCCTTTGGTCATAAACCCCATGCCGCAGGCGAGACCCAGCAGCAGATAGCCGCCCGCCCGCCCGGCGCGTCCGCTGGCCTCCGTCGCCAGCCAGAAGCTGCACATCGCGGCAGCCAGCCAGAGCATCAGCATCGGATCGAGCACCGCATAGGTGCCGACAGCATAGACCAGCAGCGAACTGAGGAAAATAATCGTGCCGACGGCAGCCGTGCGTTCCGAACTAAACAGCCGCCTGCCGAGCCAGTAGATCAGCACGGCGGTCATCGCCGTGGAGAATATCGATCCCGCCCGCACGCCAAAGTTGTTGTGGCCAAACAGCCACTGACCCAGCGAGTTGACCCAGTAACCCGCAATCGGTTTTTCAAAATAGCGCAGACCGAAGAAGTGTGGCGTCACCCAGTTACCGGTTGCCAGCATCTCCCGGCTGATCTCCGCATAACGGGTCTCATCCGGTTGCCAGAGGTCGCGGAACATCGGCGGAAGCAGGTAATAGAGAATAAAAAAGCTGAAAAAAAGTAGCCACTTCGTGTTGTTACGTATCCGCACTAGTTCGCCTCTTCAGTCAGTTTCTGGCAGCCCTGCCACCCTTCCCGTCCGGGGATTTCGCCTCTGACCACCCTGCCCACCGGCAAGGTACTTAGATCGTCGGGCAGCAGCTCGCTTAACGGACAGAACTGAATGCCGTGACGGTCCGCAGCAGCCAGCAGCTGGTCAAAGTCCGGGTAGCCGATAATCCCTTCGACTTCGGCATGCACGGTGTAGACCGCCCCATCATCAGAAGAGAGCATTTTCGCCAGAATGTAGTCGTTATAGCCTTCTGCGCTGACCTCGCGGCCAACCACTTCATCCCATGTGGGCAACGTCACCGGAATCTGTACGGTACCGATCTGTCCATCCGGCAGCATGGGCCGGAACGGGCCGCTGCCGCGACAGTCGCTGTTGTAGTGAAAGCCAAAGTCCTGTTTGGCGGCGATCACCCGGCCATCGGCTCGCCAGCCCGCGGCGGCCGAACAGCTGACAGGATGACCGAGTATCTCACTCAGCGTTTCGGTGCCGCGTGCTATCTGCTCAACCAGCTTATCCTGCGGCCAGACGCCGGCCCAGGTCTGCCAGGCAAAATGGTCCCAGGCGTGCAGACCGACTTCGTGCTGACGAGTGGCGTCCTGCATGATGTGCCGCAATCTCCGTCCCATCTGCTTTCCCGGCCACGCCGTTCCGGCGAGCAGGATGTCCCAGCCATAGAGCGACGCGGCACGGGAGCGCAGCATCTTCATAAGAAACGCCGGTTTCACCAGCCGCCAGAGATGGCGGCCCATGTTGTCTGGTCCCACGCTGAAGAAAAAGCTGCCCCGCACCGCATGACGCCGGAACAGCTCAAGCAGCGCCGGCACGCCCTGCTTCGTGCCGCGCCAGGTATCTACGTCAATCCGCAGACCGATCTTCTTCATCACTTATCAGCCTGTGGCTCAACGGTGCGCAGGAAGAAGTCGAGCGTGTTGTCGATAGTGACATCCATCGTCACGGTCGGTGTCCAGCCGAGTAAGCGACGCGCATTGCGGATAGCCGGTTTACGGTGCTCCACATCCTGATAGCCTTTGCCGTAGTAGCTGCTGCTTTCTACTTCGCGGAAACCGGCAAACGGCGGAAACTGGCTGCGCAGCGGATGACGCTCAAAGCTGGCCAGCAGCTGCTCGGCCAGCTCTTTGATACTGGCTTCGTTGTCCGGATTACCGATATTGATGATCTGACCATCACAATTCAGCTGTTTGTTTTCGATAATGCGGAATAGCGCCTCAACGCCATCCTGAATATCGGTAAAACAGCGCTTCTGTTTGCCGCCGTCAATCAGCTTAATGGGCGAACCTTCTACCAGGTTGAGGATGAGCTGGGTTATCGCGCGGGAACTGCCGATGCGCGCTGCATTAAGGTTATCCAGACGCGGTCCCATCCAGTTGAACGGACGGAACAGGGTAAAACGCAGCCCCTCTTTTTCGCCGTAGGCCCAGATAACGCGGTCCAGCAGCTGTTTGGATACCGAGTAGATCCAGCGCTGTTTGTTGATCGGCCCGACGACCAGATTAGAGCAATCCTCATCGAAGCTGTCATCGGTACACATGCCGTAAACTTCTGAAGTGGATGGGAAAATGATGCGCTTCTGATACTTCACACAGTCGCGAATAATTTTCAGGTTCTCTTCGAAATCGAGTTCAAACACGCGCAGTGGATTGCGGGTGTACTCAATTGGCGTGGCGATGGCTACCAGCGGCAGGATGACGTCGCATTTTTTGATGTGATACTCAATCCATTCGGAATGGATAGCGATATCCCCTTCGACGAAATGGAAGCGCGGATGATCCAGGAAGCGGCTGATCGCGTCTGAACTGATATCCAGGCCATAGACCTCGAAATGCTCATCCTGTAACAAACGCTCAGTGAGATGATTACCGATAAAGCCGTTAACGCCAAGGATCAGCACGCGGGTACGACGTTGCAGCGCTGACTGCGGTTTTGAATAGAGCAGTGCGCCAGGGACGATGCCCAGACTCTGCGCCAACTGGCTGCCATTCATGTAAACGCCATGCTCGGACTGGCCGGTCTGGATTTCCAGCGCGCCTTCGCCACAGGCGATCAGGAAGGGCTGCTTAGAAAGTACCGTCCCTGGCTTTGCCTGATGCTGCTGCGGATGAACCCGGCTCTTCCAGACGATAAATTTAACCGAACCGGCAAAGGCGAATGCGCCAGGCCAGGGATCGGTAACCGCTCTGACCAGATTGTGAATCGTCTGAGCAGGCTGATTCCAGTCAATGCGGCCATCTTCGGCCGTGCGGCGATCAACCCGGGTCGCCTGACTTTCATCCTGTGGCCATTCACTCACCTCACCCTCGCGCAGACGAGGTAAAACGTCGCCGAGCAACTGCACTGCAGCTTGGGTCAGTTTACGATGCAGCGTCAGCGCATTGTCCTGATCCTCAATAGCGACCTTCTGCTGCGCCAGAATATTACCGGCATCCGCGCGCTTTACCATGCGATGTAGCGTAACGCCCGTTTCAGTTTCGCCGTTGACCAGCGCCCAGTTCAGCGGTGCCCGGCCGCGATATTTTGGCAGCAGCGAGCCGTGCAGGTTAAAAGCACCCTTTTGAGCGCATTGCAGGATCTCATCACTCAGCAGATGGCGATAGTAGAAGGAGAAGATCATTTCTGGCGCCATGGTGCGGATGCGGTCAAGCCAGATCGGGTGATTCGCCTCGTCAGGTGCATAGACCGGAATGCCATGCTCTGCCGCCAGACGGGCTACTGAGCCGAAAAAGTGGTTTTCGGTCGCCACATCGTTGTGAGTAAAAATGGCGGTGATTTCATAGCCTGCACTCAGCAGCGCATTGATGCCGACACAGCCCATGTCGTGATAGGCGAAAACAACGGTCTTCATGATTGAATATCCTGTACTGAAGGCTCTTCTGGAGCGTGAACAATGCGTTGAACGAAATAGCGCGGACGCGCCCGAACGTCGTTGTAAATGCGCCCGATGTACTCCCCGAGCAGTCCCATACCCACAAACTGGGCGCCGATAAACATAAACAGCACGGCGAACAACACGAAGACGCCGTCACCCGCCCAGGCCGCACCAAAAAAGAGTCGCAACACGATCAACACCAAAGAGAAGGCGAAGCCGGAGAGCGCTATCAGGCTGCCGACCACGCTGAGCAATCGCAGCGGCGTGGTGGTCAGACAGGTCACCAGGTCGTACATCAGGTTGATCAGGCGCATAAAGCTGTATTTCGAATCGCCAAAAGCGCGCTCGGCATGGATCACCGGCAGCTCAATGGTGTGTCGGGCAAAGGTGTTGGCCAGGATCGGAATAAAAGTGCTGCGTTCGTGACAGTTGAGCATCGCCTCGACGATGTGGCGACGATAGGCGCGCAGCATGCAGCCGTAATCGCCCATCGCCTTACCGGTGACCCGCTGAATCAGCCGGTTGAGCGTGCGCGAGGCCTTCCGACGGAACCAGCTGTCCTGGCGCTGCTGACGGACGGTACCCACCACGTCATAACCCTGACGTGCGGCGTCTACCAGCCGCGGGATCTCTTCCGGCGGGTTCTGCAGATCGGCATCCAGCGTAATAATCAGATCGCCACGAACCTGGCTGAATCCGGCCATGATGGCGGAATGCTGACCGTAGTTGCGGTTGAGCAGCACGCCGGTTATCCGGCTGCCGGGAACGGTGGCGGCCTGTTCAATCAGTTCGGCAGAACGATCGCTGCTGCCGTCATCCACCAGCAGAATTTCATACTCAATCTTAATTGAGTCACAGGCGGCGCAGGTGCGCTGAAGCAGCTCCGGCAGACTCTCCTGCTCGTTATAGACCGGGATGACCACGGAGAGCATATTGATCGGTTTAATATCGCGCATCTCAGGCTCCGGCAATGTCATGTAAAGCCTGAATCACACGTTCGACATCCTGATCCGTCATTGACGGAAACAGTGGAATCGAACACATCTGCTGGCTGTTAAGTTCACTGGCGGGAAGACGTAAATCGGGATAGTGCTCGCGGTAATATTTGTGGGTATGCGCCGCACGGAAATGCAATCCGCTGCCGATATCCCGCGTCTTCAGTGCCTGCATAAAGGCATCGCGCGACAGACCGCAGCGCTGTTCATCAATGCGAATAATAAACAGGTGCCACGCATGCTGATGTGGCCAGGCGGGCAGTGACAGCGGCGTGAACGGCAGCGTGCGCAGCGCTTCAAGATAGCGTTCAGCAATCTCACGGCGGCGGGCAATAAAGCCCGGCAGTTTCTGTAACTGCACCAGCGCAATCGCCGCGCTGATATCGGGCAGATTGTATTTAAAGCCCGGCATCATGACTTCCGCCTGCGGCAGACGCCCCTGGGTCTGACGATCAAACGCATCTACTGCCAGGCCATGAAACTTCAGGCTGCGTATACGATCGGCGAGAGTGGCGTCATCGGTCACCACCAGGCCCCCTTCCGCGCAGGTGATATTCTTGATGGCGTGGAAAGAGAAAATCGCCGTACCGCGATGCCCGACCGGTTTTTGGTAATAAGTGGTGCCCACCGCGTGAGCCGCATCTTCAATAATGGCGATGCCATGCTGTTGAGCCAGTTGATAGATTGGCGCGAGATCGGCAGGTACACCAGCGTAATGCACCGGAATAATCACGCGGGTGCGGGGCGTAATCGCCTGCGCTATCCGGTCCGGCGTGATCATCAGGTTGTCGGGATCCACATCAATCATCACCGGCGTGGCACCCAGAAGCGTGATCAGGTTCAGGGTAGAGACCCAGGTCATGGACGGCGTGATCACCTCATCGCCAGGCCCGATCCCCATCGCCATCAGCGTGACATGCATTCCGGCAGTGGCAGAGCTTACTGCAATGGCGTGCTGGTTGCCGGTCATCTGAACAAAGGCCTGCTCCAGTTCGGCGCATTTTGCCCCGGTCGTTATCCAGCCAGAGTCAAATACCGCTTTAACAGCAGCCAGCTCTTCATCACCGAATGAAGGCCGGGAAAATGGCAAAAAATCCATGCTAAAACTCCTGCAGATCAAACCCATAAGCTGTCGCGCGTTGTTAATCAGGCACAACGCCGGAAAATAATTGAAATAGCGAATGACTCACAGTCGGCCAGGGTGTTATCGACACCACGCTTTCCCGTTCTGGAATTAAGGTTACCGGACTGCTAATACAAACTACCGTATGAAAGTTAACTGAACATTAAATGAAGAGTGTGAATTGAAATAAAATCAAGGGAGAGCAAGTTAAGGATTTCAGAAAAAGTTCACTATTAAATGGCTAATAATAGGCGTGACCTCAACTCTTTTTGATTTATTGATATTTTGTTTAAAAACAGCAGGCTCTGTCAGTCACCAGAGCAGGGTTCAGCTCATCCTGATGAAGTCACTTCTGGAGAGAAAAATTAACACGCTGATATTGCTGGGCTAAATTCAGCCTGCTACTCACAGTATCACATCGAAAAAAATAGCGATCCGCTCATATCAGGAGAATCACAGATTAATAAAGCCGTCTTAATGTATTCTTAATATTTTTCGTTATTAATGTTCTGCCCTTGCAATAATCATTACACTTTGGTGATTCTCAAGTGACAGTCAGTTAATATCTGTCAGATTACCTGTGCCTGTAAGGTAAAAACAGTGCTAAAAAAAGTGAATAGGATCGCGGTTTCAGGCGTTAACGTTGGGTCTGCCTAAAAAAGAGAAAATAGTGATGATGCGTGCCGCCTGTTTATGCACTCTGTTAGCCCTGCTCAGCCCGGTGCTTTACGCCGCGCCGGTAACCTATGCCATTACCCCCGATAAAACGTCGATAGGCCTTTCATGGCGCGCCTTTGGTCACCAATTTTCGCAGGCCAGACTGCAGGGTGTGAGCGGCACGGTGACACTCAACCCTGATGAAGACCGTGACGATCGTATTGAAGTGACTATTCCGGTAGGGACACTGGTGGCCTCGAACAGCCTGTTAACCTGGCAACTGAAAAGTAACCTGTTTTTTGATGCAGAGCGTTACCCAAACATTCACTTTGTCAGTAGTCGCGTGGCCTCACTGGGTGGCGGCAATTATCGTATTTTTGGTGTGCTGACGGTTAAAAATGTCAGCCGGCCAGTCGTGATGCTGGCCTCGCTGGACAGCGGAAAGACAATTGATCCGGCTTCAGGTTCGCTGGCGCTACATGCCTCCACCGCCATCTCCCGCTCAGCCTTCGGAATGGATCGGCTGGTCGGGGTGGTTGATGATCGCGTCAACATTGCGCTGGCCATTGCCGCGCAGGGCAGAAAGCCGCTGTAGCGGTAACCGCTGAAGGGTCCGATTAACTGAGTGCTGTCTGCAATGTTTCCGCTGTGGCAGCCAGTTGAGCCGGTGGGTTGCGGCCAATCAGCACATATTGATAGCCGTCACGCTTCCACCAGGCCAGTTGCATGCCATGGCGCTTTTCATGGGCGATGGGATTCGCGCTGTCCGGCTCAGGCGAGATACAGAGCGCCATCGGGCCATAATCAGCATGCAGCCAGGCGATTTGTGCAATCGACGTCCGTTCGTAGCGCAGGATCCGCACCATTTTCAGTTCAGCCCCTGGCAGGCTGAGTTGCTGAGGATGCAGCTGCAATCCTAAATCGAGTCGGGTACGGTCCAGCCCCCTTTGCAGCATGGCGGCGTCATCAGGCGTATCGGCCAGCGTTTCAGCACTGTAGAGCGACATATAACGCGCCTCCAGATCGCGGATATTCTGGCTTTCATCTTTCTCATCATCTTCCGGTCTTGCCAGGAAACCGATGCCACTGCCCACCAGCAAAAAGCTGACAGACGCAGCAATCAGTGCCCGACGGCTGTAGCCTTTGGCTGGCATTGACTCTGGTGCCGTGATGGCTGCCAGTTGCTGTGCCATTCTGGCCTGCGGTGCCTGTTCCAGCAGCGGCGCAAAAGCCTGTTCAAAATCGAGATTACTGTGCTGTAAATGCTCAACCCGTGCCGCCAGTTCGGGATCCCCTGCCATCGCCTGCTCAAACTGCACGGCTTCCTGTGGCGTCATCTCACCATCCAGCCAGGCAACGATTGCCTCATCGCGCCACGGTGGCGTAAAAGTTTCCCTGTTCATCTCCGTTTCTCCTGCGGTGCGGGCGAGGTCGCCGGCTGTCTGGCCAGCGTGGCACGTGCGGCGGCCAGACGGCTCATAATAGTGCCAATGGGAACCGAGAGCGTCTCTGCCGCCTCCTGATAGGTCAGACCTTCGACATACACCAGAAACAGTGCATTACGCTGCGCCTCGGGTAAGGCGTTAACCTGTAGCATAATGCGCTGGAAATGGCGGTTGTCGTCGCTGTTGGTGTGGTTGTCTGCGGCCAGCAGCGCATCGGGATCCACGAATCCCTGTCCCTGCCGGACCTTTCGCGCCCGTAAATCACTGGCCCAGATGGAGTGAAGGATCGAAAAAAGCCATCGATCAATGCGTGTGCCCGGCGTGAACTGCGCGCTGCGTTCCAGCGCGCGTACGCAGGTTGACTGCACCAGCTCTTCTGCCATGTCACGGTTGTGTGACAGCACATAGCCGTAACGCCAGAGCCGCGTCAGATGTTCCGCAAGATGCTGACGGATGTCACTGTGAGTGATTTTTCGCTCCTCCCTTCCGCATCAGACCTCGGGGTGGCCATTGATCGCGGCCTGCAGATCGCGGTATTCCTCGCAGTCTGTACCACAAATCCCGGCAATGGTTTTTAACTGTTCACGCGCCAGATCCGGACGCCCTTTGATCATCCAGGCTTCGCCCAGATATTCACGCACTTTAGCGTAACGGGGATCAAGTGCAATGGCGCGCTGATAATAGCCAATGCCCTCGTCCGTGCGGCCCAGTTTACGGGTGGCGTAACCACGATAGTTCCAGGCTTCACGGGTATCCTGATTTTTCAGCGTATCCAGCAGGTTCAGCGCCGCCTGATATTCGCCCTTTTTCGCCAGATGCCAGGCATAGCGGGTTTTATCGTCGTCACTCAGCTTGCTGGTCTTCTCAGGCACACAACTTTTAGTGTGACTGTCATAGACCTGACCTTTGGGGCAGTCAGGCGTCTTTTTATCACTGTCATTGTCGCCCATCGCCATACTCAGCGGAGAGTGCAGCATCAGCAGCAGTGCCGGAACGGCAAGCAGAGAAAAACCAGAACGCGTTGTCATAATTTATCCTTATCGGGTCTGTGAGACAGGCGATAAAGCCCGCCGGATGCAGTCCGCTAGCGCGGCGCTGTACGGTAAACAGCTCAGCGCCAGTTTCTATTCGATAAAAATAAAATTATTTTTTGCCAGGGTGCCACGCTGAATCAGAACGGTAGTTTTTCCACCGCACAGAAACGCCGTTCCGCCAGGGAGATCACCGCAGCTTCCGCAATCGCCTGGGCTTTCAGTCCATCCTCAAGGCCAGGAAGATCGTCAACCTGCTCACCGTTCAGCGATCGGATAAATGCATCCAGATGAGCATAGTAAGTTGGCTGCACCCGGCTGAACCAGTCGGGCAACAAGCCTGGCTGCTGAATCTGCGCACCCTGATAGCAGCTGACGCCGCGCTGTGGCTGAGAGGCTGATTCCAGCATCCCGTGCGGTCCCATCACACTGATGCGTTCATCGTAGCCATAGCCGGTGCGGCGGACATTATCGAGCTGTGCCAGCGCCCCGCCCTGCAGCCGCAATAGCAGCGTGCTGGTGTCCACGTCGTCAAATTCGCTGATCGAGGGCAGAGCCAGCGCAGCACCCATCGCAGCCACCTCTGTCACCTCCTCTTCAGTCAGCCAGCGCAGCAGGTCAAAAAAGTGGATAGCCTGATCGCGCATTTGCCCGCCGGACGCCTGAAGATAGGCCAGCGGCGGCATGGCTGAGGAGCGGCAGACCATCTGAATCAGTTCCGCCGGGCCGATCCGCCCCTGGCGGAGTTGTTGCTTCAGCTGCTGATGGCTGACATCAAAACGCCGATTAAACCCTACTGTGACCGGCACGTTGTAGGGGAGAACATTAGCCACGGCAGAGCGGGCCCGCTCAAGAGAGAGATCGACCGGTTTTTCACAGTAAATAGCTTTACCGGCGCGGGCTGCGGCTTCCAGTAAGTCAGCATGGGTCGGCGTCGCGCTGGCGATCAGCACCATACCAATCTGCTCATCATTTATCGCCTCGGTGACAGACGCGGCCCGGGCACCAAAGCGGGTCGCAAAGGCGGCGGCGCGCGCGGGATCCGCATCCGCGACCCATACCAACTCAACTCCGGGGTGCGCCTGAAGATTCGCGGCATGAACTTCACCAATAAAGCCACACCCCAGCAGGGCAACACGTTGCTTTTTATTCATTTTTTTGAACTCCATCATAGTCCGGCAGAAAGATGCATCTGCAGGATAACGCTGCGTTTTACACTGGCGGCACGGTGTTTTGAGGTGTTTACCTCAGAGGAGATCGGCATGTCGCTGAAAGAGGTCGCCCGACGGGCAGGTGTGGGACTGGCAACCGTGGATCGGGTGCTCAATGAACGTGGCGGCGTCGCGCCGGAGACGGTTCACAGGGTGCTGCAGGCAGCACGTGAAGTCGGGCTGAAGCGGATCCTGCCGGAGGAGCATCGTCATCCGTGGCAGATAGAACTGCTGCTGAGCAGCAACGATTCGTTTTTCTTTAAGCAGCTGGCACAGGATTTTACTGAGGTTGCCTCGCATCTGGGCTATCGCCGGTTAACGCTGCGCCGCACTTTTGTCCCCGAGGCTCAGCCAGAACGTCTGGCAAAGCTTATCAGGCAGGGCGGTGAAACGCGGGATGGTCTGATCGTTTTTGCCCATGAACATCCGGCGATCTATGAGGCGCTGGACCATTGCCAGGCGCGTGGTGTACCGGTGATCTCGCTGGTCACCGATTTACCCGGTGCCGCCCGACTCTGTCATGTGGGGATCAATCAGTTGCAGGCCGGACGTACAGCCGCTCAGCTGATGGGCAAAATGCTGCATCAACCCGGTGAGGTGTTGATGGTCAGTGGGCACCGGGATTACAGCGCACATCGTCAGCGTATTGAAGGGTTCCGTGACCTGATAACCAGTCGGTTTCCCCATCTTCAGTTACGTGAAGTTCTGGCCGCCCAGGAAAATCGCGACACCCTCAGTAAGTTGCTGGAGAAGCAGCTGGTTCAGAGCGGTCATCTCCAGGGCATTTATAACACCGGGCTGGGGAATACCGAGATCGGGCAGGCGCTGGCACGACATCGTCGGCTGAATCAGTGCATCTGGATCACTCATGAGCTTTACGCCACCACCCGCACGCTGATGGCGCAGCAGAGCGTTGCGCTGACACTGGATCAAAACACCGGGCAGCATGCCCAGCTCGCGCTGCAGCTGATGCTGAATTATCTGGAGCAGGGAGAGAAACCCGATATCTACATTAACGGAAAAGTGGATTTCATCATTTATACGGCAGAAAACTGTCTGTAAAGATTGCCCGTTGTGTCATATCCACCGGTAAAGAAATATGCTTTACCTGCCGTCGATCATTGCATTCAGCACTATTTCCCGCGCGAAGCAGTGCCCGGGAAAGTGGCTCACTGGCTCAGAAGTGCATAGAAAATAGCCTGCCACAGATAATCTGATTGCAGTGACAAGCTGAAACCGCCCCTTTATGTCAGATAAAAAATCTAACTATTATCTAAATATTAAAATATAAATCTATATATGCATTTTTTATGGTTTTAATATTTAGATGCAGAGTAATGACGTTAATATCGTATCCGACTGAACAAACAGCGAAGTGAAACGGGTGAATTAATGTGCGACAGAGGTGCGGAAACAGAGCAGGAATAACACTCGCAGTCCTGAACGGTTAGCCATTAAAAGCGTACTTTGCAGAGTTGATCAATATCAAAACTTAATGGGTTTTTATCGTCATATTCCTATTGGGTTTCACTTTCTGCCAGGTTGATGCTAAGTTCTCGTCGGTTTAAAACAGGGCAGTATGAAGAACCGTTTCACTGATATTACGGCCACCCTGAATTTTTCCTGCGCCAGTACGGTGCCTGACTAATTAATGAGCGTATGATTTGGAAAAGTGTTTATATCCGGTGCGTACCAGAACTGAGAGGGTGCTGCACGCAGTGGTATTCGAAGTTGTCGCTAATGTGCTGGTTTTCTTTATCCTGATTATTTTTACCTCCGCAGCACCATCGCAGTCGTTGTTGCTTACATTGGTTTCATCAACTCTGGCTATGGGATGGAACTACCTGTTCAACCTGATGTTTGACAGTGTTCAGCTAAAAACAGGATTTAAAAAGAACTTGCGAGTGAGATGCCTCCATGCCGTTCTGTTTGAGGCGGGTCTGTTATTAGTGTTAATCCCCTTTGCAGCATGGTGGCTGGACATTACGCTATTCTCAGCGTTGAGACTTGAATCCGGACTGGTGCTATTTTTTCTGACCTATGCTTTTCTGTTCAATTTGTTATGGGATTGGGGAAGATCAGCAAAATCAATGAAGATATTAAATTAATGTATCATGTCATTAAAATTTACTTTCAGAAATTAACCTTTCGCTTAGCCGGCTAATGGAACTTCGCGTGCGAGTGATCGCGCCCGAATGTATCCGATGCGTAAGGAAACAAGTATATCTGTTGTCAGGAGAAGCTTACTCTCGCCTGGCAGCATTGATATAACGGCGCGTCTGCATAAATTAAGTTCAGACTGCGTATAAGCTCATTTCACAGGTTAAAGCAGCAAGAATATTATGGACAAAGTCTACTATCTGAATAAGTTAAGGAACTGCCCGTCAACCGATATTCTGGATATCGTAACAAGCTATATGCGGAAAAAACTGCCTGGTGACGACCTCTCTTCATTTGAAGGCGCTTACGATCATCGTAAAGCCGAACTAATAATGAATGAAACCTACAGTGAAGTTCCTTCAGAAGTATGGAGACTGGTGTGCTGAGGCGTAAAAAGGAGGGCATGATCACTCATAACCCATTATCTGCTGAGGGCTGATCACCCTGCAGATCATCAATTCCTGATAATCCTGGCGCGATGCATTTTGATCTCCGTCGGGCAGAATCGGTGAACAGATAAATCAGAGCATCACCTTTAGTGCTGTGATGCTCTGTCATTCTCAACAAACGCACGACATAAAGCGCTGTAAGAAATAGTAAGACAAACCTGCCAGACCACTGTAAACCGTTTTAAATATGACGCCAAAACTGGCTTCATCTGTTGTATTCAGAAAAGCTCGTACAAATAATGCCTTACGGACTCACACGACTACGATAATGATTATCTGTTCAGGCGATATGCTGCCAATTTAGCTCATGCTCCACCAGCACCGATCACGGAACGGCAAATCGTGTCAGGGTGATAAAAAAGGCTGCTCAGTCGTTAAGCAAGGGTGTATTAAGCAGATTCAGATGATTCAATACCATTAAATTTAAATGTTGTTCGCCCGAACAGGGAGCATGCAGGCGAACAAAACGGGAATTCATTTCAGATGGTCACGATGATACAGAGCCCACTGCTCAATCCTTTCTCCAGAGGGTAGCAGGCAATAGGTTGTTATACCTGCCGAAGATTTTTCCTGGACCTGCTGACCACCGCGATTAACGCAATATTCACTGGCTGGATTACGCATTGTTAATCGCTGCGGTTCCTTGCTGTGCGGTGTGCAGGCGATAAGTAGTGAAGCCAGTAACATCAGTGAAACTCCTGCTAACCTGTTTGTGACGGTCATAAAACCTCTCTTAACCTTATTTTTGTGAATTAAGCATTTACCCTCCAGTGGTGTGATTAAGTCTGATAGCACAACAACGACTTTATCAGGAATCCTCCTTTCTCCTGCCACATGTTAACCTCAGGGGTGACAATCATCATGTTTCCATTCTGCCGTCCACTCTGCACTCACCACTGCGGGTAGCGATACATAATTATAGCGTGCTGCCACTAAACCCGCGCTTAACAACCTCACGCGACACATAAGCAGATAGACCTTTAATGCAGTGATTAAAAAATGAATAAAGCCAAAATTAGAATGCATGTGAAGATAATTAACAAAAACCCCATTATTACAATCGATGCATTATCTTAATTTTTAATGGAAATTCCTCGCGGATACGGCATCGCCTTTAACGTTTACTTAAAACAGGCACACTTGCGATGCCTTTACATAAATCCTTTTCCCGCTGCATAATCCCGCAACATTTGTATGCGCACTGCCATTAATGGGATCAATAAAACCTACAACTTATTGGTATCGCTTAAATATCGCTGCTGCTTAACACCTGAATAACAACTCACGATTCAGGTGCCATTTAACGATCAGACTATCAATAAATTCTTAAGGAAGAGTGACTGAGATGAATAATAAATTCCCGCGAAATAAAATCGCAAAAGCATTAATGCTGGCAAGTGGGATGGGGGTTGTGCCTCTGATTAGCTATGCTGCAGTCATCGGAAGCCAGACAGGCAATGAGATCATCTTAACTGATGGCACCACGCTGATTGCCGACCAGTCATCTGGCGACGGTTATTATGGCATCCTGGTTAATGGCGCTACCGCCGCAACGGTTACCATCGGCAGCGGCAGCACAGTTCGCGTGACAGATGCTGAACGTTATGCAAAAGGGATTTTTATTGAAGCGGCAAACAGTGAATTTACTGCAGATAAGTTAACCCTCAACGTTTCCGGTAAAACAGCGGTCGGCATTGAGTTCGGCGGAAAAAATATAACCGCCAGTTTAGGATCAGGTTCCTCGGTCACCACGGTAGCATCAGGTGATTCTTTCGCCGAGGGCGTCGTTGTCAGTAATAGTTCCTCGCTGCAGGCAAATAACCTGCAAATAAGCACCCAGGGCACTGGCGGAACGGCTCTGCGCGTCAGTGGTTACGGAAGTCACGCCAGTCTGGGCGACGACAGTAATTTACAGACGAATGGTCTTAACAGTAATGCCGTTCAGGTTGATAACCTGACCGGTGAGTCGATTAATGGCGTGGCCACGTTGAAAGCAAATGCATTGACGATCAACACCCTTGGCAATAATTCGCAGGGTATTAATATCCAGGATAATGGTTCGGTTGATCTGGGCAGCAACTCGACCATTATTACCACTGGGGATCTTTCTGCTGGCATCTGGAGCTGGGGTGAGCTGAAGGCCGATCATCTGACAATCAGTACTGCGGGTGAGACCTCTGCAGGTCTGTCAGGCCGTGACAACAGCCTCTCAAACATTGGTGCTGGTAGCGTGATCTCCTCTGATCAGACTGGCGGCATTGTGGCTATGGGCGACAATGCCATCGTTAACTTCATTGGCAGTGAAGAAGAACGCAATACGGTCTATTCAGCAGGTTTTTATGGCGTATCCGCACAGTCAACCGGCGCAACCATTAATCTGCAGAACACCGATATTATGATGAAAAATGTGGATACCATGACCCTGGGTATTTGGTCCACAAGCGGTGGCACAGTTAACGGTGATGCAGTGACCATTACCGGCCCGGAGAATGCTACAGGTGTCTACGCCATGGCTGGTGGTAAAGCGAATCTTACGGGTGATTTGACCATTGATATGAGCTCCCCGGATGGGATAGCCATGGCTACGCAATATGATGATGGTTATGCAGCAGGTGTCATCACCACCGACGGAAAAGCGCAGATCGTTGGTAGCGTTTTATCCCGGGCCGGTCTCATCGACCTCAATCTGACATCGGGTTCACTCTGGTCTGGCAGCGCCAGCAGCGATAACGTCAATAATGGCCATCTGAACGTTAATCTGACCGACAGCACCTGGAATGTATCGCGAACATCCAATGTCGATAATCTGACATTGAGTAACTCGCTGGTTGACCTCTCTGCAGCCTCGGATGACGCAACCTATTCAACATTGACTATCGCCAACCTCAGCGGCAGCGGCGACTTCGCCTTGCGCACCAATCTGGCAGGCGATGGTGCTGGCGTGAATAACATTGGCGATAAAGTTGTGGTGACAGAGAGTAGTTCCGGTGATTACGGTCTGACCATACAGAACCGCGGCAGTGCCGTCACCACTGGCAACGAAGTACTGACTGTGGTTGAAACGACTGATGGCATCGCCACCTTTAAAGGCAACGCCGACGTGGAACTTGGTGGCTATGTTTACTCGGTCAATAAGCAAGGCAACAACTGGGTACTCTCCTCACCTAAAGCACAAGAAACCCCTGAAGCAGATGATCCGGCCGTTATCCCTGCGGATGAGCCTGCCGCGACTCCTGCTAATGAACCTGCCGCGACTCCTGCTAATGAACCTGCCGCGACTCCTGCTAATGAACCTGCCGCGACTCCTGCTAATGAGCCTGCCGCGACTCCAGCCGATAACGGTGGCACGGCGCCTGCCGGGCAAGACAACGCAACTTCCCCCATTACCAGCACGGCCAACGCAGGGGCTAACTTCCTCAACACTGGCTATCTGATGAACTATGCCGAAATGCAGACGCTGATGCAGCGTATGGGTGATGTTCGTCAGGGGAAGACAGCCGGAAATGTCTGGCTGCGCGCTATAGATGGACGATTCAGCGGCTTTGATAATGGCAAGCTGAGCCGTTTCAGCCTGAACTACACCGGTTATCAGTTTGGGGTCGATAAACGTTTGTCCGATGAAATTCCGATCTATCTGGGCCTGTTCATGGGGGTAACTGAAGGATCGCCTCATTACCAAAATGGTAACGGCAACATCCGTTCTGAGCATTATGGCTTCTACACCACCTGGGTAAATGATGCCGGTTTCTATGTTGATGGCGTTGTGAAAGTCAACCGGCTAAGGAATCAGTTCAATGTTCACGATACACAGAATAACCAGGTATCCGGTAACGGTGTCTCTTCAGGTCTGAGCGGATCGCTTGAGGCGGGCAAAAAGTTCAGCTTCTCTGATCGGCTGGCAGGTTTTTATCTTGAACCACAACTACAGCTGACAGCAGGTCATCAGGATGGTGCTTCCGTAGGTGCGTCTAATGGTCTCAATATCACACTTTCAAGCTACAAATCACTGATGAGCCGCGCAAGCGTGCTGGCAGGGTATGAAATCAATCAGAGCAATTACAAACTCAACACCTATGTAAAAACGGGTGTAATGCGCGAGTATGCCGGGGATGCTGCTTATGCTCTGAACGGATCAAATGAACGTCTTTCCTTTAAAGGAAATGGCTGGAATAACGGCGTCGGCCTGAGTGCCCAAATCAGCAGCCATACGCTCTTCCTGGAGGCCGATATGGTAGACGGAAAACGTTTTAACCAACGTCAGGTTAATGCTGGCTACCGTTTTAGTTTTTAGAATCAACGTGCAGCAAGCGCTCGTATAACAGGAGGTGTTAATGAAAAAAACATTATGGATGCTGCTGGCCTTGATCTGCTCAGGATCCGCTTTCGCACGGCAGGAGTCCACCATCGCAGAAGCAAAAAAAATGCGAGACGAACGTCATGTTACCCTTACCGGTACGATTAGTGGACGGGCTGACGATGACCACTACTGGTTACAGGACTCAACGGGTCGTATCCGTATTGATGTCGACGAGGATGACGAAGACGACAACGGCTTCCTTATTGGTAAAAAGGTTCGGATAACGGGTGAGGTAGATCGCGATGACGGCCATAGCGAAATCGATGTTGATCGGCTCTTCATTCTGAAATAATTCCGGACTTCTGTGTAAAAAAGCCAGCTATAGCGCTGGCTTTTTTACATTCAGGGCAGGTTTTACTTTTCGCGAAACGCTTCCTGTACGCGCAACAGAGGACGCAACAGATATTGCAGCAGGCTCTTCTCGCCCGTACGAATATCAACGGTGGCCGTCATACCGGGAATCACCCGTAGTTCCTGACTGCCGCTTTTCGTCAGCGTATTATTTTCCGTTAATACCATCACCCGGTAATAAGTATCATCGACGCCTGGCCTGCGTGCAGCTTTACTCTCCTCATCTTTTAGCGCGCCCGAACTGATACTTTGAACATGTCCGGTCAGGCCGCCATAAATCGAATAGTCATAGGCAGAAATTTTTACCACAGCTTCCTGACCGGGCGCCAGAAAAGCCACATCAGAGGGCCGGATACGGGTTTCCACCAGCAGCTGGTCATCCAATGGTGTCACCTCCATTATTGCGGCACCAGGCTGGATCACACCGCCAAGCGTATTGATTTTAATACTGTTAACAATGCCTCGTACTGGCGTGCGGACTTCAGTACGCTCAAGCGTATCATGGCGGCCATGGGCAGTTTCCTGCAGGCTTGTCATCTCAACATCGACTTTGGACAGTTCATCGTTAGCCTCGTTACGGTAGCGGTTTTTTCGCTCGGTAATTTGCAATTCGGCATCATTCATCTGACGCTCAAGTTTCAGAACCTCAGTTTTTGACAGCAGCGATCTGGCTGAGAGCTGTCGCGCCATTTCAAGCTCTTTCTGCAGCAATGTTTTTGACTTCAGATAGCCTTCAATTGACTCATTTACCGCCCTTTTACGTAGTTTCCAGGCATCGGTTTCACGGGTAACCAGTTCAGGTACTTTCATGACCTCTGGCGGGAACACAAGCTCGCTGCCGGTCGCTTCTGCTTCAAGACGCGCGGCCTGGGCTTTCAGTGCCAGCAGGCGGTTAGCGCTTTCGCGGAAGGAGGCTTCGGCGCGCGTGGGATCGATTTTGGCCACAACCTGACCTTTTTCAACCGTATCGCCTTCATGCACCATTAACTCCTGCAAAATACCGCCCTCAAGGCTTTGCAAAACCTGTTCGCGGGAACTGGGAACAATTTTGGCTGACCCGGTTGTCACCTCTTCGATGTTGAAATTGGCGGCCCAGACGATTACCAGCACCATTAACGCCACGCTGCCCCAGGCAATAAATAGCCAGCCTTCCCAGCGATCCTGACGGGCGGCCCTCACCATGTCACTGGCTGTATGTTCGGTCAGGCGCTTTTGATCAACGTTTTTATCAGGGGACAGGCTGCTCATACTGTTACCTCGCCAGATTGTGGCTGACGCTCTGTGCTTATCTCAACGCCAGCATGTTTCGCTGCGTTACGCAGCACCGATGCGGCCGGGATCTTCCCGCTGTTTAATAAACCGATAATCTCTTCACGCGGCCCATCAGCTACTTTGATGCCTTCATCCATCACAATCACCCGATCAACGTATTTCAGCACTGCCGGACGGTGGGTCACGATAATCACGGTTCGGCCTTCCATTGCCGGGATGAGCGCCTGCAGGATAGTGCGTTCCGACCCCATATCCATCCCCGATGTAGGTTCGTCCAGTAGCAGAACATCCGGATTCGACAGAATGGCGCGAGCCAGGGCTATCGCCTGCTTTTGTCCGCCGGAAAAGTTTTCACCACGCTCACTGACAGGCATACCAAAGCCCATGGGATGGGCCGCGACAATATCACTCACCCCGGTCATTTTTGCAGCGGCCATTAGTTCTTCGTCGCTGGCGTAGGGTGCTCCCATCACCAGGTTGTCACGCAGCGAACCATACATAAAACGTGGTTCCTGATTGACCAGCGCGATACGCGTCCGTAATTCCACCGGCTCGACCTGGCCTATATCTACGCCAGCAACGGTGATCGTGCCTGTTGTGGGTGGATATAGCCCAACCAGCATGCGCAGCAGCGAAGATTTACCGCTGCCCATTTTGCCCAGTATGGCAACCCGCTCGCCCTGACAGAACCGGACATCAAGCTGCTCAACGATGGCAGGTAAATCGTCTTTATAACGTAATGAAACGCCCTGACAGACAATCCCGGTCTGGCTGCCCTGGGGAAGCTGCACATAAACCTTCTCATTATCGCGTTCAGCAGGGGCCTGCATCACTTTATTGAGGATGGCCAGCGAGGTTTTTGCCTGCTGAATACGCAATCCCAGCGCGGCAAGCGTTGCTATGGGCATTATGGCGCGCCCCATCAGGGTCATAGTGGCAATGATGCCTCCCATTGAGATATCACCATCACCGACCAGATAAGCACCCCAGACCAGCAGAATAACGGTACCAAACTGCTGGGTCGTCTGAATGACGCTTGAGCCCATAGTGGCAAGGAACCGCGATTTCATATTCACTGCAGAGAGTTTTACGCTGGCAACATCGTGTTTAGAGGCGACCAGGTTTTCAGCACGCAGAACTTTGATGGTCTCAAGATTATCCAGTGATTCAATAACCAGACCGTAACGGTTACTGCCTATTTTCATTGACTCTTCAGCGTGGCGTTTCAAAGGGATCTGCATCAGCAGCACCATCGCCACGATGACCACTAATATCAGGATCACACACCAGACCAGTGGCCCGGCAACCAGATGGATTACAACCAGGAAGAGTAAAACAAAGGGTAAGTCAGCAACCGTCGTTAAAGCGGCTGACGTAGTAAGCTCGCGGACGCTGTCAAAGCTTTGCATGACATTGCCAAATGCACCGCTGGATTGGGCTCGACCCGACATTTTGCCGTTCAGCACGTGACGAAAAAGTTGTGCGCCCAACACCAGATCGATCTTTTTACCGGCGCGATCGGTAATCCAGGCCCGACCCAGCCGTGCAGCCAGTTCAAACAACAACGCCAGACTCACGCCGATAGCCATCGTCCAGAGTGTTACGTAGGTCTGGTTAGGCAGTACCCGGTTATAAACCGTCATGGTGAATACGGACATCGCCAGAACGAGCAGGTTAATAACGACTGACAATGCGGCGGCTTCAAAGATATAACGTTTGAATCCCCACAAAGTATTCCAGAACCAGTGCCCTTTACCGACATGGACAATGTCATCGGCACGATGATCAAGATAAGACTTAGGTCGCAGCAGCAGCAACTCGCCGCTATAGTGCTGAGCCAGGCGAGCGAAATCGACCTCAACAGGCTGGCTGCCCAGTGCGGGATCGATAATGGCGCACTTCTTTTCGCTACACTGTGTCAGCACGCAGTAGCCCGTTTCCAGACGCATGATGGCGGGGAGAACAAAGCTTTTCACATCCGTCAGGTCAATCTTCTGCCAGGCAGCACTCATGCCGCGGCTCTGCAGCGTGCGCAATGCCCAGTCATTCTGGGCGCTGATATCAGCGTCTGGTGGAAATGCAGGCATACCCACACGTAAAGCATTTAGCGTAAGCCGGACGTCAAACAGGCGCAGTGCGCTTTGCAGTGCAACCAGCAAAGTCTCCTGCGTATCTGATGGCGATCTGGATAACACTCTGTTTTCAGCATTCAGTTCAGAGCCAGCAGGCTCAAATTGTATATCAGTCACAATGGCGTCCCCTGGACAACTAATTCATTCTGGTCTGGCGGCAAAGCATGGCAGCGGCCAGAAATACTCGTTTTTTACGTCAGCGTGATTAGTGCACCGCTTCGATGGTATTCGCTGGTAAAGCGTTAACCTTCTGCACCAGCTGGCTGGTTTTACCCAGTGCCGCAACGATGTTCCATTGCGCAGCCAGATACTGCATCTGCTGCTCCTGATAACTTGCGAGACTGGAGTAATAGTCGGTAGCAAACGAGATTAAATCCGTTAACTGGCGCTGCCACGCGAAGAACTGCACTTCCCCCGCTTTCCAGGTTTTCAACGCGGTTTCTGACTGTCTCTGTAATGCATTGAGCTGGCGTTCACGAAGCGGTAAGGAGACCCACAGCTGATCCAGCTGCTGTTTCAATGTCCGGAGTGTTGCATCCTGATCCGCCTCTGCAGCAATGAGTCGCTGAGTTTCAGCTTTGGCATTTGCCCTGCCAGCCCCACCATCCCAAAGATTGATATCGCTGCTCACCTGTAACGTCACCGCTTTAAACGGTTCCATTTCACCGTTGCGCTTTGGACTGTCCATACTCAGTTGCACACTCCATTTCGGCCTGTTCCACTTAGAGGCCAGATCCACTGCGGCTCTCGCTTCCTCTTTACGCTCGCGTGAGACCGTCCAGTTGGGATTTTCTTTCAGTACCTGTTGTGCCTGTGCCAGTGACGCGGGCAACAGACCCGCTTTTTTCAGATCGGGCAGGCCTCTGGTGATAACAATCTCGTGGTTCAGCAGCGAGCTGAGTTGCTGCTGCGCTTGTATATAGGTGGTGTAGCTCATTTCACGACTGGCAATCACCGAATTGAGGCGAGTCGCAACCTGATTGATCTCAGAAGCTCTGCCGCTATCAATACTGGCAATATTCTTTACCCGATTAAGCAGATCCTGCAGTGCGTTAATTTCTTTATCCAGCACAGCGACAACTGTGGCATTAGTGGCTGCAGAGGTAAAAAGAGAGAGCACCTGCTCGTTGAGATTTTCGCGCGTGACATTTACCTGAGCCTGCTGCATGGAATAAGCAGCCTGCTTTCCGGCAACGCTCGCATCAGTACGTCCGTGATCGTAAAGTAATTTACTTACAGTGATATGCGGGGAGACCGGGTTATTCTCATAACCGGGTTGACCTGAATATCCTGATGCGCTGATACCCGTACTGACCTGAAAACCATCAGCGGCTTTTGCCTGATCGATATCATACATAGCACCGGTGCTGTTTGATAAAGCAGACTTTACCGACGGATGGTCGGCTGTCATACGAATCATTTCAATAAAGTCCGTTGCATGGGCATTTAACAGGGGATTAAAAAATAGCAATCCCGCAATTAAACCATGCAGCGAACATCTGGATTTTGTAGTAAACAAGTTTTTTTTCATAGTTAACTCAAAATAACAAATAAAGTGGGATGGCTAATTTTCTCTGTCGCTAATTCAATGCTGCGACCGGAACTGTTTTAACCGCCCGACATGTCATATGGCAACGTTAATTCTGCTAAAAAGAAATATTTAGGTTTTACATGCTGCTCACATGCCTTTATTTATTCTTTTCATCTGTGCAATCAGATCTGGGGCTCACCTGATGGGCCTGCCTTAAACAGGCCCATCAGGTGAGTTTGATGTGAAAAAAAGCTGGCGATGACCGAAGTCATCGCCAGTTCTATCAGATAACGTTTAAGCCATGCTGGATTAACAGCTTGACAGTGGTGTCATCATTATTGGTATAGACGTCATAATTAACGCCATTTTCAGCTTGTGCGGCTGAAGCCGTCCATTCTGATTTTCCAATATTAACGGTATCAGTTGCATTACTATTGTTTGAACTTCCCACATCTCCCGTAATATGCAATGTGTTCGCTTCACTACCATTATCTTTAGTAATTTCGAGCACATCGCTGGCGCTGATAAATAATGTCTGCGCCGTGTTATTACCCAGATGGATAGCTTCAATTCCACTAATTTTGCCTGATACCGTTCCGAGTTCTAAATCGTTATTAGAATCCCAGACCAGCGTATCGTGACCTTCTCCTCCTTTCACACTGCTAAAATGAGTACTGTTAATGACGATAGTATCATCGCCCTCTTTTGCATCGACGGAATTCGCGCCGCGTGCATCCAGTACATCATTACCTGAAGTGCCATTAAGATCGTACTGAGCAGGTTGATACTCAATATGCGTCGATCCCGTTTCAGACGTCAGTCCCAGTGTCTCGTTCAGATCAACTAAGCGGCCTTTGATTGCTGAGCCATCGCCGTCGCCCACGCCCTGATCGGTCCAGGTCACGTAGAGCTGACCGCCCGCCAGGAAGGTCGCATCGACTTCAACCTGCTCACCATAGGTCAGCTGGTTGATCTGGATCTGCTGGCCCACTTTATTACCCGCAGCATCAAAGTACTGTGCGTAGATACCGCTGGTACCTGCACCCGGCGCGATGTCGGTTGTTGACAGGAAAACGGCAATAAAGCTGCCGTCAGCCTGACTGACCACCCTCGCCATGTGCTGATCGCCAGCCGTCGTGGTGTTGATCAGGAACTCGCTGGTCAGCGCCGTACCGTCTGCCGCGTAGATGCGGCCCCAGACGCTGTAACCATTCTGATCCGGTCCGCTGGTATCGTTAGAGTCCCAGGTCACCACGTAGTTACCGTTTTGCAGCGCACTGACTGCGGATGACGCCTGATTGTTAGTCAGGGTCTGGTTCGCTACGAAGCTGCCTGTTACAGCATGCGTTGACGGATCATAAACTGACACACCAACATCATATCCGGTGGCTTTAATCGCATAAGTAATCGCAACCTGGCCATTTTCCAGCGTTGTAACAGATGGTAACGGCTCCCATTCAGGAATGATGGCATTTGCGTTCAGGGTCGTGGTTGCGAGCACGGTCTCCGCCGTGACCGGCGTGCCGTTTGCGTCATACTGACGGCCATAAACCGTCCAGTTGCCGTTCAGGCTCGCTTCCCAAACCACCAGATAACCGCCGTCTTCCAGCGAAGTGATCACCGGAACGCGCATTTTGCTGGCGGCGGTGCTGGAGTCCACATTGTACTCTGCGCCATTAGTCACGACGCCGTTCACGTTACCCGCACCGTCGTAGCTGTAGGTATAACCCTGACCCTTGATATGCGCACCGGAATCCGTGCTCCACACCACCTGGAAAGTGCCATCTGACAGCACGGTAACCTGCGGCGTGATCTGGTCGCCCGCTGTGGTGGTGTTCACCGTGAACTCCGCCCCGACCGGCTGACCTTTCGCATCCAGCAGCTGACCCTTGACGCAGCTGCCGGAGCCGTCTCCGCTCGCCGACTGCCACACCACGATATCCAGCTTAAACGGCCATTCTGCGCCAGGCGCGGAGATGTTTCCTGCCGCGTCCGTGCTAACGGCTTTGATACTATGATCGCCGTCTACCATATTGGTGGTCGGCGTATAGCTCCAGTTGCCCTGCGCATCCGCCCGAACGCTGCCAAGCACGCTGTCGCCGTCATACAGCGTAACCAGCGAACCTTTTTCCGCCTTGCCGGTAAAGGTCGGTGCCGGATCGTCCGTTACGCCACCACTGGTCGTAGACGTGCCCTGTACAGTGCCTACATCGTCAATCATCCCGGTGATGGTCGGCAGGACAGGTGCGATGGTGTCAACGGTCAGGGTAAATTTCGCCTCGCTGCTGTTGCCCGCTTCGTTGGTTACCGATGCCGTAAAGCCGTGCTCACCGTCTGCCAGCTCCGCCACCGCGAACGTCCATACGCCGCTGCTGTTTGCCGTGCTGCTGCCCAGCACCGCGCCCGATTGGTCGCTGATGGTCACCACCGCGCCCGCCGCCGCCGTGCCCTGCAGCTCCGGCGTGCTGTCGTCGGTCAGGCCGCCGTTCAGTACCGCGCCGGTGATGCTTCCCGCATCGTCGTTCGCCTGGTCAATGCTAAGCTCCACGCTGCTGCTGTCCAGCCTGAAGGTCGCGCGCTCGCCGCGGGTTTCGTTCCCCGCCGCGTCCGTCACCTTCACCTGCCAGCTGTGCTCCCCGTCCGTCAGCGTGCCCAGCGCCAGTGTCCAGTTGCCGTCCGCGTCCGCCACCGTGCTGCCTGCCGGCGTGCTGCTGTTGTCCAGATATACCGTCACCGTCGCGCCCGCTTCCGCCGTGCCCTTCAGCACCGGCGCGCGGTCGTCGGTTACCCCGCCGCTGGCAACTTCGCCCTGCACCTCACCCTGGGCGTCCATCAGCGCCGCCACGGCCGCCTCCGGTGCCACGGTGTCCAGCACCACGTTAAACGCGCCGGTCTCCGCCGAGGAAACCCCCGCCGCGTTCACCGCCGTCGCCGTCAGGTCATAGCGGCCGTCCTCGCCCAGCGCCGCCGTGGTAATGCTCCAGCGGCCGTTGTCATCCGCCACGCCCGACCCCGCGTTTACCCGGTTGCCGTCCGCATCCGTGGCCCACACGATGACCGTCAGCCCCGCGCCCGCGGTGCCGTTCAGCGTCAGCGTGCCGTCGTTGGTGAACTGGCCCTTCTGCAGGAAGCCGCTGTCCGCGTCTTCGCCCTGGCTGTAGTCGTCCACCACGTTTTCAATCGCCGGCTGCGCCGGGGCGCTGGTCAGGACGCTGAAGTCCCACGCCGCATCCGCCGTACCGCTTACCTGCGGGCCTTCATTGCCCGCCGCGTCCACCGCCGCGACCGTCAGGGCGTGCGCCCCGCTGCTCATCGCGCTGTCCGGCGTCCAGCTCCACTTGCCGTCCGCCTCTACCGCTGCGCTGCCGATCAGCTTGCCACTGTCGTAGATATTGACGTAACTGATGTCTGCGGTAGTCGTGCCTGAGTAGGTCGGACGTGCATCGTCAGTGACAGAGCCATCTTCAATCTTGCCCTGTACCGGACCGACGTCATCTGTCAGTGTGATGCTGTCCGCCACTAAACCCGATGTCTGGTTATCCGGCACCGAGGTGTCAACGGTAAAGCTCCAGTCGCCGTCTGCCTGCGGGCCCTCATTGCCCGCCGCGTCCACCGCCGCAACCGTCAGGTCGTGAGAGGTGCCGTCCGCCATATCCTGCTCCGGCGTCCAGCTCCACTTGCCGTCCGCGTCCACCGCTGCGCTGCCGACGAGCTCGCCGTTGTCATAGATATTGACGTGATCGATGTCGGCGGTTGCGTCGCCGGAGAAGGTTGGCCGTGCGTCGTCGGTGACCGAGCCGCTGGCAATCTCGCCGGTGATCGCACCGACGTCGTCGGTCAGGGTGATGCTGTCGATGACCAGGCCTGAGGTCTGGTTATCCGGCGGCGTGCTGTCGCCGGGGCCGTCGATCACAACGCTGTTGCTGTTGCCCGCCTCGTCGGTGGCTTCCACCACGACGTCTTTGGCGTCCACGCCCGCCGGATTCGGCTGGATGCTCCAGTGACCGTCCGCGTCCGCCACCGTGCTGGTCACGCTGTCGCTGACCGGATCGGTGATCACGATCACCGCGCCCGGCTCGGCGTTACCGGCCAGCTCGTCCTCGGTGTTGTTCGTGATTTCCGGAGCCGCCGTGCTGGTGTCAACGGTAAAGCTCCAGTCGCCGTCTGCCTGCGGGCCTTCGTTGCCCGCCGCATCCACCGCCGCAACCGTCAGGTCGTGAGAGGTGCCGTCCGCCATATCCTGCTCCGGCGTCCAGCTCCACTTGCCGTCCGCGTCCACCGCTGCGCTGCCGACGAGCTCGCCGTTGTCATAGATGTTGACGTGATCGATGTCGGCGGTTGCGTCGCCGGAAAGAGTCGGCCGCGCGTCATCGGTGACCGAGCCGCTGGCAATCTCGCCGGTGATCGCACCGACGTCGTCCGTCAGGGTGATGCTGTCGATGACCAGGCCTGAGGTCTGGTTATCCGGCGGCGTGCTGTCGCCGGGGCCGTCGATCACAACGCTGTTGCTGTTGCCCGCCTCGTCGGTGGCTTCCACCACGACGTCTTTGGCGTCCACGCCCGCCGGATTCGGCTGGATGCTCCAGTGACCATCCGCGTCCGCCACCGTGCTGGTCACGCTGTCGCTGACCGGATCGGTGATCACGATCACCGCGCCCGGCTCGGCGTTACCGGCCAGCTCGTCCTCGGTGTTGTTCGTGATTTCCGGAGCCGCCGTGCTGGTGTCAACGGTAAAGCTCCAGTCGCCGTCTGCCTGCGGGCCTTCGTTGCCCGCCGCATCCACCGCCGCAACCGTCAGGTCGTGAGAGGTGCCGTCCGCCATATCCTGCTCCGGCGTCCAGCTCCACTTGCCGTCCGCGTCCACCGCTGCGCTGCCGACGAGCTCGCCGTTGTCATAGATATTGACGTGATCGATGTCGGCGGTTGCGTCGCCGGAAAGGGTCGGCCGCGCGTCGTCGGTGACCGAGCCGCTGGCAATCTCGCCGGTGATCGCACCGACGTCGTCCGTCAGGGTGACTGAGTCACTGACAATGCCGGAGTTGATGTTATCTGGAGGAGTTATGTCCGGTCGGGAACCGTTGGACGGCGGAGAGACATTACCCGCAGGATCGACAACCACGATAGTTACGTCGGTATCCCCTTCATTGACAGGGTTAGGCTGGATACTCCAGTCACCATTTTCATCAACTACAACCGTGGTGGTTTCACCGGTACTGCCATCGGAAATAACCACAGTTGAACCAGGTTCTGCTTTACCTGAGATTTGTTCATCATCATTGCTATTTATAACCGCCGCTTCTGGCGAAGAGGTGTCAGTAAACTCTTCAGTCAGGCTACCGCTATTGCCCGCACTATCAGTTACCGTAACAGTGACGGTGCCATTTGGCTGTGAAGTCGGTGCTTCCACATACCAGTTACCTTCACTGTCCGTCTGGGTCGTGATCTGGGTGCCATCAGGCAGTTGAATGACAACCTGTGAGTCAGGGCTATTCGATGTTCCGGAAAACTCTGGACGACCATCATTATCACTGTCCGCAACAGGATCAAGTGTCACCGATACACTCTTAGCGGAAGAGTCATGGCCACTGCTACCACGCCCGGACGCACCAATAGCAACGCCGCCTGCCGCGCCGCCCAGCAGCATAAAGGGCAACCAACCAAAATTGTTGTGACTGGCAGTCAGCGGATCGGCACTGGCATATCCTTCACCACCTAATACCTGTTCACCGCTCTGACCTTCAGTTAAAGCTGGCGGGTATTCAGCCACATCGCCGGAAGTCGGCACATATTCATAAAATTGACCGTTTTCGCCCAGCCCAATCAGATGAACGTTTTCATTATCATAATAATCTTCCAGCACAATATCAGGATGCTGAGAATCATCCTGGCTAAAGAAAAGCTGCAGATTATTGCCAACGCGCCTGGTTACAACCATTTGCGGAGCATGTCCTGTAGCGCTATCGATCAGTTCTATATTTAATGCACCCTGATGCGGAACTTTGATCGTTGTAGGATTTTCAGATTTTGTATCAACAGTGTATGAAGAGATAATACCCTTCACACCACGCAAGTTCACTTTCAACATAACAACCTTCTTAATTAACGAGGATTGATTAAATTCAATAGAAATAAGGCTTTCACAAACCCTTAATCTCTATATTCATATACTTCGAATAACCGTGATTTTATGACGAGATAATCTGCAATCCTGACATTGCTTCCAGCACAACTCTTGATTCTGGAGTCAGTGAACGGCATTATCAGAACTGATTAATAAAAAATATGGTGCCAGATTGCATCAATGCAGTGAGTATGCAGCGCCCTGAGCTTTACTGCTTTTATCAGCTATCTTCATAGCATTGCTCTGAGCATGACTACTGTCAGAATTTAATAGTGAAGAAGCCACCGGGTGATTCAATAGTTTTGACTCGCCCGCTTCAGAACAAGAACGTTCATTCACTACACGCGATAACGTACGTGATTGTGCTTTGAGACTGGTTAAAACAGATTCAGCTTCCTTTGCAGGCACCAGACGCGCCGTGATTTTCTGCTGATCATTTACCGCTAACTGATAGTAATAGCGCTCACCTGATTTCAGCTCTGGTGTGGGTACTTCAATTTTTGCTGGCTGGACAAAATCATGCTGGCTGAACATAACGTCCAGTTTTTTCTGGCCAGGACACACACTAATTTCAGTCCCTCTATCACCTGACATTACGCTCGTATAGTATTGATTATTAACAAATACGTTAACGACGCGTTTTGATGCGGCAGGATTTTTTTCATCAATACGGTAGACAATAATGTGCGCACGCGGGTCGTGTATCTGCTCCGGCGCCTTGTCATTTTTGACTTCTTTAAACAACGATGGTGCAGGAGCGTTCTGCAATGGCGCCGCCTCAACATAATTGCAGTACAGGTAGCCTGTAAGTAATAAAACCATACTCAGCATTACTCCCTGCATAAATTTAAAGGGACTATTCGATGCTTTGCATGTTAAACGTGAATTATTTTCCATATAACTCTCCTTAAGGTGCTTAATCACTATATTTAAAACACCTTATATCCGATGTTGAACAGGAGCTGACAACTCCTTAAAAAATAAAAAATGGGAAATTTAAACAGCGCAGAAGGGTGAGCCTACGCCTCTGGATAACGTTAAATCTCATTTACATTGATAACTCCTTTGTAAAGTTCAAGCAACGAGACATCATTGATAAATGCATTAAATTCTTTGTCTCCTTTCAGAGCGAACTTTCTCATCACATTATATTTATGTGCATAGATTGTTTTAACTGACAAATCTAACCTTTTTGCTGTCTGGATTACACTGTATCCTTTCTTCAAAAAACTAAGCACCTGAAGTTGCACCACGGTGATACGTGCAAATTCGCACCGTAAACAGTCTGAAGGCAGATATCCCATAACTCTTCCCTGAGTGTTTAACCAGGCCTTGGTTATTTTCTCAGTGATTAAACGTACCGAATCCCTTTTTGACACTTCAAGCAAAGATTGATAACAAAATGGTAACGGGTTTTTAATTTTCTCTCCGAAATCATCGGTAAATACCAATATGATACTGCCAGGCTTTCGCTCGCGATAAGCGGGTTGACACATATAAAGACGCCATTGCGAAACATTGATCAGGATGAAGTCAGCCTGCCGCAGGTTATGACTATCAAAACCTGATAAAAATTTTACTTCTGCATCAGATAGCAGTGCCTCCTCAATTACCTTTGATATGCCCAGTCTGAAGAAGTAATTGTCATCCGTACAAACCACATTAACATCCATTTTTTCCCTTCAGCATCACAAAATTCACGATGACAAATATTATATTCAGGTGAACTTACCGTTAATCAGTACCAATTCGCCTTTCTCTTTTAGTTCCTTGAGCACTCTGCAAATGGAACTTTTTGATAAATGAGAACTATTTTCAATAAGATATAGTGCTGAAAATCGTTTCTTTAAATGAGTCGGCAGTTTTTTCCATCTTTCAATCAAAGAAAGAACTTCATCATATGAGTTACTTTTTGGTAACTGAATGTAATTCATCAGATCAGAATACTGTCCTGATAAAATAGACATTGCGTCATTAAAAAGATCTTTCTCAAAAACCAATCGCCAGAACACGTCATAGTCAATGAAACTGACTTTTCCATAATCGACTCGTTCCAGATAGACTGGCGGCTCGTCTAAAGCTGGAGTGACGCCGACAACAAACGGAGCGGATAAGATATTCAAAACCTTATTCTCGCCTTTAAGTTTAAGTAAAAAATCGCCGTCAAGAATGAACATAACGCGACGTACATGATCTTTAGTCAAATGATAACGGCGCTTGCCTCTTGAAATTTCATCTGGATTAGCAATCTGCGTAAATCCTGCTAATGCATCGATGATCCGTTCATGATTTTCAGTCACTCTATACATATTAATTAACTCAATCTAACTGACGCATTGGTCAGTGATTAGCAACAATTCGTAAAATCAGTTTTTTATAGTCTCTTTCTCTTTCGCCTGGTGTACTCGCTTACCTGAGCTCGCCTCCATAACTCGGGCAGTTAAAAATAGTCTTTATCGGTTCCACTATAATAAAACCGTCCCAACAAAATTCAAAACCGCAAATACAAATAAATAAAGACATTCAGGCTAATAAAAGAAACAATAACCAGATCTTACACCATTCAAACGCTGTTTAGTTAGCACATAAATCTACTTTGTGGCACCTTACGGGCAGTGTTATAACTTTTTTCCTAAAAAAAGAATTTCCCATTACCATTTGAAAGATGATGTTATGAGCATGCTATTTTAAAAGCACGCATTTAAACACCTCTCTCAATTTTCCAGCATGGCTGAAAAGAAACAAATCAAATTGGCATCAATGTTAATGCTCCTTACTAAAGTTACGCTGTCAGGCAGCATTGCATGGAAGGAATTAAACCACGGCACACATCGAACAGATACTTAAATTGATTATCTTTAAATATTTAGTTTTTTATCCTGACATGTATGATTTAATTAGATTAAATCACCAGAAACTGGCAAATGGGATTTTTCCCTTTTTAATTCCACTTCTCAAATGACATCACATTCAGGCAAGTGAAATCATTAACTCATGACTTTATGCACAAGCTTATTCATAGATAAATCAGTTTCACTGAACCGCGTTCATGGCATGCGCTTCCCGGATGCCAGATAATTTTAAGCATCAGGCATAAGCAGTGCTGTTAATGGTTAAATCACGCATAAGAATAATGTACGCTCAAAAAATTCCAGAATACCAACAGCAGTTAATATTATGTAAAAATATAATAGCCATATCCTTGCTTACGATAACAAAAGAAGAATTATGGATGTTTTACTATTTCATTTTTTATGACCACCCATTCTAATAGCGCCGTTCGCTAGAAGCGGCATAAATAATAATATTGAAAAAATGATACATGGAGATATCGATGAGAGAGTTAACATCTTTTGAAATGCAAAACGTTTCAGGAGCAGGTTTTTTTGACTTTATTGGCGCTGTAGTTGTCGGTGCCGTTACGGGTATTAGTTCTTTTGGTCTTAAATGGGGAATGAGTGGCGGAAGCACCGGTGGCGTGTTAGGCGTTGGTATTGTCTCTGCCGGTGTAGGTCTGATTGTCGGCGCAGTCCTTGGTCTTGTTGATGGTGCTTTATATGGTGCTATGAATGGCTGGGATAGCACGGCAGGCTGGTTTAACGCGGTCGTTGAAAACCAGTTTGATCCTAATGCATCTGTAATTACAGCTTAAGGAAACAACATGCGTGAATTGAACAATAAAGAAATCGAAGGCGTTAGCGGTGGTTCATTAACTTCGGTGATCCTGGATTTCTTTAAGCAGCTAGGCGCAAGCTCAGAAGAGAAAACTGAATGGACGCGCCCAGACTCAATTCCAGCAGCGAACCCGGTTAGTGGGTCTGCCTTTGGCATGGGTATTGTTGGTGTCGCAGCAGCAGTCGTATTTGGATTGCTGATTTTCTAATTCTCTTGTGAGGAATGAATCCTCCAGGGAAGTGAACGATTATTAAATCGTTCATTAATTGATGTTATTAATTATTTTATACAAAGGAAAGTATATGAAAAAGTTATCTATGGTTGCTCTTGGTCTGATGCTGGCTGCTGCTCACGTTAATGCTGCTGAAGCTTCAGATGGCACCATTAACTTCACAGGAAATATTGCGTCTCAGACTTGTACTGTAAGCGTAAACGGCGGCGGCAGCACTGCAACCGTTACACTGCCTAAAGTAGCAAGTAGTATTTTAAGCACATCTGGTCAGACTGCAGGTAACACTCGCTTCACTATGGCGCTGAGCAATTGCTCAGCTACGACTGGTGACGTGTACGCTTACTTTGAACAAGGTGCCAACGTCAATGCTGATGGTCGTTTGACCAATACTGGTACTGCAACGAATGTTGACCTGCAGCTGCTGGATAGCGGAAATGGCGTGTTGAACGCGGGTAGCACTGAGCAGACCACCTCTCCAAAAACTGTCGCTCTGACTGCTGGTGCAGGTACTCTGACCTATTCTGCTCAGTACTATGCAACTGGTGCAGCTACTGCTGGTACCGTCTTATCAGCTGTGAACTATTCAATCAATTACCTGTAATTGATTATGGTGGGAGCATCTGTTCCCACCTCTCTTCCTCTATCATCATTTCTGTCAAAATCATGAAAAAAAAAAGTTTTAAATTTTTGATCTCCTGTCTGCTGGCTTTTACGGTGACCTCATCGGCTTTTGCCAGCGTGACGATTATCGGCACCCGGGTAATCTACCCCGCAACAGAAAAAGAAGTCACAGTCCGCTTAGATAACCATGGCAATCAACCTGCGCTGGTACAGGCCTGGATTGACAATGGAAATCCTGATGAAGCACTGGATAAAATAAACGTACCGTTTGTCTTGCTACCGCCTGTTTTCCGTATGGAGGCTAACAAAGGACAGACATTACGTATCGTTTATACCGGTTCAAACCTGCCCAAAGATAAAGAGTCGGTATTCTGGCTTAACGTACTCGACATCCCTCCTCGCGATAAAAGCCTTGCGAATCAAAATCAGTTGCAAATGGCTATTCGTAGTCGCATCAAAATTTTCTTTCGCCCAGCCCGGTTCGATGCGATGCAAGCCACAGAAGCAGCGTCGGGTCTTATCTGGCATCAAGGGGAGAAAGCGAATCAGCTGACAGCAACCAATAACTCTTCGTTTTACGTCAACGTTTCACAGATCAATGCCGAGGATAACGCGGGGCGAAAAGTAGTCAGTGAAAAGGGAGATATGCTTGCACCAGGCGAAACAAAAAGCTTCTCCCTAAAAGGATTGAACGCAAATCAAATAAAAACAAACTTTCATTATCAATATCTGGATGATTATGGCGCTGCACGCAATGTAGACGCCAAAATTAGTCAGTAACTTTGGTAACTCATCAGGGGTAATAATGATGGCAAGGATGATTAAAAATAATAAACCAACGGCAAAAATATTTTACCGATCTTTTCTGGCGCTTTTTTTAACTGCATCAACAGGCGCCGCATTTGCAGAAAATTCGTATGATTTTGACGAATCATTTGTGAAGAATTTACCGGGCGTTAAAGTTGATGTGGCCCGCTATGCAACCGGTAACCCTATTGATCCTGGTACTTATACGCTGGATATTTTCCTGAATGGTCGTCAGATTGGTCGGGAAAATGTTCAGGTCATTCGTGAAGGGGCGGGAACCAAAGCGTGCCTTTCCTATGATCTGGTCAAAAGCTTGTCACTTAAGGACACAGTTTTTAGCCCGGGACAAGCTGAAGATTTGCGCTCTGGTAAACAGTGTATGGCGTTGGAGGAGGTAGTTAAAGAGAGTCATGCAGCTATCAATTCTGCCGATATGCAGATGGATATCTCAATTCCGCAAATTTATCTGTTGCGATCTGCGCGCGGCTACGTTGCGCCAGAATTCTGGGATAAGGGTGAAACAGCACTCACGCTAACCTATAACACCAACTATTATCGCTCTGTAAATCACGGTCAGCCATATGACTCATTTTATGGCCGTGCACTGGCGGGTTTTAACCTTGGCGGATGGATGTTCCGTCACGATGGTTCTCTCAGCTGGCAACGTCAAAAAAACAACGAGTATCATCATTACGATGCAATTAATACCTATGTCCAGCGTGATATTCCGCAAATAAAATCACGGCTGTTATTAGGTGAAGGCAATACCAGTGGCGAAATTTTCGATACGCTTTCTTTTCGTGGTGCGCAAATATCTACAGTTGACCAGATGTGGCCAGACTCTCAGCGAGGCTATGCACCAGAAATCCGCGGCGTAGCCCGAACCAACGCTCAGGTAACTGTATCGCAAAATGGCAACAAAATTTATGAAACGACGGTCTCACCAGGCCCTTTTAATATCACCGATCTTTATCCTACAGGCTACGGTGGTGATTTAGACGTGACCGTGAAAGAAGCTGACGGCGGTGAGACCCGTTTCTCAGTTCCTTACGCAGCGATGACGCGTCTGAAACGTCCGGGCATGACTTTTTATAGTCTGACCGGTGGTGTATCCCGAAAAGACAATATGGTTTATACACCTTCGGTCTATCAGGGCACTATTCAGCATGGTTTTAGCAATAGTCTGACTGGCTACTCAGGTATTCTGGGATCAGATAACTACACCTCTGTGCTGTTGGGAGGTGCATTTGGTTTACCTGTTGGTGCGATCTCACTGGATATTACTGGCGCTCAGACAAAATATGGTGATGAGAAAAAGCAAGGTGTAAGTTATCGGGCAACTTATAGTAAGAAGGTTTCTCAGACTAACACGAATTTTACTCTGGCGGCTTACCGCTTCTCATCATCCGGTTATTACAGTTTTGACAATGCATTACAAATCAATAACTATTATAAAAAAAATAATAAAAACAGTTCGTCAAATTATCTTTCGCGCCCCAAACAACGTTTTTCTATGACGGCAAGCCAAAATTTTGGGGAGTCATATGGGAATATCTATCTTACTGGTTTCGTTCAGAATTACTGGGATTCTGCCGGAACAAATACGCAATTTCAGCTGGGTTACAATAATACAATTGGTCGGGTCTCCTATACTTTATCAGCAAACCGATTATTATATTCAACCGGCGGGCATGACACTCAACTGTCACTCGACTTCTCGGTGCCAATTGGCAGCGAAAGTCAAAGTTATGTAACCGGAAGTGCAACACATAATAAACAGGGTGTGAATGCACAAACAGCAGTTAATGGTGTTCTGGGTGAACATGACCAATATAACTATAACGTTGGAATAGCGCGCGATACTGATAATGAGAAGTCCGGTTCATTTAGTGGGCAATACCGTTCGCCCTACAGTATGCTGACGGCGTCTTATACTAAAGGGCAAAACTATTATTCTGCCTCGGGTGGTATCAGCGGTGCGGTAGTCGCTTTACCTGATAGCATTAATTTCAGCGCTTATCAGTCTACGACTTATGCTGTTGTTACCGCAGAAGATGCAGAGGGCGCGCGTGTACTTGGCTATCCCAATATTGTGTTAAACGGCAGCGGCAAAGCTATTGTGCCAAACCTTAACCCGTACCGGATAAACGAACTGGCCATCGACCCAAAAGGAATTCCACTGGATGTTGAGCTTGAATCAACTCAGCAGCGCGTTATTCCTGTTGAGGGTGCAGTCGTCAGACTTGATTATAAAACCAGTAAAGGAAAGCCACTGTTAATTCGTGCTAATCAGCCGAACGGAAACGCCTTGCCATTTGGTGCAACGGTTAATGATGAAGACGGTAACCTTATTACCACTGTTTCACAGGGTGGTCAGATTTATGTGAGGTTAAATAAAGATGTCAGCCGCCTGCATATTTCCTGGGGTAAAGCAGCCAGTGATAAGTGTCTGGTTAACCTGGAGTCTGGTGTTGTTAATTCCAGTGAAAACAACACCCTTGCAAGGCTCACAACAACATGCAGCAGCGATCAATCAAAACCTGTTCGCTACGTGTCTAACGGCGAAATAAACAAAGATAATCAGGGTTAATCGGGTGACATTATGATGTTTATTAACTTAAGAAGGACACTGACCAGAATAGTCAGCATCATGACTATGGTATCTGGTTTCGTCATGCTAGCACCAATTAATGCGAACGCGGCAGATGATGTCACACTGACGTGCAAAAAATCTCTTTCTGATGCGGTATTAGATTTCCGCTCACTGGGGATAAACATTTCGGCAGCTGTTCCGGTTGGCACGGTCGTGCATAGTGGCAATTTAACAGTCACGTTCAAATGTGCCCTGGATAATCTGCAACAGTTTTTAGATGGATTAACAGCAGAGGTTTACTTAAAGCGTAAAACAATAGCTGAAGATGCACTTGGTTATGGCTTAACCATTTATACCGGTTACGGTGGTGAAATGTCCACCGACGCTGCCATTATTCCTACCGGCAACAAGATCGCTACTTACGCGTTAACCAGTGGCGGTACAGTCGGTGCTTATACTGAGGTCACGTTAAATGTGCCTTTTCAGATTGTGCGGACGTCAAACTCGATGGCTGGCCCCAATTTGCTTCCGGACTATGTCAACGTATTTGATGTAGGCTCATTGGTACCAGGAAATGACCTGAAACTTTATGTGAGATATATTAAAAGCGGCATCACTGTGAGGGATCAAACCTGCTCAGCAGCAGGTGATGTTAACCCGAAGGTGTCATTAGGGAGTTACACAGCGAATACCAGCAGTGGGTTGGGTTCCGGTATTGGACAAACCAGCCCATCTACCGCTTTTAATCTTCAGCTTAACTGTGAGGCACTTCTTTCAGGTACCTTTGACGTTATGATGCAGTTGGATGGGGATGCGGCTGATGGGCTATCGGATGTCGGCGTAGTTTCTCTGAACTCGACCTCAACTGCCAGCGGAGTGGGTGTTCAGATTCTGAATGAAAGTCAGCAACCTGTTGCACTGGCAGCACCATACAGAGTTGCAGCTTATCCACTGTCGTCAGCATTGATAACAGTGCCCTTATATGCACGTTATTACCAGACTGCTGCCACAATAACCCCTGGTAGTGCTAACGCAGTTGCTACCTATACCATTAGTTATCAGTAACCATATGGGCTCTTCGGAGCCCTTTACCAGACTTTATAAACTGAGAAAGGATTTTATCAGTGGATAGGCCATTAAAAGGAAGGAGGTTTAAAGTTGGTGTCTCTGATGAGAGTCCTTTTATTTTTTATTCAATACAAAAAATACTCTCAACCGGATTTCACAACCTGGACATTGCAGCATACCCGGTAGAAGCAGAAAATCTTTTTGTAAAACTGAATAGCGATCCTCCTGATATATTAATTACTGATTTTTGCTTTAACTTTGAACGTAATGATTTGAACGGCGTTAGAAAGCTAGAAGAAATTTACAACCATAACGCTAACCTTAAAATCATTATCTTTACGGCACAGAATAGCCCGGCCATTCTGAAAAGAATATTGCAAATTCCGGTAAATGCAATAGTGAGCAAACGTGATGATATACGGGATCTGGTAGAAGCTTTGCACTGGGTTTGCTCATCGAATTCTGAAATATTTTATTCAGAAAAGATGAAAGATCTGGCGCAATCTGCTTCAGATGAGCCCGCACAGACTCTTTTATCACCCGCAGAAGTTGAAGTAATCAGGCTTTTTGCTATCGGGTACAGTTTAATGGAGATAGCTAAAGCACGTAAACGTAGTATCAGTACGGTTGCAACGCAGAAATATAACGCCATGCGTAAACTTCAGCTGCAGTCTAATACTGATTTGATTAAATATGTCTTTGCCCAGCAACTCATTTAATTTCGGGCTTAATTTTTAAGAAACAGCGAGCATCATGAAATTTTATAATTTTAAAATTGCATTTATTGTACTGTCCTGCGTGCCATTTGGATCTTATGCGACCAGCTTACAGCAGGCTGCCCGAGCCGCATTAACCTATGACTCTGCATTGCAATCCAGCCAGATGACCAGTGAAGCCGATCAGCAAAAATACTGGCAGGGTATGGCCGGAATGTTGCCCACATTGACGCTCGAAGGAAACTGGGATCGTCAGGAACAGCCGGATAAAAAATATCAAAGTGGTGTAACAAATCACAGTTACGATCTCAGTGTCAGACAACCCCTGTTTGATATGAGTAAATATGCTGGCTGGCGTAAAGGCGTTGCTATTGCAAATACCGCTGAAGCCCAGTCAAAAAAAGCTGAAGAAAAGTTATTAAATGCGATCAGTAATGCCTACTTTTCGGTGCTCTATCAGCAGGAAGTTTTACAGGCAGCGAAAGCTGCCAGTCACAACTTCAAACAACAACAGCAAAAACTGCAGGCCGGTATTCTGAATGGACAAAACACCCGTACAGAGCTGGATGAAGCTAAGGCCAATTACGCTCTTGCTCAGGCCAAAGAAATAGAGGCGAGTAGTCAGTTATTGCTGGCTGGAGAAGCATTTCGTCGCTTATCGGGTGTCAGCCCGGACACTGTCGAGCCGGTAAACTTTCAGTGCCTTAACGCTTCGCCCTACGCTTCTTTAACTGATGCGATTAATGCCAGCCAGCAACGTAACACTGAAATCAAAATTGCCCTGTTTCAGAATGATCAGGCCGATGCTGATGTATTGGCTGCAGATGGCGCACATATGCCTGTCGTGTCACTTTACGCCAGATATGGCAAAAACTGGAGCCGTAACGATAACGACGATAATTTACTTTATGATGCTATTTTTGGCACTAACTCTAAAAGTAATAATCTGCAGTATGGCGTTAACGTTTCTATTCCATTATTCGCGGGTGGCAGCCAGATTTCACAATCTTATGAAGCAGCCTATCGCCGTCAGGCAGCAAAATATTCCACCATGGAAGCACAACGCAAAGCGGCTACAGATACACGTTCAGCATGGCTTAGTCTTACGAATGGAAAAGCGTTAATCAACGCGCAGAAAAATGCCGTCGAGTCTTCACGCGAAAAAGTGGTGTCTGTTCAATATGGCCGAGAAATGGGTTTCCGTACGGTAAATGATGAGCTTGATGCTCAGCAAAAATATTTTAGCGCACTTAAAGATCAGGCTGAAGCTCGCTTCAATTACCTGAACGCCCTCATTAATCTGGCACAAAGTACCGGATCACTATCAATCGACATGCTGAATTTTTTTCAGTGCCGTTAATCCCTTACTCATGATGATTATATAAATGGAACAGTCACTATTCCGTCAGGAGGCACTTGATGCAGCCAACCGTGGAAACCTGGGCATTGTGGCACTCTATTGCCCACCTTATCGCTGGTTAGTTATTTCCGTTGTAGTGCTGATCACTGCCGCGACAGCGCTGTTTTTTATATTTGGCAGTTATACAAAATATGAATCCTCTACCGGAGAACTTCTGCCTAAAAATGGCATGCTGATCATTCCGCCCCCCGTAAGCGCCACGGGGGTCGATATTCCAATAAAAGAGGGCCAGCATGTAGAAAAAGACGATGTGCTGATGGTGTTGTCATCAGAGGTTTCAACACAGTTAGGTCAGACTCGTCAGGTTATTGCCGAGAATCTGAAAGGCCAGCGTGAAAGGCTTCAGCAGGATCTGGTGACGCTTGAAAAGCTTCATCAGGTTGAAATGAAGGGCCTGACCGACACTATTGCCAGCCTGAAACTGCAACAGGAGCAGCTGAAGCTGCAACTGACACACCGTCGGAAACAGGTTTCCCTGGCGAAAATGCAGTTGGACAAGCTGGAAGCCATGCACAACGAAGGGTATGCCTCAAGCCGTCAGATGGAAGAGCAGGAGTCTAATCTGCTCGATAGCCAGGCGCGCTACCAGGAATATCAACGTCAGCTGTTGGACATCTCGCAAAAAATTGTTCAGACCGAGCAACAGCTGCATGAAAAACCGCTGGATGACGAGAAAAAGCGTAACGATATCGAGCGCCAACTGGCTGATAACCGGCAGTCGATGGCTGAAAATGAAGCGCGCCGCTCGTTTGAATTACGTGCGCCTAAAAGCGGATATGTCGGCATGATTATGGTCAAAAATGGACAGATGCTCACCGCCGGTCAGTCAGCCATAGCAGTTTTGCCAAGCAATACTGAACTTGTCGCCCGCATCATGGTAAACACGCAGTCCATTGGTTTTATCCAACCGGGACAGCGGGTGGTGCTGCGCTACAAAGCGTTTCCTTATCAAAAGTTTGGTCAACAGTATGGAAAAGTTATCGAGGTTTCACGCACCGCTCTGTCTCCTCAGGAAGTCACTACGTTAACCGGCAAAAATAATATTCAGGAACAGCAGTACCGTGTGCTGGTCTCCCTGGACAAACAATCAATTACTGCTTATGCGCAGAATGAAAAACTCAAGCCGGGTATGGCGCTGGATGCCGATTTTATCGTCGACAAACGTCGTCTTTATGAATGGGTGCTGGAGCCAATTTTTGCGCTTGGACACAAAATCTCTCTCTGATTAAAAGGTCTGTTCTGTGTTGTTATTAGAGAAACTCAATTTTAAATGGTTTAACCGCCTGCCGATGATTCGTCAGTCACAGGCGACGGAATGTGGTCTTGCTTGTCTGGGGATGATTGCCAATTATCACGGTCATGAAATCGACATGATCACCCTGCGTCGCAGGTTCGCAACGTCGCTTAAGGGTGCAACCCTTAGTGATGTCATTGCCATGGCACAACAACTCAATATGAGTTCCCGTGCGTTACGCGTTGATATGGAAGAGCTGTCTAAATTACGCATGCCCTGCATTCTGCACTGGGAATTGAACCATTTCGTTGTGCTAAAAAAAGTGCGCGGCAATAAGATCACGCTTCACGATCCTGCACGCGGCATTCGGGAACTGACATTTAAAGAAGCATCACCGGCGTTCACCGGCGTTGCACTGGAGCTGGTTCCCTCCTCCACTTTTGAGGTCAAAAAAGAAAAAGAAAGCATCTCGATGATGAAGCTGGTGGGCAGTGTGACAGGGGTGAAATCTGCCTTTGCCCAGGTGCTTATCCTGTCCATCGCTCTGGAGCTTTTCGGCGTACTCTCCCCCTTCTTTATGCAGTGGGTGATGGATATGGTGCTGGTCTCCGCAGATTACTCACTACTCTCCTTGCTCGGGATCGGCTTTATCATGATTGCGTTGTTTCAGACCATGATTACAGCGCTGCGCTCATGGGTGATGAGCTGGTTCTCAAGCCAGCTCAGCGTGCAGTGGACGGTCAATGTCTGTCACCATATGTTAAAGCTGCCACTTGAATGGTTCGAATCCCGTCACGTTGGTGACATTCTGTCCCGCTATGGCTCGCTGAACACCATCCAAAGTACGCTGACCAGCCGCTTCATTAGTACTGTGCTGGATGGGGTAATGTCGATCGTGACAGTAGTGATGCTGTTTATCTATAACGCTAAGCTTGCCTGGCTGGTAATTGGCCTTTTTGTCGCCTATGCACTGTTACGCTTCATGGCTTATGATCCTGTTCGCCGCGCCAACGAAGAGCAAATCATCAGTTCAGCCCGCACGCAATCTTCATTACTGGAAACGCTTCGCGGTATCCAGGCGGTAAAAACCAATAACAAGCAGGTGCCTCGTCTCTCCGCCTACATGAATTTCCTGGTGGATACGACCAACAAAGGCATTGTGATTCAGAAGCTTAACATTTTGTTTGGTTCCGCCCAGGGATTGCTCACTTCTGTAGGCAGGGTCGTACTGGTCTGGCTGGCTGCGCTGCAAGTACTGGATGGCAACTTCTCTGCAGGTATGCTTACCGCCTTTATTAGCTTCTCAGATCAGTTTATGAGCCGCGGTGCAGGTCTGATCAACGCCGTAATCGACTTCAGAATGCTGCGTATGCATGGTGAACGACTGGCCGATATCGTGTTGTCAGAAACTGAAGTCAGCTCAGAAGCCAGTCCGGTACTGGTGAGTAAAGATACGCATGATGAGACAGAAACGCCGCAGGATATCAAACTAACGGATATCCGCTTCCGCTATGCACCTACCGAACCCTGGGTAGTAAATGGTGCCAGTCTGGAAATTAAGGCTGGCGAAAGCGTTGCGATTGTCGGCCCTTCAGGTCAGGGAAAGACCACCATGGCCAAAATCATTCTGGGTCTGCTGCACCCGGAAGGTGGAACAATCACCGTGGGCGGAATGGACATTACCCAGACAGGACTTGAACACCATCGTAACCGTATCGGCTGTGTTATGCAGGATGACATCCTGTTCTCAGGCTCGATCAGTGAAAATATTAGCTTCTTTGATAATAATCCTGACCACGCAAAAATTACCCGTGTAGCACGCCTGGCGCAAATTCACGGCGATATCATGAAAATGCCGATGAACTATCAAAGCCTTGTCGGTGATATGGGATCGTTTCTCTCTGGCGGGCAGCTGCAGCGTATTCTGCTAGCTCGCGCCCTCTACCGCGAACCAAAAATACTGGTACTGGACGAAGCAACCAGTCATCTGGATATCTATAACGAAGCGCAGATCAACAATGCAATAAAGCAAATGAAAATTACCCGAATCATGATTGCACATCGCCCGGAAACCATAAGAAGTGCAGATAAAATCGTCCTGTTAAATAACGGTACGCTCAGTGAAGTTACCGCAGAGCAGTTATTTGGCCAGACAGAAAAAACTAAAGAAATGGAGATTACACATGGATAAAAATATTTGCCGGTTTAGCGAAGGTATGATTACTTTACCGGAAGGCTACTGCGAGCGAACCCTGAACACGCTGGCGGATCCCCGTTCAGCGATGCCACCCGTCACTATTTCTCGTGATAAACTGGCCAATCACAACAATCCAGAAGAATATATCAGCAGTCAGCTTGCTATTCTGCAGAGACAAATGAAAGACTGGCAGCAGCAGGCAAATCAACCCGTGGTGTTGGGCGATAATCTGAGCACAGGCATCATGATTACTTATGATTTTCTGCGCCCGGATAATATCCGGCTTTATCAAAAGCAGGCGATTTTCACCTTAAACCTGGAGGATGTATTAATTTTCTCTTTGTCAAAGGCTGCCCCCCTGACCGATGAAGAAATTCAGCTGTTTAATAATATCCTGAAGAGTTTCCAGAGCTGGCCCTGATACTTTTCCTCAGCAAAGCCTGACGACATAACGTTAAAAGAAAAACCGGGCAGGATAAACCCTTCCCGGTTTCATGCATTCTGAACACCGCTAAATTAGCCGTTTACAGAGCTTAGTAACGCTGGCAGGTAAAGAGATAGGAGATCGGCCCACCGATAATATAGGTATTTTTATCAATCTTATCGACATCCAACTGCAGATGCGTTGGATCCAGCGTGATCTCTGCTAACAACTTATTAAAGATGACATCAGGGGTAGTATCAGTATTCGAAGTGACAACTTTGCTGATCTGATACCGGTAAGTATCATCGGAAATTTTAGCGCCATTGATTAATGCAACCCTTCTGTTAAGAATAGTAACACCGTCATTGCTCGTTGCCTGCCCATTCAGCAACAGATAGCCTGAATCCTTTTTATCAAAACGTAAATCCTGGGCAACAGCGAACTCAATTCGTTTATCATCATTACGACTGAGATCGTAACGGCTAAACGCTGAGCATCGAAAAGGAAAATCTTTGGCCTGATGTGTTAAGTAATAAACCCCTGCAAAAGTCACCATTAATAGCGCAGCCAGCATGAAGATAATATTAATACCAATGCTCCGCTTCATCCCATTCTCCAGTCAAGATAATAAAAATTGTCGCATGAGATGATATGACCATCGCTATTAATTTTACACGATGAAAGAATTGTTCTTCCGAAATTCTTAGTAGTAAAAGAGGTGTTTTTATCAAAAATAATCCGGTGACCCGCATCGCAGGTTTGATTATTTTCCCTTAGAATTTGCACTATTTGCTTACCCAATGCCTGTCGTTCAACCTCATCCAGACCCTGCAATAATACTGCTTCGCAGCCACCTTCAAGTTTAATGGCACTCATTGGAATAATTTGCTCGTCAGGACGAGATACCGTGAAATACCAGAGCACCATGCCCAGCACTATCAGAGCAACAGAAGCAAACCAGTATCGCCGGGTGACGTTAACGGACGTAGCTGGCAGCTGATTACCAGGCGGAGTGGCAGGCAGGACAACGTTTTCAGCAGACCCTTCAGTTATACTTCCTTCCGATATGTCATCAGTTAAAACTTCCGTCACCCCCATGACCGGGGCTGATTGACGTTCAATTTTAATATCGGTATTCAGGCGTATACCAATTTTCGGGATGGTGATAATCAGATTTTCACAGCCATAAGCCGCGAGTGCCCTGCGCACAATACTCAGATATTGATTCAGATTACTATTCGATCCACGCAGGCAATATTTATCCCAGACCTCGGTCAGCAACGTATCACGCGCCAGTATTTCTCCCCCGGAATTCAGTAACTGTTCAAAAAGCCGACCTGAAGAAATACTGAGGCTCAGCGACTCCTGAGTAGGAATGTGGCTAAGCGTGCAGTCATCAGAATTGTAAGAAACCTGATCATCGATTATGTAAATCATTAAGAAATCACTGAATTTCCGCTCATTTATCGACAGTATAATTCAGCTTATATGAAGAAGCACTACAGACGCGTTAATCAGGCGATTAAGGAAATTTTTACAGATTAGCCAGCAGAACGGGCCGGGCAGAGTGCGTCCCTGCCCGGCAGCTGGTTAATAATTTAAGAAACGACAAAGAATCATAAGGTTAGCGGCGATTTTTATGGCTGATTAGCGGCAGCAAACTCCGCATAATTACTTTGAGTAATGGTTTTATAGGGGATCCAGTTCAGTGATTCGACTTTCTGTTTATCCAGTAACGCTTTCACGACTTTCACAGCGCCCGTCGCCTGCCCTTTCGCATCCTGGAAAATAGTCAGCGTCATCTTTCCATTTTTGACGAACTGCTGACCATCAGGCGTGCCATCGATCCCGGCAACCAGAATGTGGCTGTTTTTCGCCTGATTCAGCGCCATAATAGCCCCGATAGCCATTTCATCATTATTGGCGGCGATTGCATCGATCGGTCGCTGATTAAGCAGCCAGCCCGAAACTACGTCTACCGCTTCATTACGCTGCCAGCGTGCAGTCTGTTTTTCGATTACCGCCATCTGCTTATATTTAGCGATCACCGCTTCAACGGCACGCGTCCGTTCCCGCGCTTCTTCATTTGATAATGCGCCCATTAAAATGGCGACATTGCCCCGATAGTTCATCTGTTTTGCCAGCGCTTCCATCTGCATCTCACCCCCCAGGGCAGAGTCAGAACCGACATAGGCCATACTGGACGGTAATTTCACTTCCGGTTTACGGTTAACAAACACCAGCGGAATGCCCGCCGCTTCTGCCGCTTTCACCATCGGCAGTACGCCCTGTGTATCGACCGGGTTGAGAATAATGGCATCCACGCCCTGATTGATAAAGTCTTCAACCTGCTGTACCTGAAGAGCTACATCCCCTTTGGCATCGACGAACTGCCCATCCATTTTCAGCGCTTTTATCTCATCCACCATCTGCGTCCGCAGAATCGATACGAAGTTAAGATCGAAATTAGCCAGTGCGACACCGATTTTAGGTGTTTTAGCCCAGGCGGTAACGCTGATCATCAGGCTGAGCAGCAGTGCTAACATTTTGGTTTTCATCGCGTAATCCTGTAGGGTTTATTATTGATAGAACCGCCGGGCAACAGGCAAATACCCGGCGGCAGAGCTCACAACGTAAAGTGATCGCGGAACTGTGCCAGGGCTGTTTCGCTGTCGCCTTCGGCCCAGCTCTCCAGCGCAACGACGCCGCAATAGCCGACCTGCTCCAGCGCACGGGCAATGGCGCGATAGTTAATTTCCCCGGTGCCAGGCTGCATGCGCCCCGGCACATCAGCCACCTGGATTTCACCGATAGCGGGGCCGCAGCGTCGTATCAGCTCTATCAGGTTGCCCTCTCCAATCTGGGCGTGATAGAGGTCCAGATTCATCTTCAGTGCCGGGCTGTTGACCGCTTCGACCAGCGCCAGCGTATCGGCAGCCCGTGCGAACGGTGTACCCGGATGATCAACTGCCAGATTCAGGTTTTCGAGAGTAAATACCCGCCCGGCCTGCTCGCCGAGCGCAGCGACACGCCGCAGGGTGTCGGCCGCTTTAAGCCACATCTCACCGGTAACCACCTCAACCGGACGAACCGCCTGGCCGTGAGCATCCAGCCCGGTGCCATGCAGATTCAGGCTCGGGCAGTTCAGACGATCTGCAATCGCCAGTGAGGTTTCTGCGCTATGCAGCAACTCTGCAATCTCATCATCATCAGTCAGGTTACCGTTGAGGTAGCCGGTCATGGAGGTAAAACGCGCACCTGTCGCCACCAGCGCGTCGATATCTTTGTTGGCCCAGTTCCAGATCTCCACGCCAAATCCCAGCGCATGAATCCGCTCAACACGCGCGATAAAAGGCAGTTCGAGAAACACCATCTCCGCACAGACTGAAAGCTGAAAACCGGCCATTAGCGTTCTCCCAACAGAATGGGTTTGCGTTGCTGCACCGATTCAATACAGGCCAGCGCAATTTCCAGCGCGTTACGTGCATCAATGCCAGTAGCGCGCGGCGTGTCACCGTGCAGAATCGCGCGGGCGAATTCTGCCATTTCAGCAACATAGGCCTCACGCAGCAGATCGGTATCCATTCGAGACGTTGCGATGGCAATACCCTCGGCGTGATAGCGCACACAGTTGTCCTGATTGATGTTGCCCGCCTGCAGCATACCTTTACTGCCAAACACCTCACCGCGAACGTCATAACCGTAAACTGCCTGGAAGTTGGCTTCCGCAGTGGCAATGGCACCGTTATCAAAGCGGATGGTCACCACCGCGGTATCAAGTAATCCCTTATCTTTAAAATCGGGACGCACCAGCGCATCAGCCAGCGCATAGACCTCAACCGGCCGGGAACCCGGATTGAAGTGCAGCAGGGTGTCGAAGTCATGGATTAAGGTTTCAAGGAAGATGGTCCACTGCGGGATTGGGGCCGGATCGCGCAGGCCAGGGTCGCGTGTCACCGAACGGCTTAGCTGGGTGGTGCCATTGGTGCCTGCTCTGACAGCTTCAATAGCTGCGGCGAAGCCTGCACTGAATCGACGATTGAAGCCGACCTGCAACACAACGCCCGCATCCTGTGCGGCGGCAATAGCCCGATCTGCCTCATCCAGCGTTACCGCCATCGGTTTTTCGCAAAACACGTGCTTGCCAGCCCGGGCTGCAGCGATCACCAGTTCGGCGTGAGTGCGAGCCGGCGTAGCAATAGCAACGGCATCGATTTCGCTGTCATTGAGTAACGCCTGGATATCGGTATAGGCTTTCTCCACCCCCAGCCGGTCTGCCAGTTGCTGCGCTGCGCCGGGTTGCAGGTCGGCGACCGCTGTCAGCCGTGCCCCAGGCACCCGCAGCGCCAGATTCTCTGCATGAAAACTGCCCATGCGGCCAGCACCGATCAATCCCACTCGTACTGTTTTAAGGTTCATAACTGCTCCTGTTTTTTGTTGTCAGCCCAGTCAGGCTGAATAGGGTGTCCGGATGTCGCCTGCGCTTTGGCGGCAAAACGACGGGATTTTGAAAGCATCAGCGGCTCGATGTGCTCCAGTGAGATGCCTCGGGTTTCAGGCAGAAAACGTTTTACAAACCAGAAGGCCACCAGGCAGCCAGCGGCGCAGAGCATCAGTGGAAAAGCACCATGGAAGTGATCCATCAGCAAACGGCTACGGTTCATCATCGGGAAAGTCTGAGTAACGATGAAATTGGCGAGATACGTCGAAGAAAAGGCGTAGCCCATCGCGACGGCACGAATCCGGTTGGGAAATATTTCAGAGATCAGTAGCCAGGCACCCAGACTCCATGACATACCAAAAATCAGTACGAACGCCACCAGGCCCACAACCGGCAGCAGGCCACCGATCTGCGCTATAAAGGCCCAGGCGGTAATCACCAGGCTGACAGCGCAACCCAGCGCTCCCCAGCGCAGCAGACGCGTCCGTCCCCAGCGATCCACTGCGTTCAGACAAAACGCTACTCCGACCAGCAGCGCCAGTCCGAGGAAAATGCTGTGATAGAGGGAGGTCTGTGTATCCGGTGAGATGTTCTGCAGCAGCGACGGTGCGTAATACAGCAGGATGTTGATGCCCGAAACCTGCTGCAGAATCGCAATCGCGCAGCCGATCAGCAGGATGTAACGCATTCTGGCGTCGCGGAGCAGACGGGTTCCCTGCTGACGGGTAACAGAATCCGCGTCCGGCGCACTGATTTCTGCCAGCAGACGCCGCGCATGTTCAGGCGTCGAAAGCTGGGTCAGCACTGCCAGCGCGCGTTCACGCTTGCCGTTTAACGCCAGCCAGCGTGGTGATTCCGGCATAAAGGGCACCAGTGCCAGAAACAGCAGGCAAGGCACCACACCCGACGCCAGCATCCAGCGCCAGCCTTCACTGACTATCCAGGCATGGGGCATACCGCGTGCAATCAGGTAGTTCACCACATAGACCGTGACCTGACCGCCAACCATCAGCATCTGCTGCAGCCCAAGCATGCGCCCTCGCCAGTCCTTAGGTGAGACCTCTGCGATATAGAGCGGCGTAATTGCCGACGCCATCCCGACCGCCAGGCCACCCACCAGTCGGTAAATCACAAAACCGGTTAGTGAATCTGCCAGCGCAGAACCCACCGCAGACACGGCAAACAACAGCGCGGTGATCACCAGTGTAGGTTTACGCCCGATCCGATCTGAGATCGAGCCGACACAGCCAGCGCCGATGATACAGCCGAGGATGACATTTGAAACAGCCCATCCACTTTGCCACGGCGTTAGTGCGAGGTGTTCCGTCAATGGCTCAATAACGCCGGAAATCACTGAGGCGTCATAACCGAGGATCACCCCGCTCAATGAGGCGATGGAACAGATGAACAGCAACAACTTCAGATTATGTTTACGCATAACACCTTAACTTTCCCATTGTTTTTGACAGGTGAGAGTTAGTGTCAGCGTTGCAAAGTGGATGCCAGTTTTAAAGCGGGCTTTTATGTGAACGCGCTCGCAGATGGCGCGTCCTGATTGAAAATAAAATTTACATGTCAACTTAACATGTCATTAAAATGGACATTCCATCGACCACGGGAGAGTGAAATGCAATCTCTGCATGATTTGCTGCCTAATAAAGAAGAGAGCGATGCCATATTCAGCCTGCCGGAAGGCGGTGATGCGGCACAGTGGGAAGCTCGGTTTGCCCGGGGCTGGCAGGCATTTAGCCAGGGTGAACAGCCGCGCTGGATCCGCCGCAGTATTTTGCAGTCATGGAACCGCTCGCACGAACATGGCATCGATCCGGTATCTTTTGAGTACAGTGCCTCCGATCCAACGGAGCTGGCCGCCGTTCTGCGTCATAACAGTGAGCTGATTACTGTGGCGCATAGCGTGATGGAGAACCTGCTGGCTTACAATCCCGACGGTCATATCAATCTTACAGATGCGCAAGGCATCGTACTGAGTTTTTGCGGCAGCGACCTGACTCCGGTCGGCAGCATCCTGCGTGAGGAGGTGCTCGGCACCAACTGCACCGCGCGCTGCCTGCGAGAGCAGCGGCTGGTCTATGTACTCAGCGGAGAAAACTGGAAAATCGCGCTGCGTGAACGTAACCGGCAGTGCGCCGCAGCTCCTATCCGTGATGCCAGCGGTCGTATGACCGGCGTACTGACGCTGACCGCCACGCCTGACAATTTCAGTGCCCATACGCTGGGCACCGTGCAGGCTGCCGCAGAGGCAATTGGCCAGCAACTCACCTTACGCCGTCTGCTGGCCGAGCAGCAGTCGATACTGGAGACCCTGAATGAGGGCGTTGTGGTCTGCGACCGCGACGGACGCATCAAAACCCTGAATCGCTACGCTCGTCAGATCTTTGCCGGTATTGATACCGACAACGCCCTGATCGATCAGGTGCTGCAGCCCCAGTCCGGTTCATTGCTCACACTGCCCTGCTGTAATGACCGCGAGATGGTGTTCCGCCCCGATGGCAGACCCAGTGTTTCATGCCTGGTCTCGCTGATGCCGGCACCGGACGGCGGTCGCATCCTGTCGCTGCGGGAAAATCAGCGCATCCGTGCCATTACCCGTCGTGTGCTCGGCGTCAGCGCCAGCTATACCTTTGAGATGATTCGTGGTCAGGCACCCACGCTGCAGAAGGCTCTTCAGGATGCCCGCGCCAGCAGTCGCAGTGACAGTACCGTCCTGCTGACCGGTGAAAGCGGAACCGGTAAAGAGCTGTTTGCTCAGGCGATCCACAATGCCAGCAGCCGGGCGCATGAGTCCTTTGTCGCGGTTAACTGCGGCGCACTGCCGCGTGACCTGGTGCAGAGTGAGCTATTCGGCTACGTCGATGGCGCGTTCACCGGCTCACGGCGCGGCGGTTCGGCAGGTAAATTTGAGCTGGCCGACGGTGGCACGCTGTTTCTGGATGAAATTGGTGAGATGCCACTGGAGGCACAGACCAGCCTGCTGCGCGTGCTGCAGGAGAGTGAGGTGCTGCGCATCGGAGCGGCGCATCCGCTGAAAGTGGATGTCCGCATCGTGGCGGCAACCCATTGCGATCTGCTCAGTGCAGTGGAACAGGGTGCTTTCCGCCGTGACCTGTTCTATCGCCTCAATGTTATCTCCCTGACCATCCCTGCCCTGCGTGAACGCCAGAGCGACATTCCTGATCTGGTGAATACCTTCATTCACGCCCTGTGTCAGCGGCTGAATAAAACGCCTCCGCAGGTGAGCATTGAAGCAATGAACGCCCTGCAGGCATGGCACTGGCCCGGCAACGTGCGCGAGCTGGAAAATCTGGTCGAGCGGATCGTTAATCTTTGCCAGAGCAGCATCATCGACCTTGCCGATTTGCCGCCAGCGATGGTGACGCGCGCAGCCGAAAACAGACCAGCGGCCAGCAGCCTGTTGCAGGATAATGAACGAGCCTGCATCCTGCAGACCCTTCGCGCGCAGGGGGGTAATCTGCGGCAGTCCGCTAAGCTGCTGGGCATTTCTCGCACGGCGCTCTATAACAAGCTCAATCAGTGGAATATTTCTATAGATACGCTGCGCCAATAACCGGCTGGTGGCACTCAGCAACACCAGCATACATTCAGCCCGTTCAAAACATGGCTTTTGATCGCAACAGGGCCTAAAATGTGACCACCCCTAACAGTGGTCACTGAATTTTTTCACCCACCTTTGATCTGCCAGGTTCTGACAATGACTCAATCCGTAACGGAAAAAGGCACACGCGGCCCGGCCGGGCACAATGTGCGTGACCAGATTGTCGATGCTGCCATGCAGCACTTCGCGCATTATGGTTACGAAAAAACCACCGTCTCCGATCTCGCCCGTGCTATCGGCTTTTCCAAAGCGTATATCTACAAATTTTTTGAATCAAAACAGGCGATTGGCGAAGTGATCTGCTCCACCCGGCTTGCGATGATTATGCAGCACGTCGAAGTCGCTATCGCCGATGCGCCTGGAGCATCGGAACAACTGCGGCGACTGTTCCGCACGCTTTCCGTCACCGGCACTGAACTCTTTTTTCATGAACGTAAACTCTATGATATTGCTGCCGTCGCGTCGCGTGACCGCTGGCCGTCGGCGATGGCGCATGAAGAACGACTGCTCAGCCTGATTCAGCAGATCCTGCGCCGGGGGCGTGAATCCGGTGAGTTTGAACGTAAAACCCCGGCTGACGAAGCGGCGGAGGCAATCTATCGGGTGATCAAACCCTACGCCAGTCCGGTACTGCTGCAGTACAGCCTTGATGACGCTGAAGAAGCCTCTGCACAACTGGCAGCGCTGGTGTTACGTAGCCTTGCGCCCTGAACATTGCGCATGATGTGACTATTGACTTATTTAGTCACAAGAGCAACGATAGCACTCTGTCTGGTTATCGCTCAGGATTCTGATGCTGCTAAGCTTATCTCTCTCTGCTCTATTCCATCCCTGCGTTCATCCATCGCACTATTCTACGCAGGGTCTCACCTTCCGCGCTCAAGGCGTGTATCCATTGTCTGCGGCAGCATTTCAATCACTGTCCGGACTCTCTACGGGAGTAATCCAATGAGTCACTTAGCCTCATCACAACGCATTGTCATTACCGGCGCGGGCATCTTTTCGCCACTGGGTTGTGGCGTTGAAACCGTCTGGCGGCGATTAACGGCAGGAGAATCAGGTATACGTACCCTTCCCGATACGCTTACTGCTGGCACCGGTATTTCAGTAGGTGGCAGCGTGCCGGGCATCGATGAAGATCCGCTGGCAGGTTACGACCCCGAAGCGTTCATTGCGCCGAAAGAGCGTAAAAAGATGTCGCGCTTTATAGAATTCGCGCTGCTGGCAGCAGAAGAAGCGCTGAATCAGGCAGCCTGGCATCCTGAAGATGAGGCGACGCGTGAACGTACCGCGACGATTATTGCTTCAGGCGTCGGCGGCTTTGGTGCCATTGCCGACGCGGTGCGCACCACCGATGCACGCGGCCCGCGCAGGCTCTCACCCTTTACAGCACCTTCGTTTCTGGCCAACATGGCCGCGGGTCATGTCTCGATCAAACACGGCTTCACCGGCCCGCTGGGTGCGCCCGTTACCGCCTGTGCGGCGGGAGTTCAGGCGATTGGTGACGCCGCAAGGTTAATAAGAAGCGGTGAAGCGGACATTGCTATCTGTGGCGGCACAGAAGCGGCGCTGGATCGCGTCACGCTGGGCTGTTTCGCGGCTGCACGTGCGCTATGTGTGGGCTATGAAGATCAGCCGCACCATGCCTCACGTCCGTTTGATCGTGACAGAAACGGCTTTGTGATGGCCGAAGGTGCAGGCCTGCTGGTGATTGAGTCGCTGGCTCATGCCGAAGCACGCGGTGCGACGCCGCTGGCGGAGATTGTCGGCTATGGCACCAGCGCCGATGCATACCACTTAACCGCGGGTCCGGAGGATGGCAGCGGGGCTGCGCGGGCGATGAGAACCGCCCTGCGTCAGGCGGGCATCAGCCCGGAAGACGTCCAGCATATCAACGCACACGCAACCTCAACTCAGGTTGGCGATCACGGTGAGCTGGCGGCTATTCGTGCAGTGTTTGGCGATGATTCGCAGGTCGCGATCGCCTCAACGAAATCCGCCACCGGCCATCTGCTGGGTGCGGCAGGCGGCGTTGAGGCGATATTCACCCTGATGGCGCTGCGGCAGCAGCTTATTCCGCCGACGCTGAACCTCCATCATCCCGATGAAGCCGCAGGCAATCTTGACCTGGTGGCGCTCAATGCACGTCCCACGGCGCTGACTTATGCCATGTCGAACGGTTTTGGTTTTGGCGGCGTCAACGCCAGTCTCCTGTTGCGTAAGTGGCAATGACTTCAGAGTGACGATTAAGCCCGCGCTGCCAGACACCCTCTCAGCGCGGGTAATACATCGGACGTCCTTAAAAATCATGCACAGCTGTTCCCTGTGTGCCGGGGTTTATCAAAACACCCTCTGTACAACACTCGCTTTATAAATCTGTACCTTTCCTGACAAAATTGCCTCCGCCAGACCTCCTGCCCTTTTTCTTTCAGCACTACAATTAATCGGATGAAAACAACCTCAGAGAACGTTAATGAAGATTGCAGCTTTCGATATTGGTGGTACCTCTTTAAAAATGGGCGTGATTGATGAGCAGGGAAATATTCTGACCAGTGAGAGTGCTGATATTTCCCATAATTCACGCGACAAAATACTTGATGAGATCCTGGCCTGGCTGGAGAAAAATCCCGGCTGTGCTGGCATCGCCGTCAGCACGCCCGGTTATATTGATGCAGAAGCTGGATATATCGCCATGGGTGGCACCATTCGGGACTTCGACCAGTTTCATCTGAGCCAGTGGCTGACGGAAAAAACCTCACTGCCTGCCACGGTCGAAAATGACGCCCACTGCGCCTTACTGGCTGAACAGTGGCTGGGCAAAGCAAAAAAACTCAGTGATTTTCTGATGTTAACTATCGGCACAGGATTAGGCGGAGCGGCCTTCTGCAACGGCGCGCTGATCCGGGGCGGTCGTAACCGCGCGGGCGAGTTTGGCTGTCTGCTGACTTCGCGCCCCACCAGCAGCAATATTGAACGCCATACCATGAGCCAGAGTTGTACCATGACGGCGCTTCGGGAGAATTACAGCCAGCTCATCGAAAAATCTTCCGACGACGTCACGGGTAAAGATGTCTTTGACGCATACGATCGCAAAGAAGAAGCCGCGCAGCAGGTGGTGAATAAATTCTACCAGGATCTTGCAGCCTGCTTATATAACCTCTTCAGCGTGTTCGATCCGCAGATGATATTTATCGGTGGTGGAATTACCGAGCGGGAACCGTTCCTCGAGGAACTGGCAGAGCAACTGGCAAAATATGATCTTGATATCCGCATTGATACCGCGACCTACGGCAACGACTCCGGCATGTTGGGCGCAACCTGGAATTTCCTGCAGCGTCAGCCAGACAAATAATGGCTTGTAGTTCAGGACGTATGCAGGTTACACCTTTCTGATAATTATGATGATTTATCTGGTGCGGTATTCAAAACGATAACCCGGTCATGACCGGGTTTACTCTTGTTTATATTAGTGTCGTATTTGCGCCAAATCGTCTGACGTCAGGCCGGTCATTTCTATGACAGTTTTACGATCAAGGCCGTTTTGTAGCATAGTGCGCGCAATTTTCAGGGTAGCTTCACGCTGCCCTTCAGTACGACCTTTCTCAATACCACGCCGTTCACCAAGCTCGATACCTTCTGCGCGACCTTTTTCGATCCCTTTTTGTTCAAGCTGCTGTGCGATGGTCATCAGTGCGTCTCCGTGTTGTGGCACCCGCTGTGCCAGTTCGCGAACGAAAGCTTCGTAGTCAGCTGACTCACCAGCCTGCAGTAAATAGTGTATCAGCGTCATCACCTGGGGTGAAGAAAGATAATCGGCCATGAGTAGCGTGACCAGATGGTCAGTCAGGCTTGCAATGTCGCGTTGATGAATATGTTTCTGCAAAAGCGTCAGGGCGGCCATACTGCGATGAGTCATGATCTCATCATCCGGGATGACCGTAATGTCCACCAGCGGGAAGGCGCCTCTATAAAGGCTTTCCGCCACTACCGGATCATCAAATTCGTCGAACCAGCGGGTCGACCACGGATAGGGAGTGCGCTTACCGGTATAGAACAGTACAGGTATGACTAAAGGCAGTTTTTTATGGCCAGCTTCAAGGTGGCGCTGCATAGCGGCTACCGCATTCCGTATCAGGCGGAATGCCATATGCCTGTCAGGGGTGGATTGGTGTTCTATCAGAACATGAATATATCCGTCACCGGTTGAGGTTCTGAGACTATACAAAACGTCACTAAAGTATTGACGCAAATCGTCTTCAACAAATGATCCGGACTCAAGCTTCAGTGTGGTGAGATCGCAGATTTTAAGCAATTTCTCCGGAAGGTGGATTTGCATAAAATCTCTGGCAACATCCGGATGCGTAAGAAACTGTCGAAAAGTAGCATCATGAGGTGTAACACTATTTTTATTTTTCATCAGTTCAGCCCCTGTAAATTCCATACGCTGCTACCACAGCGAAGAGGCTATCTTAATAGATAAGATTTTAATTTATAATATTTAAATCTTGCCCAATCTATATAGATTAACTGCACCAATGCTCTTTTAAAAAATTCATTAGCAAGATGGATTACGACGCGATCTAAATTAACAACCTTAATCAATTTATATAGCGATAATTAAAACATCCGGATGTACCCGAAACTTCTAACGCTGACCATTAATGTCTGAACCGCTTTACGAAAAGTTAATTTTCTAATTAAGTTACGGCATAACCAGCCCGATCACGCTGTTTATACCGCCCGCTCCCTATCCTCGTCCCGGCGCATCCAACAGGCTAAGCGCCACGCCTGTCAGGGTATAGACCACGACATACAACAGAATCAGTGCCGCAAGCAAAAGACGGTGGCTGCGCATCTCACTTTTCTTCATGGTGCCATTCAGAAGGTGTAGCTCAATGCCAGGGTGGCCGATGCGCCGTTGTGCCGTGCAACGATGGGGCTATCTGAAGCATGCTTATCCAGCCAGCTGTAGTCACCGATCACACTGGCAGCCCAGGCGGGTGTGAACTGATGGCTCCAGGTCAGGCTGGTGTCGGTGCCATAAAATCCACCCGCGGCGTTATAGCGTTCAAATCCGCTGCGCGCACTTTGCTTGCTGTTAACGCCATACCAGGTATTCATATAACGCCCGTCGCCAAACAGTCCCGCCACCTGCAGTGCCACGGTATCGTCACTGGTCTGCCAGGGGATCAGGGTTACGGAAGTCCGGTACTGCACACCCTGACTATCACTTAATGGCAGCGTCGCTTTGCCCTCCAGCACCACCCACGGCGTTACCGACCATCCCAGCGCCAGCGCGGTGTTCATCGTTGCGTCGATGTTCCCCATGCCTCTGAGCCGGTCATCCCCATCTCGCCAGGATGAATTCTGGTCAGAACGGCCCAGCCCGTAGCCCAGCGTATGTTCCAGATACAGTCCATTATCTGCCTGCAGGTCATAGCCAATGCCTTTCTGTGAGTCTAAAAAGAAGGCCCCGTCGCGTGCCTGGATCACCGGCATCAGCTGCCAGTGCTGCTTATCGGCGCCGCTATAGCGTGGTGCATTGATACCTGCAATGCCCAGCGTGACGCTTGGCGGCGGCGTAGTCTCATCAGCCATGGCAGTCGCGGCACTGAATCCCAGCGAAAAACAGACCATGTGCAGCGTTATTTTTCCGGTTATCATCACGTTTCCTCATTATCACATCAGGTGCGGAGCTGAGGGGTTCAGAGCCGCGTCAATGGCCGGAGTATGCGAGGCGAGTGTCAATTAACGACCAGGGATTTATGAAGAAACAGTCAAGGTGATCCGAAAATGCAGTCAAAACGTGTACTGATTATTGAAGATGATGCTGATGCGGCGGGCGTACTTGAGGCCTACCTGAAACGTGAAAATTATGAGGTCATGATTGCCGGTGATGGGCCAGGCGGGCTGGATGCCGCCAGACGCTGGCAGCCCGATCTGATCCTGCTGGATATCATGCTGCCCGGCATGAATGGCACTGAAGTGCTGGCAGCGCTGCGACGTCGTGACGATACCCCGGTGATCATGGTAACCGCGATGGGTGATGCGCCGGACCGCATCGGCGCACTGCGCTATGGCGCGGATGACTACGTGGTCAAACCCTATCATCCGGGCGAAGTGGTGGCGCGCGTTCAGGCAGTACTGCGCCGTAGCCAGCAGAGTCAGGTGCCCGCGGCAGAAACCCTGCGCTGGGCGGGTTTAGTGGTGGACCCGGTGGCGCTCACCGCAGTGGTCGATAGCGACAGTGCTTCACCGCGCCGCCTCGATCTGACACCGACCGAATTTTCCCTGTTGGTCACCCTGATGCGCGCTCCGACGCGTCCGTTTACCCGCCTGTTTCTGCTGGAGCACTGTCTGCCGGAAAGCGATGCGCTTGAGCGGGTGGTCGATACCCACGTCTATAACCTGCGTCGCAAACTGGAAGCCGCGGGCATCTCTGATGTCTTACCGGCAGTGCGCAGCGTCGGTTACCGGTTCAGACAGCCATGAAGAACGATACGCATACTTCATTGTGGCGCTGGATCTGCATCCGGGTGCTGTTTCTGGCGATTGGCAGCGTGGTGCTCATTGCCATCTGTATGTGGCTGCGCTTCGCAGTGCAAGCGTACTGGGTCTATTATCGGATGCCGCCCGCGCTGCTGGATGAGTTCACCCGGTTGCGCCACCACCCTGCCAGCGATCCTGTGCGCTTTCATCAGATTATGGACCAGTGGTGGGGCATCAACTTCTCCGATCCGTCGCTGGCCTCGTCGGACTGGCTTACCGTGATCGTGCTGGTCGTGGTAACGATTCCGTTTATGGTGCTGATGGCGCTGCGTTTCGCCCGTCCGCTGTCGGCGCAGTTCAGCCAGCTGGCTACCGCGGCGCGAGCGGTTTCAAAAGGCGAATTTGGCCGATCGGCGGTAATCGTAAAAGAAGCCCCACAGGAGCTGGTACGTTTTACTGAAGATTTTAATCAGATGACGCAGCAGCTGGCGCGTTACGAGCGTGAGCTGCGCACCTCGCATGTGGCAATGGCGCATGAGCTTCGCTCGCCACTTACGGCGGCGATGGGCCGCCTGCAGGGGATTCTGGATGGCGTCTTTCCTGCCGAACCGCAACAGCTGGCAATGATCATGAAGCAACTGACGCAGCTCAGTCGCCTGACAGACGAACTGCATCTCTTGTCGCTGGCGGATGCCGGGCAGCTTACCCTGAACCGCGAGTGGTTTAATCTCAGCGAGTTACTGCGCGAGCGCTCCGGCTGGCTTCTGCCGCAGGCAGAACAGGCGGGGATTGCCATCAGCGTGACATCACCCAACGATCTGCGGCTGTATGCCGATACCTTCCGGCTGGGCCAGGTAGTGACCATCATCTGTGAGAATGCAATGCGCTACGCTGCCGACGGTGGCGCGTTGCTGATCACGGCCAGCCAGAACGATCAGGCGATCATAATGACCTTCCGCGATTATGGTCAGGGTGTGGAGCCGGACTTCCTGCCGCAATTGTTTGACCGCTTTACCCGCGCTGACTCCTCACGCGCCCGCCACTCCGGCGGCAGCGGTCTGGGACTGTCGATTGCCAAAGCGATTGTCGAGGCGCACGGCGGGTCGCTTCACGCCACACTGCCCGCCGACGGCGGTCTGCTGATCGGGATAACGCTGCCGACGAGATAAATTGTTCTGGCTTGACCATTTCTTGATGGTTCATGGAACGTTTCTGGACACATGCCGGGTTCAATGAGCACAACTCATTAAAGGAACCCGGTTATGACAGACTTCTTATCGGATGCTGCCCGCCAGGTGTGGCGTCATCTCTTCGGTATTCACATCTTTGCGCCGATCATCTTCGTGCTGCTCGGGGTATTCATCATGACCGGTTGCCGGGACAATAGTTCTGCTCCGCCTGCCGCCCCGCTCCGCCCGGTTAAATCGGTGATTGCTCCACCGCTCAGCAGTGATGCATCGCTGGTGCTGACTGGCGAAATCCGCGCTCATGAAGAGGTCGCGCTAGCCTTCAGACTGGATGGCCGGGTGGTGAGCCGTGCGGTTGAGCTGGGCGATCGCGTCAGCGCCGGGCAATCGCTGGCAGCGCTGGAAAATGATCAGTCACGCAATCAGCTAAGCAGCGCACGGGCCGATCTCGACAGCGCACGCGCCGCCGAACGGGTCGCCGCGCTTAACCTGCATCGGATGCGGCTGCTGATGCCCGGAGGGGCCATCGCCCGCAGCCAGCTGGACAGCGCCCAGGCGGACTGGCAGAGCGCACAGTCCCGCCGTCACAGCAGCGAAGCGGCTCTGAAAAATGCCCAGGATAACCTCAGCTGGACTCAGCTGACTGCGCCTGCAGCAGGCCGGATCACCGCCATCACGGTTCAGCCAGGTCAGGTGGTCAGCGCCGGACAAAATGTGATGACGCTGGCAGCAGGGGATGCACGCGATGCGGTGTTTGACCTGACAACGCCTGCGCTGCTGCATCCTGATGATCGGACACCGCTGAAAGTGACGCTGCTCGCCGATCCCGGCGTGCAGGCCAGTGGCACAGTGCGTGACATCAGCCCGCAGGCCGATCCGCAGACCCGCACATGGCGGCTGCGCATCTCACTGAATCAGCCGCCTGAGGCGATGGCTCCCGGTGCCACAGTCATTGTCACCCTTCCCGATGCGCAGCCGCCGGTCATCGCCCTGCCCGCCAGCGCCCTGACCCGCTCCGCAGACAAACCCGCGCTGCTGGTCGTTGATGCGGCGTCACGCCTGCAGCTTCGTCCGGTAGTGCTGGCCCGCTTTAACGCGCAGCAAATCTTCGTCACTGCCGGGATCAAGCCGGGAGAGCGCGTCGTCACCGCCGGCGTCAGCACCCTGCAGCCTGGCGAAAAAGTGGCGCTTTCGCAGGAGGCTCCATGAAAAAAACGTCTGGCTTTAACCTCTCCGGCTGGGCGCTGGCGCATCAGCAACTGGTGATCTTTTTCATGCTGCTGGTCATGGCGGCGGGTGTGCTGAGCTATGAACATCTGTCACGCAATGAAGACCCGGCGTTTACTATCAAAACCGCCGTAATATCAGCCCAATGGCCAGGCGCTGATGTGAACACCACGGTGCAACTGCTCACTGACGTACTGGAACAGAAGGTGCAGGAGATCCCGTCGCTGGATGCGGTTGAGAGCGAAACCCGTGCCGGACAAACCGTCATCTATGTCAACCTGCGCGATGACACGCCGCCCTCTCAGGTGGCCGGCATCTGGTACCAGCTGCGTAAAAAGATGCAGGATGTTGCCCCTTCACTGCCACAGGGCGTGCAGGGTCCGGCCGTTAACGATGAATTTGACGACACCTTCGGCACCATTTATGGCTTCACGGCAGAGGGTTTTACCGCCAGAGAGCTACGCGACCGGGTCGATAACCTGCGTCGCAATCTGGCCAGCCTGCCCGACATTGGTAAAACCAGCCTGTTGGGTGTACAGGAGCAGCAGGTGGTTATCGCCTTTTCGCCGCGCAAGCTGAACGGCATGGGGCTCGATTTACAGCAGGTCAGCGACGCCATTAAAGCTCAGAACGATGTCGTCCCGGCGGGCAGCCTGCGTACCGCCCGCGAGAATATTGCGCTGCGGGTCAGCGGCACCCTGACTTCGGTTGAAAATCTGCGGGCGATTACCCTGCATATCGGTGAGCGTTTTATTCCGCTGACCGATCTGGCCACCATCAGCCTGCAACCTGCCGAACCTCCGGCGCCGACGTTTAGAGTTAACGGCGTTCCGGCTATCGGGCTGGCGATCTCCATGGCCGGCAGCGGCAACATGCTCGATTTCGGTCAGCAACTCAGTCAGCGCATGCAGATGCTGGCCAGTCAGTTACCGCACGGTATTACTATGACCCGCGTGGCCGACCAGTCTTCCGTGGTGAAAAACGCGGTCAGCGGCTTTGTCCGGATACTGGGAGAAGCGGTCGTCATCGTGTTAGCCGTCTCCTTTGTCTCACTGGGACTGCGTGCCGGTCTGGTCGTTGCGGCGGCGATCCCGCTGGTACTGGCAATGACCTTTACCGGCATGTTAATGGCAGGCATCGGACTCCAGCGCATCTCGCTTGGCGCACTAATCATCGCGCTGGGGCTGCTGGTGGATGATGCCATGATCACCGTCGAGGCAATGGTGGCGCGACTGGAAGCGGGCGACAGCAAGTGGCAGGCCGCCACCTATGCGTTTAAAACCACCGCATTTCCGATGCTGACCGGTACGCTGGTAATGATCGCCGGGTTCATTCCGGTCGGGTTCGCCGCCTCCAGTGCCGGAGAGTATTGCTACTCATTGTTTGTGGTGATTACCCTGGCGCTGCTCTGCTCGTGGGTCGTCGCGGTCATCTTCTCTCCGCTCACCGGCTGCTGGCTGCTGTCGGCCAGGCACATCAAGGCCGATAAGCCGCCGGGCGTGCTGACGCGCAGCTATCACCGGCTACTGGAGGTGATTCTGCGTCACCGGCTGGTGACGATTGGCACAGCGATGGCGGTGCTGCTGGTCAGCCTTTACGCCACCACTTTTATGCAGGGTGAATTTTTCCCTGCGTCGGATCGCCCCGAGCTGCTGGTCAGCCTGACGCTTCCCGCCAGTGCAGCCCAGGCTGAAACCACCCGCCGAACCGCACAACTGGAACAGATGCTGCGCAACGATCGGGATGTGGCGAACTACACCAGCTACGTTGGCTCGGGCGCGATACGCTTTTATCTGCCGATGGATGTGCTGCTGGATAATGAAAACATCGCGCAGCTGGTGGTGGTGGCGAAAGATCTGGCGGCACGCGATCGGCTGCGCAGAAGGCTGGAGCAGAAGCTGGCGGTGGATTTCAGTGATATCACTACCCGGGTATCGCCGCTGGAGCTGGGGCCACCGGTCGGCTGGCCGCTGAAATATCGCATCACCGGCCCGGATAATGCCAGGGTGCGGCAGGCAGCCGATCGGCTGGCGGCGCTGATCGCCCGCTCACCGCTGACTCGCGAGGTCAATCTTACCGCCGGAGAGCCAGAACGGGTCATGACGCTGGCGGTGAACCAGACTGCAGCCCGCGCAGCCGGACTCTCTTCCGAAACGATAGCCACCGCGCTGAATACTCTGATGTCCGGCAGCGTGGTGACCACCCTGCGCGATCGTAACCGCCTGATCGACGTCGTGCTGCGCAGCAATGACCCGGAGCGGCAGGACACTGACACACTGGCAGGATTGATGATCACCAATGCCAGCGGACAGAAAATCCCATTGCGACAGGTAGCAACCCTGAACTGGGGAGTGGATGACCCGGTAATATGGCGACGTCAGCGGCTGGCTTACATCACCGTACAGACCGATATTGCGCCCGGTCAGCGGGCTGAACAGGTCTCGCAGCAGCTCGCACCAGCCGTCGCCGCCCTGCGCGCCTCGCTGCCGGCCGGATACGGTATTGAAGAAGGTGGCGTGGCAGCCGAATCGGATAAAGGCAACGGTTCAGTGTTTGCTCTGCTGCCGGTGACGATCTGCGTCATGCTGGTCTTGCTGATGATTCAGCTGCAACGTTTCTCCGGCATGCTGCTGGCACTGAGCATGGCACCGTTTGGCCTGCCCGGCATCGTATCCGCAATGCTGCCGGCTGGCACACCGCTGGGGTTCGTGGCGCTGCTGGGGATTATTGCCCTGGCGGGGATCATCATCCGCAACGCGGTGATCATGATCAGTGAAGTCGATGCGAATAGCCGGGCCGGATTGTCCGCGGGTGAGGCAATCCGGCAGGCTGCCCATCACCGTGCACGTCCCATTCTGCTGACCGCCTGTGCGGCAATACTCGGCATGATCCCCATCGCCCATCAGGTTTTCTGGGGGCCCATGGCACTGGCGATTATTGGCGGTCTGATCAGCGGTACGCTGGTAACGCTCACGGTGCTGCCCGCCGCGTTAAGTCTGTTGATGCAGCGCGGCTCACGTTAAAACAACACCCGGCGATCCCGTGCTGAGAACGGCGGGATCGCCGGAAAGGATCAGTTCATCACCTCGACCAGAATCAGCGGGCACTTTCTGACTTTGCAGGCCTGACTGTAGGCTAGCGAGCAGACCGAGCAGAGATCGCGCACGTCAGACTGGTACTCATACTCCATGAAATAGCGGAACTGGCCGCCCGCAGAATCTGTTCTCCAGAATCGCTGCGGCTCCAGAATTTCATCCAGTTGCCTGAATGTCAGGGCTGACGGGTTGTGAAACCCGACTCTTACGCGGTATGTAGTCATGCACCGATTATTGGCATCCCGGCCCCGTGCCGCCAGTTGATTATTGTTTTCAGTTCAATAGCTGGCGCTTATCAACCCGCTTCGCCTGGTGCCGCAGGCTGTTCTGCCAGCAGCGCCAGCAGGTGCAGCACCGCTTTTGACGGATGAAGCCGACGCCAGGCAAAGGCAACGTCGGTAAATAGCGTGTTGTTTTCGATATCGCAGAAGCTGACCCCGGGGTTATCGACGCAGCGCATCGACTCCGGCACCAGCGCAATCCCGCAGCCCGCCGCCACCATGCCCAGCGACGTAGTGATCTGCGGAGCCTGCTGAAAAGTGTGGCGCGAAAAGCCCGCTCGCAAACAGGCTGTGACAATCAACTCATACAGGCTGGGCGAGACGTCGCGTGGGAAGATCACCAGGGTTTCTCCCGCCAGCGCGGATAGTGCCACGGTGGGTGTGCCGCTGAGGGGATGGCAGCGCGGCAGCGCAATCAGCATCTTTTCGGTGGAGATGACGCGCAGATTAAACGCCTTGCTGCTTTCACACGGTAGCCGGATAAAAGCGGCATCCAGCAATCCCTCCTGTAAATCCTGCATCAGCAAAGACATATTCTCTTCGCGGGTCAGCAGCTCCATCGCCGGATAACGTTCTTTAAACTGGCGGATCAGGGTGAAGATGCGTGGATTAAACGCCACCGAGCTGGCAAAGCCCAGCGACAGCTGACCACTGATCCCGCGCGCAATACCGCGTGCGTTCTCCAGCGCCTGATCGGCCAGTTGCACAATCTGCCGGGCATCCGCCAGAAATGCTTTGCCCGCTTCGGTGAGTTCCACTCCGCGCGTCAGGCGCTTCAGCAACGGTGTGCCAATTTCCTGCTCCAGCCGCAGTATCTGCTGACTCAGCGGCGGCTGCGATATGCCCAGTATCTCGGCGGCACGAGTGAAGTGAAGCGTCTCGGCTACGGCAACAAAATAACGCAGATGGCGAAGTTCCATATCAAAAACGTCTCAAAGTTAACAGGTTTCGCTATTGGACCCACCGACTGAATCGGTTCACCATTAGGTTAACACGGCTTAACGGTTAATCGATGAGGCATCAAATGAGCAATTGTGTAACTGATTGTTCCTGTGAGGATCAACTAAAACATACTGTCCTGACGCTTTCACAGGATGCACCAGAAAGCGTTATCTATCAGACCTCTTTAATGAGTGCGCTGCTGAGCGGCGTTTACGACGGCAATGTCCGTATTGCCGACCTGCTGCGTAAAGGGGATTTCGGCCTAGGTACCTTTAACCGGCTGGATGGCGAGATGATCGCGTTTGACAGCAAGGTCTATCAGCTGCACGCCGACGGCAGTGCGCACCCGGCCGATCCGGCGCAGAAAACTCCGTTCGCCGTGATGACCTTTTTTAAACCGCAGCATCTGTATGAATTTGACCGGCCGATGTCGCGTGAGGCGATCCATCAGGTGATCGACAACGAAATCACCTCCGATAACCAGTTCTGCGCGCTGCGCATCAGCGGTCGTTTCAGTCGCGTCGAGACCCGCACCGTGCCATGCCAGTGTCGTCCCTATCGCTCAATGCCGGAAGTGCTGGGCGATCAGCCGACCTTTGCCTTCAGCCAGCGCGCGGGCGAACTGATCGGATTCCGTACACCGCAATATATGCAGGGCATTAACGTTGCGGGCTATCACGAACATTTTATTACCGACGACCGCGAAGGCGGCGGCCACATTCTCGATTATGCGCTGGAACAGGGCACGCTGACCTTTGGTGCCATCAGCAAGCTGGTCGTGGATTTGCCGCAGGACAGCGATTTTCTCAATGCCGACCTGAACCCCGCCAATCTTGACGCCGCGATTCGTGCGGTAGAAAGCTAATCAGAGGAATGACGATGAAAACTCCAACCGATACCACACTCTGGACCTGTGGCGCTGACCTGGTGGTGGCGCAACTTGAGGCACAGGGCGTCCGCCACGTCTTTGGCATTCCTGGCGCAAAAATTGATAAAGTCTTCGACTCACTGCTGGATTCCTCCATCCAGACCATCCCGGTTCGCCACGAAGCTAACGCTGCATTTATGGCCGCCGCAGTGGGCCGCCTTACCGGCAATGCGGGCGTGGCGCTGGTCACCTCCGGGCCGGGCTGCTCCAACCTGATCACCGGCATGGCCACCGCCACCAGCGAAGGCGATCCGGTGGTGGCTATCGGCGGTCAGGTGAAGCGCTCCGACAGCGCCAAGCAGGTTCATCAGAGCATGGACACGGTTTCAATGTTTCGCCCAATCACTAAATATGCGGTTGAGGTCACCGACCCCGCTGCACTTTCTGAATGCCTGTCGAATGCGTTTCGCCACGCCGAACATGGCCGGGGCGGCGGTGCCTTTATCAGCCTGCCACAGGATATTGTCGATCAGCCGGTTACCGGCAAAGCGTTGAGCAGCAAAGGCCGCCCTGTACTGGGCGCCGCACCTGAGTCAATGATCGACGCCGTCAGCGAGGCCATCGCCGGGGCTAAAAATCCGGTCATCCTGCTGGGATTAATGGCGAGCCAGACAGAGAACAGCGAAGCGATTCATGAGCTGCTGACACGCAGTCACATTCCGGTTACCAGCACCTATCAGGCAGCAGGAGCGGTCAGACAGGATCACTTCTCACGCTTCGCCGGGCGCGTCGGGCTGTTTAACAACCAGGCGGGCGACAGGCTGCTGCAACAGGCTGACCTGATCGTCACCATCGGCTACAGCCCGGTGGAATATGAACCGGCGATGTGGAACAGCGGTAACGCCACCCTGATTCATATCGACGTAATACCCGCTGAGACCGACAACCGCTATCTGCCGGATGCAGAACTGGTGGGTGATATCGCCGCCACGGTGCGTAAACTCGCCGCGCGCATCACTGCCCCACTCCAGCTGACCCCGGAAGCCGCCACCATCCTTGAGGATCGTCAGCAGCAGCGCAAATTGCTGGCGATGCAGGGTGCCAGCCTCAATCAGTTTGCTCTGCATCCGCTGCGCATTGTGCGCGCCATGCAGGACATCATTAACAGTGACGTCAGCCTTACCGTCGATATGGGCAGCTTCCACATCTGGATCGCCCGCTACCTCTACAGCTTCCGCGCCCGTCAGATCATGATCTCCAACGGTCAGCAGACGATGGGTGTGGCCCTGCCGTGGGCGATTGGTGCCTGGCTGGTCGAGCCGCAGCGCAAAGTGGTTTCAGTTTCCGGCGATGGTGGTTTCCTGCAATCCAGCATGGAGCTGGAAACTGCCGTCCGCTTAAAAGCCAACATTCTGCACATCGTCTGGGTCGATAACGCCTACAACATGGTGGCGATGCAGGAAGAGAAAAAATATCACCGCGTCTCGGGCGTCAATTTTGGGCCGGTCGATTTCAAAGCCTACGCCGAAGCGTTTGGGGCAGCGGGCTTTGCGGTGACCAGCGCGGCAGAGCTGGAGCCGACGCTGCGTAAAGCGATGGATGTTCAGGGGCCCGCCGTGGTCGCGGTGCCGGTCGATTACACCGACAACCCGCTGCTGATGGGTCAGCTGCATCTGAGCCAGCTTCTTTAATTTCTCAAAAAGGAAATCATGATGAAAAACAGAGTGGCATTTGTGACCGGCGCAGGCCAGGGCATTGGTGAAGCGATCGCCCTGCGTCTGGCGAAAGATGGACTGGCGGTTGCAGTAGCCGATTTTAATCAGGAGACCGCACGCCAGGTCGCGGAGAAGATCAACCAGCAGGGTGGCAAAGCGATTGCGCTGAAAGTCGATGTCTCGCAGCGTGATCAGGTGATGGCAGCGGTAGAAGAGGCGCGCCGCACGCTGGGCGGCTTTGACGTCATCGTCAATAATGCCGGTATTGCGCCCTCCACGCCGATTGCTGAGATCACCGAAGCGGTGGTCGACAAGGTCTACAACGTCAATGTCAAAGGGGTGATCTGGGGCATGCAGGCCGCGATTAAAGCGTTTGCTGCAGAAGGCCACGGCGGCAAAATCATCAACGCCTGTTCTCAGGCGGGTCATGTCGGTAATCCGGAGCTGGCGGTTTACAGCTCCAGTAAGTTTGCCGTGCGCGGGCTGACGCAGACCGCCGCCCGCGATCTGGCACCTGCCGGCATCACGGTCAACGCCTTCTGCCCTGGCATTGTCAGAACACCGATGTGGGAAGAGATCGACCGCCAGATCTCTGAAGCAGCCGGCAAGCCCGCCGGCTACGGCACCGAGGAATTTGCGAAACGCATTACGCTGGGACGTCTTTCTGAACCGGAAGATGTGGCTGCCTGCGTCGCCTACCTGGCCAGTCCTGACTCCGATTACATGACTGGTCAGTCGCTGTTGATTGATGGCGGCATGGTGTTTAACTAATCTTCGTTCGCCTGCTGCGTCATCGCGTGGCAGGCGTTTTTCCTGACCGGGTTGAACCGTTAATTTTTTTTATCTGAAAAGCGGTTAACCATCAGCCTCTTGACCGTCTGCCCCCGTATTTCCTGCCTTTTTGTCGCCACAGAGATTAAAGCTGCTTATCACCCTGCCGATAAAACAGAGACTCCTCTCCCTGTTCGAAGCGACCATGTTAACGATCAACCATAACGAAACCGCCGCGATTACGAACAAAACGCGGTACAGCACTGACTCTGTTCTGGGACGAACGGTTGAACGGTTATCATCAGGGATGAGAATTAACAGTGCCAAAGATGACGCGGCAGGTCAGGCGATTGCCAACCGCATGACGGCCAATATTAATGCCGATGCGGTGGTAGCGCGTGGCCTCAATGACGCCATCAGCTATTCCCAGACCGCCAGTGGCGGCCTTGGCAGCATCGTCGATCTGCTGATCCAGGCGCGCACCCTGTCGGTCCAGGCCGCTAACGGCACGCTGTCGGACGCCGATCGACAGAGCATCAACGGCCAGTATCAGCAGATTATGGCAGGCATCAATGAAGTGGCAGACCACACTGAGATTTTTGGCCGCTATCCACTGGCGACGAATAATCCCGATCTACCGCCTGCGAAGCTGGGTAACGTTGACCCTATCAACACGAAGTTTCCGGTGCCGGGCAAGAATTACTCCTTTACCTCTGGCGTGATCCCGCTGGCCTATATCCCGGCAGGCTCGACGGCGATAAGCATCACCATTGACTCACTGGGTATGGATGACGACCTCCAGCTCTTTACCCGCGACGGTAAGCACCTGGTCGGTACACCGCTGGACGGCAGTGCGCCTGATTACACCTGGGCCAGCAAAAGCATCACTAATGCGGCTACCGCGGATAGTCGCCTGCTGACCAGCAGTAACGGATTTGCCAGCGGTGCGGCTTATGACAGCTCGCAGTTGCTGGAGGGCGGCCCGAGCTGGACGCTGGCAGGCAGTAACAGCAGCACCTACAACGGCATGAACATCACTTACAGCGGTGACGGCGATCGCTATGAGGATGTCGCCAGCGGCGATTTCAACAACGGCACCATCACCAGTAACCGGCTTGAGCGCATCACGCTGGATACCGTCAGCGAGGATTTGATTGTGGTGGTGGTGGGCAATGGTTCCTTCACCGGTAATCTGACCTGGGGAAATCTGCCGGAACCCAAAAGCCTGCCTGCAACGCCGCCGAAGAAGAGCGAACCTATGGAGGTGGTCACCAGCGCCGATTACGGTCAGCCGATTCAGTCGGATACTATTCCGGCAACGCCATCGGATACCAAAACGCTGGGGCTGAACAACACAACGCTGCTTACAGAGGGCGATATCTCAACCACCATGAAAGCACTGGATAGCGCGCTCGAGAAGATCAGCGGTTATCAGTCGACCTATGGCGCAAAGATCAACCGTTACGAATCGAACCGTAATGTGTTATCGCAGCAGGGCGTGGATACCTCAGCGGCTCGCAGCCGCATACAGGATGCGGACTATGCTGAAGAAGCAAGCCAGCTGGCACGCAGCCAGATTATTCAGCAGGGTCAGACGGCCGTCAGCAAAATGGCGAATAAAACCCCTGAGATGATTATTCAGCTGTTAGGCAGCTAATAACGTTAACTGGCTGAGCATCATGGCTCAGCCGGTTACCCTGTTTCTCCACCACTCTACTACCCGCCTGATTCAGCCTCAGCTGGCCCGAAACCCCGGTTACACTTCGACACCCTTTGATCTCAGTCACACAATCTCGTTTAAGAACCGTTTAAAGATGATCATGATCACCCTTCTTTGTTAAAGAAATGCTAAATACTGACAACTATTTATTATCATCTTTGAATGCAGGGTTAATTAAAACAACAGGTTAATCATTACCACGCTAAGTAATTACCTGAATTTTCCTGCCGGTATGTAACTTTTTCATTACTTTTCCGCCATTGCGAGGGCTGTTAATTTGCTGACGATACTGGGTTTTTCCATGGTTGTTTGCTTCATGTATCTGATCATGACCAAACGCATGTCAGCCTTGATTGCGCTGATCCTGATACCAACCATATTTGCGCTGATTGGCGGTTTTTACGCAGGTCTGGGTGCCATGATGCTGGACGGCGTCAAAAAGCTGGCCCCTACCGGCGTGATGCTGACCTTCTCCATTCTCTATTTCGGTCTGATGATCGATGCCGGATTGTTTGACCCACTGGTGCGCTTTATTCTTCGGATGGTGCGCGGTGACCCCCTGAAAGTGCTGGTCGGAACGGCGGTACTAACGCTGCTGGTTTCTCTGGATGGTGACAGCTCTACCACTTACATGATTGCCATTGCCGCATTCCTGCCGCTCTATCACCGGCTGGGCATGAACGTGCTGATGATGACCTGTCTGGTGAACCTCGCCAGCGGCATCATGAACCTCTCACCCTGGGGAGGTCCGACAGCCCGTGCCGCAGCGGCACTGCGCATTGACGCCCTCGACATCTTTATTCCGATGCTGCCAGCGATGCTGCTGGCCTGCGCCAGCCTGGTGGCGATGGCGGTGCTGTTTGGCCTGCGTGAGCGTAAGCGCCTTGGCGTGATGACCATAAAAGATCATCATCTCGACAACATTGAGCTGGGGCTGGGCGATGCCGAAGAGTGCGCAGCCAATCGCCGTCCGAAAATGTTCTGGCCTAACTTCATCCTGACCACCGTGCTGCTGGTGCTGCTGGTGATTGGTTTAATGCCGATTCAGATCCTGTTTATGCTGGCGTTTGCGATTGCGGTGATGCTCAACTATCCCACGCTGGAGGAGCAGAAAGCCCGCATCAGCTCTCATGCCGGTAACGTGCTGGCTGTGACCGCATTAATTTTTGCCGCCGGTATTTTCACCGGCATCCTCTCCGGCACCGGCATGGTTGACGCCATGGCGAAGAGCCTGCTGGCGGTGATCCCGCCCAGCTTCGGACCTTACCTGGCGGTGTTCACCGCGCTGGTCAGTCTGCCGTTTACCTTCTTTATGTCGAATGATGCCTTTTACTTCGGCATTCTGCCGGTTATCGCCCAGACGGCGGCCGGCTACGGCATTACCGCAGAAGAGATTGCCCGCGCTTCTATTGTCGGCCAGCCATTCCACTTGCTGAGTCCGCTGGTGCCGTCAGTCTACCTGCTGGTGGGTCTGGCGAAAGTCGACATCGGCGACCACCAGCGCTTTGCAATTAAGTGGGGGATTCTGGTCAGTCTGGTGCTGATGGCAGGCGGTCTGCTGACCGGTGCTTTCCCGCTGTTCCACACCTGATAATCCTCTGCTTTCTGGCGGATAACCGGCAATTTTGCCCGGTTATCCGCTTCACCGCTCCGCCTACTGCGTCATCCCTCTCTACACTCTATAGCCAGGCTGATGTGCTACGCGCCGGACAGGCCGTAGCCTCTCAGAGATATCCCCATTGCCCCTATGGAGGCCCGATGAAAATTCACCACCTTAACTGTGGCTGTATGTGTCCGCTGGGCGGCGCGTTCTATGATGGATTCAGTAAAGGCCTGAAAGCACATCTGGTCTGTCACTGTCTGTTGATTGAGACGGATCGCGACGGGCTGGTGCTGGTGGATACCGGCTTTGGTCGTCAGGATATCCATGCGCCCGGCAGCCGCCTGTCCGGCTTTTTCCGCGCATTAAACAATATTCAGCGCCGCGATGAACTGACCGCACTGTCACAGTTTACGTCACTGGGTTTCCGGGCTGAGGATGTGCGGCATATTATTCTGACCCATCTCGACTTCGATCATGCTGGCGGACTAACCGATTTTCCGCAGGCGCGAATCCATCTGTTGCAGCAGGAGGTTGATACTGCGCATCAGCGCCATAGCTGGCTGTCACGGGAACGTTACCGGCCCGGACAATGGGGTGGGATCAGCAACTGGGAGACCTATCAGCCGCAGGGAGAAAAGTGGTTTGGTTTTGAGGCGGTTAATCGCCTGCGTGACTTACCGCCGGAGATCTTGTTAGTTCCGCTGGCGGGCCATACGCCGGGTCACGCGGGTATCGCGATTCAGCAACCCGATGGCTGGCTGCTGCACGGCGGCGATGCCTGGTTTTACCGCGGCGAAATGCGGCAGCAGACGCGGCACTGCACGCCGGGACTGCGCTTTTACCAGTGGATGATGGGCATGGATAACGTGGCCAGACGACACAATCAGCAGCGACTGCGTGAGCTCTCCTGCCAGCGCGGCGGCGAAATCACCTTTTTTTGCAGTCATGATGCCCGTGAGCTGGATGCGTTACAGGTTAATGCGCCGCTGCGCTGATGAGAAAATACCCGTATTCACTGATTCGAGCAGCATGGTGACCGGATGAAAACTCAGGGTTATGGTTTGTCAGGCGCCTGTTACTTTGTCGCTTTCGCGATTTCATATCCAGTCTTCTCACTTAAGCTTCCTTGTCATAGCTTATCATTGTACAATGATTTGTATTACTTACTACGGAGGTACTATGAGAGCAATCAGTTACAGCGAAGCCCGACAGAATCTGTCTGCCACTATGGTTCAGACAGTTGAAGATAAAGCGCCGGTATTGATCACTCGCCAGAACGGTGAATCCTGTGTGCTGATGTCGCTTGAGGAATATAACTCACTGGAAGAGACGGCATACCTGCTGCGGTCACCTAAAAATGCGCGCAGGTTGATGGATTCTATCGAAAGCCTGCAAAGCGGTAACGGGACTGACAGGGATATTATTGAGTGAAACTAACCTGGTCCGCAGAAGCCTGGGAAGATTATCTCTACTGGCAGGATGCCGATAAAAAAACCGTTAAAAAGATAAACGAGCTGCTCAAAGATGCCAGCAGGACGCCTTTTGAAGGCAAAGGAAAACCCGAGCCGTTAAAGCATAATCTTGCAGGTTTCTGGTCACGCAGAATCACGGCAGAACATCGGCTGGTGTACGCTGTCAGCGGGGATGCTCTATTGATTGCATCATGCCGTTATCATTACTGACGGGCTCAGGAGCTTGCGCCTGAGCCCTTACAATGCACCAGTTTCAGCGGCGTAATCATCCACCGCAATCCGGATCGCCCGCCCTCTTTTTCAGCTGTGCGGAAAGCCAGGGTGCAGTCAGACTCTCTGCAGATGCGCTGACCTCTTCCGGTGAGCCGGAGGAGACAATCCTTCCTCCTTTAAGACCCGAGCCGGGACCCAGATCAATCACCCAGTCCGCCTCTGCCACTATGCGCATGTTGTGTTCCGCCATGATCACGGTGTGACCACGCTTCACCAGTTCATCCAGCACTACCAGCAGCTTATCCATGTCAGACGGGTGCAATCCTGTCGAAGGTTCATCAAGCAGATAAAGCGTGGGCGTACGCTGGACCCGCTGCAGCTCCCAGGCAAGCTTGATACGCTGGCACTCGCCGCCAGAGAGTTCAGTGGCGGGCTGACCCAGGGTCAGATATCCCAGCCCCAGCGACGTCAGTGCCTTAAGCGAACGCTGGATCCCGTCATGCCCATGAAACACCTTAGTGGCGTCGTCCACGGTCAGATCAAGCACATCCGCTATCGTCAGGTTGTTCCATTTCACCTCCAGCGTTTCGGGGTTATAACGGCTTCCCGCGCAGACGGAACAGGTTGCGGTAGCGCTCGGCATGAAGAGCAGCTCAATCGAAATCTGTCCCTGCCCTTCACACGCAGGACAGCGTCCGGCTGGCAGATTGAAGGAAAACCGGCTAGCGCTGAAGCCTTTGGCTTTCGCCGCGTCGGTGTCTGCAAACAGCCTGCGGACGATATCGAAAAATCCGGTGTAAGTGGCCAGATTTGAGCGTGGCGTCCGGCCAATAGGACGCTGATCGATTCTGACCAATCGGCCGATGGCGTCACTTCCGCTGACAACCTGACCCTTAACGTCCGGCACCAGATCCTCTTCCTCGCCCTCCTCGATGTCAGGCGTTTTGTCAAAACGTCCGAGCATTTCCGGAAGCACGCGATTCAGCAGCGTCGATTTTCCGGAGCCGGACACGCCGGTGACGGCCGTCATTCTCCCCAGTGGGATGGCGATATCCACTCCGGCAATATTGTTGCAATAGACCTGTTCAAAGCAGAGCCAGCTCTCTGCGGGCCGGCGCTGGCGCAGCCCGGTATAGCTTCGTGAGAAAAGATAGGCCGAGGTGGGTGACGCACTGACTTCTTCAAGTCCTGCTGGTTCGCCGTTATAGACGATCTCGCCGCCATGCGTTCCCGGACCGGGGCCGACCTCGATAAGCCAGTCTGCCTCGGCGATGAGGTCAATATTATGTTCGACGACCACCAGCGAATTACCGGCACGCACCAGGTTCTTCAGGGATGCGAGCAGCGATTTGACATCATCGGGATGCAGCCCGGCTGACGGCTCATCCAGCACATAAAGCACGCCAAACAGCCGCGATATCAGCTGAGTGGCCAGACGCACGCGCTGCAGCTCGCCGGATGAGAGTACGGTGGTACGGCGTCCCGGCGCCAGATGACCCAGACCCAGCGTTTCCAGCTGCTCAAGCCGCATACAGATATCCGACGCCATCCGGATGACCGCCTCACGCAGTGCCGCCTCTGCCGGCAGGTCCGGTGATGCGCCACGCGCATAAGGCTTCAGCAGTTCAGCGAGCTCAGAGACCGACAGCTCACTCAGGCTGGCAATGTCATGCCCGGCAAAGGTCACGGACAGCGCATCCCGGTTTAGCCTTTTACCGTGGCATTCAGAACAGGGAGTGACCGTCACAAAGCGCGCCAGCCGTTTCTTCGTCGTCTCGCTGCCACCCGAATAACTCTGCAGCACGATTTTTGCTGCACTGGTGTACGTGCCGGTATAAGCCGGCTCTTCGCCCGCCGCCAGCGCGTTTTCGCGCTGCTCAGCATTCAGACCGACAAAAATCGGCACCGATGGCTGTTCGTCAGTCAGTAACATCCACTGCTGGTCGCGGGCTGAAAGCGTATTCCAGGGCGCATCGACATCGTAGCCGAGCGTCTCAAGGATGCTGCGCAGGTTTTTGTTATGCCAGCCTCTGGGCCAGGAAGCGATAGCCCCCTGGCGGATACTCAGTGAACTATCCGGTACCATCGACTCGGTTTTAACGGTGTGCACTCTTCCCAGTCCCTGGCAATGCGGACAGGCACCTTCAGGATTGTTAGGCGAGAAAAAATCGGCGGTCATAAAGGGAACGCCTTCAGGCCTTACGCCCGCACGGGAAAACAGCAGACGCAGCGTGACAGAAATTCGGGTGAGGCTGCCCACCGTTGAACGCTCCTGCGCGCCAGCCCGGCTCTGCTGAAGCGCCACCGCGGGTGGAAGTCCGTCAATATTATCCACATCCGGTGCAGCAGCCTGATCGATCAGACGACGGGCATGTGGCGACACCGATTCGATAAACCGGCGCTGGGCTTCCGCATAGAGGGTATCAAAGGCGAGGGACGATTTACCGGAGCCTGAAACCCCGGTGAACACCACCATGGCGTTACGGGGAAATCGCAGCGAAACATCTTTGAGATTATGTGTTCTTGCACCCTGTACCGAGATATAAGGATCAATGTGCTCATCAGCACGGTAATGATCGGCGTTGCGTTGTTCTGTCATGATTTCCCTGATTGATAATGCACGGCAGATTCACGATCGCCTGCCGTTAATGACTAAAAATTGCAGATGCTAATCCGGCGTTCAGGCTATCCGGCCCGCTTTGGGAATAGAAACAACAGCAAGGGTAGTCAGGGATCGCGGTCTGCACAACGCGAGGGGGGTTCATCGCTTCGTGGCAGCACAGACTGGTAACCAGCATGTACAGGAAGCCTTCTTATCTCTTAAGAAAACCCTGGAGCAAACTTAAATAAGGCAAAGCCATCACTAGCAAATCGCTTATGTGACTCTGATGTAGATTCCTGTGGTATCGATAAATGCAGGTCTATGTAAGGTATGGATATAGACAATGGGAAATGTTTAATACCCCAGGAACCTTTCTATAACCTTTATCTCTCTATGGCCAGGTATGCACCCCAGAGTGCCTGATGACGCCCCGCTCCCGTTATTCAGCGCGCTGACGGCATAAAAAATCATTTAAGACATAAGGATAGCGAAACCATGCCCATTTCTGAAATGATGCCGCGAGTGCCTGCATGGAGATGAGGTGAAATTACCGTTTTTTATTATCCTGTCCCAGACCGTCAGGTTGTCAAGCATGAACGCGCGAGGTATTGTTTAAAAAGCATCAGGATGATGAATGAAGTGAACTTGTGGGAGCTGGCAGTGGATACGACTGAAGAACTCAATAACACCTATTTCTACGCAGGTAGACCGAACCTCACCGCTGGTGAGCTCTTTTTCATGATTTTCTGTGAAGAAGTCGCTGAACAGCTGGGCATTGATGACTTCGGAGCGATCGTGGCCATCCTGTCTGGACGTAATGTCCTGACTACCCGCACCAAACCGCGCGATGCTCTCAAGGGTACCTCCTATGCCTCACGGGCAGCACGCAGAGTATTCCCTAACGCCAAGTTTCCTTTCGGCATACAGCTCCCCACCATCGTAGGGGGATACCCGCCCCGGACCGCGCGTATCCTTTTTACGCATAAGCTCAGCACCTTTGTTGGTCGGGCGATACCCGTCGTGGGCTGGGTGATTCTGGCAAGAGACGTTGCCGATATCAGTTTCAATTCGGTCAGACTGTACAATGCCATCGCTCGCGGGGAGGATAAGTTATGGTAGATGACACACAGGCACGCGTAATGGCACTCATTGAGCCGTGGAACGGCCGATCGCTGCTTACGTTCCGGAAAAAAACACTCACGCCAGAGATGTCGCTTAATCAGGACATGAAGCTTGACCCGGAGGACGCTGCGGAATGCCTTCAGAACGTCTTCGATGCGTTTGGAATGGATTCTGATCTGGTGACTTTCAGCCTCTACTATCCAAAAAACCCGCGCGAGGCCATCCCTCTTACTATCGGGATGGTAATCGAGTCAGCCCGTGCCAGGCGATGGTGCTATGACTGATATGACCTGCTCCTCGTTGATTAGTACACCCCGATGTTAGTAATGTCTTCATAAGCCACATGAGGGCATCCCCATGAAGAAGCGTTTTCCGACGAACAGATCATCAGTATCCTCCGCGAGGCCGAAGCCGGGGTTTCTGCACGGGAACTCTGCCGTAAGTATGCTATTTCAGACGCTACTTTCTACACCTGGCGCAAGAAGTTTGGCGGCATGGAAGTCCCTGAGGTAAAGCGGCTTAAGTCACCTGAAGAGGAGAACGCTCGCCTTAAGAAGCTGCTCGCCGAATCCATGCTGGATAAGGAGGCGCTTCAGGTGGCTCTGGGTCGAAAGTTCTGACGACAGACCAGAAGCGGGAAGCCGTGGAAGTCATGTGTGAGGTCGCCGGTCTGTCGCAACGTCGTGCCTGCAGGCTGGCAGGTCTGTCTCTTTCAACCTGCCGTTATTCAGCTCAGCGTCCGGCTGCTGACGCGCAGCTATCTCTACGCATCACAGAGCTGGCACCTGAACGCCGTCGCTTTGGTTACCGGCGGATCTGGCAGTTATTGCGTCGTGAGGGCCTTCACGTCAACCACAAGCGGGTATACCGCATTTATCACCTTAACGGCCTGAGTGTGAAGCGCAGACGACGTCGTAAGGATCTGGCGACTGAGCGGCTTCCGCTGCTTCGCCCGGATGCGCCCAATCTGACCTGGTCAATGGATTTCGTCATGGATGAACTGGCCACCGGTCGCAGGATCAAGTGCCTTAACTGCGTCGATGACTTCACAAAGGAATGCCTGACTGTCACTGTTGCCTTGGGGATTTCAGGCGTGCAGGTCACGCATATTCTGGACAGTATTGCGCTGTTTCGCGGATATCCGGCTACGATAAGAACTGACAAGGGGCCGGAGTTTACCTGTAGAGCACTTGACCAATGGGCCTTTGAGCATGGAGTGGAGCTGCGGCTTATTCAGCCCGGTAAACCGACACAGAACGGATTTATTGAGAGTTTTAACGGACGCTTTCGCGATGAATGCCTGAATGAACACTGGTTCAGCGATATTGTTCATGCCCGGAAAATCATTAATGACTGGCGGCAGGACTATAACGAGTCCAGACCTCATTCATCGCTGAATTACCAGACGCCGTCTGAATTTGCAGCAGGCTGGAGAAATGGAAAATCAGAAGGTGAACAAACCGACATTACTAACTGATCGTTGTATCTAATACTAGGGGCAGCTCACGAATAACGTACACACACTTAAGACGAGAGCTCTATACAACTTTCAATGTGGCCATTCTCCATCAACGGGTGTCAGGTCTAAGTGATGCCATTAAATTGCCTACAGAATTTCAGTGTGATTTATGAAAAAAACCCGTCTGCGACGGGTTTTCAGGTATAGAAGGCGACAATCACCGATCCGGCATTACGGCTTTTTAAACTTGTCCTCGACCTTCTCTTTCGCTTCCGCGATTTTATCACCGGCCTTCTCCGCGAAACCCTCTTTATGCGCTGGCTCGCTGCCTGGCGTTACCGGACGGGTGTCGTGGTCAGCGCGGGCCTGACGCGTGCTTTCAAGCAACGGATCGGCCACAGTACGATTCCCGGTCAGCCGGTCTGCGCCGAGAGGATCTGTACTCGCATGGTCAATATCCACTTCCTGACGGCGTACCGAATCGTTGATAGTTTCAACCCGATCGCTTGTCTCTTTGCGTAACACCACCTCTTCAATGATCTCCGCGGTCTTATTAATCACGGGCTGCTCATGCGTCTCTTCCACTTCGACAGTTTTTTCAGACCAGTCAACATGGGTAGGTGAACCTGATTCATTCACCGGACGACGGAAGATTGCGGCGTGCTGCTCATGCAGCGAGACATTTTCTGAGACCTGATCGGTGACAGTGTAGCGACGAACGCGGGTTGAACCTTCACTGACCAGACGTTTACCCACTTCCAGTCGCTCCTCGGCCAGACGCAGTACATCCTCGTCACTTTCGTCACCGGTCAGGGCAGTACGGGCAGCGCCACGATGGGCAGGATCGGTAGAGAGCGGATCGACGGCGGCATTATCCTGAAGCGTTCCACTGGCAGGTGCAGTCAGACCATCACTGGTCGCGTAACCGGGTGCGTAATCATCGGGCAGCGCCGCACTGCGCTCGGTAAGTTCTTCATGTGCATCAAGGATGCCCAGGGCGCGAGGTAACTCATCTTCATCGGCCCGCAGCGACAGCACTACTCCGCCGGTTCGCATCGCGTCTTCATACACTTCGGCCTGATCCTCCTCCAGCGTATTGCCGAACAGGCGTTGCCAGAAGCCAGGGTGACGGGCCTCCTGACCTTCGGTACGCAAACGATCACCGGAGATGATATCAATGTCATCATCCAGGAACCCGGCCTTGATCAGGTTACGCTTTGCACCCTCTGCCAGTGAGATATTGCTGAACATTGTTACGATTGTTTCACGCGCCATGTTGTGTTCCTCGGTGATGGATTCGGACGGCTCTGAATAGGGTGTTCGGGTCAGGTGAGCGTGCTGTTTGCGCAGGGAGACGACCTGTTCTGTCGCTTCCTCACTGACAACTTTGCGGATATGCCACTCCTCTTTCAGCACCAGATGACGAACGATCTCGATTTCCTCTTCAACGACAGGAATGATCAGAACGCCATTTTCTTCACGGATCTCCGGCATCTCAGCCAGCCGTTCCGATTTAGGAATGCGTTCTATTTCCGCCGTCTGGTGCCGGAGCATCAGCGCAATCTTCTGCTGATGCTCAGTGACCTGTCGGGTAACCCTGACATGACCGTCGATGACCCGCTGTTTTGAGACCTCAACGGTTTCCTCCGCCAGGCTTAACACCTGGTCGCTACCCTCTGACCCTGGTTTTTCAGGAGGTTGATTGTTCATGTTTAACCTGCCTGTGATACAGAGCGATCATTTGTACTTTTCTTTACCTTGAGCATAAGTCACTGCTTTTCGGTTAGTTAAAGCCTGGCACAAACAATGACAAAAGATAGGAAAAAGCAGAAAAACGCCATTATATGAAGATAACGTGGTGCTAAAATCGATTAAGCGGTGCGGCAGATAAAAAACAGCTAACGAAGCGGCAGACAGTGAAATCTCTTTTATCGCGTGCGCGAAAAGAGGATCAATCAGGCGTTAACCCGACCCGAAGTGAATCAGGCATATCGGGTCAGGGGTTAAGCCATTCGCTTTCCTGCAACTCGCCGTTAGCCGAATAGCGAAACAGGGCGCGCTGATTTTCGTTTCGCTGAAGCTGATAGGCGTCCAGCACACTGGCCTGCAAAATCACCACGCCAAAGCGGGATTCCCCGGTTTCCGTTGCTGCCGCGTCAGGCGTCTCATCAGCCGTTGCCCGTGCTTCCCCCGGAGGTCCGCCGGTGTAAGTCTGCCGCGTGTGCTGCGGTAACGCACGCCAGGCTGCCCGGGCAACATCACTTCCCGCCGCATAACACGCAACCCGCCCTGCCAGTCGTAACTGCAGGCGACGCTGATGGCAATATCCCAGCACGGTGACCTGCGGATTCGCCGCCATCTCCTGCCACTTCGGGCTGCGAACATCCGTATGAAATGTCAGCATCCTGCGGTCGTCGGCACACTGGCGCAGAACCACTGTGCGCGCCTGAGGTTGTAGCAGAGTATCGACCGTACAGAGCATCAGATAACGAAATCCACCCTGTGGATCGGTTGCAGATTCCTGCAGCGCAGCCCAGGCTGCTGTTTCAAACGTTTTCAATTCCATGGGGATTACTCTCATCAGGATCAATTTTCAGCCATCTGGCTAAAAGCGTAGCAATGAAGTGGGCAGAAGGCCTGACAGCGCAGCGATAAGAGCAAATGTGGCAGCGGGAGCTGGACAATGCACGAGACCAGGAGCTGGTGAAATAGCGTCGGGATTGCGGGATACCTCGCAGAGCGGCAAAAGCGCGTCCCGCCAGTCAGCCACTCTGTGTTATTTTGCGCCATCGCCTCAGAGATCCGATCAACAGGGAGTTGCACGATGACAACTGAAGAGTCTGCTGAAATACTGCTGAAAGTCACCTCGCCGCGCCTGACTTATCGGTCACTTCGGCAGGAAGACTGGCCCTTCTATCTGGCAGTCAGTCAGGATAGATCGGTGATGCAGTACATCAGCGATCCGCGCAGCGCTGAAGAGATCAGAACCCACTCATTTGATGTCCGCCTGCCCGCCTGGTACAAGGGCTGCAGGCACTGGCTCTGTCTGGTTATCGGAGAAAAAACATCCGGTGCTCCGGCTGGCTTTTGCGGGTTTATCGATCGTGGAGAGGGTATTGCGGAGTTTGGCTTTATTCTGGCCGCAGATGCGCAGGGCAAAGGCTACGGCAGCGAGTCTCTGCATGCCATTATCACGTTCTGCTTTGAGCAACAGGAATACCGCAAACTGATCGCGACGGTGACAGCAGGCAATGCGGCCTCACGCCGGACCCTGATTTCAGCGGGCTTTGTGCAGGAGGGGACGTTGCGGCAGAACTTCTTCCTCAACGGCCAGTGGCAGGATGACTGGATCTTCGGCTTGCTGAAACAGGAATACCAGCCCGCACACTCACCCTGAGGCGCAGACTATCAGCGTCGGGCATCCTCCGCTACGCTCGCCACAATCAGACCGATTAGCGTGGCGTAACGTCATAACCGCTGGCGATAGCGATAGCGGGCGCACAGTGCTCCTCTCCGCACAGCATCGCCTCAAAGTCCGCCGGCGTCAGTGGCTGGCACAGGCCATTGCCCTGCATAATGTCGCATCCGGCGGCCGTAACAAAAGCGATCTGCTCTTTGTCTTCCACCCCTTCGGCGGCCACCCGGATACCCAGGCTTTTGCCGAGCGCGGTAATGGCCCGGAACATCATACGCACCCGCATGCTGGAATCCAGCTCGTGCGTCATCGACTTATCGATTTTAAAACCCGTCACAACGCTATAGCGCAGCAGGTTAATCGCCCCCAGCGTACGCCCGTAATGATCGATAACGAACGAGGCTCCCGTTCGGCGTACGGCGTCAACCTGAACCGGCATATCCTGCATCAGCACGGCCAGCAGTGGCTCATCCACTTCCAGCTCAACAAAACCGGCATCGCCTCCGGCACTCTCACGTATTACCGTCTCCAGGCTGTTCCCTGCCAGCTGGCGCGGAAACAGGTTAATGCTGACGCGAAGCTGAGGAGAGCGAACCTGCCACTGCCGGACCTGTGCCAGAGCACTGCGGATGATCCATTCACCCAGCGTGACTGAAAGCGGACTTTTAACCAGCATGCCGATAAATTCAGCCGGCAACAGCAGCCCGCGCGTCGGATGCTGCCAGCGCACCAGCGTCTCGCAGCCAATAAGCTTTCCGCTTTCAACGTCGTAGCGGGGCTGATAGTAAAGAGTGAACTGCTGCTGCCGCACCGCCGTTTCCAGTTCGCGCTCAAAACGGCGCCGCTGCTGCTCCGTTTCACGAAACGCGGGCATAAACAGCATGCTGCAGCCTTTACCCGACGCTTTGGCGCGATAGAGCGCCAGATCTGCGGCGGACATCACCGAAGAGGGATCCCTGCCGTGCTCCGGATAGGAGGCGATGCCGGTGCTGGCACCGACCACCACCGGTGAGTCGTGATAGCGGAACGGCGTCTGAACGGCCGCAATCAGTTTCTCCGCCGTGATCGCCGCCTCTGCGCTGCCGCCTGCTAACAGGATCACAAATTCATCACCGCCCAGGCGCGCAGCCGTCACGGCACTGGCGCACACCGCACGAATCTGTTCGGCAACGTGGCACAATAACGCATCGCCTGCAGCATGCCCCAGCGTATCGTTAACCTCTTTAAAACCATCGAGATCGGTCATCAGTAACGTATAGGGGACGCCCGCCCTGGTCAGCTGGCCGACCTGATCCATAAACGCGCTGCGGCTGGCGAGACGTGTCAGCATATCCAGTGAGGCCAGCTCACAGAGCCGCGCCTCACTCTCATAGCGGGCCGTGACATCGCGGATGATCATGCCCACCAGCCGTTCGCCCTCTTCACGCCAGCCCGAAAAAGAGACCTCTGCCGGAAATTCACGACCTTCACGCGTGACACCCCATATCTGCAAAGAGCGTGGGTGCGAGATAGCTGCTTCGTCAGAGGTAATCCGGACCAGTTCATTACGGTAGTCAGTCTGACAGCGAGCAGGGATCAGCTCGCTGATATACTGGCCGCGCATCTCCTCTGCGCTGTAGCCGAACAGCGCGGTGGCGGCCGGGTTCCAGAAGGTTATGCCACGCCGAAGGTCAGTGCAGACAATGGCGTCAGGCGAAGTGGATGAGATCGCCTCGAGTCGCTGCTGGCTGGTGTAGCGCAATAACTCCAGACGATGCATCTCCATGCGATCCATCACCAGTGCAGCAATATCGTTCAGATGCTTTCGATCCTCTGCAGTTAACGGCTCACGAGGATGGCTGTCGGTCAGGCAGACCGTGCCAATATGATGCCCATCCGGGGTCGAAAGCGGGATCCCCGCGTAAAAGCGGATAAAGGGGTAGCCGTGAACCAGCGGACTGTCGCGGAAGCGCGGATCTTTCAGCGTATCGGGCACGCAGAGGATATCGCCCTGCGCCAGCGTATGGTGGCAGAAGGCGACGTTGCGTGCCGTACCTGAAATATTTAAACCGTACCGGGAGGCGAAGAACTGCCGCTTTTCGTCGATAAGCGAGACAAAAGCGACCGGCACCCGAAACAGCCGCGCGGCAAGCGTAGTGAGGCGATCCAGCGCATCGGTCGGCGGTGAATCCATCAGATGATACTGCTTAAGTGCGTCGAGGCGAGCCGCCTCGGCATCATGATAAACTGGACGTTTCAGCGTAACTCTCCTCTGATGTTATCTGCTGTGGCTGGCCTGACACAGCATAAAGAGGACACGTTCAATCAGACAGAACGCGCAGAGTTCGCTGCCGATCCGTTGCCGGAAGAAAGGCCCGTCAGTAAACCCGGCAGCAACAGGTTGCCGCGCTGAGTCCGATAAAGCTGACACCGCAGACAGCGAGGCATCAGTTAACACGTTATGCCTGCCAGAGAGGGTGCGGCGGACCGCCCAGGATTATCTGGCCAGAGCATATCAGACAGGCGGTAATGCGCCTCGCTTAGCTCTCTATATCGGCCCGACATGACTTTACTTAAGAGAAAACAGAGGATGAACGCCTTACTTTTTCAGCTTTGGTACCAGTTGATAGTGCGGATGCTCTCCGGCGAGCAGCATCAGCAGTTCATACTCTCCCTGACTGAGCAGCGCAGGATTTTTCGATGCTTCTTTGGTCTGCCAGACACGCTGGCTAAGATCGAAACGCTCGGCTGCAATCTCCTGAGAGAGACCGGCCGCAAGGCGCAGTTCACGCACGTTGTGCTGGACGGCGACAGGCCGCTGTAAAATCTGATTTCCCATATAAACGCTCCGCATACGGTGCCCCGGCGAGATGGCCGGGCGGAAGTACACGCCTGCGGCCAAAACATAAATTTGAGTTAAGTTTTAACAGCCCGGCGTTTTACACTTATCAGGAAAGCGTAACGCACCAGTAAAAACAGAGAAAATAACCTGAATTATATTTAAATCGCTGCCCGGATAATTTTTGCACCGCTGAGAATAGTAATTGTCATTCTGAATGGTGGCGTTGATCGAATGATGATCAACGTCAATCACAGTCACAAAAAATGACCGTTTCATTCCTCTTTTAAAAAGAGTGAACGTTAATCGTTATTCCGTCCCGGACAGACATTATCTACAGTTCAGAAAAAATACGTTCAGGCTATGCCCGCGCAAACGTTGCCCAGCCGCCTTTTTCATCAGGCGTGACGCGTTTAGGCTCTACGGCAAGAGGGTGATGCGGCAGGGTAAAGCGCGTAATCACGCTGCCCAGCGTTTCAGTCTGTCCACTGAGACTGCCTGCCGTCGCCGAAACCTGCTGAACCAGCGTCGCATTCTGCTGCGTTACGCGGTCAAGTTCTGCAACGGCGACCGTGACCTGGGCAATCCCTTTGCTCTGTTCATCCGAAGCCAGCGCAATCTGTCCGATCAGTTCATTCACGCCGCCGACGCCGCGCAGCACGGCCTCCATGGTGGTTCCTGCGCTCTCAGCCGCCCGCCGTCCATCGTCAACGCGTGCTACGGTATCGGCAATCAGCTCTTCGATCTCTTTAGAGGCAGCAGCACTTCGCTGTGCCAGTGAACGTACCTCACTGGCGACCACCGCGAAGCCGCGGCCCTGCTCACCCGCACGGGCAGCTTCTACAGCGGCGTTTAACGCCAGAATGTTGGTCTGAAACGCAATACCATTAATAGTGGTGGTGAACTGCCGGATTTTTTCTGATCCCTGAGCGATGCTGGTGATGGCTGCCGATACCAACTGAACCAGTTCCACGCCCTGCTGAGTCGTATCCGTGGTGCTGGCAGCCAGTTCACGTGCCTCGCGGGCATTCTCTGCATTGTGACGCACGGTGACGGTAATCTCCTCCATGCTGGCTGCGGTCTGCTCCAGCGCAGCAGCCTGAGTGGATGTCCGGTCGGAGAGATCGGCGTTACCCGCTGCGATGTCCCCCGCTTCACGATGAAGAATGGCTGCGTTGTCTCGGATAGCGCTGACCGTCTGCAACAGACTGTGCTGCATCTCTTTGACCAGCGGCACCAGTTGCCCGACACAGTTGCGCCCCAGATCTTCCGGCTCGCGCGTCAGATCGCCATCGGCAATAATTTTTAAATGACCGCGAATTTTACCTACCGGACGCACCAGATGGACGACCAGATAGCGGTCGCAAAACAGCAGCAACGCCACTGCCGCCAGCAGTGCTGCCAGCAAGACGCCCTCAAGCCGATGCCGGTCAGCCTTCAGGGGTGCCTGATTCCGGGCCAGCTGCTGCGTCACCTTGTCCAGCTGCGCACGTGCAACCGTTGCGTATTCTGAGGGGGTTGTCGTAAGTGCCGCGCGGACGTTATCCCAGTCAGCATCGGCCGGGGTTGAGGCGACGAGCGCGTTTTTATCGGCTGGCGTACCGCTCTGCATGACGATAGCGCTGTGCGCCAGAAAGCTCAGTTGCTGCGTCAGAACGGCTGAACGATCGGTTTGACGAAAGATATCGCGCACGACCTGGCTGCTGTAGCCACCGGCCAGCACGACGATGCCCAGTGAGACGATCATCATCCACAGCACAACGCGGCGGATAGTGAAATGCCTGAGTGAATTCATGAGGTTTCCCCGATGTTGTCATTGGTGTAGTTAAAATTAAATAAAAAATAAGTTATGTCATCTACTTTAGTGCGTTATTATATAGTGCACTATGTTTATACTCTGTATACTGGCAGGATATTTAAGAAATTAAAAGTTTTTAACGACAAAATAATAGAATCGTGATTACTAAAATATTTCGTTAAAGAAAAGTGATTTGCTATTCTGACCAGCAATGCCGTGCAGTGTGATAAAAAATAAATGGTCATGACTCTTTCTTTTTGCAGAATTTGCCTGTAGTCATGACATCATACCCTTCAATTTTTCTGTTTAATTTCGCGCCGTAATCAGCCGGTGCGGAGGAATCCATGCTTATGAGTCTCAGCGACGGCGACGATTGCCGTACGCGAACCCTGCACGCGCTGCGCAGTAACGACGAAAGTCGTGACGATGTGTTGCGACAGTTCGTCCGACTGGCCAGCCAGGCACTCGGTATACCCGGCAGCTTTATCTCCGTACTGGATGATGAGATGCAGCATGTTAAGGCTGCGCAAAATTTCACACTCACTCAATCCTCCCGGCAGGACTCGCTCTGCCGGCATGCAGTGGACAGTGACAGCACCGTGGTAGTACCCGATACGTTGCTGGATACCCGCTTTGCTGAGCATCCGCTGATTGTTGGCGCGCCTTTTATTCGCTTTTATGCCGGCGTACCGCTTAAAAGCAGCACAGGTCTGATACTGGGTACGCTGTGCGTGACTGACACCGCGCCTCATCCCTTTAATGCGGATCAGGTCGCCATGCTGAAGATGCTGGCGGCACTGGTGATGTCATTTCTTGAGGCCTGGTACTCGGCTGGCTTTGCCGACCCGGTAACCGGTCTGCCCAACCGCCAGCGTCTGATTCGCGACCTGCAGTTTCTTGCCGCCTCCGGTGACACCACGCCACGGCGGCTGGTGCTGATTGACTGTATCGATATGCCGCGCGCCTACGAGCTTGCGCGCTCAATGGGCATGGGACCGGTTGAAAGCCTGTTGAAAGATGTGGCGACACTGCTGCCGCTGCGCCTGAGGCCTGCACCAGGAGAGATGCTCTACACCGTAGCCACCGGGCGCTTTGCCCTGCTGACACGTCAGGAGAGCAGACTCACTGCTAACTGGGTGGCAAACAAGCTGGCCGGGATTAGCGCGGATCTCGGCGATGGGCTGTCGGTTGCACTGATGACTCACACCGGTGAGGCGAGTTTCAATACCGGGGAGATGCCTGCCCAGGAGATCCTGCGGCGTGCGGTCAGCGCGCTGCACGAGGCCATCACACGCGACGTCGCCTCGATGCCTTTCAGCGAGGCCACTGATACGCGCCATACGCAGGACTTCACCCTGATGCATGACCTGGCCATCGCGATACGCCAGGATAAGGGGTTATGGCTGGCGTATCAGCCTAAAATCTGTCTGCACAGCGGCAAGCCAATTGGCCTGGAGGCCCTGATCCGCTGGCAGCATCCGCAGCGCGGCGAACTGTCTCCTGCACAGTTTTTACCCTTTGCCGTGCAAACCGAGCTGCTCAGCGAACTGACCACCTGGGTGACAGAGCACGCAATCGCCCGGCTCTCCCGGCTGCGCAACAGCTATATTCAGTTGCCCATCACCATTAACGTCAGCAGCAGCGATTTTTCACGTGACGGTTTTGCCGACGAGCTGGAAGAACAGATGATCAGGGCGAAGCTCCCGGTTTCGCTGCTGGGCATTGAGTGTCTGGAGACGGAACGGATTCTGGAGAGCGCGACCGCAATGCGGGGGCTTGAGATGCTGAAACTTCGTGGATTCGGTATTTCACTGGATGACTTTGGTACCGGCTACAGCAACATCAGTTATCTGCGGCGCATTCCGCTGGATGTGATCAAGCTGGACCGTTCACTGATCAGCGAAATTTCATCTGACACCGCATCGCGCGTCATCGCCCGCAGTATTATTGCGATGCTTAAAGATCTCGATTATATGGTGCTGGCTGAGGGCGTGGAGAATGCGGAAACCGTTACGGCGCTGACCGAGTTCGGCTGCGACCAGGCGCAGGGCTTTTTCTACTCCAGGCCGCTGCCGGAAGCGGCACTGGATGAGTGGCTCGGCTGGCGATTACGCAGTAAGTGCTGAGCCTGTCCCACCCACCCCGGAATCTTACCCGGCCGAATCAGACGCGCTGAACTCCTCAGCTCCGGCAATGATGACGGTATTACGCCCGGCGGCTTTTGCTTCGTAAAGCGCTTCATCGGCACGCCGCAGCAGAGAGTCGCGATCGCTATCCTGATCGCTGCGCGAAGCCACCCCGGCTGAGATGGTCATCGTTCCGGCAAACGGAAAGGTGGTGGCGCTGACGGTCTCACGGATGCGTTCCGCGGTGCGGACGGCATCAGCCAGCGTGGTATGCGGCAGCAGCAGAATAAACTCCTCGCCACCAAACCGGCTGACGATATCGCCGGTGCGACAGGCCTGACGCAGCAACGCTGCCAGGCTCACCAGAACCGCATCGCCCGCGTCATGCCCGTACCAGTCGTTTATCTTCTTAAAATGGTCAATATCAATGGCGATGGCACACTGTTCATGCTCACTGTCTGACTGCGCCGCCAGCGCCGAAAATCCGCGTCGGTTGCAGAGCCCGGTCAGCGGATCGGTCATCGCTTCATCGTTTAGCGCGGCAAGATGACCCGCAACGGCGTGCCGATGAGCCTGCACGGCTTCTTTGAGCCGATCAGCCTCGTAATACCAGGTTTTGACTGTGGCGAGAGATTCCGCCTGGGCTTCGCTGCCGCCATCGCGCACTCTGTCCGCCAGCTTTTCCAGTGGAGAGGCGATCCGACCGGCCATAAAGGCAATAATGGCCGCTGTTACGGCAATAATGCCCAGAACGAACCAGACGGCGCTTTCTGCCGTGCGCATCAGAATATGCCTGACCGTTTCAGAGGTGCCGGTAATAAAAACGTTCCAGCCGGTTTTATGCAGTGTGCCATAGCCGGTCAGATAGTGCTGTCCCTCACTCTCCAGCGTGAAATGCCCGCTTTCTGTCGTGGCGAGCCGTTTCTGCAGTGCCAGACTCAGCAGCATCTTTGTTCCGACGCGCGCCGCGTCATGACTGAAAATAATCAGCCCTTCATTGCTGACCACGCTGACCGTTGAACCATTGGAATAGAAATGCTGGCTCAGGATTTCGCTCAGCATGCTCTGTTTCTTGAGATAAATAGTCCCGCCAATGTAGCCCAGATAGCGGCCATCTTCGCTGAACAGAGATTGTGATAAAAACACCACATAGTTACCGGCCGCAGAGGTAAAAGGAGCAGAGATAAAAGGCTTCTGGGTCGCTATGGCCTGCAGGCTGGCCGCCGAATGCAGCTTCACGCCAATAAGATTAAGACTATCGGGTGAGGTTGCTGCAATAATGGCATCATGATTTACCACCACCACCGAGTTGAAAAAGCCCGACTGCATTCGCAGGCGATCGCTCTCTCCTTCCAGTCGTTTAATATCACTAAGCCCCTTGATCTGCGACGCACTCCAGGCCAGTTCACGTTGCGCTGTCGCCAGGTAACGATCGGTGGTATCAGCCAGCTTGCGGGCATAGGCAATGTTCCCTTCAAGCAGACTGTCTTCGATGTTGGCCTTCTGAAAGAGCAGCAGCGCACTCAGCAGCAGACCGGAGGTCAGAATGACGCCCCCGATGGAAAGCAAAGTCAGCAGCGAGCGAAGGCGCATTTTTTCATGGGGCATTGCAGTCGGGATCCGGATTAAGTGTCATCTGAGTGTAACAGTAGACGTTTCACGTCAAGGGCCGAACAGAAGATGATTTACACAGGATCACGGCGCATTGCCGGCGCAGCACACAACCGTCCAGCCCTGCATAAAGGATTGTTTAGCGTTTCGATAGCCCTGATAAGCAGCAGCAGAAAATGATTAAGCGGTAATAATGATACTGAGCAGGCCGGTATCTGTGCAGATGACGCATTATTATTACTGTTGACCGTGATAACAACGCCATATGGTCGCTGAAAATAACGGGGCAGGCTCTGCCCCGTTTATCATTACGTTAAAAATATGCGTAGAACAGTTAAATAAAACCTGCATCAATAATAAGTAATTGTGCATCAGCCTTATCTTTTAAGCGAATTTAACGCCAGAACGATTTAATATAAGAGCGGCTGCTGAGCCTTTTAATAAAATGATGCGGACAGGTATAGCGGCGCCCTTCCCACTCCAGATTAAACCACTGAAATTCACAATTTTTAATTTTTTCCAGCAGGGTCATTGCCTGCATCGGCGTCTGAAAAGCATAAGCTTTCATCACGCCCTCCTGGGTGCATAAATCAATATGAACCATGTAACCCCCGGGTGTTAAAAAGATCGGACATTTTATAATTATTGAAAAGCCTCTTTATCATAATCCATTTATCGGCTGCCGATTATCTGATTCCGTATTTTTTACGTAAAAATTTCACCTCTATTTCCCATTTAAATTTTTGGGCAACCCTGCCTTATTTCATCAATTAATTTGACCATGTATACGAAATCCAGCCAGACCCGAATAGATCGTAACCCATGTTTAATGCAGCTCAGAGGGTGGCGACGATAAGCGATCGCAGAAGATGACGTATACCTGCTCACATTGTCAGCATTGCACCGTCTGGCAGGTCCAGAGCCGTCATGCAGAGGGGATGTAATGGTGCTGGCTGAGAGGTTGAGATGGTCATAAACAGAGCACATCGTTTACACTCTCATCAGCCTCATCTGCAATCCGGCAAAGGTACAGATGTATCGTGGAGAGAGGCAGGAGATCACTGACGGCGGGCAATAAGGAATCTATATGCTGGATTATATGGTGTCGCTCTACCGTACTGTTCCTGTCTCATCTGAACGTCTCAGCGACTGGCTTGCCAGCTGGCTGGCGCAGCAGCAGACACGATGCCACGATCACCATTTTTCTGCCGCCTTTCCATGGCGTGAAACCGGTCTGCCCCAGCACGCCTTTTTGCAGCGAGAACTGACGATAAACGGCCAGCGTTATCTCACCGGGCCGCGCTATCTGGGTGGCGATCCTGCACAGCCCTTTATTGAGGTTGTTGCGCGTGACGGCATCATCGATTACAGGGTCGCTAGCGCCATTATGCAGGCATGGCAGCCGCTGAAACCCCTGAAGCTGCGCATCCTGTTGCCTGCGACTTATCCTGACATCGGTATAACCGATCAACTGCTTTTCCTCAGCGACCTGGCTTCACTCTCTGTTCCTGTCGACGAAGATATTTCACTGGTGACAGCCCGCCGGAAGGATTATCCCGCCTGTATCACGGCGATTAACCGCGCCTATCGTGCCAGCTGGCACACGCTGCCGCATCTGCGCGATCAGTTACTGGCAACCAGCAGGCAGGAATTACGGGAGGATATCGCCGCGGGACATGTGTTTCTGATTATCTGGCAGGGCATAGTGGCAGGGCTGATGATTTGTGTCCCCCGGCGACTGACCTTTATTGAGGGGTTTCAGATTATGGATGAGGTGATTATGCCCGCTTATCAGGGCCGTGGACTCGCCGCGCGCGCTCAGCAGCGTTTGCTGCAGCAGCTTCATCATCATTATGATGAGAAGGCACTGCTGACCGGTACCATTCTGCCCGGTAACACCCCTTCACTGCGCAGCGCGCAAAATGCCGGGCGACGCTGCGTGCTGAAATATCAGTTTTTTACCCCTGCCGATTTACGTGCGGGCCGACGGGCAATTTAAATCACCATAAAGCCAGCTCAATCAACTTATCCTGCACACTGTAAACGCGCTGCTTAAGGCTCAGGCTCTCGTCTGCGCTGATCCATTTTGCAGCAAACGCACCATTAATTTTTTCCAGTGCGATTTTGGTGCTGCTTTTCAGACCTTCGTGCCAGTTCGCGTCTGAACGTTTTGCCGCCTGTTTTTCCAGGCTCTCAACTAACGCCGCGACACTTTTACCACCGGTAGTAGCTTCGGATACAGACATACCTACCTCGTTTTGCTGCTAAAAAACGGCCACACTCGCAGAACATATTATACCTGAACCCTGATCGGCATGGCGCTTTCCTGTGCGCACTACCCGGCATGCCTCGTAAACTCATTCTGGCATCACAGAGATGACGTAAATGGCGCAACGCCACCTGCATCAGGGGGGAATCCATTCAAACGTCATATCCAATCAACCCGCCAGCATTGCAAATTAATGTGAATCTTTAATGACCATAAAGATAAAAATAACTTTAAAATTAATGACCTGTTCTCATTTCACTGACCCGCCTTGTGATTCACATTTTGAAAACAAAATAATCACACATAGTTATTTTTTCATGCATAAATTAGTGCCAGTTTTCATTTATGGAGCAGGCAAATGACTCACTTTGTGGCAATTTTTTTCTCTTCACTGTTTATGTGCAGTAACGTTTTCGCAGGTTCAGTCTCATCCGTCTCTCTTGGGGCGCTTTCTACCTCACTCAACGAACGGATGCAGGTAATGAAAGCGGTGGCGGGTTATAAAGCATTGCATCATTTACCTATTGAGGATCTGCCACGGGAACAGGTGGTGCTGGATAACATGCTGCAAAACGCACAACAGGCCGGGCTTGAACCCCACTCCGTGGAGCCGTTTGTGCACGCTTTGATGAACGCCAGCAAGGCGATCCAGTATCGCTATCGGGCTGACTGGCTCTCATCACCAGACAGCGCTGTTCCTGTCAGGGATCTGGCCGAGACCAGACAGCAGATACAACAGCTGGATACCCAGCTCCTGACGGCGATCAGCCAGCGGCTGATGACCGGCGCCTTCTCGCAGGAGGACAAAGAATTTCTGATGTCACACCTCACGGCACCTCACCTCAGTGAGAGTGATAAAAACAGCCTGTTCGCTTCCCTCTCCCGCATTCAGCGCCAGCACTAATCCTCTATCAGCGGAGTACGCTATGCAGCTTCATGAACTCATGGACCCCGACTACTCTGACAATCCCTTTCCCCTTTATCGAAAACTGCATCAGCAGGGACCGCTTATCCCTGCCGGAGATAAGATCATCATCAGCGGCAGTCACGCCGTGGTGGACGCCCTGCTGAACGACCGGCGGGTCGGTAAAAATTATATGGAAAGTGTCAGAGTAAGATTTGGTGATGATGCAGCCGGACTGCCGCTGTTTCATGGTATCAGCAGAATGTTTCTGGTGCTGAACCCACCCGATCATAACCGGTTAAGAGGACTTGTTATGAAGGCGTTCAGCGCCCGGGAGATTAAATCTCTTCGGGAGATGGCGCTGACGATAGCCAATGAACTGGTTGATGAACTGGAAGGGCGTCGTGCCTGCGATTTGGCTCAGGCATTCGCTTTTCCGCTACCGGTGCGCATTATCTGCCGGATGCTTGATGTCTCAGAATCTGATGCACCAGAACTGGGTCGCCTTACCTCTGCGCTGGTCAGGGTTTTCGATCCTCAAATCAGTCAGGCGGATTTGCTGAAAGCCGCTGAAGCTTTTGCCGTACTGGAAAGTTACTTCAGTGCCGTGATCGTCTCCCGACGTGATAGCACCGCCAGCGATCTGGTGTCGCTTTTTCTGCGCAGCGGCAGTGACGGCGACCGGCTGGATCACGATGAGATCATCGCCAATGTGATACTGCTGTTTCTTGCCGGTCATGAAACTACGTCAAACATGCTGTGCAACACCATTCTGGCCCTGCATGCTCATCCGCAGGAACTTGCGAGCCTGAAACAGAATCATGCGCTGATACCCGATGCCATAGAGGAATGTCTGCGCTACGACAGTTCGGTCCAGATGCTTTACCGCACGACTCTGGAAGAGATTGAGCTGGCAGGAGAGCTCATCCCGCCCGGAACCCGCTTCTTCCTTAGCCTTGGTGCAGCCAATCACGACCCGCTGGTATTTACCTCTCCGGAACGGCTGAATATCCGGCGGCATGAGGGGCGCTGTCTGGCATTCGGTGGCGGTATACATCACTGTATGGGCTACCGGCTGGCACTGGCGGAAATGGAGGTGGCGCTGGAAGTATTACTGACGCGATTGCCAGAGATGCGGCCTGTGGCCGCTGGCGTTCGCCGCAACCACAGAGCTAATCTGCGCGGCGTCAGCGCCCTGCCGGTCGAATGGTAAAGCACTGCAACGCCCGGCGGTTAACCGCGCAGCCGCAGCGTGGCGGGCAGGATAAGCTGACTGTCAGCGGGATCCTCACCAGCGATCATCGTGGTCAGCATAGAAAAGCAGGCCTGCGCCAGTGCCGGGACATTCTGCTCAACCGTGTCGATCGGAATGGAGAGTGAATCATAGAGATAGTGATCGTCGAAACTGGCAATGCGGATGTCGCTGGTCAGCAGGTTATGCTCGCTAATGTAGCGCAGTACTCCCTCCAGCAGACCGCAGGCGGCGGTGAACATCGCTTTAGGGGGGCGTCCCAGCCTGCGACAGAGCGCGGCAAACATCTCATAGCCACTGCCGGGATGGTAGTTACCCTGAATTATCCACTCCGGCCGCAGCGTCATACCCGCCCGCATCAGTCCCTCTTTGAATCCCGCCAGACGATCCTGGGTCGGGGAGAGGTCAGACTGTCCGCCAAGAAAGTAGATCTCCTCAGGACAGGTGCGCGCCAGCTTTTCGACCAGCTCAGCGGTGGGCGTCACAGAGTCGGTGATGACCCAGGGCAGCCTTGTATTGTTCATGTGGCGGTCAAACAGCAGCACCGGCAGCTGTTCGCTGAGGCTGACATAGTCGCTGTCGCTCAGCATACTGGAGGCGACAATCAACCCGTCGACCTGACGCGCCACCAGGTTATTGACCACGGCCATCTCCTGACCGGCATTTTCATCGGTGCAGGAGATCAGCAGTTGCAGACCGGCGGCGCGACAGAGATTTTCCAGCGCATGGGAAAAGGCCGCAAAGCCGTGGTTGGTGATCTCCGGCACCACCAGCCCCAGCGTATGACTGCGGGCGTCATGTAGCATACGGGCGTGTATGCTGGGCTGATAATGGTGTTCACGGGCCAGTGTCAGAACCCGCTCACGCGTCTCCTTCGCCACCCGTAACTCTTCGCCACGGCCGTTGAGCACCAGGCTGGCAGTGGCTTTAGAAACCCCAGCCAGCCCGGCGATGTCACTGATGGTAACGCGTTTGGTTTTTCTCACGGCAAGGCATCGGTTAGTGAAACAAGGGCTTATTCTACCATGCAGCGACGTAACGACCAGTAGCGGGCCTGCAGTTCTGCGCGACCGCGCAGGGTTAGTATCGCCGGATGGTCCGGAAAATAACGGCTGCTCATCACCCCTTCCCCGTCGTTGATGAAGATCTCAACGCTGGAGTGGTCACACAGGATCTGCAACCGGCGTGCAGCCCCTGTCCAGTAACGATAGGTCCATTGACCCGATACCAGGCTGCGACGGGCAAGCCGCAGTTCATTCTGCTGCCACGTCAGGATCAGCGTATCGGCGAAATTGAGTTCTATATCGCCCAGGCTCTCCAGCTCAAGCTCAAACTCCAGCCGCTGCGCGGCGATCGGCGGCGCGTCATCGGCGCGGCCCTGATAATGCAGCTCCCTCTCCCGCAGCGCCTGCAGTTCTGCAATCGGCTGCTGACAGAGCCGGCCATTGCGGGAGCTCAGTTCACGCAGACAGGTCATCTGATGGATCCAGTGATGCGCCACAGTTGGCTGGGCCATCTCTTCACCGTCTGGCGTTCCCATCCAGCCCACCAGCAGACGCCGGCCGTCAGCGGTCAGCGTGGTTTGTGGTGCATAGAATTCAAACCCGGCATCCATTTCGTTCAGCGGGCCATGCAGGTAGGCAGCCTGCTGATAATCCAATGAGCCACTGAGCCAGGCGCAGGCGTGACTGTTCAGATAGCGTTTCTCTTCAGGCACAACACCCTGCGGACAGCAGATCAGATACGTGCTGTCGCCGAGGGTGAACATATCCGGGCACTCCCACATGTAGCCAGCGGCGTCCAGCCCGCCCAGTTCGCTGCCCGCAATCTCGCCGAGATTCTGCCATTCGCGCAGATTATCAGAACGCAACAGCAGCACCCTGCCCTGCAGCTGGGTAGTCTGCGCGGCCAGCACCATGTACCAGTGATCTTCATGACGCCACACTTTGGGATCGCGAACGTGGCCGGTGTAACCCTCCGGCACGGCGATAACCGGACCGAGTTTGTCAAAACCGCCCGCGCTGTTCTGCTGCGCCAGACACTGCCACGCGGTGCGCGAACCATCATCAAACTTCACATTACCGGTGTAGATCAGCGTCAGTACACCGTTATCCTCTACCGCACTGCCCGAGTAACAACCGCTGCGGTCATACTCCTCGTCCGGCATCAGGGCGATGGGCTGATGCTGCCAGTGCAGCAGATCGGCTGAGCGCCAGTGTCCCCAGCATTTTTGCTGATGCGCGCACTCCAGGGCGTTCCACTGATAGAAGAGATGATATTCACCGTCGAAATGGATAAAGCCGTTGGGATCGTTAAGCAGCCCGGTTACCGGTGCCAGATGCCAGCCAGGGTAGTGGCTGTCGCTGAGCGCCTTTGGCATACCCTGCATCACCGCCTGCAGAATGGCGGCAAGACGTGTTGATGAGGCCATTATTCAGAATCCGTTTTGTATTTAAGCAGGTAAGAGATCACAAACGCAGTGGTAAACGCGATTGCGATGCCGATGACATAGTTGAGCAGAGAGCCCGCCTGGACAATCGCCATGCCCGGCAGACCGGTCAGCCCGACCGCAGTCATATAAACATGGACCGACACCACCCAGGCACCACCCAGCGCGCCACCCACCAGACCCGCTATAAAGGGTTTCATAAAGCGCAGGTTAATACCAAAGATAGCCGCCTCGGTAATCCCCAGCAGCGCGGAAAACGCTGAAGGCAGCGAAATCGCTTTGATCTTCGCATCGCGGGTTTTAAACCATACGGCCAGACAGGCACCGCCCTGAGCCACGTTCGCCATCGCCCAGATAGGCAGCAGGAAGTTCACGCCGATGGAAGGATTGCCCAGCAGCCCGGCTTCGATAGCGTGAAAGCTGTGATGGATGCCGGTAATCACAATCACCGAATAGAGTCCACCAAACACCAGTCCTGCCAGCCAGCCGGCGTGCGCAATCAGCGTACTGAGAATAAAGGAGATGCCATCACCCAGCATACGACCTGCCGGACCGATAATCAGCAGCGCAATAAAGCCGGAGATAATCACCGTCAGGAACGGGGTCAGGATCAGATCCAGCGCATCCGGGATAACCCGACGCAGCTGCTTTTCCAGCATGCTCATAAACCAGACCGCCAGCAGCACCGGGAACACCGTGCCCTGATAGCCAATCATCGCCACTTCAATGCCGAAGAAGTTCATGGTGTGGAAACCGGCGGCGACGCCCCAGGCGTTGGTCAGCGCCGGATGAGTGAGAATGCCGCCCAGTGTCGCACCAAGAAACGGGTTACCACCAAACTCGCGGGCAGCCGTAAAGCCAATCAGGATCGGCAGGATAATAAAGGCCGCCGAGCTGCACATATCCAGCATGATATAGAGCGCATTTTCCGGATTGACCCAGCCGTAAGTTTTGACCATCCCCAGCAGGCCCATCAGCAGACCTGATGCCACAATCGCCGGAATGATCGGCACAAAGATGTTCGACAACAGGCGGGCGATGCGCTGGAAAGGGTTGAGCTTACGTGCGGCTATATCAGCGGCCTCAGATTTGCTCGATTCACTGATGCCCGCCTCGGCGATAAAGGCAGCGTAGACCTTGTTCACCACGCCGGTGCCGAAGATAACCTGAAGCTGGCCCGCATTGCGGAAGCAGCCTTTAACGCCTTCAATCCGGCCAATCGCGGTGGTATCCGCTTTTTCATCATCGGCCAGCACCAGCCGCAGCCGGGTGGCACAGTGAGCAGCGCTGGCGATGTTCTCTTTACCACCCAGCAGGGGCAGCAATGCCCGCGATATTTTTATATAGTCCATACACACCTCAATCTTGTTATGTTTTTATCCATCCTGATCTCTGGCCCCGGCATCCGGGGCCGCCCGGTCAGAACCAGGTTTCCATCTGTACGCCGAAGTTCCATTCGCCACCGGCATCGAATCCTTTACTGCCGAAAGCGTCGTCACTGGCATAGTTATCCAGCCGGTGATCCCAGTTCATCCAGGTTGCAAAGAGACGAATTTCCGGACGTTTGAGGAAGTCACCGACATCACCGGCTTTCAGGGTTGGCGCAACGGTGAGTTTGGTAAAGCTGCCGCTGACCGCATTACGGTTGTTGTAGCCTTCGGGACGCAGATCCATGTACTGATAAGAGCCTTCATACTGCATCTCAAAGTTCTGGGTGATTTCCTGAATCAGCCGCAGGTTGACTGTCGCCCAGTCATAGCTGTCACCTTTGACGTAACGATCGTCACTACGCTGAGCCAGTAAAGCAGGTGCAATGTGCCAGCCACCGCCCAGCGGGGTAATACCGTAACTCGCCAGACGCCAGGTGTCCGCTTCCGGCAACAGTGCGCCATCAGAACCAATCGACTTCACTTCTGCGCCCAGTCCATGACCATAGAGCAGTGCAGTTTTCGACGTGCCTTCTCTCAGCCCATAAAAGCTGTCGTTATGCAGGCCAAGCAGCGCATGTACGCCGGTTTCTGCCGCATCGCTTTTGACTCTGAGGCCGTCGATGTCACGGCGATCGTCGTTATCCTTGGCCCGCATACCGCTGACCATCAGCTGCACCGGCCCGACAAAGTTATTCAGCGACAGGATGTAGTTCTGCGCAGTGTTTTCATTGTTTTCGATGTCGCCAAAGGTACGACCATAAAGGGAAATGTTACTGCGCGCCTGATCGCTCCATTTCATGTCGTAAATACCGGCACCGGTACCGGCAAGGAACACCACATCGGAGTCGATCCAGTGAATATCAAAGTTATCGCGATCAAAACGCTTACCGGCCCAGACCGTGGCGTTATCGAATGCGCCGCTGAAGGTGGGAAGCTGCCCGAGCTCGACAAACGCCTGACGCAGGTTGAGATCGCTGCTGGCGGCGGTCCAGTCGTTGTAGGTGCGCTGTCCATCGGCCAGCATCGCTTTGAAACGGGTGGTCGCGCCGTTGTCCAGCGTCTGTTTATGTTCGAGGTTGAGCTCAACGTAGGTATCCGGTTCATTACCAAGGCGACCAACGTGACCGCCGGTTTCCCCGGCAGGGGTAACGGTCGGGCCACCCTGAGTTTTGGCGGCCGAGCTGTTCATCAGCAATCCTGAACGGGCATAACCGTGGAACTCGAAGCCACCTTCATCGGCTGATTTCTGTTCCAGTTTCGCGGTGCGCTGCGCGACCTCAGCGGTGGAGTTTTGGGTCTGTTGTTGCACGGCAGCCAGCTGCTGTGCCTGCTTCTCAGCCATCTGTGCCTGTTTCTCCGCGACCTGTGCGCGGGTTTCCGCTGCATTCGCTCGCTGCTCGGCTGCCTGCAGTCGCTGCTCCATGGCCGCAAGGCGTGCTTCAATGCTGCTCATACTGGAGTCGGCCCAGACTGATGTGGAAAGTAATATCGTTGAGAGACTCACTGCTAACGTGCTTTTTTTCATTTTTTTATGTCCCTGAAGAGAGGCTATCATCACCGGATTTTTGCTAAACCGGTTTAGGCGCAAATCATAGCCACGGGTAATTTCCCTGCGCAATGAAAATTGCTAAACCGGTTTAGTGATTGTGAGATAGCTCCCAAAACAGGGGCAATAAGATAATTAGCCTGGCAGGTCGTCCAGCTGGTGGAGCCGCGGAAGTGCTGTCATGGCCCCTTTAGCCGTGGTTGCCAGTGCACCGCAGCGTTGTGCACTGGTAAGGCAAATGGCCAGCTGCGATTCATCGGCAGGAAGACCCGACTTAGCCAGCCCCCAGAGTAATCCGGCCACGAAGGCATCACCTGCGCCCGTGGTGTCGATGCTGGCCACGGGCGAAGTAGCATAGTGGTATAGCTGGCCCTGATAGCAGGCGATCACACCTTCCCTGCCCCGCGTGACCAGCAATAATTTTATGCTGAATCGCACTGCCAGCTGCGGCATGGTGATAGCCGGTTCCTGATCCGGACAGAGAAAATTGAGTTCCTCGTCGGACAGTTTAACCACGTCCGCATGGCTCAGCGCCTCGTTCACCACCGCATGCAGCAGTTCCGGATCGGGCCAGAGGTCATGACGCAGATTTAAATCGAAACTGACATGCCCGCCTGCTGCCCGGATCTGCTCCATGGCAGTCAGGGTCGCCGTGCGTGAAGGTTCAGCTGATAAGGCAATCGAACAGCAGTGCAGCCACTCCCCGTGCCGGAATACGGGCAGGTCTTGCACCTCAAGAAACAGGTCAGCACTCGGCCTCACCATAAAGGTAAAGGAACGTTCGCCATGGTCATCCAATCCGACCACCACGGTTGAAGTGCGGTGCTGCGTATCAGCGATCATGTAGCGGGTATCAACCTTCTCTTCAATGAGCGTTTGCCGCATAAACTCACCAAAGGGATCATCCCCTACCCGCCCGATAAAAGCGCTGTTTCCCTGCAGACGGGCAACTCCAACGGCGACATTGGCGGGCGCCCCACCCGGACACTGCATCAGGCGACCCGGCATTTCGGGAAGCAAATCAACCACGGCATCCCCGAGGCACCATACGCGTACAGACATAAAAAAATCCTCTGATTAAACCTGATAGCTAAACCGTTTTAGCTATAGCGATAAACCGTGCTGAGTTCAAGTATTACCCTGCGGAAATGATGCGTAATTAACAGAAGTCGTTATCAGGCGAAGAGATAAGATGCGGATTGCACTGTCGGGAGGCCGGTGGAGGAAAGAATTAAAAAACCGGCACAGAGGCCGGTTCTGGTATCAAAAACGTAAAGAGGATTATTTTAATGTGGAGAGTATCTGTCTGATTGACGCGTCGATCTGTTCAGCAATCTCTTTTGGCAGACGGCTGAATTCATACTGCACAGTGCGCTTCTCATCATTAGTTTTACGACGCGCATAGGTATTAGCTGTGGTAAAAGTAGCCAGCTTTTCCGTCACCGTCTTGCTGACGGGTGCAGGTTTTTTTAACTGACGACGGGCGCTTTTAAAGCCGTTAAGAATCGCGCTCTTCTTCTCATCCGCATTGGCGCTTAGCAGGGAATCATCAGCTTTAAGCGTTTGCTTAATATCGCTGACCAGCGCGGTGACATCAACCGCTTCCGCTTTCGCCTCTTCCCAGACATCGAGCAGTAGCTGGTAATCCTGAAGTGTCAGCTCTGATACGACCGGAAAGAGTTCAATAAATTCAGCGGGTACGGCTGCGGCCTGGAACGCACGTGAGACCTTTGCGTTTGAGATGCCTTCTGCTTTAGCAATCTCTGTTTTACTCATGCCATTTTCGTTCATCAGCATAAAGCGCAGGCCTAATTCACGCAGGTTATGCTCTTTTGCTGTCTGAATGTCCGCAGCCAGCTGACGCGCATCACTAAGGCTCAGTTCATCAGCGGTGACCAGTACTTCCAGACTGGCACCGGAAAGAATGCATGCGGCGCGGCGGCGCGAACCATCCATGATTTCAATCCGGTCACCGTTGACACGACCAATAGCCGGAAAAAATTGCTGCAGCGTAATAGTACGGGTGATCTCCTGAAGCGATTCCGGCGTCAGCGTGCTCTGGTCACGTCCGTTGATTTTTGGGTCAACGCTGGTTCTGGTTTCAATATCATCATGCAGGATTAGCTGGCGCACAAAGGTGGCCTTCGCGCCCGACTTCAGCGTAAATGTGCGCGACTGGCTGCTGCTGTCGATCATGTTTGCGATAGCAGAATCACCAAACTTGCGCCCGATGCGCTGTATAGGTTTGCTCACAGGGTACTCCTGATATATTCAATGCGGTCAAACACAGCCCTTGAGAACTGCTCGGCTTCATATTTAGCTTTGCGCAGAGCGTCCGCACTGCCCGGATAAGAGGAGGGATTGGCACTGATCACCGTATCAAAGGATTCGCCGCAGCGTTCAAATCCATCCAGTCGCGGCAGGCTGCAGTCCAGCATCGATTTAGTAAACACTTCCCTGGCATAGCTTTGCGAAGTCAGGTGATCGTGTTTAGAAGTCATTTTGGACATAAAGCCGATATTGGCTTTAAGCCGTGGCTCAATGCCTTCGGACTCAATACGCTCCAGCATTTCAGGCAGACGCGTCAGATACTTCATGGTGGAGTGGAAATCGACCTGTGCAGGAGGCGTCGGCGTCAGCAATACATCACTGGCCGCAATTGCATTCAGCATGAATGAATCAAGGTGAGGTCCGGTATCAAGGAAGATAAAATCGTAGTCACCCGCCAGACGATCAATCACGTTGCGGCGTAGTACTTCCGAAGGCGCAACGCCTGGCAGATGCTCAGCAACCAGCTCTTCCCAGTCGCTTGCAACAAAACCATCGTCGATAGAGGCTGGGATCACATCAACGCCTGGCATGACAGTAGGTTTAATGAATTGCTTACGAAGCTGGTCAGCATCCAGATCGTTCAGCATCGCCTGCGCTGCCGTCTCCAGAACTGAACCGACACTGTTGGTATGGCTCAGGAACATCGTGCTTGATGCCTGTGGATCCAGGTCGATAACCAGAATACGCAGGTCATTATGTAACATAGAAGGATGTGCACGCATACCGTGGGCCAGCGTGACTGTGCTCACTGTTTTTGAGACACCACCTTTAAGGCTGACAACGAATACGACAAAGGGGCCATCGTGCCGATCGCGATATTTCGGTACTTTACGATGCTGATAGATGTCGACCACATTCTGGATAGTCAGGGCATATTGTGAGGTGCTGCCGGTCTGTTTTTTCCCAAACTGATAACCTGCTGCTTCCATATCACCAATTGCGGCGACAACAGCATGCTTACTCAGCAATGGCATGTTGGCGACAGCATTCCGGGAGAAGGTCTGGTAAAAACCGGTCTGGTTAAATTCCTGACGCTGCTGCTCAATATGGTTACTCAGTCCATGTAACATGGAATTGGCACGTGTGGCCATTTCCAGCACTCCACCATAATCACGCTTCATAAGCCCCTCTGCGTTAATGTTTTTTGCATACTACACAAAAAGCACATACCTGCCAATTTTTTAGAAAAATGCCAAAAACCTGGATTTTTTCTCCGCGATGGTGAGATGCAAGCAGAGTGCTATTGTAAATCCTGGAAAGTGAATCGCTCTGCTTTTTTGTGTCTTACAGGTTTGTGGAGACAGAGAACTTAAAATGGCGA
>NZ_AP035939.1:0-531062 GCF_059730815.1 Pantoea sp. X-Soil-ISGK-285 | reverse complement strand
ACTACAGTGAACATTAGCACTGTTTACAGTGAACATTCTACCTGGTACAGTGAATAAAGTACTGATTACAGTGAACACTTTACTGATTATAGTGAACGCGATCACCCTTTCAGCCCTTGTGGGGTGCGGCCTGCGACGATCGGGGATCTCTTAGGATCTCTATATGATCTATTAAGGATCGTTTATTAGGATCTGGTCACTGTATAAGTGGAAAACTTAAGGCGTGACATCATTTTCAGACGTGTTGACCACCAGCAAAAACTGGCCCGCAATCTGCCCACTGCCTGACCGACTAATCGGTCATAGCCGCATTCATTCTCAATCGATAAACAACTTCCTCACTATTATTCATTTTTCATCATCAACTACAGCGCGTATCGTCTCTCCATCACTGACAGAATGAGGAATACGGCACCATGACTGAACATGTCCTATCACGTAACCCCACAACTGGTGAAATTCTGGCACGCTATCCTTTGCAGAACAGTGCAGAGCTGGAACAGACACTGACTGAAAGCGCATCTGCTTTTGCAGCATGGAAACGCAGCACCATGACGGACCGCGTTCGCGTATTGCGTCAGCTTGGCGAAAAAATCCGTCTGCGTGAGCAGGATCTTTCCCGCATGATCACCCTTGAGATGGGTAAACCCATTGCACAGGCACGCGCTGAAGTTCTGAAATGCGCTAACTTATGCGACTGGTATGCGGAACATGGCCCTGCAATGCTGGCCGATCAGCCTACTCAGATTGCCGATGCGTGGCAGCGATTCCGTCCCATCGGGGTGATCCTGGCTGTAATGCCATGGAATTTCCCCTTGTGGCAGGTTCTGCGGGGCGCAGTGAGTATGTTGCTGGCAGGCAACACCTATCTGCTCAAACACGCGCCTAACGTCATGGGAAGCGCCACACTGATGGCTGAGCTGTTCAGGGCAACCGATCTGCCTGCTGGCGGCTTTAACCTGATCAACGTTGACAACGATGGTGTCTCCGTAGCCATCAAAGATGACCGCATTGCCGCCGTTGCCGTTACCGGAAGTGTCCGGGCTGGCGCCGCGATCGCTGCACAGGCGGGCGCAGCACTTAAGAAAACCGTGCTGGAACTGGGTGGATCCGATCCCTTTATCGTGCTGGCGGATGCCGATCTTGATGAAGCGGTTAAATCAGCCGTTATTGGACGTTTCCAGAATACCGGGCAGGTGTGTATGGCTGCCAAACGCTTTATTGTGGAAGCTCCGATCGCTGAAGAATTTGAAAAACGCTTCACTGCCGCGGTCCAGGCACTCACCATGGGCGATCCGCTGGATGAAAATACCTTCCTGGGCCCGATGGCACGCGCCGATCTGCGTGACGAACTGGATGGACAGGTAAAGGCCACGCTGCGTGAAGGTGCACGTCTGGTACTGGGCGGCGAGAAAGTGGCAGGGCAGGGTAACTACTACGCGCCGACCATTCTCGCTGATGTCACCAGCGACATGACCGCGTTCAGGCAGGAGCTGTTTGGCCCGGTAGCCGCTATTGCGGTCGCAAGGGATCCACAACATGCGCTGGAGATCGCCAACGACAGCGAATTTGGCCTCAGCGCCACCGTCTGGAGCGGTAATGAAGAGATTGCCGATCGTCTGGCGCTGCAGCTGGAAGTCGGTGCTGTGTTTATTAATGGCAACGGCGCGTCCGATCCGCGCGTTACCATTGGTGGTGTGAAGAAAAGCGGCTACGGCCGTGAGCTGTCGCACTTTGGTGTGCACGAATTCTGTAACGTGCAGACCGTGTGGAAGAATCGTCGCTAGTGTTTACTGTGCCGACGGAAGATAAGCGGGCGCTGTTTTAGCGACCGCACTGAGCGGACGCAGCAACCGATGCGGTGCAAACGCACTCAGCATTGGTGAGCCTGTGCCGCTCAGCATCTCCTCAGCCACCAGCCTGCCCAGCAATGGGGCAAGTGTCATGCCGCTATGGCTGATCATCAGATAAACGCGTGCTGACTCGCTGATGTAGCCTAATGCCGGCAAGCCATCTGCCGGACGCGACCGCTGTCCTGTTTCAATCCGCTCAATTCTCGCGCCTTCCGTGTTTTTAAACAGCCGCCGCAATCGACGCAGCATCTCTTTGCCAATCAGTCCATCCGGCGAGACCGGCCGCGCCGGATCGGCATGCTGATCCAGATCCAGCGCCTGCAGCATCAGACGGCCACCGCCATCCGGCCGCACATTCAGTTCCGGGGTAATCAGATTGCATTTAAGTGGGATCGGCAGAGGCTGGGTCTGCGCCAGAAAACTGCAGGCAACAGGATCGGCTCGATTCGCATCGGTCATCGCCAGTTCAAGCCCGCACTGGCTTATCAGTTCCGGTGCCCAGCGGCCGGTCGCCAGCACCAGCTGATCGCCGCGCCATTCATCACCACTGGCCAGCGTAAGATGGACATCCTGCGCCGATTCAGTGAGCGTCGTCACTTCATTGTTGCAGACCAGCTGCCCGCCACTGGTACGCAGGTCTGCCAGCAGAGAGGCGATAAACAGGCTCGGATAAAGCAGACACTCCGACGGGAAAGACCAGGCGTGCTGAACGCGGGGATCGAGCCGCAACTCGGGCATTGCACCCAGAAGTGCGGCGCGGCTACGTTTCTCTACGGGGTAATCGAGCGTCGTAAGCTTTGCTGCGCGCTGCGCCAGCTGGCGCAGGGATGATTCATCGGCTGCCCACTCCAGCGTGCCGGTTTCCAGCAGCCATCGGGGCGATGCAGGATGGCTGGCCTGCCAGCGCTTATGCTCGTCTATCGCATGGGCATTAAGATCATGGTAGCTGGTGGGTTCTTTGCCGTTGGCATTGACCCAGGCATAGCTGATCTGACTGGTTCCGCTGCCAGGATAGTTTTTATCGAAGACGGTGACCTGTGCGCCCCGTCGCGACAATGACTGCGCGACGGCTAAACCCAGCACGCCTGCACCGATTACGGCAATACGTTGTGGCATATCTGGTCTCTCCTGAACAGGGATTAGTGGAAAACTGCTACCCGCCGGTTCGTTTACTATTGCGAAGTCAAAGAAGTACGTCAACCGCGGCGTCAGGCGGTGGTTTCATCGAACCACGCGGGCACCGGATCGGCCAGAGTGATCCAGTGTTCAGGCCCCGCAGCCATCTCCTGTGGTGTCAGCAGCGCATGATCCAGCGCGGCACGGACGCTCTTCTCGTCCATCTCAATGCCGATAAAGACCAGCTCCTGGCGCGCATCGCCGGTACCTTCCTGCCACTGTTCAGCGATAAAATTGAGCGAATCCGCATCCTGTGGCCATTCAGTTCGCGGCACGCTGACCCACCAGCGCCCCGCATAACCCTGACGTGCCACCGCGCCCGCCTGTGACCACATCGCGGCATATTCCGGCCGACTGGCCAGCCAGAAGTAGCCTTTAGAGCGGATAACGCCGTCAAGCTGGTGGTTTACTGCATGCCAGAAACGCTGCGGATGGAACGGACGACGGGCGCGATAGACAAAGTTACGAATGCCATACTCCTCCGATTCCGGCTGATGCTCACCGCGCAGGGTCTGCAGCCAGCCGGGTGCCTGCGCTGCCCGGTCAAAATCAAACCGGCCGGTATTCAGCAGGCAGTCCAGCGGAACCTGCCCAAACTCACTGTTCACAATAAGCGCGTGCGGATTAAGCGCCTGCAGCATGCCCTTCAACTGGTGCAGCTGCGCCGGGCTGAGCAGGTCCGTTTTGTTCAGCACCAGCAAATCACAAAACTCAATCTGATCCACCAGCAGATCAACCACTGAGCGCTCATCCTGCGCGCCCAGCGATTCGCCACGTGACTGCAGATCATCGGCTGAACGATAATCGCGCAGGAAGTTAAAGCCATCGACCACGGTGATCATACTGTCCAGCCGGGCATAGGCTGACAGACTTTCACCCGCTTCATCTTCAAACGTAAAGGTTTCGGCAACCGGCAGCGGTTCAGAAATGCCGGTAGACTCAATCACCAGGTGATCAAAACGCCCGGCCTGAGCCAGAAGTTTTACCTCCAGCAGCAGATCTTCACGCAACGTGCAGCAGATGCAGCCGTTACTCATTTCGACCAGCTTTTCATCGGTGCGGGAGAGCTGCGCGCCGCCATCGCGCACCAGCGCAGCGTCAATATTAATTTCAGACATATCATTGACGATCACCGCGATCCGCCGTCCTTCGCGGTTGTTCAGAATATGATTAAGCAGGGTAGTTTTACCGGCACCGAGAAAGCCGGAGAGAACGGCAACCGGCAGACGGGGATCGTCGGATGTCAGAGCAGAGAGTGTCATGATGTTACCTGTAAGAACGGGATTATAGATACGTTATAACATAACATTGGTGAGTTTGTTTTCAACCCGGATTTGTGTTTTTGTTTCGGGTATCAATGAGCGTTTAAAAGGGAGTGGAAATGCAACAACTCACGCTTGTCCCGCGTCTGATGCCAGCCGTCAGGTCCGGAGAGAAAACCTCGACGATTCGCTGGCAGGAGGGCGATATCACTATGGGTCCGCTGAGACTGGTGAATCAGCACGATGAAACGGACGCGGTAATCGTGTGGGTGAAGCAGGTCGACACGCTGCGCTTAAGCGAAGTCGCCGCGACACAGGGGAAACAGGAGGAATGGCCTGATGAGGTGCTGCTGGAAGGGATGCGCGAGCACTATCCGGAGATCAGGCTGAGCAGTGAGGTGCAGCTAATCACTCACCTCACGCCCGCAGAAACCCTGCAGAAGCTCACTAAACAGTGATCAGCTGTGCTCAATCACCAGCAGCGCCATCGTATCGGCTTCCAGCGCCCGAAAGATATGCAGCTCATCGCCCGGATAGGTAATGTAATCCCCCACATCCAGCTCCACCGCACTGTCGACCGGGCCCACCAGCGCACGCCCTTTAGCGATAATAATATGCTCAATGGTATTGGGGATATGGGGCTGGGAAATGCGTTCGCTGCCGGGCTGAACTTCCAGCAGATAGATATCACGCCGAACGCCGGGCGGGCAGGAGGCCAGCAAAACGGCCTGATAATCGGCAAGATCGGCGGTAACCGTCAGGCCCTCTCCACGCCGAATCACCTGCAGACGACGCGCATCCGGCTCCAGCAGACGTGAAAATGGAATGTTCAGTGTTACGCAAAGCGACCACAGGGTTTCAATGCCCGGATTGCCATTACCCGCTTCCAGCTGTGACAGCGTAGATTTGGCGATCCCTGCGCGGCGCGCCACTTCAGCCAGTGAAAGACCGGCTCGCTGACGTTCACGTACTAAGGCATTGGCAATAATGCTGATAGGGGTATTCAAACGCACTCCTGATAACCTGAATGTTTTTTATATCGAACATAACGTTCATCTTGTAAAACGCTTTCGCAGTGTTCATTATATCGGATTATATGTTCATTATGAGACAGAGTGATGCTTTTTCCGCAAATGCAGTTGCTGGACAAAGGGGTGATCAAAGCGATTTTTCTGGTCTGCCTGGCTGATGGAATTGTTGGTTTATCCTATGGCTCGCTGGCGTCGGCCGACGGGTTTCCGCTCTGGGTGCCGCTGGCGCTCTCAACGCTGGTGCTGGCGGGGGCGTCGGAGTTCCTGTTTATCGGCATTGTGGCCGGTGGCGGCAGTCCATTTACCGCCGCCGCAGCGGGCCTGCTGGTAAACGCACGTCATTTGCCGTTTGGCATCGCGGTCAAGGATCTGGTGGGGCAGGGTCCGTCAGGCTGGCTGGGCTGTCACATCATGAACGATGAAAGTGTGGTGTTTGGGATCTCTCAGCCGCAACTGGCGCAGCGCCGCAGTGCTTACTGGCTGTGCGGTATCGGTATCGGCTTGATATGGCCGGTCAGCGTCATGATCGGGGCAGCAATCGGGCAGTTTATTCCTGATGTCTCGGTGATCGGACTGGATGCGGTGTTTCCGGCGATCCTGATTGCTCTGATCTTCCCGGCGCTGCGCCAGCGACGCACCCGGATCCCCGCGACCGTCGGCGCGCTGCTCTCCTTGCTGGCGACGCCACTGGTTCCGGCGGGCATGCCGGTGCTGTTTTCACTGCTGGGCCTGCTGACATGGAGATCGCGCAAATGACACATCAGGGAATGATTATCGCCGGGATTGCCCTGCTGGCTGCCGGAACCTATCTGATGCGGTTTGCAGGCGTCAGGCTGGGAAACCGTCTGCCAATCAGCGAGTGCACCCAGCAGATGCTCTCCGACGCCGCCACGATATTGCTGCTGGCGGTAGCGGCCACCACCACGCTGTTTGAAGGCCAGCATTTTGCCGGTGTGGCACGGGTGGCGGGCGTGGGCTTTGCCCTGTTGCTGGCGTGGCGTCGGGCGCCGCTGATTATGATTATTCTGGGGGCGGCGGCGATGACGGCGCTGTTGCGTCTTCTCGGCGTGCCCTGAGGATGTCATTAACCCCGGCAAAAGCGGGGATGTTATCGCAGTGAAAATTTGTCAGGATGGCACACTCTCAGGCGTGATTAGCCCGATAACCTTGCAGGGATTGCTGAATGAACACTATCCGTACCTGTTTCCTCCTGATGCTGCTGACCGTGATGACAGCCGGTTTAACCGCCGTTCCGGCCATTGCCCGACCCGATATGCGTCCGCTGGGTAAGAACATCGCCGACACAGGCTCCGCCTGGTATCGCTTCCAGAGTAAAAAGTTTGTCTTACAGGATGGGGAACGGCACTATCGGGTGTGGCTTGCTATCCCCAAAAGCGATGCGCCGCCAGGCGGCTATCCGGTGCTCTGGCTACTGGATGGCAATGCGGCGATGGCACATTTGACAGAACCTCTGCTTAAAAAGCTGAGCAGCGGCACGCCGCCAGTGCTGGTCGCGGTGGGTTACGACACCCATTTGCCCTTTGATGTGGTGGCGCGTAATTACGACTACACCCCACCCAATGATGCGCCTGATACTCTGGTCACTCAGCCTCATGGCCGCAAAGGCGGAGGCAGCCATCAGTTTCGTCAACTGCTGCTGAACACAATTGTCCCGTGGGCAGAACGCCTTGCGCCCAGTAATCCGCAGCGGCGTGCGCTCTGGGGGCACTCCTACGGCGGACTGTTCGTGCTGGATACCTTCTTGCATGCCGCCTGGTTCAGCCATTACTTTTCGGCTGCTCCCTCGCTGAGCTGGAATCATCAGCGCATTCTTACCCTGGCCCGACGCGCCGACGCCGGACCGCTTAAACATTTGTCGCTCTATCTGATGGAGGGCGATGGCATCACCGAACGCCGAACCAGCCACTCTGACGATCTTCAGCAGGAAGAGCGTGCGCTTACCGACATCCTGCGCCCGAGCGGTGCCAGACTGATTCTTACGCGTTATCCCGGTCAGAGTCACGGCCAGATATTACCCTCATCGCTGGTGGATACGCTGGAAATAGTTTCCGGTAGCCGGGATTGATATCTGACCGGGCATCGCGGCATGATGGCGTTTCATCACCTGCCCGGAGTTCACGCATGAATCGTCCGCTACAGATTGGTCTTTTACTGTTCCCTGATGTCACTCAGCTCGACTTAACCGGCCCGTGGGAGGTATTTGCGCGCACGCCTGGTGTCGAATGCCATCTCATCTGGAAAGATCGCCAGCCGGTGCGTTCCGATCGCGGCCTGTCGATATTGCCGACTACTTCGTTTGCAGATTGCCCGCCACTGGATATGATCTGTGTGCCTGGCGGGCCGGGACAGATCGCCCTGATGTCGGATGACGTCACGCTGAATTTCCTTCGCCAGCAGGCCGATCAGGCGAAGTGGGTTACGTCGGTCTGTACCGGTTCGCTGGTGCTGGGGGCCGCCGGACTGCTAAAGGGATATTGTGCTACCTCGCACTGGAGTTCCATCGATCAGCTGGCACTGCTGGGCGCGGAGCCGGTCAGTCAGCGGGTGGTGCGCGACCGCAATCGTATCAGTGGCGCAGGCGTGACCTCTGGCATCGATTTTGCCCTGACGCTGGTGGCCGAAATTGCGGGTGACGCGGTGGCGAAAGCGGTTCAGCTGCAGATGGAATATGATCCCGAACCGCCGTTTACCAGCGGTTCACCGCATACCGCACCGCCACAGGAAGTGGAGCAGGCACGGGCTAAAATGGCTGAGTTTCTTGCCACTCGTCGCGCGGCAACCGAACGAGCCGCTCTGCGACTACAGGCTGATTAGCTTACTGACGCCGGGGATGCGCAACAGCAGCAGTGATAGCGCCATTGAGAAGATTAACGTCAGGGCGATGACCAGCAGTTTATCGCCCAGCGTCTGGATGCGGATTGCCGCCGCCAGCAGGCCAAAAATCAGATAGTGCAGGATATAGACGCCGGTCATGGTCTTCCCCAGGGTCGTCAGAAACGGCGTCAGCCACTGGACTTTTTCCGGCAGGCGAATGGCGTTAATGCTGATCACAATCAGCACCACCAGCAGATAAACCTGCGAGCCCGTCAGCACCACATCGTTATGGGTCGCCAGAAAGCGCGCAAGAAAGTAATGACGCTCATACAGCCAGGTAAAGAGATAAACCGCGGGCAGCAGCAGCAGGCTGATCTTTATCACTCTGGGTGATGTCAGCAACTGCATCACGCGCGGCGCGGCCATCAGCCGACCTGTGAGGTAGTAGAGCACCCAGGTCCAGATTCGGTATTGCGGCAGCAGCGAAAAGGCCCGCTGGCCCGGGTAGAGGCTGGCGAGCAGGTCATAGGCAAAAGCTAACACCAGCAGCAGTAAAATCCCCGATGCCATCAGCCCAGGCCGCTGAATGAGTCGGTCAATCAGCGGATGCGACACATAAATCACAATCAGCGCAATTACAAACCACGGCTGAATCAGATAGCCCTTATGATGCATCCCGGCAAACCAGAAAAAGCTGAACCAGAAGATAAAAATCAGCAGAATGCGGCGAATTTTGCCGAGCTGCCACGCGGGTGTATGCAGCTCACCGGCGTCGATATAGCCGCTGAGCAGAAAATAGAGCGGCGTGGCGATCGTCGAAACAAAACTCAGCACGTTCAGCGTCAGATTAATGTCGTAATGGTAGCTGTCGTAGCTCTGGTAAAGCGTGAAAAACGAGACGGCGGTGATACAGGCCAGCGTCTTCAGCATTGCCAGTCCGCTCTTATTCACCGTGCGCCTCCCGACCATGGAAGCAACGATAGATGACCGGCAGCACCAGCAGGGTCAATACTGTCGCGAACCCGAGGCCAAAAATAATGACCACCGCCATGCTCTGGAAAAAGACGTCGCGCAGCAGCGGCAGCAGGCCCAGCACCGTGGTGAAGGCGGTCAGCAGAATAGGACGCAGACGTGAGGTCGCCGCATCAATAATCGCCAGCTGCAGCGATTTCTCCTGCCGGAACAGCCTGATCTCCTCAATCAGCACGATCCCGTTACGGAGCAGCATGCCCGACAGGCTCAGCAGCCCAATCAGCGCCATAAAGCCAAACGGAATACCGGTGAACAAAAAGCCACAGGTGACGCCAATCAGCGCCAGCGGCACGGTAATCCAGATAGCGACGGCGTCGCGCAGCGAGTTAAACATCAGCACGGTAATGATGAACATCGCCAGGAATCCCACCGGCAGCGAACTCAGCAGCCCGCTCTGCGCTTCACGTGAACTCTCCAGCTCACCTCCCCATTCAAGCCGGTAGCCCGCCGGAAGTTTAAGCTGGTCGATCTGTGGCTGAACCCGCGCCACCACCTGTGCGGAGGTTAACCCTGAAGCGGGATCGGGATCGGTCTGCACCGTCAGCACGCGCGTACGATCGCGGCGCATAATCAGCGGATTCTCCCACTCCAGCCGGAAGTCGGAAATCACATTGCTCAGGGGCACAAAGTGCTGCAGGGCCGCACTCCACAGCTGAATATTCTCGATGTGATCGACACTCTGCCGCTCTTCATCAGCCGGATAGAGCATCACCGGCATCAGCCGCGAACCGTCACGGAAAATGCCCACCGCGTCACCGCTGAAATTCATTCTCAGCGCCTGATCGATGTCACGTTTATCGATACCCAGTTCCTGACCACGCAGCGCCGAATAGACCGGGCGGATCACTTTGCTGCGCTCCTGCCAGTCATTGCGAACCGGAAACGTTGAGCCATCCGCCAGGAAAATGGCATCCAGCTGGCTGCCGATGTGGCGCAGCACTTCGGGATCGGCGCCGATCACCCGCAGGGCAATGGCGCTGTCACTGGCGCTGCCAAACTGGATACGTTTGATGCGCTGATTCACCTGTGGGAAGTTCTGCTCAATATACGCCTCGGTTTTCAGCGCCAGTGCATCAAGCTGTCGGCCATCCTTAACCCGCACCATAATCTGGGCGAAGTTGCTGTACTGCCGTGCCGCGTCATAGGTCAGGGTAAAGCGCAGAGCGCCCTGGCCCACCGTCGTGACCGTGGCTGCGACCTCAGGATCCTGATTAATGAACCGGGCAATATCCGCCGCCGTATTCGCGGTGTAATGAATATCGGTGCTATAGGGCAGCCAGAGATCGGTGAAAAAGACCGGCGTGCTGGAGGAGGGGAAAAAGTTCTGCTTCACGAGTGTAAAGCCATATAGCGACAGAGCCAGCAGTGCCACCATTACCGTCAGCGTGGTCAGGCGGAAACGCAGCAGGCCGCCCAGCGCCTGACGATAGAGCCGGAATACGATGCCCTGATAAGGCGTGGAGGGTTCGGTTTGCTCAGGCTGAGCCGTGCTGAGGCGCTTCTCACTCCAGTTGATAAACACCGGCGTTAAGGTCAGCGCCGTGACCCAGCTCAGCATCAGTGAAATCAGCAGCACCTGAAACAGCGATTTACAATATTCGCCGGTCGAATCCTGCGACAGGCCAATGGGTGCAAAGGCGAGAATTGCAATCACCGTGGCACCCAGCAGCGGCAGGGCAGTGCGCCGCACCATGCGGGCAATGGCCTGCTGTAAAGGGTGCCCGCGCTGGTAATCGATTTTGACCCCTTCGACCACCACAATGGCATTGTCCACCAGCATGCTGAGCGAAATAATCAGCGCGCCCAGCGACACCCGCTGCAGCTCAAGTTTAAACAGGTACATGATCAGGAGTGTGCCAAGCACGTTAAGCGCCAGCGAGGCGGCAATCACCATGCCGCTGCGCAGGCCCATAAACAGCAGCAGCGTTCCCACCACAATCGCCAGCGCCATCAGGAAATTGAGGATAAAGCCATCAACCGACTGTTTCACCTCATGGGCCTGGTTATAGAACACCTTCAGGCTGATACCGGCGGGTGTATCCTGCTGATAGTGCGCCATTCGGGCGGAAAGCGCGTCGCCAACATCAATCACATTGACGCCGGGCGCGAACGAAATGCCGATAGCCAGAGCCGCTTCACCGTCTGCAAAGTAGATATTGGCGGGATTGTCGGTAACGCCACGCGTCAGGGTGGCGATATCGCGCAGATGCACGTTCTGTGGGTTGCCAGCGGGCAGAATCGGCAGATTAGCCAGATCGTCCAGCGTCTGCAGTTCGCCGGTGGGATGAAAACGGATCGATTCGCTGTCGACCCTCAGCGTTCCGGCACTGGCAACGCTGTTATTCCGGCTCAGCAGATCGGCGACGCGCTGCGGCGTCATACCATAGGCGGTCATTTTGCTGGCGGAGAGAGCGATGCGGATCTCCTCCTGCTCGACGCCCGCTACCGCAACTTTGGCGACGCCAGGCACCAGCACCAGATCGCGCCGCAGCTGATCGGCGTAGTTGCGCAGTTCGCTGTTGGTAAAGTCTTTACCGTGAATGACGAAGAAGTAGCCGTAAACATCGCCGAAATCATCGTTAACCAGCGGGGCCTGAACGCCAGGCGGGAACTGCCGGGCCGCATCGCCGACCCGACGACGTAACTCATCCCAGATTTGCGGCAGCTGATCGGCCAGATAGCGGGTATGAATATTAACGGTAATCTGCGACAGGCCATTGCCAGAAATGGACGTGACATTGTCCAGCGACGGCAGGCGCTGCAGCGCATTCTCCAGCGGCAGCGTTACCTCCTCTTCAACCTGCTGTGCGGACGCGCCGGGATAGTGGGTGACAATAACCGCAGACTTAATGGTAAACAGCGGATCTTCGAGGCGGCCAATGTTGAGCAGCGCATAGATTCCGCCCACGCCCAGCAGCAGAATGACCATCCAGATACGAATGGGTTTATCAAGAAAATGCTCCTGAATACGCATTATAACCCCCGCTCGCGCTGCCAGATGCGCACCGCTTCACCGTCATGCAACTCACCCACACCGGCGGCAACGATACGTTCGCCCGGCTTCAGCCCGCTGATGATTTCAATGCCCTGGGCGGTGAGACGACCCACTTCGACAGGTCGATCTTTGATGCGCAGCGCCTCGCCATCCTGCTCAACCAGCCAGACGTGCGGCTGATTGGTGGGGCTGCGATCGGGATTGAACACCGCCGCCGCAGGCACGACCAGACGCGGCTGGGCAGGGGCATTTGGCAGGTTATGCAGCCTGACGCGCACCGATCCGCTGAGGCCGGCAACGCCAGGGAGATCAGCCGGACGCGGCATGGTCAGCACCACCTGATAGGTCAGCGTGGCGGCATCCGTCTGGCTGGTATGCTCTTTATATTGTGCGGTGAAAAAGCGGCCTGGCAGGGCGTTAAACTGCACCTCAGGCTGATAGTCAATATTCTGGATATCGAGGCTGGTGAAGAGGGTTTCGGGCAGCGTAAAGATGACGTCGAGCAGATCGGCACGGGTCAGCAGCGCAATGGGCTGTCCGGCGGCCACGACTTGATGATTACGCGCCTGTACCCTTGCAATCACGCCATCAAACGGCGCGCGAAGGCTAAGAAACTGTAACTCCTCCTGTGCGATTTTCAGCGCAGTCGCGGCGGCATCGCGATTAGCACGCTGCACATCCATTTCAGACTTTGAAACGGCGCTGCGCTGGGCCAGCGTATTGAAGCGCTGAAATTGTCGCTCCGCCAGTTGCAGTGCAGTCTGGCGGTCGCGTACCCGTAGTTTCGCATCTGCATCATTCAGAGTAGCGAGAAGCTGTCCCGCTTTCACGGGCGTTCCGTCACGAATATCAAGCTGTACCAGCTGGCCTGCCCGTTTAAACGCAAGATCGGTATTATCACCCGCCTGAATACGCGCAGGAAATACCCGGATATTTTGAGCGATGTCCGACTCAAGGGTGAAAACTTTAATTACGCGGGGCGGGGGAGCATCCGGTTCTTTTTTTTCATCGCACGCTATCATAAAAAAACAACAGAGCAAAATGAGGATAACCTTGCGTTTAATCATTTTCTTCGCCTTAACATCAGCTTTTAAACTGCGGTTTGATAAGCATTAAGGCGTAATAAACCCTGATGCTTATCGCGACCGGGATAAACTTATTTTTAATCTTCGTCATATAAGTTTAACGAAGCGGCAGGGCCGCTTCGCCTGAATCGGCTTACGCCGCCATCTGAGAGACCACCAGCCAGGTCAGTAAGCCCACCAGAGTCGTTGCGGCGACCGCGAGAATAACGAAACCGCAAAGCATGATAATGCTCTGTTTTTTCATCAGAGTTTCCTTTTGCGAGCCAGAGTATAAACCGATGCACACTGCATCAGCATACTTAAACCTTAGCTAAACAAAAACAACGTTGTCATTCTCATAATATAGGTTAGATTTAATTTAGCCATTTTATGTTATTCGTCAGACGTTTCTTACGTAAATATGATATCGGTCATTACCTGCAGGAGGGGCTGCCTGCAAAATGCATGTCTTTTAATTGCGCCTTTATTTCATCGCTAAATGGCACGAGGTTTATATATGCTAAATAATGATAAGCAGGATAAAGCGTTAGCTTTATCTGAGCGCCCCTGGTATCAGCGTAGTGTGGCAGAGATATTCTCCGAACTGCAGAGCTCATCAGCAGGATTATCCACCGCCACTGCGCAGGAACGCCTGCAGAAACACGGTCCCAATGCCCTTCCGCAAAAAGCTGAGAAATCGGCTCTGCTCAAATTCATCGCGCATTTTAAAGATGTGCTGATCTATATTCTGCTGGCCGCGGCGGTGATCACCGCGATCATGGGTCACTGGGTCGATACCTTTGTCATTATCGGCGTGGCCGTCATTAACGCCCTGATCGGCTTTATTCAGGAGAATAATGCCGAGAAGTCACTGAAAAGTATTCAGAACATGCTTGCCAGTGAAGCGATGTTGGTGCGGGATGGCAAACAGGTCACGGTCGCGACGCGCGATATTGTGGTCGGTGATGTGGTGATGTTACGCCCCGGCGATAAAATCCCGGCTGATCTGCGACTGTTTGAGGTCAATAATCTTCGGGTTGAAGAGGCGATTCTCACCGGGGAGTCGACGGTGGTGTCGAAGAACACCGATACGCTGAGCGGTGAAAAATCGCTGGGCGACCGTCTGAACCTGGCTTTTTCAGGCACTACCGTCAGTTCCGGCACCGCCGCAGGCGTGGTGATCGCCAGCGGCGGTGATACTGAGCTGGGCCATATCAACGAAATGATCAGCGGCATAAAAGAGGTTAAAACCCCGCTGCTGGTGCAGATCGACAAACTCGGTAAAGCGATCTTTTTCATCATCCTGCTGATGATGGTCGCCCTGTTTATCTTCGGCTATCTGCTGCGTGACATTCCACTGGGCGAGCTCTCGCTGTCCGTCATCAGCCTGGCGGTTGCTGCGGTTCCGGAAGGTCTGCCTGCCATTATCTCTATCATCCTGTCGCTGGGCGTGCAGTCGATGGCGCGGACCCAGGCGATTATCCGTAAGCTGCCGACTGTTGAAACCCTGGGCGCGATGTCGGTGATCTGCTCCGATAAAACCGGCACGCTCACCATGAATGAGATGACGGTGAAAGCGGTGGTGCTGGCGAAGAGCCGCTGGCGCGTCAGCGGAAACAGCTATGAACCCAAAGGGGAGATTGTTGCTGAGCAGGGCGACGCAAGTGGACTCTCTGCGGCACAGGATCCGCTGTTTCAGCAGTTCCTGCATGCGGTAGACACCTGTAATGAAAGCCAGCTGCGTCAGGAAAGTCAGGGACACTGGACGATTGTTGGCGGCCCGACTGAAGGCGCGCTGAAGGTGCTGGCGGCGAAGGGCCAGACGACACCTCAGCCGGTTGAGGTGGTGAGCAAGCTGCCGTTCGATTCCCTCTATAAATATATGTCGGTCAGCTGTGTTGCCAACGGCGAATCTTATGTGCTGCTGACCGGTGCGCCAGACGTGCTGCTGACGCTGTGTCAACAGCAGCAAACGCCGGAGGGTGCAGAGCCGATAGACCGTGCGTACTGGGATGCCGCCATCACCACCTACGCCAGCGAAGGGCTGCGCACCGTTGCCGCCGCCTGGAAGAGAACCTCTGCACCCGTTACCGCGCTGGATCATGCCGATCTGAAAAGTGACATGGTGCTGCTGGGTCTGGCCTGCATGATGGATCCCCCCCGTCCCGAGGCGATTGCCGCCATTGACGAGTGCCAGAAAGCGGGCATTCGCGTCAAAATGATCACCGGCGACCATCAGGAAACCGCAATGGCGATTGGTCAGATGCTGGGAATCGGCAACAGCCAGGCTGCTATCACTGGCTACCAGCTTGAACACATGAGTGACGCCGAACTGGCGGACGCGGCAAAAACCTATGACATTTTTGCCCGCACCAGCCCGGAACACAAACTGCGTCTGGTGAAAGCGCTGGAAGCGAGCGGCGAGATCGTCGGCATGACCGGCGACGGCGTCAATGATGCTCCGGCGCTGAAACAGGCCAACGTCGGTATTGCGATGGGTATCAAAGGCACCGAGGTGACAAAAGAGGCGGCCGATATGATTCTGGCCGACGATAACTTTGCCACCATCGCTGCGGCAGTCAAAGAGGGACGTCGGGTTTACGACAACCTCAAGAAAACCATCCTGTTTATTATGCCCACCAACCTGGCACAGGGTCTGCTGATTATTATCGCGATTCTGATGGGCAATCTGCTGCCGTTAACCCCGGTACAGATTCTGTGGATGAACATGGCAACATCCGCCACGCTGTCGTTTGGTCTGGCGTTCGAGCCTGCTGAAGCCAATGCGATGCGCCGGCCACCGCGCAATGTTAAAGCGCACGTGATGGACGCTTACGCTATCTGGCGCGTGGTGTTTGTCGGTCTGCTGATTTCAATCAGTGCCTTTGTGCTGGAAGCCTGGCTGCAACCGCGTGGCTACAGTGCCGAGTTTATCCGTACCGTGCTGCTGCAGATGCTGGTGACTGCGCAGTGGGCCTACATGCTTAACTGCCGTAACTCTGATGGCTTCTCACTGGATCGCGGTCTGCTGAAAAATCGCGGTATCTGGCTGGTGACGCTGGTACTGATTGTCCTTCAGGCGATCATTATTTATGTGCCATTAATGAACACGCTGTTTGGTACCCGTCCACTGCCGATCAACTACTGGCTGATTTCGCTGATTGTCAGTATCGCGATCTTCATCATAGTTGAGATTGAAAAACGCCTCACCCGCGCATGGCGGGTGAAGACGCCATCACTGAGTTAATTCTGTCTCCGGGTCCTGCTGCGGATAGCTCGCCAGCAGGACCTTTTTAATCAGATAGGTCAGTGGAATAGCCAGTATCCCGCCCGTAATCCCCAGTAACGCCTGCCAGAACAGAAACGCCAGCAACTGCGTGGTCAGCGCCAGATTGAGTCGCTTCCCAATCAGCAATGGTTCGATCACCGAACTCAGGCAGAGGTTCAGCACCACAAAGAAACCTGCTACCGCCAGCGCGATCTGTAAATCAAACATGATGTAACTCTGGATCACCGGCGGAATCGCGGCCAGAAATGAGCCAAGCACCGGCACGTAATTAAAGATGAACATCAGCACGCCCCAGAAAAAGGCAAACTTCAGCCCGATCAGATGCGCACCGACGCCCACGATTAACCCGCCCAGAATACTGGTCAGCGTTTTCACTCTGGCATACACAATCACGCTCTGAATTCCCTCCTGCAGCGCCAGATAAAAGGCCTGATGTTTTCCCTTTACCCGCTGTTGCATTGCAGCTTTCAGCAGCGGCATCTCATAGAGCATAAACAGCAGCATCAGGAACACCATGATCCACCATGAGATGACGCCAGGGATTTGCGTCAGAAATGCAGTGACGATGCGCACTATTGCCCCTGCATCCACAAAGGTCAGCAACTGGTCGGGCGTCATACCGATATCAAGCCGTGCAAAGGCCAGCGTCAGCTGTTCAAGCCGGGCCGCCAGCAGCACGGGCGCCTGGCGGCTGAGCTGCATTAAATCGGGCGTCAGCACGGTTAACTTGAGGATAGTGACCACCATGATCAACAGCATCAGCATAATCACCAGCAGTGACGAGACGATGCGCGGTATGCGTTTGTTTTCCAGCCGGGTAATCAGGGGATCAAGCATGATGGCCAGTAACATTGCCAGCAGAACCTGATTGATCAGCGGTGCTGCCAGATAAAGGCCGGTCAGAATAATGGTCAGACAGGCGAGGATAAACAGCACGCGTGCCAGCGGCGGCCAGAGGGTAAACCAGCTCAGTCCCATGATTGGGCTCCTTCAGCAAAGATAAGCTGCAGTATAGATGAGGCTTAAGCTTCAGTGCTTTGCGTCAGGTCAGAGGGGGGGAAGGCTTCTCGCAGGGCTTAAGAGACGATCATCGGTGGCTCCTGACCCTTGTTCAACGCGCGACCAAAAGCTATCCGGATAGTTTATGTACGATCCGGTTTCAGCCGACGATCAAACCGGAACGGAATGGCCTCAGCCTGTTGAACTATCCGGAAGAACTCGGGATGTTCAGGATTTAACAGATAGTTATATTCTACAGGGGAGAGGGCACTGGGAACACGCAACGCAACCGCATCGCAGGCAGAGCACCAGGCGTCTCCATAGTCAGCCAGTTCTGCCGGTGCGTCTTCATCGGCCCAGTTTGCAGGCAACTCAGTGATATCAGCGGTCTGAATCAGCGCATCGGGAACATCGATGCGCAGAAGTGTGAATGCGTCCAGGATGTGTGCTGAGTGCAGATGGACCAGTGTTTCCAGCAAAGTCAGTGATGCTGTTTCAGAAACATAAACCATGGAGATGCCGATGCTGTTCCAGCGGCCGCCCGCCTCTTTTGCGCCAAATCCCGTCCAGGCTGTCGAAAGATACTTTGTCTTGGTCAGCCTGTAGAGAATCAAGAGTAAACTCCGTGCTCCAGGCGCGTGATTAATTTCATGACCTCGTAAGCCCCGGTTTCAGACGCCATCAGTTCTGCGGGCATTTTCCAGCTCAGCGCCCTGTTAGGCTCATTCAACCATTTTTGCGCTTCATCCTTATCACCTTCGAACAGTTCAACCGCCCGATCAATAACGCGGATAATACGCACCAGTCGTTCACTTTGTTCAGCGCTGAATTTCGCTTTCACGCTTCGGCTGAACGTCGTGGAGGGAATACCGGACATTTTACGCAGGTCGTTTTGCGTAATCTTCGCCCAGTTGACGATCAGGTGAGCTACGTTGCCATCAAGGCCTTCATTAATCTGGCCCAGCAGGGCGACACCATCAGCGTTGTTCAGGCCTGCGGCCTGCCATAAGCGTGGCGGCCTGGTTTTATTCGCAGAAAAGCTGAAAGTTTTCATCTGTCACCTCCAATTGGTCATTTAACTATAACCATTTGGTGGGAGGGGCGCAAATTTCAGGATCTGATAAATCATTAAAACCGGTCACTATGAACCATTCAGAGTCATGTGTCAGAGCAAGTCGCGACTCACACATATTCATAAGTTTCATTCATATTACGTTATTGATCTGAATAATGTGCAGATTGTCAATCTCATGAGCCAGTTTCTTAAAGAGCGAAATCTGCAATAGCGGGCAGGCAAAGATCAGGATTAATCATCATTGATGAATAAAAGTAATAAGCCCTAGCTAATTACCCTACTTAATCCAATAAATTATTTTACGTTATGATTTTCACACACAACGGCTGAAGGATAACGCCATGCCAACTGTAAAACTCAACAATGGTATTGAAATGCCCCTTCAGGGCTTTAGTGTGGGGAAGGTCGTCCTGCGGTAGATTTTGCCAGCGCGGTATCGTCTCGCTGGCAAAATCTGTCAGGAAAAAACGGATGGAAGAGAACATCAATATCCTCGTTTTTGAACTCAGTTCTGAGGATATGTTGCAAATTGCGGCGCTTGATTCCGCAACCAGCGCATTCTTCTCTCATCCCTATCCGGCGATGGTGGAGTGGCTGACTGGCCGCAAACCTGACGTTTAAAACGCAACAGAAGAGGCTTTCAATAATGCAAAAACGCTATCTCGGAAAATCAGGGCTTGAAGTGTCAGCACTCGGTTTGGGCTGTATGGGCCTGAGTCATGGCTATGGTCCGGCGACCGACACCCGTCAGGCTGTTGAGCTGATTCGCGCCGCGGTTGAACGTGGGGTGACATTTTTCGACACAGCCGAAGTTTATGGCCCATATCTTAATGAAGACGTGGTGGGTGAAGCGTTACAACCCTTACGCGACCGGGTGGTTATCGCTACCAAATTTGGTTTTACCTTTGGTGAGGACAATAAACAGCAGATTTTAAACAGCCGCCCGGAACATATTCGCAAAGCGGTTGAAGGCTCGTTGCGTCGTCTGAAAACCGATGTGATTGATTTGCTGTATCAGCACCGCGTCGATCCGGAAGTCCCTATCGAAGATGTTGCGGGAACCGTGAAAGACCTGATTTCAGAAGGTAAGGTCAAACATTTCGGCCTTTCTGAAGCGGGTGCACAAACCATTCGTCGTGCACATGCCGTACAACCTGTTACTGCACTGCAAAGCGAATACTCAATGTGGTGGCGCGAGCCTGAGCAGGAGATTCTGCCATTGCTGGAGGAGTTGGGGATTGGTTTTGTGCCATTCAGTCCATTAGGCAAAGGATTTCTGACGGGCGCGATTAAGTCAGGAACGACGTTTGGCAGTGACGATTTCCGTAGTAAGGTGCCGCGTTTTGCCGCTGAAGCAATTGAAGCTAACGAAAAGCTGGTCACATTACTGGGTGAACTGGCTGCCGGAAAAGGGGTTACGTCTGCACAAATAGCACTGGCATGGTTGCTGGCACAAAAACCGTGGATTGTTCCCATCCCCGGCACCACTAAACTGCACCGGCTGGATGAAAACCTGGGTGCTGCCGACATCACTCTTTCACAGGACGACGTGCGGCAGATACAAGAGGCGCTTGAAACGATAGAAATCGTCGGCGAACGTTACTCCCCTGAGCATCAGGCTCGTGTGGGCCGTTAAGATTCAGGCGGGTCTGCATCGAATTGCAGACCCGCTATTCCGGGTACCGAAGCGCATCTATCATCAGCGCAAAAGCGGGCGGATGCTGTTTACGGCTCGGGTAACAGAGATAATAACCGGGAAATGCAGGGCACCAATCCTGCAGAATCTGAATTAGCTTTCCGGATTTTACATGCTCCCTGATCGTATCTTCAGGAACACAGGCAATACCAAAACCCGATAATACGGCATCGATTCTTTCTGACAGAAAATTAAACGTGACCTGTCCTTCAACTCTGACAAGTAACGATTTTCCTTCCTTCACGAACTTCCAATGATAAAGGTTTTAATTTCGGCCATACGAGAGTTTGAGCCGCATGCTCCCCTGCGGATAAGCGGATATTGCCAGAGGGCGTTCCATTAAGTTGAACCAGAGATGCCAGCTCCTGCTCAAGATCGGCAATACGTGGCTCAGATGGGTCTGATTACATAACGCGAGATTGAAACGGTGTGCCTGACGTGCCGAACATGTCTGGGCCTATGCCTTTCACGCGCCGTCGATACGGAGTTTTATCTGAGAAGGTCATGGTGAGGGGCGGGTTCCATTTCCAGGCGAGCCCCAGGCATAAGAAAGCCTTTATCTGGCGGACAAATCAGTCTATCTTTAAGGAAATGATCATTCTCTAATGGTGTTAGCGATGAACGATAACCGTTATAAAGAGCGGGGACGACCGCGGGCGTTTGATACCGATTCGGCACTGGACAGCGCAATGCTGGTATTCCGGCAAAAGGGCTATCACGCCACCTCGATCGGCGATTTGGGCCAGGCTATGCAACTCACTACCGGCAGCATCTATAAAGCTTTTACCGACAAGCGCACGCTGTTTGCAAACGTCTTTGCTCGCTATCTCTCAATGCGTAACAGCAGTTTAGCCGCGCGGCTGGCGCAATGTGAAAATGGCCGTGAGCAACTGGCGGCGCTACTCAATTTTTATGTGGATTCAGTGCGCGATGTAGAAGGTGAGCGCGGCTGTCTGGTGGCTGTCAGCGCCGTGGAGCTGCAAACTCTGGATGAGGAACTTGCCGGAGCCGTCAGCGCGGCGCTGATACGCAACCAGCAGAATCTGCAGCAGATAATCAGCCTGGGTCAGCAGGATGGTTCGGTCAATCCTGCACTGGACAGAGACGCCACCGCTTCGCTAATGCTTTGCATTGTTCTGGGGATGCGGGTCGCCGGTAAAGTTGCTGCGACCCGGCCCGATGCCAGCATCATCCCCCTGGCGCTGAAGTTACTCGACTAAATTTTTTACTCATTAAGGAATCGATCGTTTCCTTATTATCCGGAGGTTTTATGCACGAATATCCACTCTACCAGCACCACTTTATTAACATTGACTCGCAGCGGCTGCACTACCTCAGCGCAGGCAGTGAACACGCTGAGGCTGTGGTTTTGCTCGCGGGTTTCCCGCAAAGCAGTTATGCCTGGCGGGAGGTTATTCCCTTGCTTGCCAGCCGCTTTCATGTGATCGCACCCGACCTGCCAGGGCAGGGTGATTCTGACTTTCCAGCCAGTGGTTACGACACTGACAGCGTGGCAGAGCGCATACTGGCGCTGCTGAACCAGCTGGGTATCGAACGCTTTCATCTGGCCGGGCATGATATCGGGGCGTGGGTCGCCTGGTCACTGGCGGCAGGCCATCCCGAAAAGGTTAGCCGTCTCGCGCTGCTGGATGGCGGCATTCCCGGTATCACGCTGCCTGACTTACTGCCAATGGTGGGTGATAGCGCCTGGAAAACCTGGCATTTTGGATTTCACTGTGTGGATGATTTACCGGAAGCGCTGATCACTGGCAGAGAGGCGATCTACCTCGACTGGTTTTTTAACCGTAAGTCAGCCAATCCACATCGCATAGATGCGGCGGCCCGTCATGAATATCTGCGCGTTTTTCAGCAGCCCGGGGCCTTGCGGGCCGGACTGGCTTTTTACCGCGCTTTTGCACAGTCGGCAGAGCAGAATCGACAGCGCGCGTTAAAAGGCAAACTGGCTTTACCGCTGCTGGCTGTCAGTGCCGACCAGGGATCGATACCCGATATGGCCACCCCGCTGCGCACCGTAGCGCATCAGGTTAGCAGTGAAACTGTTCTCAACTGCGGCCATTTTATTCCCGACGAACAACCCGAGAAATTAGCGGAAATACTGGCAGACTTCTTTATTCCCTCTCCGGATAAAAGCGAAATATCACCTCAGTGACAGTAGGTAAAGTAATGTCGTGTGGCGGATTATTAATATTATTGCTGATCCGCTGTTGTCTCATACAGGTTTCCAATAAATAACACTATCTTATTGATTTTTAAGTATGTAGAGCAGGCTGTTGCGCGTTGCTTTCTGTCGCGTGCTGTGAATAAATAAACGGTCATCAACGTCCGTCATCAGGATGAGATTAAAATAGCGGTCGGCAGCAGAGTGCCGATCGCATATTGCCGGGGCTGCTATGAATCAGGAAAAAGCACGACTGGCCGGGGAAATAAAAGCCAGAGTTAATGAACTTGAATCGCAGTTAGTGGCGATTCGACGTGATATCCATGCGCATCCGGAATTAGGCTTTGATACGCTGCGCACCGCCAGTCTGGTCACAGAGTATCTGCAGGCGCTGGGACTTAATCCTCGCACCGGCGTTGGCCGCAGCGGTGTTGTGGTGGACATCGACGGTGCAGAGCCGGGTAAGACCCTGCTGTTGCGCGCCGACATGGACGCGTTGCCGATCCATGAGCAGACCGGTCTGCCGTTTGCCAGCCGCTATCCCGGAAAAATGCACGCCTGTGGGCATGATATTCACACCGCAACGATGCTGGGTGTCGCAACGATCCTGCCGCACTATCGTCAGCAGCTCAAAGGCCGGGTCCGGCTGATATTCCAGCCCGCGGAAGAGACGCCAGAAAGTGGCGCTGAGGCGATGATTGCGGACGGTGCGGCAGATGGCATCGACTGGGCCGTGACCCTGCATAACAAGCCTGAACTGGCTGCGGGAGAAGTCGCCCTGACGCGCGGGGCCAGCACTGCCTCCAGCGATGAATTCGACGTTACGGTGCATGGCGTATCGACCCACGCGGCACGTCCTCACATGGGCACCGATCCGATCATCGCGACCGTGCATCTCATCAGCCAGCTACAGACCCTCATCTCGCGTGAACGCGATCCCGCTCACTCCGCCGTATTGACCATCGGGCACATACAGGGTGGTACCACCCACAATATCATTCCCGATAGCTGCCTGTTTCAGGGCACCATCCGTACTAAGTCGCCGGAAGTACGCGCTGCTATGGAAACCTCGTTTAAACGGATGTGCGAAGGGGTGGCGCTGGCGCAAAACGTGCGGGTGGAGGTTAACTTCCAGCGTGGCGTGCCGCCTCTGATGAATGACGATCGCCTGATCGATTCACTGGAACAGATTCTGTCGCATCAGTTTGATAAGCCCATCATCGCACAGCCCAGCGCCAGCTTTGGTGCCGAAGATTTTTCACTGTTCACGGAACGGGTACCGGGCTGCCAGATTCATATTGGATCGGCCACGCCGGGCCGTGACGATCACCTGCATAACTCCGACTATCAGCCGGACGAACGCAGCATTACCGCCGGGACGCAGGCGCTGACCCGCCTTGCAATTGATTTACTCTCTTAATAATAAATAAATGAGGTTTATATGATGATGCGTAACCGCCTGTTCACGGCTTCTCTGACCGTGGCACTGCTCGCCACTTCCGCGTTCAGCCAGGCGAAAGATTTCGGCACCCTGAAGTTTGCGACTGAAGCGGCTTATCCTCCTTTCAACCAGACCACACCGAGTGGCAAAATCGTCGGCTATGAGCCGGATATGGTGGCGGAGCTGGCTAAACGTGCTGGCTTTAAATATGAAATCATCGCCCAGAAATGGTCGGGCATGATCCCGGGTCTTATCGACGGTAAATATGATGCGGTGATCGATGCGGTGACCGTAACGCCAAAACGTGCTGAAGCGATCGATTTTACCCATCAGTACACCGTCAGTGTCTCCAGCTTTGTGACTGCGAAAAAAAGCCCGCTGGCTACGCTGCCAGGAAGCGGCACGATTGTGACGGCGGATGATGACGCTGGCATGAAAAAAGCGATCGACGATCTGAAAACCACCTTCAAAGGGAAAACCATCGCGGTGCAGGTCGCCACCATTCAGGCGGATTTCCTGCAGAAATACCTGGGCGACGTTGCCACTATCCGCACCTATCAGGCGGGTCCTGAAACCTTTGCCGACCTGATGAATGGCCGGGTGGATGCCGTCATGGCTTCTCGTACTAACCTCAACGCCTTTGTGAAAAAACATGCTGAGGCAATCAGCAGCAGCGGCTATGGCTTCTCCGGTGGCGTGCTCGGCGCAGGCTCGGCGATTGGTCTGCGTAAAGGCAACAGTGAGCTACAGCAGGTGCTGAATCAGGCGCTGGACTCCATGATCAAAGATGGGACGCTGAGCAAACTGTCGATCAAATGGTTTGGCGAAGATGTCGCGCCGAAAGCGTAACCGCTGATGCTGATGAATATTGACTGGCAGATACTGGGCTTCGGGGATGAGGGCTGGGGTGGCGTCCTGCTTAACGCCGCCGCCGTCACCGTCAGCGTGTCACTCTGCGCCTGGCTACTGGGTGCGTTGCTGGGCAGCGTGCTCTGCTGGATGCAGATTGCCGGTTCACGCTGGCAGCAGCGACTGGCGGCAGGCTACATCACTCTGTTTCGCGGCGTGCCGGAACTGCTGGTGATCTACCTCTTCTATTTCGGTGGAAGACAGGTGGTCTCCACCGTGGGCACCGCGCTGGGCTTCCAGGGACCGTTCGATGTGAACGGTTTTGTGGCGGGCGCGATTGCCATCGGGCTGATCTCCGGTGCCTATCAAAGCGGGGTATTCCGTGGCGCCTTCTACGCTATTCCCGGCGGAACGCTGGAAGCGGCGACCGTGACCGGCATGGGACGGCTGATGATGTTTCGCCGCATTATCGTGCCGCAGGCGTTACGCACTGCGCTGCCCGGCATGGGCAACCAGTGGCAATCGGTGATCAAAGAGTCGGCGCTGGTCTCGGTAACCGGACTGGTGGAAACGATGAACCAGGTCTCCACCGCAGCCAACTCCACCCAGATGTCCTTTTTCTTCTACAGCGTGGGGGCGGTGATCTACCTGATTATCACCACCTGTTCCGATATGGTTTTCCGCTACGTGGAAAAGTTTGCGATGCGCGGTCAACAGCGCGTGAAGGGGTAAGGAGTCCACGTGGATATGATGTTTTTACAGCAGACGCTGCTGGCGCTGCTGAAAGGATTGCCGCTGACCATCAACCTGGCGCTGCTCTCACTCTTTGGCGGCTGCGTGCTGGCGCTGCTGCTTAACCTGCTGCGCATGACGCGTGTCGGCAGCGTTTTCTGTCGCTTCTACGTCTGGCTGTTTCGCGGTACGCCACTGCTGATCCAGATCTTTATGGTCTATTACGGCCTTGGCAGTTTACCGGCGGTGCGGGAAAGCCTGTTCTGGCCGCTGCTGCGCGATCCCTACTGGTGCGGCTTGCTGGCGCTGATTCTGAATGATGCCGCCTACACCTCGGAGATCCTGCGCGGCGGCCTGCGCGCGGTGAGTCAGCAGTCGCTGGAGGCCGCTAAAGTCTCGGGCATGTCGTCGTATAAAATCTTTACCCGCATCACCTTACCGATTGCGATTCGACAGGCATTGCCGGCCTACAGCAATGAGATCATCTCGATGATCAAAGCAACGTCGCTGGTCAGCACTATCAGCCTGATGGAGATGACCGGCATTGCCGACTCGATAGTCTCTTCCACTTTCCGGGCGCTGGAGGTGTTCCTGAGCGCGGCGGTGATCTACCTGATACTCACCATACTGGTCAGCAAAGGCGTATCGATGCTGGAACGACGCTTATCACCTTACTATTTTGGAGCACGCTCATGACCGCCCCTACCATTATGCTGAGCCATCTCAGAAAGAGTTATGCGGGACACGAAGTGCTGCACGACATCAGCCTGACCGCGCAGGATGGCGATGTGATATCGCTGATTGGTGCCAGTGGGTCGGGAAAAAGTACGCTGTTACGCTGCATCCCGTTTCTTGAAGTACCACAGGCAGGCGAAATTTCGGTAGGCGAGGTGAACGTCACCCTGGATAACGCCGACGAAAAACTGAGCCGCGAGCAGCGCCGTCGCATCAAGCTGATGCGAATGCAGCTCGGCTTTGTATTTCAGAGCTTCAACCTGTGGCCGCATAAAACGGTGATGCAGAACATCATTGAAGCGCCGGTTCATGTGCAGAAGCGCAGCCATAAAGAGGCGATTGAAGAAGCAGAAGCGCTGCTCCATAAAGTGGGACTCTATGCAAAACGCGACGCCTGGCCGTCACAGCTTTCCGGCGGACAGCAGCAGCGTGTGGCGATTGCACGGGCGCTGGCGCAGCAGCCGAAAGCGATACTGTTCGATGAGCCAACTTCAGCGCTGGATCCGGAGCTGGTGGGCGAAGTATTGCGGGTGATCCGCAGTCTGGCGGAAGAGGGACGTACCATGATTATCGTCACCCATGAAATGGGCTTTGCGCGCGACGTGTCGAACAAAGCGGTGTTTCTGCACCAGGGCATGATTGAGGAGTCCGGTTCGCCGGAGCAGGTGTTTCTCGATCCGATCTCGCCACGCTGCCGCGCCTTTGTAAATAGCCACTTTGAGCGCAATGCAGGCTGAAGCGGCATTCTGATAAGGCTGACGCGCGGAAATTTCATGTTTTGAGATCACAAAACCCCGGAAGATTTCCCGGGGTTTTTTTAATAGCCGCCAGACCACGTTATCCAGAACGATCAGCGCGATCTTACGCCCGGTCCTGAGACGATGCAGCAGCAGCAGGGCGGCCCGCTTCAACCATTGCCTGCCATTGCTGATAGCTGGGGCGGCTCTGGATTTTTGCATACCACGCTTTCAGGGCGCGACACTCGTCAGGAACAGCAAGATTCACCAAAGCCGCGAAAATCATTCCGCCGGTTACGGCGATATCCGCCATCGAAAATGTATTGCCCGCGACATAAGGTTGTGAGCGTAAAACGCCGTCAAAGTAGTGCATCCCTCTGATGGCCTTTTCACGCATCTTCGCACCCCATTCCGGATTCTGAAAGAGCTCCACCTCCGGCCCCAGTCCTGCTGTGGCATGATGGAAATAGACGCTGACCGCATCAAGAAATTCGATCTCAGCCCGTTTGGTCATCATATGGATAACGCCTTTTTCTGCCGGCGTGACGCCAGTCAGAACCGGATTCTCATCCAGCACATCGAGATATTGCGTAATGGCGGTGCATTCAGCGATCAGCGTTCCGTCATTCAGCGCTAGAACCGGCAGTGTTCCTGAATAATTGATCGCTAAAAATTCAGGTTTTTTATGCTCACCTTTCCACAGGTTGACCGGAATAAATTCGACCTCAGAAAGTAATCCCTTTTCCGCCAGGGCAATCCTGACCCGTGCAGGATAAGGGCCATCATACCAGTCATAAATCTTCATCGCGGGGAGTGACGGAACTGCAGATGCATTGTGGATATCAGTCATGATTGAGTTACCTACCTGTCAATTGGTAGGTGGATTGTGATGCCAAACTTTTCTCCTGTCAATCCCTGTCTACCAGTTGGCAGGTAAATATTTTCCCCTTATAATGCGTCTCCACCTCCTGAAGGAAAACTGAGTTATGAGCCTGAACGCGCGTGAAGCCATTCTGACCGCAGCAAAAAGTGCTGCCCAGAATCATGGCTATAACGGGATTAATTTTCGCAGTATCGCTGACGAGGTAGGCATCAAGAATGCCAGTATCTATTATCACTTCGCCAGTAAGGCCAATCTGGGTGCCGCGGTTGCCAACCGATACTGGCAGGATACGGCTGAGGATTTAAAGACTATACGCGAGCAAAGTGCCTCACCGGATGAAGCGTTGCAGCGCTATCCGCAGATTTTCCGCAAGTCGCTTGAAGATGCCAACCGGCTCTGTCTCTCCAGCTTTATGGCGGCGGAATATGAAGATCTGCCCGAGGAAGTGAAGCGTGAGGTTCAGTGTTTTGTCGATGCGAACGTCAAGTGGCTGACAGAGGTCCTTTGCGAAAAGTCGCCCGATAACGCGGAGAAAAATGCGCAGCGTGCGCTGGCAATTTACACCGCAGTTGCTGGCGCGCAGTTAATAGCCCGCACGCGCCAGGATATAACCATTTATGATAACCTGATTGCGACCTATCAGGAGAGCGGCCTGATTCCGCTGTCACACTGAATTAAAACGACACCGCGCCTGAAAGAGATGCAGGCGTCAGCACTCAGAGCTTCAGGGCTATCAGTGAAAGCAGCAGTGAACATTCAGGGTTAAATTGCACTATGGCGCAAGCCGCCTGCCAGTTGTGTGAACACGTCGATCATCTTTGGCAGCGCCTTTTCCGGCTCGCTGCTGGAAGCGACCCACAGTGCGGCATTCAGCGCCGCGCTGTTCAGCAGATGAGCGGCGGCATCGGCGTCGACCGGCTTCATTATCCCGCTGTCGATAAGACGGGTAATCGTTTCACGCGTGGCTTCCAGGCAGCTGTTCTGGCTGGGCCATTGCGAAGGATCTCCCAGAAAAGCCGGGCCATCGCGCAGCACAATACGTTGCACTTCGGCATCCATTGCCATGCGGATATAGGCGATGCCTTCAGCCACCAGCTTCTCCCACGCATCGCTCACCCCAGACGCTGCCGCTTTAGCCTGCTGGGCCATTTCGCCATCAACCTGTGCGACGACCGCCGCAAGCAGCCCCTTTTTGTCACCAAAATTGTGGTAGAGCGCCCCGCGTGTCAGACCTACGCTGGCCGTCAGTTCATCCATTGATGCGGCGGCAAAGCCTTTTTCGGCAAAGGCTGTGCGTGCTGCTGCAATCAGTTTTGCCCGGTTCTCTTCCATTGTTTCAGCGCGACGTTTAGCGGCCATACACTCTCCTTTCACATACGCGAGGTATATTAATTGACATACGCGGCGTATGTGTGATTAATGTGACATACGCCGCGTATATTAAATCAAACTCGTGTGCGCTGCATCCTGCAATCCCCTAAAGACTATTGAGGAAATTCTATGATCACCCGCGAACCCATTTTTCCTGCCAATCGTCACGCTCTCTATGAGCAACATGGTTATTCAGCGGCTATCCGCTCAGGCGATCTGCTGTTTGTCTCAGGTCAGGTGGGCAGCCGTGCCGACGGCACGCCGGAGCCCGATTTTGCTGCTCAGGTAGAACGGGCATTTGAAAATCTGGCAGCCACGCTCGCTGCGGCAGGGTGTACCTTTGACGATCTGATCGATGTCACCACGTTTCACACCGATCCGGAGCAACAGTTCGAAACCATCATGCAGATAAAGCAGCGCGTTTTTCCGCAGCCTCCTTATCCTAACTGGACAGCGGTGGGTGCGACGTGGCTGGCGGGATTTGATTTTGAAATCAAGGTGATTGCACGCATTCCCGATCAACGGGACCAACGGAGCCTGTCACAGAGTGCATAAAGCATGAGTGGCAATCAGCCTGTCAGGTACTTTACACCGGAGACGGGCGCTGCGATGACATGCCGGACGTGAAATAAGCTGGCATCACAGACAGGGATGTCCCGCGCTGCATTTGCAAAACACTTTGATCAGACGGTTGGAATTACGCCCATAGAATCTCTGACGCAATGGAGGATGCTGCTCGCCAGCGATCGTCTGCAAAATTCAGGCGAAACGATTTCAGGCGTTTCTGCCGCACTGGGATATGAGTCGGAGAGCGCCTTCAGAAAAGCATTTAAGCGCGTTACTGGCGCTCCACCAGGAAAGTTAACCCATTCGAAAATTTTTGAAGGTTAATCGAAAACCCCATTAATTACGGCGGTCACGACAGCGGTGCTCAGGGCTATCAGCACAAGATTATCTCCGACAGCTCGCCATTCGTAACCAGGATAATAGGGCAGCTCATTTAGCATTGATGCTGGCAAACTTTTTTTGGCGATACCCGGAGGCAAAGGTTTACCACGCGCAACTTTTTTAGCTATTCCTGGCGGCAAAGACTGATAGCCGACAAGGCCATAATTGACGGCAAGTTTACGTGCAAGCGAGTAGTTGATATCTGACTCGACGTGATCGGGCCGTCCAGCGTTCTTACGATTTCCATGTTTGTCTTTCGGACCCGCATTACCATGCCCCTTGTTTCCGTGCTCTCCGCTTTTGCCATTATTACCCGGGTTTCCGCTATTACCATTACCCTGACCGCCACCACCGTTGCCGTTGCCCGGATTTGCGAAAACGGGCGCAGCAAGCACGGTACAAGATATCACCACCGCAAATGCGGCTTTTAAAGCGCGAGATTTGAGCATGTGATCTTTCCTTAATATTATTCAGTAATCTGAACCAGAAAATATAAAGCGATGTAAGGAGGTAACATGAGCTCAACCTCTTCACATTATTATGTCACCTGTTAGTTATTACCCAGCATTAAACGGCCGACAACCACATAGCAACCTTAAGAATTATCTCAAACTAATCAAAGAAAAGCTGTACGATGTTTTGATATTTCGTATAAATTTTATGCTGAAGCCCTTGCTAACAATAGATAAATTTTCGGCTTTAAGCGAGGCGGAATACATTTTCGTTATTTTTATGCTGCTGTAATGCATTGTTTATACTTGCGATTACCTGACATGACTACAACGCTTAATAACTCTGCTACGTAAGGTACTTTAAGCGAGACAGAAACCATGTCGACTCATGAGACGGAGCAGGTAATTGTGAGCAGAACTTTTCTGATATCGGTCTTCCCATAATATTCAGGATTACAAAATGAAAAATAATAAAAGCTATAAAGGATGGCTGGCTATATCAGCCGTCGTCGTTCTGTGCAGCACTGCCACCGTACAGGCTGAGACGCAGACAAGCGCCCCGCAGGGCGGGAATACACCGCAGACCGTAAAGAGTGACAAGCTCAGCCCTGGTGATGAAAAAGCACTGAAGGATATGGCGCAGGCCAATATCAATGAAATTGCCGCCGCCAAAATTGCGCTGAACAAAACACAAAGCGTAGAAGTTAAAACCTTTGCACAGAAGATGGTCGAAGATCATGGCAGTGCCCTGACAAAAGTTCAGGCGGTTGCTAAGCAAAAAGAGGTGACATTACCGACTGCGCCAGACGCTAAACATAAGGCCATGGCCGACAAGCTGGAAAAGCAGAGCGGCGGTGCCTTTGACAAAATGTATATGGAAAATGCCGGAATAATGGATCATAAGATGGTGCTGTCGACGCTGAAGAGTGACGCGACGAAGATAAAGGATCCGGATGTGAAGGCGCTGGCCGACGCGCATACCCCTGTTGTAGAACAGCATCTGAAATCCGCCCAGCACATGGCGATGTAACCGGGCTGGCCGGTTCCGAATTATCCGCAAGCGCTGTTACGGGATCATCGGGACCAGCCAGAAACGACATAATCCACCATCGGCTGGAGTTTCTTTCTCGTTATGCCAGTCTTGGCCTGAACAGCCATGCCCTGCGCTCAGCCACATCGGTATAACTAGGTTGAAATGCGAGCTTCAGGCGCCATCAAGCCCCAGCGTTTCACGACGCAGGAAGGCCCAGTCAATCAGAGCAGTCATTGATGGCCCAAGCGCTTTTCCCAGATCGGTAAGTGAGTACTCAACACGCGGAGGGACTTCGGGATAAACCGTGCGAGTCACGATGCCATCCTGTTCCAGTTGCTTAAGCTGCTGGATCAGCATTTTTTGATTTACGCCCTCAATCCGGCGCTCCAGCTCGGAAAAGCGCAGCGGGCCTTTAGCGGCGAAAAGCTGACAGATAATAATTGTCTTCCATTTACCTTCAATAATCTTCAGCGCTTCGGTGGTAGCCTTAGCCCACACCAGTCGCTGCTCCGGAATATCACAACGCCAGTCTCTTTCCATACTTACCTTCAGGTTAGTAACCCACTATTTTGTCGGTTCTTGTTGTTTATTCAGTGAATATATAGGGTATCTCACTTCAACACAGAATCAGGAGCGAAATATGAAAATCGGCGTAATTGGCACAGGTAATATCGGTGGTACCCTGGCACGGAAGCTCAGTGAAGCGGGGCACAAGGTAAAAATCGCTAATTCACGCGGAGTTGATGGCGTGCGTGGTTTTGCGGGTGAAATTAATGCAGAACCCACAGACATCAGGGGAGCGGTTACAGACGTCGAAGCCGTGATTCTCTCCATTCCGCTGCCGGCACTTAGCAGCCTGCCTGATGGGCTTTTCGATCACCTGCCACCCCATGTCCCGGTGATCGACACCAGCAATTACTATCCTGGCCTGCGTGACGCACCGATTACTGCACTGGATAATGAGCAGACCGAAAGCGAATGGGTTCAGGAGCAAATCGGACACCCTGTGGTTAAAGCTTTTAATAATATCCTTGCCGACTCGCTCGCCGATCTGGGCCAGCCGCAGGGAAGTCGGGGTCGTCTGGCGGTTGCCGTAGCGGGAGATCATCCTGAAGCAGTGCAGACGGCCATGTCACTGGTTAACGACACCGGTTTTGATCCTGTGTTCTCTGGGACTATCGCTGAATCATGGCGTCAGCAGCCCTGCACACCTTGTTACTGCTGTGACTGGGAAGCGCCCGTGATGCTGCGAGCTCTGGCGTTGGCCAGAAAGGGAGAAGGTCAGGCTCGGTTGCCACAGCTTTATGCCAGTTTCGCGACGCTGGGTGATGCACCCTCTCATCAGGATATTATCGAAAACAACCGTGCCATAAACTGGCCGGTTTAAATCGCCCGGCAAGGATAATCTGTCTGCATTGAAGTTCTGGATAAAGGTTGTTCTGAGAATATTTTTGCATAGTGGCTCTGGCTCATGCATCTGGTCCACGGTATTGCTCTGCAGGCTTGTCCTTAAGCCTGAGAGATCAAAATTACTCTCCGGCGAGTGCGGTAATAAAGTCACGATAGGTATGCAGTGGGCGGCCAGGCAGGGTGACCAGACGTTCCCGGTCGCCATCCTGTGGAAGCATCCCATCACTGACGTAACGCTCAGCCATCAGCCGCATTTCATACGCCACCCAGCGCGGCATAAACTCCGCCATATTGGCTTCGAATGCATCCGGATTATCTCCGCCATAAATTACCGGACGGCCCAGAATCTGTTGCCAGGCTGCTGCTGCCTCTTCTCCGTTGAGCGTATCTGGCCCCACGAGATTGAGCGTTTCGACCGGAAATTCTGCGCTGGCCTGGTCGCGCCTTTATCAGTTCAATTGTGGCCACTTCAGAAATATCCCGTGTATCGACCATTACAGTTACGAATTATCAGACCTCTTTACGGCCCAGATAACGCTCTTTCATCAGTGACAGTTTTATGCCGATATCCAGCGCCGGCGATGGCGGCATGAAACTGGCCTTGCCCAGCGACAGCATATCCGCGATATGCGGGTTGTCCTGTTTCATCATGTAATCAGCCAGCAGACTGCCCGCTACGGTCTGTTTTGAAACACCTGCGCCGTTACAGCCACCCGCCGTACAGATAAATTTGTTCAGCATGCCCCATTCAGGCGCGCTGTTTCGCGTAACGCTGATGGTGCCGGACCAGGTATGGGTTATCTTCACACTGCCCAGGGTCGGATAGACTTTATGAAATAAGCGCTGATGCAGCTGGGTTGCCTGCCAGGTCTGCGCGGCATTCACCTGACCGCTGAGTGCGGGTATCACGTGCTGGCGAATCATGAAACGGCGGTCTGAGGTAAAACGGAAGGTTGCACCGGCAATCGCATTAACCGGCGTAAGCCCCCAGCTCTGCATGGGGGGCAGGGTGGCCAGTTGTTCATCCGTCAGCGGATCGGTAATGCTGGCGAAGGTCGCCATTGCTGCCTGACGCGAAAGTCCTGGTCGCAACTCTGGCGATAATGCGTTGGTGGCCAGCATCACCTTTGGCGTTTTGATGATGCCAAACGGTGTCAGCACTTCAGCCACGCTGCCGTAGCGAATCCCCAGCACTGGCGTATTATCGAAGCGTTGAATATTTTCAGATAAAGAGTGTTTTAGCCCGGCGATCAACTGCGCCGGATTAACCAGCACACAGCCAGGTGTATATATCCCTTTGCTGTAAAAGCGCGTGCCGAGTTTTAAGTAAAGCTCCTCGCTGTCTGACATCTGCCACGGCTCATCCATTAAATCGAGGTGGCTGGCGTACTCTTTTAAAATACGATCACTGCCACGTTCAGCCTGGCAGTGATATTTACCGACCTGTTCCCAGTCGCACTGAAGATGATGCTGAGAAATAACCTGCTCCAGCTGACGAATACCTTCCTGAAGCAGGTTACGGTAAGCGTTGGCCTTTTTTAATTCGGCGGTGGAGCTGCCAATATTATGAGGCAGACCGATAACAAACCCGGAATTACGTGCCGATGCGCTTTCCCGAGTGCTGTGCGCGTCGACGATGATAATTTTCAGGCCAGGATTGATTTCAGCCAGGCGGCGCGTAAAGGCAACACCTGCAAATCCCGCGCCGACGATAACCCAGTCGGCAGTGATATCCTCTCGCAGCATGGGCTGCGGTGTAAAACAATGCTCACCCGCAGGCCAGCCCAGTTGATTGTGATTAAATGGTATCGATGCGTAGCGCAATTCCCTGTGCCCTTATCTGAAAAATAAAGCAATTTTATAAGTTAAAGCGGGATATCTGTGCCAGCAGTAATCTGACTATTGTTGATTTCAGACAAGTAAAATTCAGGTGGATGATTCTTGAGTTAACAACCAAAGGTTGTGCGAATTGTCGAAGAAGGGATGATAACGCGACTGTTATGGGGTTTATTTTCTGATGTCAAAGACTGAAAAAAGCGATCTGCAGAGGCGATATATTCATGAGGTGAGAGCGAAATGGAACAGGTCGCGCTATTAACTGGCAATTTCGAGTGAGAATCCGCCCCTGAAACGGATAACTGTAGGGCATCAAAGCGTTTTATAGATTTCAGCAATGACCTGCATCGTTGCCTCTTCTACGGTTCCTTCATTGCGACATAAAAACCAGCCGTGGTTAGTCATCTCCTGCTCGAATGCTCTGGTGCAAGCGACATGCTCTTCCAGTTTGTGAATGACTGTACTCCCCAGCCCACGCGATCGTGCCGCGGCTCGTTCCCATGAAACTTCAGGTGCCGTGACCACCCCGACATGCAGATCTGGCGCTCGCACATTGAGCTTAATATTTCGCTGCAAAATCTCTGCAAAGGGCATCATCCGCCGAAACGCGGCATCAGACGGATACCAGCGATCCATCAGGATAATGCAGTTCCCGGGCTGTTTAGTGAGTACATTCTGTGAAATCCAGGCACGGCTAACGGCAAAACGTTCACAAATTTCCCGTTCAAGATCCACTGAGGGATTTCTGGCGAGCCTGTTAACCAGCGCCATTGTTTCCGACCTGAAGGGATCGCTTTTTTGCTCGCTAAGTCGGATCACCTTCCTGTTATCTGCTCTTAGCACTTGCGTAATGGACTCCAGCAGGGTGGTTTTACCGGTTCCCTTGGGCCCATCCAGAGAAACAAACAGCTGACGACTCATGCCTGGAATGAGAAGTGAGGAAAGATTTTTGTGAATCGTGCATCCGGTAAAAACATCTTATTTTCCTGGTTTAATAGCTGAAGTTACATCGTTCTCTGTAGCAGTATGGCATGTCAGCGTGAGCATGATTTTAAACAAACACTGATAAACACGCTGGTAACGGTTCTGACTCACGAGTTTATAGAACAGGATGTTAGTCAGGTAAGCTTAATAGTTGAGGCCTGTGCGGTGTAGTTTAAGGGAAGCGTCTGGAAAACGGAAAAGATCTTGCCTGTTCTGCCATTTACCCATTCAAACGCATGTCCTTAATCGCAATAACGAGCCCTCAAAGGCAGTCCCCCGGTACGTGCAGAAATCTGGCGAGTAGAAATTATCTATATTATGCTCATAAGCCCTTGTTAAATTGATTCTAATCCAATCCTGCCTAAGGTGGTTAAATGTCTGACGAAAGGGAAATCAAACTGGAGACTGCTTTAAAACTGGCGGCCGATCATCCAGCAGAACGACCTGAGTTTTACCGGGTACTGTTAGATTCATCGCTTTACGTCCTGGGTAGTTCCGGAGGGGTAACGGGTGATGGTGAGGTCGAACTAAAGGCGGGTGAGAATATCTCGATTCAGCACTGGGAAAAACCGGATGGAACGCCTGTCATTCCGGTATTCAGCTCGCTTGCCACCCTGCAGCGCGCCATCAGCCAGGAAAGTGAATACATGAAGTTGCCTGCCAGAGCCTTTTTTGAAATGACGCGGGGAGAGGGTGTGTTTCTTAATCCCAGGTCGGATTACGGAAAGGAGTTTGTGCCGGAAGAAATAGAAGCCATGCTGGCGGAAGGAACGGGTCGCCTGCCGCAGACAAGGGTGGTTGAGGAAGAAACACAGGTATTAGTGGGAGTACCTGCCGTTGTTCCGGACAGGCTTCTGAAAGAGTTATCTGCCTGGTTTGCAAAATGTCCCGGGGTCAGCCGTGCATTCCTGGTTTTAATGCATGACCCGTCAGTCGATGATAAACCGCATTATCTGGTGGGGGTGGAAATGAGCGGTGATGTGCAAGAGGTGATGCGTGGTGCGGGTCTTGTCGCAGCGGATACCTCTCCGGATGGGCAGGCGGTGGATCTGATGCGCCTTGGCCAGAACGACAAAGGTCTGGATTCACATATCAGGTCGCAGTTTACGCCATTCTATGTTCGGAGCATGAAGCAAAAACTAAAGGGCATGTTTGGACGCTGAGCGCTGAACGGCTTCTGAATGTTGTCTTGTAACCAGCGTAGTAAATCGGGGGTGACTTTGATCTCCGGTTTCAACAGTGCCAGTGATAGTGACTGAAATACGTGATCCAGGGCGGATTTATCTATGTCCGCTATGAGCGAGAAGGGGACTTTATGCTTCGGGCTTAATGAGGCGTAACAGAGCGGCCCTGCATATGCGCCTCGTCTATCTGAGTACGTGCGTGAAAGCTCACGCATCAAAGGCTCAGGCCTCGTTAAACCCCTCAATTCGTAAAAATTCTTATCAGCAGTTACCGATCACCGGGTAAATGAAAATCAAAAAGACCCACATTAATTGACGATTAGTGCGCTTAAGCACAGGATAATCCCTTTATAACTATACGTTGATTAAACAACATTAATCTTTCTTAATACATTCAAGTATCTTTACTATTTGCGTGAAAGCTGCACTCTTTCCACAGTGTTACAAAGTTGTTTTTCCCTCCGCATTCAGCCCGCTTATAACTTTATGGCGGTAACAAAAATAATACCGTTTATAAAAAGATTATTAAGAGGGATGAATATGAAAACACTGACAAGAAGACATTTTATGGCTTTTGCGGCAGGAGGAACGGTCGCGCTTGCGGCGGGTCAGGCCATGGCACATGACAACGGCGTAAAGACGTTTCCGGCAGGGAGCGGAGGACGAGATCCCGGACCACATGACCCTATTCGTGAGGCTGAAAGTCCGGACATCGTAAATTCGCCCGTTACCGACAGCGGAACGCTGCCAAACCTTCGCTTTTCTTTCAGTGATGCGCACGTACGCAAAGGAAGCGGTGGCTGGACGCGTCAGGTGACGCAGCGGGAGCTGGGCATATCTACGACGATTGCGGGTGTGGACATGCGCCTCAATGCCGGAGGTATTCGCGAACTGCACTGGCATAAAGAGGGGGAGTGGGCTTACATGACTTATGGCAACGCGCGGATTACCGCTTTTGACGCCAGCGGAGGATGGTTTGTTGATGATATCGCTGCAGGTGACCTATGGTATTTTCCGCCCGGTATTCCCCATTCGATTCAGGGTCTCGGTCCCGACGGCTGTGAATTTTTACTGGCTTTTGACGACGGAAATTTTGATGAGGATAGCACTTTTCTGCTGTCAGACTGGTTCAGGCATATTCCCCCGGAAATTCTCGCCAAAAACTTCAGGGTTCCGGTATCTTCATTTTCTCACCTGCCTTCACCTGATGATGAGTACATTTTTGCCGGCAACGTTCCGGGCAGCTTGGAATCAGACAGTATAAAAGGCGGGGTGAAGTCGAAAATCCGCTTTACCCACAAGATGCTGGCTCAGGATCCGGTCCGCGCGCCGGGAGGAACCGTCAGGATTACGGATTCATCTAATTTTCCGGTTTCAAAAACGATTGCTGCCGCACTGGTAGAAATTGAGCCAGGCGGACTGCGCGAGCTGCACTGGCATCCTAACAATGATGAATGGCAGTATTACCTTGAAGGAGAGGGACGGATGGGGGTCTTTGCATCATCCGGTCAGGCAAGGACTTTTGACTACCGCGCCGGCGATGTGGGATATGTTCCTTTTGCTATGGGACACTACATCGAAAACACCGGTAAGGGACCACTGCGTTTTCTAGAGCTTTTTAAAAGTGATTACTATGCCGATATTTCGCTTAACCAGTGGCTCGCCAGTACACCAGCTGAACTTGTCCGGCAACACCTGCACCTGGATGAAGAGTTTATGAACATGCTTTCACTTAAAAAGAACCCGGTGGTGAAGTAACTGGCTCAGTCGTTACCTGATTAATAAGGATTGACGCTGACTTATTCCTGTTTAAATTAAAGTGTCCGCTTTTAGCATAAAGCGGACACTTATATCGGTAATGCAATATCCCACCTGCCACTTAAAATGGTGCAATAGCATCAGCATTGCTCTTACAGGGATGGGGAAGTCGTTACTAAACTGAGACAGCAGGGCAGTTAAATCATCATGAAGCATCTGCTATTAACAGGGGACATTTCCAGATTTTACCTGGTAGCCAGACATGAAAACGAAGTTTAGCTTATGTCTATCCAGCATCAACTATTCACTTTTCCTGACGATACGTCGTTGAAGTCAGTAAAGGTTAATTGAGCCGATGCCCGGACTCTTGCAAAGAATGGTACTTTTTATTTTGCCAGCAGAAATAATCTGTTTTCAAAAACGAACATTTAATCTGGCTCTGGTTATGCCCTTTATTGTTGCTACGAATTGCGTTTAATGCGTTGAGTGCCGGCTCTGCCTCAGCACCTTTATTGGCGCTGGCCGTTGCGTGCCTGAAATAAGTAAAGCGTCACTTTATTTCCAACGGCATTGCCTACTTAATAACTGGTATATAAGGAGATTTCCATGGCATTTTCAGGAACGGGCCGCGCCACGGTCATATCGCTGAAAAGCGGTCACCCATTGTCTCAGTCCACTGAAGGAAAATCACAATCTATTCTGAGCGAACCCGCTCTTATCACGCTGCAAAGCTCACCTTCTCAGATTTCTTCTTTTCAGAAACAGGGTGACGATCTCATTCTTAACCTGCACGAGAGCGATACGCTTCGCTATCAGAATTTCTTTACTGAGGTTGCAGGCCAGCAGAGTAAAATGCTTTTCCAGCAGGGAAGTTTATTTCAGGAGGCACAGTTCAGCACAGACGTTTCCGGCGATGCTCAGACTGTCACCACGCTGACACCTGTCTGGCAATCTCCAGCTTCTGCAACATCTCCAATGCCATTCCCTGCCAGTCCAGAGTCAGATCCCGCGTTATCAATCGTAGAGTCTACCCAAAGCCAGATTCTGATCCCGTCAGGCACGCCGTTAAACGGAGCAGCTGTCGCCCTGAGGGCGACGACCAGCGAAGCTGATTCAACCTTAACGCTTACGCCCCAGGTTGAGTCAGCAACAGCTTCAGATGCCCCCGCCACCTCCGACGCTATGAAGGCCAGCGCCATTCCATTACCGGCGCTGACTCTTGATCCGGTTACCGGCGACAATGCGGTCAGTTACCAGGAGGGGATATACGGCATTATCTTCACCGGCTCCGCCGCCCATCTCCCCTCCGGCACGCCGGTTGAACTGACCCTTGACGGCAGAACCTGGCAGGGCAGCGTCTACCAGGATCAGTGGCAGGTTCAGCTCTCTGACAGCGACGTGAAAACTATCAAGGATGGCAACTATACCATTCAGGTCAGTGCAACGGATCTGAATGGAAACAGTACCAGCCTCAGCCAGAATCTGCTGCTGATTACCCACTACAACAGCAGCAACCCGAAAGTCACCGTTAACGACATCACACTGGCGGATGCGGTCCAGCATGACGGTCAGACCTGGTACGTTATCAGCGGCACGCTTGAAGCGCCGCTGCCGCTTAAGAATTTTGCGGTGCAGGTTTCTGATACTTTCCACTGGAATTATGCCGTGGTAGAGGCAGATGGCAGCTGGCGCGCGGAAATCAGCGCGTCGGAGCTTTCCCAGGGCGGCAACTTCTTGTCGTTTGGCGTGCTGGATGGTGCCGGAAACTGGTTTGAACAGAGTGGCAATGTCACAGCCGACCTTATTACGCCCGTTGAAGGCGGCAATGGGGTTCCGCCGGTTATCGATGACAATCCAACGGATGGTGGCAACACGCCACCCGCCGATGGTGGCACGTCGATTCCGCCTGTCAGCACGCCCCCTTCTTTAACCATTAACAGTTTTACTGGTGACGGCGTGTTAAGCGCTGAGGAGAAGCTCTCCCCACAGACGTTCAGCGGCACCACAGCGAACCTCGCCGCAGAGAGCACGCTGACCATAATGCTGAACGGTCAGACCTATACCACAACGCCGGCCGCTGACGGCAGCTGGAGTGTTACCCTGCCGTCTGCCGATCTGCAGGTGCTGCCGGTAGGGTCTAACCACATCAGCGTAACCTTTGAAAACAGCGTTGGCGGTACGACCACCGCAAACAAAGTCATTACCGTAGAGGCGTCAGCACCGCCATCAGACGCTATCCCGCCACAGCCGACTATAGACACGCCGTTTGTCGACGGGTTTATGAACGCACATGAACGCTTCGAGCCTGTTACGCTGAGCGGCTCCACTGGTGTGACCGGGGCGGGCCAGAAGATCGATCTGACCGTAGATGGTGTTCACTATGCGGGCGCTGTGGACAGTCTGGGCAACTGGCTTGTCTCACTCTCCACCGGGCAGCTGATGGAAGCAGATTTAGCCGAGGGGAGTCATTCCGTTACGCTAACCGCCACCGATCGCTGGGGCCAGTCCGGTATTACGGAGACGACGTTTATTACCGATACGCAGGATCCTCTTGTCACGATTAATACACTGGCAGGGGACGGGGTGATCGATAGTCATGAAATCAGCAGCCCGCTGATGATCTCCGGCAGAGGCGAAGCCGGCAGCACGATTGAAGTTAATTTTGGGGCCTCCCACTGGAGCGGCATCGTCGATCAAAATGGCCAGTGGCAGTTCTCAGTTCCCGCGGAAACGCTGCAGGGAATGGAGGAAGGGAGCTACCGTGCTATTGCTGAAACAACCGACGAAGCGGGAAACAAAGGTTATGCCTCAGCAGGCGTGCAAATCTTCGCTACTGAGGCGTTGCCGCAGCTGACCCTTGATCCGATCACCGGCGACAATGCGGTCAGTTACCAGGAGGGGATATACGGCATTATCTTCACCGGCACTGCCGCCCATCTTCCCTCCGGCACGCCGGTTGAACTGACCCTTGACGGCAGAACCTGGCAGGGCAGTGTCTATCAGAATCAGTGGCAGGTTCAGCTCTCTGACAGCGACGTGAAAACTATCAAGGATGGCAACTATACCATTCAGGTCAGTGCAACGGATCTGAATGGAAACAGTACCAGCCTCAGCCAGAATCTGCTGCTGATTACCCACTACAACAGCAGCAACCCGAAAGTCACCGTTAACGACATCACGCTGGCGGATGCGGTCCAGCATGACGGTCAGACCTGGTACGTTATCAGCGGCACGCTTGAAGCGCCGCTGCCGCTTAAGACTTTTGCGGTGCAGGTTTCTGATACCTTCCACTGGAATTATGCCGTGGTAGAGGCAGATGGCAACTGGCGCGCGGAAATCAGCGCGTCGGAGCTTTCCCAGGGCGGCAACTTCCTGTCGTTTGGCGTGCTGGATGGCGCCGGAAACTGGTTTGAACAGAGTGGTTACGTCACAGCGGATCTGACTTCTCCGGTCAGTGATAACAGCGGCGATCCGTTGCCACCGGTCACCCCCGATAATCCCACCGATGGAAGCAATACTACGCCAGAGGTCGATATTCCAGGTCAGCCTGCACCTGAAATTGATACGCCATTTGGTGACGGCTGGCTGAACCGTGCGGAGAAAAAAGAGGGCTCGATGCTGACCGGCACAACGGGCGTCACCGGCAGCGGTCAGACGGTATCGGTGATTATTGGTGGTAAACATCACAATGCGGCAGTAAGCGACGACGGTCACTGGAGCCTGCCACTGGCGCCGGGGACGATGAAAACAGGTTTCGGCAAGGGGCAGCATGACATTGTCGTGACTGCTAGCGACGCGGCTGGCCATACGGCTACGATAACGACCAGCTATCAGGTGGATGTCTGCGCACCCAAAATCGCTTTTACTCACCTCACAGAGGGGCAGCAAATCAACCTTGCCTCCAGCCATGATCAGCATGTATCAGGTACGGGTGAAGCCGGTGATATTGTTACTGTCAGGCCTGGCGACCACGAGTGGCAAACCAGTGTGACCAGCAAAGGCACGTGGGCCGTGCAGCTTGAAACGCTGGACGCACTCACGCCTGAACCGGGCGAGCACAGGATTACCGCAACTATTCGTGATGCTGCCGGAAACGTTAACCACGTTTCGCAAAACGTCGAGCTTTATATGGCCGAGCCGCAGCCGAAGCTGAGTATTGCAACCGCAGCGCAGGACAACCTGATCAATGCCACAACTGTGAACAGCAGCAACACAGAAGATGGCAGCAATTCGGAAAGCCATAGTGCTATCACACTGGAGCACGCGTCTCTTCATCCTGATATGGCTGACAATCTCCATCTCTCTGGAACAGTAAACAGTGAAACGCTCTCGCTTTTATATTCAAATCTGCACACCAGCCTGAACGGTGCTGCCGATGACGATTCGTTTCAGCTGAATGGTGCGCATGAGGCGTTTGATTTTGCCACGCTTGGGCTGAGATCAGGCAACGCTGAGGTCATTAATCTGGGCGCTTTCAGCAGTAATAGCGTCAATCTGGGGCAAAAAGAGCCGTTGCCAATGAACGACAATGCGAGTGAGGCGCCGACGATAAAAGACGCGGACGGCAATGTGGTTACGCTAAGTAACATTGAAGGCGGCGTCTGGAGCGAGGATGGGCAGCGTATTAGTAACGGTCAGCAGTACGACCTGTATCACAATGCCTCTGCCAGCCATGAAGGTTCGCTGGCTGATATCCTGATGCAACATAATCTTCACTTACAACTGGCTTAAATCAGATGGCCGGGGCGGATTTTCTTCCCTGGCCATTTTCCGCAATTAAGATTGCCAGTGAAGCGCATACGAGTGCCCAGCGTAGCTATTCTCTAATGGCGTGCGAACCTACGCTGCCGGTATAGGGAAGACTGACGTCAGGCTAATTTCCGCTATGAGCGAAAAGCGGACATTATAGGCAGATAAAATTCTGCTTTCCCAATACATTGATAACTACCAGATATATTGAACGATGCAGTTCAGATCTTTAGGTAAATAATCAAAAGCATAACCTGTTGAGAATCGATAATACATCTCGGTATCACTTTCTTAAGATGTTGATAGATGGGCGCGTGTAAACAGGAGAAGGATGATGATTTCAAAGGAAAATGCAGAGCATTATTTCTGGGGCGACAATTGCGATGGTTGGTATCTGGTAAACCGTCAGGATATGCTGGTTATTCATGAGAAAATGCCTGCCGGCACTTCTGAAAAGCGACACTTTCACTCCGTTTCCAGACAATTTTTCTTTGTTCTCGATGGTGTTCTTTCAATGGAACTGGAGGGTAAGATGCATAATATTAAAGCCCTGCAGGGGCTAGAAATTCCACCGGGGTCAAAACATCAAGCCAGAAACGACACTGAGTTTCCTGTAGAGTTTATTGTAATTTCGCACCCAACGACGCGAGGAGATCGTTCTGACCTTCCTTCATCCTGCTGACGAATTATGAACACCGCAATGGCTTGTCTTAAGGTAAGGACTGCGCGCCAGGTGTTAACTTAACTGAGTATTTGCAACGCCTGCTTCAGGCACAAACCTGACCTGCGTTTCGGTAGGTCCGCTATGAGCGAAAAGCGGAACATTAAAAATAATGACATTGCTCAGACCCCATTTCCGCAGCTGACTAAAGTGAAAATAAAATGAACAAAAGCAGTCTTAAAGCGTTTTCCCTGTTACGTGTTCTGACGTTGACGTGTGTGCCCATGTTTTTACTGGGTTGCGCCAGTGCACTTTGCCCTTTTGGCACCACTGAAGGCACGGTACCGGACTTTAAAAATAGTTACTGGAGATCCACAGATAAAAAACCGGCTAAGACTAATGAACAAGTCCTGGAGGAATGCACCCATGCTGCCGATGCTGAGGAGCAACGGCTTTCGCAGATCTATCTGCAGATGTGTAAAACCGGACGTTTAACCGCAGAAAATCAACAATTTGCACAGAAATTACTCGGCAATCCACTCTATTCTGGCCTGGAACCAGTAAAAGCCGTCCCCCAGCATCAATCAGATGATTCAGTTGAAGCTCAGCTGAAATGGTCGATGTCTTATAGCGATAATCCTCAGGAGTTCAAAGAAAATTGTGGCTCTTACATTGAAAATAACGCAGCGGAACGGTCCAGCACCATGCTGGGTTTACAGGCGGGCCGTTACAAAGAGCAGGTTTTTAAACAGTGCATGGCAGAAAACCATATGGCGCTCATTGTTCCAAAAACTGAATTCAGTCAGTGCAAGTCGATAGGGTGGTAAGCAACCACAGGCCTGACCTCTATACCAGGCAAAATATAATGTGTCCGCTAAAACTCATCATCTATTTATGTCTGTAAACCGGGTTCATTAGCCGTGCCCAGCACACCGGGGTTTTTAAACCTGCGCCACCAGACAAGGAAGCATGGGAAGATGAGAAAATGATTACACTGAAGATTTACGCTCCGTACCCCAAAGAAACAGTGTTATGTGGGCAGATATAAAATTAAATGCGGGCTATGCTGCAGAATGCATGATCCCGGAAAAGCATTAATTATGTTGAATAGCGTTCATGCCAGGCGGCGCGCTTGCCGTTTACCTTCGGTCTGCACTATCTGATGTGATACCAGGATAGCGGTTAAAGGGAATAACACATGAAGTCAAACCATAGTATCTTTGTCAGGATAGGGTTAATTACTGGAGTATTTCTGATTTTTATTTTCTTAAAATATATTTTCGATGTAAGTCGGCCAATGCAAAGTGATGTGCGTGGCAGGCCTGTCCTTAATGTCTGTAGCGAATCTGTTCATGGTAAATTTAACCAGAATGGTGAGAGAGATAACTTATTTCAGGTAAGTCAGCAATGTTCAAATGATATACGGCCTGTTTTCAGTAACTATGTATCCATTAAGAACAATATTTACTGGGTGAGTAAAATTAATTACGAACACTCTCCCTGCATTACTGGGACGGGCGATACTTCAGGTTTAATTTATAACATCACTTCCTGGGGTTGCTTAACAGCAAAGCCCATGCAGGTCAATAAAATAGAAAAGCGCGATCTTTATTTAGTGGCTAAATACTCCTCTACGTTTCGACCGGTTAATTACGTTAAGACTACCCGGCCATACTGGCAATCGGAACAATTAGCGAGCTACGCGCAAGATGAATCGTCTGTATATTTCCGGAGCGAGAAGATAAAAGAGGTTAACCCGGAAGATTTCCAGGTTATTTTTCCATTTGGAAAGGATGATAAATGGCGTATTTACAATGTCTTCAAAAGTAATGGCTCAACCTATGTCGGTGGCTATAATGTTGGTGATTTAGATCTGAGTAAATTTCATCTTCTTTCTGTTGTCTCCTGTCCGGAGCATGGGCTCACCAGATGCACGGGATATAGCAATCCAGATACCTTTTTTCGTGCGGGAAACTGGGGGCGCGGAGTGATTGGTCACATCGGGAATGATGTCATCTTTTTACAGCCTGAAGTGATCAGTCGCTTCTCAAATATGGCTTCACCAGACATGTTTATGTTTGCGTCATCCGAGCGTATTTATCTGTATACTTACAGTAAATTTTACGAAGTGGTTGAAGGTGAGACAGGATTACAAAAGAAACTTGTCGAGATGGATAAACAGTATTTCGAGCAGAATCCATGATTATCTGGCAGGCAAAATGTGATCACGTGCTGCCACGTAAACATTATCTAATTAACATCCAGGTGAGTCTGTAATTGAAACTGCTCTCAGGGGGGGGGGGGAAACATCCGAATTCCGACACCCTGGACTAACCTGTTTCTATATGTCTGGCTGAAAAATGATACTATTAGTTCTTTTCATTAACGGTCCTGCTGCCCCGATCCTGATTGATATGATACGCATCAATCCCAGTAAACCAGATAAGCAAGTGCAGCAGCTGAACAGAAGGCATAGGGGCTTAAAAGCAAAATATCCGAATAAGGCGTTTCACATATCCTGATAACAGGCCATGCCAGTACAACCAGCCACATGAAGAGCGCAGAGCACACGATAAAAAAGCTCCCCTTCAGGGCAGCGTCAGGATAAAATCGCTTTGAAATCATCGCTAATGGCATGCCGATTATCATTGAGCCCATCGTGGTGCCAATAATACTCACCATAACGATGAAAAAATAAGTAAAAATTAAACCCACTACGGGTGTACTGCTTTTTCCCAAGGAAAGATAGGTTAAAACCAGTAATGAACCCACGACACTACTAAATATTGCTGATATCACAGATATCCTAATCCAGTTGTCGTCAATAATGTTCGGCATAATTTTCTCTATGTCTGAGCAGCTATATTGATGCAGCTTACTCGCTTAAATTTTCGGCACGAGGCTTGATCGCAAAACAGGATGCCGGCGCAGCATCCTTTTGCCGACCTGTGACGGGCATCCGGGCAATAAGGACATTAAGGCCGCCTGTCAGGGTATTTAGCGCCAGGCCAGTGAGCGTCTCGCATCCTTAAGGCTGAATCGCTTTACCCTGCTCATCAAGCAGATCCGTCAGGAGTGCTGTGCCATCGCTTCCCACCCGAAATGCCCCGTAACGCGCCTGCGCGAATCTGTCGGCATGACCTTCCTGAAAGAAATAAGCGTTAGTACCGACGGTCAGCGAGCCATAATGTTGATGGTATTTTACCCGTAGCTGATTCGGCTGCAGAGGTTCACCCTGATCAAAACGGGCCTGAGTCGCATGACGCTGCGCATCGAGGTCAACAATCAGGGTTCCGCTGGTGGGCAGGCATGGCGCTGACAGGGTCGCGCCACAGGACTCAGCCTGTTGATACAACGTCAGTTCCAGCGGGCGGGTGAGGGCATAATTCAGCGCCATGTAATCACCCTGCATCAGGGATCGCGGATCAACCGGGGCAAGAGGCAAAATCATGACCGCACCTTGCTTCAGCAACTGCTCTTTTTGCCAGATGCTGACATTGACGGCTATCAGCGCCAGCGCTATCACAGCGCCAGCCAGCCATCGGCTCTGTTTATGCATTTTCACTGGCACCTCCGATTTGTGCAGGTAATACTTTTTTGACTCCCCATGCCAGCCCCAGTAAAACCAGACCGCTGACCAGCAGCAGCAGGGATTTCTGCAGCAGAATTACCTCCAGGAAGTAATACCAGCCAATGACATACAACACCATGAAACCGCCACTGACCACCAGCAACCCCAGACTTCCCTGATAACGTGCCATCAGAATTAACCACAATCCCAGCCCTATACCCGGTGCATAGAGGGCGGCAGCCCCGCAGATAAGTGCAGCGGGCAGCGTGATAATCGAAAACAGCGGCTGGCTATGCCTTTTCTGACTGAGCGCACTCAGCACTAAGCCAGCCGCGATCCCTGGGCCAGTCGCAGACTGAAGCGTGGAAAATTGCGATGCTGACCAGAGGAAATCCGTTAGATACGCCGCGTTTATACCGAGGAAACTCAGCAACATCAGACCACACGGGATGCCATACAGCAGAGGATGTACCGCGTCAGCATACGGCCCTGCCTGTAACCTCAACTGATGACTGACAGTCCACGTCCACAAAAATATGACCGCCGCCACCAGTACGGACACAACAAGGCGTGCAGCCATCGGAGACAGGCAGATCCGGGTCAGAGAGTAGCCCGCCAGCACCAGGAAAAAGGTCAGGGCAGTGATGGCCATAAACCGAAAAGTGCGGTCGGGCATCGCCATCGCCATTGCGGCCAGGATCGGCAAGGCAGTCAGTGAACTCAGCATAATAAAGCTGACGTCATTGCTCTGAATTTGCAGCAGAACACCGGTTATCAGCCCGCACGTTGCCGCAATCGCCCATGCCAGCCCGAGGTGATGTTTACCGTCACGCTGACTGCTTAACAAGCCACGTGCAATGGCGGCAAGCAGCAGCGAAGGAATAATAAGGGTGGCAGCATTCGGGTCTTCCAGCAGATCAGTGGCATAGAGCATCAGTATCATCAATAACAGAATGATGATCGCTGCCACCCAGCCTCCGACGCTTAGCGCTAGCCTCAGATACCAGGGCAGGTCGGATGCGTGACCGCGCTGCTTAATTTCCTCAACCTGCGAGGCGCTCAGCAAACCCTGCTGACGCAAAGTGTCTGTCAGTAAGGTCAGCCTGGCCGGAGCCAGATCAATTGGCCCCTTTTCAACCAGTTTGCGTTGCCATTTCAGCAGAATTGAACCATTTACCGCCACCCAGAACGCCATCAGGATGCCGGTCAAAAACAGATCACCCGTATCGTAGGCTAAAAGAAATAACTGCATAATTAGCGCACAGCCAACAATGGTCAGGCTGGCGATGCCCAGCGTCAGCATGCAGAGATCCGGATAGCGGTAACGGTACAGGTAATAACCTGCCAGCAGGGTGATCACCCAACCGCCCGTGATATAAGGAAGGTGGTCACCGCCGGCCCAGTCAGAGAGGTTCCCGGCCACAATGGCGGTTAGCTGAAGCAGTAAAAATCCCGCCATGACTCGCGAGAACCAGCTGCTTGCCAGCCAGCTCTCGGGCTGATGTGTTATCGCGCGCCACGCCAGCGCTTCCCTGACAATCAGGCAGGCTGCCAGCAACGCCAGATATCCGTAGAGCACAGTGGTCGGGAGCCTGGCTAAACTGTCAGACGCGGCGAGATCCAGCAGTGACGACGGCAGGGTGTTGTAATAGAGCTGGAACGCCAGATTAGCGACCAGCCAGCTGCAAAACCACAGGCTGTTTTGCCGTGCAATCAGCGCCAGCGGCAGAAGAACGTATAACCAGGCCCGGAATAGCTCCCAGCTGTCAGCACCGGTCTGATAAATCTGTCCATACAGCGCAAAAAGGGCACCGAAGCTTAGCCCTGTCGCCAGTAATGCGTTGCGTGCCAGCGTGCTGTACCAGCGCCACCAGACAACCACCGCCAGCGCGACGATCAACAGCTCGGCAAGGGCAAATTTCGCCATTTTCGGCAGCCAGGCCCAGTTCCAGGCAATAAAGAACACCGCTCCGGCAACCAGAGACAGTAATCCCAGACAGGAAAGAACCGGGATAAGAAACTGACGCCACTGAGCATCTGAAGGTCTGATTCCACAGAAAGCAAAGATACGCTGGCAGGTCTCCGGGGTCAGGCTTCCTCCTTTTAGCAGGCGTGCGATCTGGCGACAAAGATACTCTGCCGTCCGTGACGGCATCCCGGTGATGCCATCGGGTGCAAGCTCCCTCATTCTTTCCCTGCCTCTGTTTGCGGTATGACTTTGATGATGAAATTAACGGCTGTTCTTCCCTGCGATCAATCCGCGTGTCGGTCAGAGACGCTCTGCTGAGTGGCCGATAATTTTGCTGAACAAATGTAAACATCTTTTCCAGGATATAACAGCGTAAATCAAAGGCGAGGGGGGAACTCTGCGCAATCTGCCGCATTATTGTGATCAAGTAGTGTCACGGCCGTATTTGTGCTGCGTGAACATGACATCCGCCCCCGACGAACTCTATCCCAGTAGCCAGGTTTAACTGCTGTACTCTCAGGGGTACCGCATCACCCGCGTTGCTGAAAGGTAAGAAGCGTAAAGATTATCGGGTGACCGAGCAGGGGACGCTTACGGTTGATGATAAGCTGATTGCCACGACTATTGGCCTGAAGCCGCTAAAGAAACCGCAGTCGGACAGCAAATTGTGGATTGTTAGCTGCCTGAACCGCTGAAATAAACGCTTTCCTGAACCGAGGTTTCACTCCTTTATCGCAGGTGATGATGAGACACGGCGTAATACTTTTACCCTGGCCCGTCGCGCATTGATTCAAAGGGGTGAGTTCCTGAGTGGAAAAGCACATACGCTACCGGACGCCGCGCCGCATTGGGCGCGCGTGCAGAAAACCGCCCATTCGCTGAATCGGATTGCGGGCAGTTGCTATGCTGGCAGAGGTCCGAAGGCGCGGTATGAATCCACCAGTGAATCAAAAAGCGAGATATCTGAGCGACTTCTGGCGATAAGCTGGGCACCAGCAATGGCCGTGAAAATTGCACGTGCTCTGGATTCACTCTCACCTGAATCGCACACCTTCGCAGCCACCAGCAGTCTGTTCAGCCATGCAATGTTCACATCAGCAAACTTCTGTATTTCTGCATTCATTTCAGGAGGTAAGGTATCTTTTTCAGCGCCCATGAAACTGCCCAGGCAGAGACGATTTTCGGCCTCAAGTGATCTTCGGAAGATTTCAGGAAAGCGACGCAGCGCGTCAATGGGTGATGGGCTTTCTGATTCGATCATCTCGAGTGCGAGCGCACCGTCCTCCCAGTATCGTCTGGCAACGGCAATACCCAACTCGGCTTTGCCTGGAAAATAGTAGTAAATACTCGCCGCTTTGATACCCACATCCTGCGCGAGGTCGCGGAAATTCAAACCGTTATAGCCCTGAGATTGGGCAATTTTCCTGGCCGCCTGCAAAATGGCTTCCCTGGTGTTGACGCTCATCTTGATGCCTTTGGTATTGGGATGATCTCTTAAATAGAGAACGCTAATTTACAGCAAACGCTTACCGGGTGACAGGGTGATTGCCATGGAAAACAGTAAGTTCAATGCATCCAGGGTGCTCAGGCAGACGTCATTGCATCATGGTTTAGCAAGTAACATCGACAGCCGACGCTATCATAAGCACTCTGGTCACCGGGAAAGTCAGTAGATAACTAACCCGGCGTACCGGAGTTTACATCGAGTGGTGCTATTACCGGGCTGGCGAATCCAGCTCAGGAATGCCGCTGTTGCGATCGGCGTAGGCCGCCTGGAAGGCAGGACGTTTTGTCCAGCGCTGCCAGTACGCATCTAAGAACTCAAAACGCTCGTCCAGTGGAGTGGCATTGACCGGGAATTTCGAGAAGGCGATCGCGGTCGCCAGAGTAATATCCGAGAAGGTCGGGGCATCGCCGCCGAGCAGCCATTCGCGGCCGTCTGAAAGATGGCGATTAACCAGCGCGGCGTGAGCCAAAGCTTCTTTACGGCAGTGTTCTCCCCAGGCCTCATTTTTGGTCAATTCCAGCCTGAAGCCGAGGCCGGTGTGCAACACGTGGAACGCTGTAACGATGCGGTACAGGATATGCACCCACACCCGGTTATCCCACATATTATCCAGCCCCTGTTCCAGTGCTGTTTCTCCCATAATCTTGCGGCCCGGATACTCCTGATCAAGATAGCGAACGATGGCAGCCGTTTCAGAAATATAACTCCCGTCAGCCAGTTCAAGGGTAGGTGTTTCGCCCCACGGATTCATATTCAAATGTCGCCAGCCACGCTGCTCTCCTCCAGGGGACATGTCATAGATGGTCTCGGCAAACTGGTCAGCGATGCCCTTTTCGTGCATGAAAAGCCGCAGGCGTTGTGGATTAGGAAAGGCCGAAGGTGAAGTGAAAAGGTGAAGTTTAGCAGTCATGGTCGATCCTACAGGTTGATGGTTGGGATACCTAACTAACGTTAGGTAGATAAACCTTAGCGGGCAAATCAACACACGTCAACACCTGTCTAACACTTGTTAGGTTAATTTTTTGGTGACCTTCATGCTTGATACGATATTTCAGCGGAGGCATAGCTGAAGGAGGGGGGAAAATGACGCCGGAGGGTTGAAAAATGCAAATGAGTGGAGAGGCTGGATTCAAACGGGTTTTCAGGTGAGTTACATATTGGCAATTGCTGTCCACTAGCTGCCATCCGGGTTCCTGGCCAACAGGAAGAGCCGGCTGATAGTCCGGTAGCGCAAGGGCCACGGGGTGAGGTAGTAGCGGTTAGATCAGCCCATGAAGCCGACTGGTGTCGGCATCATCACTGGTCACAAAAATGAGCGGCCGCTGTGAGCGATAAGCGGACGTGGGGATTTCAAATACCTTAAAACTGCATGTAAAAAGTAACAGGATCGGAAAAAGACTGTTTCATACAGCAAGCATTCTGTATTGACTCATTTAACTCTGATTTCTTTCATGTTCGATAAGCCACTCTTTACGCGATTTGACTCCACCATATCCGGTCATTTGGCTATTTTTACCGATAATTCTGTGGCACGGAATCACAATCGCAATCCGGTTGGCACCATTCGCAGAGGCAACTGCTCGTACAGCGCCAGTTTTATTCAGTCGCAGCGAAATATCCTGATAGTGTGAGGTCTCCCCGTAAGGAACAGTACGTAGTGCATCCCAGACGGACTTTTGAAAATTACTGCCCGGGGCGTCCAGTAAGAGATCAAAGTGACGACGTGTTCCGGCAAAATATTCGCTGATTTCTTTTACTGTCTGCCGGGTATGACTGTTTTCTCCTGTGACAATCCTGGCGTTAAGTAAACGCTGAATGTCGCGAAATTCAGTTTCTAACATCCGGCGATCGGTAAACTCCAGCAGGCAGACTCCCTGCTCTGTGGCACATACAAACATAGGTCCCAGCGCAGTAGTAAACCGGTGAATGACTATTACCTGAGTGGTTCGAGTCGGAGCTGCGCCAGTTAGCCGCTTGTAGATGTAACCAAAGCCGCTTAGGGATTCGTAGCCATTGTCCAGCGCGACATCAGTTGCTGCACGTCCGCTTTTCAGCTCCTGAAGGGCAATATTGACCCGCTGCATTCGCTGGAAGGCCTGAAAAGTGATGCCGTGATGTTGCAGGAACCATCGCCGCACTCGCTCCGGGCTGATTCCATGCTGACGAAGATCCGCGTCGGATACACGGGATTTAATATCGTGCCTGACAAGCGCAAGCGCCTGTTCGACAAATAATGGCGCGCTGTGCGCGTTTTCAGCAGGTCTGCAGACTTTACAGGGGCGAAAGCCGGCCGCCAGGGCAGATTTGGCATCTTTATAAAACTCTACATTTTCACGTTTGGGCTTTCGCGCCCGGCATATCGAAATGCAGAATACGCCAGTCGTTCTGACGCCAGCAAAAAACACACCCGTATATTCTGAAGCGCGTTCAAGTAATGCCTGATACCAGACGTCACAAAGATTCTTATCGATAACCTTCATTAACAAAAAGTCCTTCAAATGTCTGATGCAACCGGATCGCATGCATTAAATCAGTCAGCTTTGACTGAATGGCCGAATGAACAAAATTACCCATAGAAATGCGGCTTACCCCGGCCAGTTTCAGTCTATCGAACGAGGGAAGATCGGGCATACACATGACATTCAGAGGCAGATCAATAGCATTTGCAATAAGGCTGATATCTTTCTCTGAGGTCAGACAGGGAACAAACAGGCCGTCAGCACCTGCAGCTCTATAATATTGACCCCGTAATAATGTCTCCTCTAACGCTCTTTCATGCCCGAGCAGGTAAGCATCAGTCCGGACGTTCAGAAACAGGTTATAACCATCACTTCTCAGCGCATCGCATACTGCTCTCAGATTACGCGAAAATTCAGACACATCATCAAGCTGTCGAACCCGATTAATGACTCTGCTGTCTTCAAGGTTAACGCCTGATACACCTATCTGAGCAAGGCGCTTGAGATTGACTATTATCTCTTCGGCTGAATCACCATATCCTGCTTCCATATCAACACTTAATGGCAGGCTGCTAACTGCCCGGATACGAGTGACAATAAAAAATAATTCATCAAACGGCATGCCCTGGCCGTCTTCATATCCCAATGTGGCCGCTATTGCTGCGCTGGACGTTCCCAGAGCCTGATAGCCAGCTTTTTGCGCTGCGACAGTACTGACGACATCCCAGACGTTAGCGATAAGAAGGGGCTCATACTGGTTGTGGAGTTCTGCGAAGTTCATATCCATATCCTCTCAATTAGATTGAAAATGAATCTAAGCATTCAGCAAAAACGGCACAACCGAAAATCAGACGACCATTTTTTTAGCAAAATTTTATCGGGTCAGTCTGATATGCAGAGTGATACGGTCGTAGTGTTTCAGGGTCTGCCTCTGGCAAAAAGCGAACATTCCTAACCGCCGGATATAAGTATCAACGGGGAGCAAAGCAGATAGGTTTGTATGGTCATTTTGAGAAAAGGTCTTGTCAGAATTAATTTCTGATACTGACTGGCGTGGTTTTTCACATTATTGATTGTCAAACCCCTTACGATATCAGAACTCTTCGACTGCCCCGCGTAATGTCTCATCTTCTTTATGATGAAATTAAGCATTGCTTTCTCATAAATCTACTAATGATAATTTGCTATAAGCCATATTGTTTCGTTGTTAGACAGGGTGTGATGCGGCTTTTATCTTTCGTCATGATTTGTAAATTCCATACAAACATTTGATGAGGGAGCCATTTTGTCCATCCTACTGAAAAGCATAAAAACAAAACCCACGCGTTTTACTCTGGCGCTTAAAATCGCGTTACTCAGCAGTATGGTGGCTTTCTCTTCAGCCTCTTTCGCCGATGTACCCTTAAAAGAGGGCATTACACCAGCCACCGATGCCAGCCAGATTCCGGCAGTGGCTAAGCTGCGTAAAGACACTGTGGTGGCTGGTATCTCTGAACCGCAGGGTATTTTTAACCCTTATTTCTTTGTTAACGGCTGGGACGAAAACGTCACCAACGTGATTTTCTCACGTCTGATTGACTGGGATAGCCACGGCAAGCTGGTGCCAGGCCTGGCCGAAAGCTGGAGCGTTAGTCAGGATAACAATGTCTACACCATTAAGCTGCGCCCACACCTGACTTTCAGCGACGGCTCGCCCCTCACCGCCGAAGATGTGGCGTTTACCCTGACCGTGCTGCATGACCCGAAATATGATGGCGATACTGACATCACCCTCGCCAACATTGTGGGCGGCGCGGAGTATAAAGCCGGAAAAGCTGATAGCGTCAGTGGCCTGAAAGTGATCGACCCGCTGACATTACAGGTCACCACCGGGCAGCCTGGCGCGACAACGCTGGCGAAAATTGGCGGCCCGGTGTTGTCGAAAGCGTATTATGGGAAAGGGTATCAGCGCGGCAATCTCGACTATCTGCGCATGTTGCACGGTAAACCGCTGGGCAACGGACCGTATGTCTATGACAAATATATTCCGGGCCAGGAGATTCGTTTCCACGCCAATACCCATTTTTACCGTGGCACACCACCGACGCCGCGCTTTATCTACCGCGTAACCAACCCGTCCACTAACTTCCAGTTGTTCCAGACCGGCGAAACCGATTACGACTCGTTTACTTCTCGCCCTGATGATATCGAACAACTGAAAATGCTGGGCTTCGCCAATATCAACCTGTTTGGCTCCAGTGACTACAGCAAAGTGGAATTCAACGTACGTCGCCCGGCGTTGCAGGACGTGAAAGTGCGACAGGCGCTGATTTATGGTCTCGACCGCCAGAAGTTGATTGATGTGGTTTATCAGGGCTATGGAAAAGTGGCAATTGAACCTATTGCCCCGATTTCATGGGCGTATAACACAGATGGCGTGAATCCATACAAATTTGACCCGGCACAGGCGAAGAAACTTCTTGATGAAGCGGGCTGGAAACCGGGGCCTGATGGCATCCGCGTGAAGGACGGTAAACGTCTGGAGTTGACGCTGCTGGTGAGCAAGAAAGTGCTGAATGATGCGTTGATCCCCATCGCCAAAGAGAACTGGCAGCAGATTGGCGTGCTGTTGAAGCCGCAGGTGGTGGATTTCAACGCCCTCATGGCACAGCGTAAAGCCGGTAACTATGACCTGGCCTCTTTCAGCACCAGCACACTCAACGATCCACATGATGGCGTGTGGGATTACTACAGCACGGAAGCGAAAGAGTCCGGCTATAACAATCCGCAGGTTGATAAGCTGATCAACGAAGGTAATGCTGTGCTGGATGTGGAAAAACGCAAACCGATTTATCACCAGCTGTATAAAGTGCTGGCGGACGATCCGCCGGTGATTCTGCTGGGTAACCGCGAGATTTTATCGGCCAGTAGTGCCCGCGTCACCGGCTTTAAACCAGATATCTACAACGGGCTGACCGGTAGCCTGCCGGATGTGAAAATCATTAAATAACAGTAACAACTGCCGGGTCTCCCGGCAGTTGTCATGAGAAAGCTATGCGAAATTTTATCCTCAGGCGACTGCTGCAAACCCTGCCAATGCTGCTGCTCGCATCACTGATTATTTTTATGCTTTTCGCGAAAACGCCAGGCGACTTTATCGACGGTAACATTACCCTCACCGCTGCCCGCGCCGCCGAACTGAAAGCTATTTATGGACTCGATCAACCGATCCTTACCCGCTATCTGCATTGGCTCGGCCAGTTGCTGCGCGGCGATTTGGGGTTCTCGCTGCAATACCAAATTCTGGTGAGTCAGCTACTTAACCAGTACATCTGGAACTCGTTCCTGCTGGCAAGCGTTGCGCTGGTGTTTTACTGGAGCATCGGGCTTGCGGTGGGCATTGCCTCGGCGCTGAAACCCAATTCGCTGTTCGATCATCTGGTGAGCGTGTCGGTGTTTGCTGCCATGTCTTTCCCAACCTTCTTTCTCTGCCTGTTGCTTATTAAGTGGTTCGCAGTCGATCTGCACTGGTTGCCAGTGGGCGGCATGACCAACACCGGCAGCGACGATAACGGCTGGGTGTGGGTGATGCAGGTTGCGGCGCATCTGGTGTTACCGGTCATGGCGCTGGTGATGTTGCAGGCGGGCAGCCTGACGCGCTATTTCCGTGCCAGCATGCTTGACGTAGTGAAGATGGATTTTATCCGCACCGCGCGTGCTAAAGGGCTGCGCGAACGCACAGTGATCCTTAAACACGCGCTGCGCAATGCGTTGCTGCCAATCATCACCCTGTTAGGTTTTGAGCTGCCGGGGTTGTTTTCCGGCGCGATCATCACCGAAAAGGTGTTTAACTGGCCGGGCGCAGGGCATATTCATATTGATTCTCTGGCCGCCCGCGATTATCCGGTGCTGATGGGGTTCACCCTGTTTCTTGCGGTATTAACCATTGTGGGCAACCTGATTGCCGATATATTGTACGCGTGGGCCGACCCGCGCATTCGCGTGAGGTCGTGATGTTCGGTTCCCTTTTCTCTACGAATCGCCGCTTACGCAAGGCGGAAATTCCGGCGATGGCGCAGGCCACACCTTCTCCGTGGCACCAGGCGTGGAAAGCGCTGCGCCACAATCATCTGTCGATGCTGTGCCTGGTTCTGCTGGTAATCATGACCATCTGGTGCGTGCTGGGCCCGGTGTGGTCGCCGTGGAAAGATGACGCCACCGATGCGCTGATGATCAACAAACCGCCTGGCGCAGAACACTGGCTGGGCACCGATTTTCTTGGCCGCGATATTTATACCCGCCTGCTGCTTGCCGGTCGTATCTCGCTGATTATTGGCCTGATGACCATGCTACTTTCGGTGGCTCTGGGCTACCTGCTGGGTGCGGTATCCGGCTATGCCGGCGGCTGGACGGACAAACTGATTATGCGCATGGCGGATCTGGTGATGACGATCCCCAGCCTGCCGCTGCTGATTGTTGCCGGAGCGATGTTGTCTGAGCTGGATTTTTCGTCTGATTCGCGCATCTACATGGTAGTAGTGATGCTTAGCTTGCTGGAGTGGCCGAAGCTGGCGCGGCTGGTGCGCGGGCAAATCCTGTCACTGCGCGAACGCGATTTTATGCTGGCGACGCAGGTCCTGGGCCTCTCTTCGCGCCGCCGCCTGTTCGGTCATCTGTTGCCGAACACCATACCCATTCTGGTGGTGATGGCGACCATGGCGGTGGCCAACGCCATCCTGATGGAATCCGCGCTTAGCTACCTCGGCCTTGGCGTCGTACCGCCAACGCCCTCATGGGGCAATATGATGGACGCGGCCAACAGCCTGATCGACTTTCAGCGTCGCCCATGGCTGTGGATGCCGCCGGGCATTGCCATTTTTCTGACCGTCATCGCCATTAATGTGCTGGGCGATGGCCTGCGCGATGCGCTGGATCCGAAGATGAAACGGAGCCTGAAATGAGCGAGCCGCTAATTACCTTTAATAACTTATCCATCTCCTTCGCCAGCGAGCAGGGGCGTGTGCGCGCTGTACAGGATGTCTCCTTTACCATTCAGGCAGGGCAAACCATTGGCGTTGTTGGTGAATCTGGCTGCGGCAAAAGCGTTACCGCCATGTCGCTGATGGGACTGTTACCGCCGCAGGTTGCGCGTATCGACGGCGGAGAAATCCGCTTTGAGGGCACCGATCTGCTTGCTCTGAAGCCGTCGAAAATGGCCGATCTGCGTGGTAATCAATTAGCGATGATCTTTCAGGAGCCGATGACAGCGCTCAATCCGGTGCTGACCATTGGCGAGCAGCTTTGTGAACCGCTGATACGCCATCGCGGCGAAACACCAAAAGCGGCCTGGACGCACGCCACGCAAATGATCAACGATGTCGGACTCGGGCGTGCGGAGAGTCTGATGGGTTGCTATCCGCATCAGCTTTCCGGCGGCATGTTGCAGCGCATCATGATTGCCATGGCGTTAAGCTGCCAGCCGAAGCTGCTGATTGCCGACGAGCCAACCACGGCGCTGGATGTCACCGTGCAGGCGCAAATCCTGCGCTTACTGCGCGACCAGGCGCGGGCGCAGCAGATGGCGCTGATGCTGATCACTCACGATTTGGGGGTTATCGCGCAGATGGCGGAACATGTCGTGGTGATGTACGCCGGGCGCATCGTTGAGCAAGGCCCGACTGCCGATGTGCTACACAACCCACTGCACCCTTATACCAAAGGGCTTATCGCATCGCGCCCTGTTCCGGGCGAGCGCCGACGCCGCCTCTACTCCATTCCCGGACAGGTGCCTGACCTGGCCGAACTGCCGCCGTACTGCGCGTTCTATGATCGCTGCGAACGCAGAACCGCGCAGTGCCACGCGGTCATTCCGCCGCTGATCGGGCATACGCGGCAAGCCGCATGTATTCACAGTGAGTTAGCGGAGCCGATCGCATGAGCCAGCAATATGTTATTGAAGTGGACGAGTTGAAAAAGCATTTCTCGCTACGCGACGGGCTTTTTGGTCAGGAAACAGGACAGCTACGCGCTGTGGACGGCGTCAGTTTTAACATTCGACCTGGCACTATTTTTGGCCTGGTGGGCGAATCCGGTAGCGGTAAAACCACCGTAGGACGCACGCTGCTGGGGCTTTATGACAAAACGGCAGGTAGCGTGAAGTATCGTGGTCAGGAGTTGCAGGATCTGACGCCGAAACAGATGCGCGCGCTGCGCCCGAAAATCCAGTTGGTATTTCAGGATCCTTACAGCTCGCTGAATCCACGCATTCGAATAGGTGATGCAATTGGGGAAGCAATGCTGGAACACACGCTGTGCAGCAAAGAAGAACTGCGCGACAAAGTGCTGGAGGTAATGAAAATCTGTGGACTGGCGCCGCAGCATTACAATCGCTTTCCCCATGAGTTTTCCGGCGGCCAGCGCCAGCGTATCGGCATCGCCAGAGCGCTGATTCTCAACCCGGATTTTATTATTGCCGACGAACCCATCTCGGCGCTGGATGTCTCTATTCAGGCGCAAATCATTAACCTGTTTTCCGATTTGCGTGATGACCATGGCGTCACCTTCCTGTTCATCTCTCACGATCTCGGTGTCGTGGAGCATTTGTGTGATGACGTGGCAGTTATGTATCTGGGGAAACTGGTGGAAACTGCCAGCCGCGATGCGCTGTTCAGCCAGCCGCTTCACCCCTACACCCAGGCGCTGCTAGCGGCGGTGCCGACGCTTGCCCCTGGAAGCTTATCCGTGCCGGTGGTGCAGGGGGAAATTCCGGATCCTTCGCGCCCGCCCTCTGGCTGTCGCTTCTCTTCTCGCTGCCCGCAGGCAACAGTACGCTGCCGCACAGAAATTCCGGAACTGCGCGAAATGCGCCCCGGCCATCAGGTGGCGTGCCACTGGGTGCAGTTGACGTAATAAAAAAGAGAGGATTCATCCTCCCTGGTTGATGGAGTCTGACGTTCAATGATGTAAAAAACCACGCCTGTCAGTATCAGAAATTAATCCTGATACGACCCTGTCTGAAAAGGTCATAAAAACCTATCTGACCTGCTCCCAGCAAACTGACAAAGCAATGTAAGCAAGTTCCGCTTCTGGTAAAAAACTGCCTGCTGAAAAGGGCGGATGACCGCTATGAGCGAAGAGCGGACCTTTTTTGGCAAAGATTTATATATTCCAATTGCTTTAAATATCACTTTCTGGCGAAGCGCCTTAATGGAAATCAAGTAGAGCATCAATTAATATCCAAAACCTATGGAAATAAACCTTTATGGCTTTATGCCAGCACTACTCCCTGTTGCACTGTCCCCCGGAGCAAGCTTCACTCTTGTTATGAATGGAGCTCTGGCTGGCGGTTACAAAGGACTATTCAGAACGCTTGCCGGAACAGCCTTGGGTATATACACACATGCGGTTCTCATAGGGCTAGGTATAACCGCTGTGATCATCTCGTCTCCAGCAACTTTTGCGGTGTTGAAAGTTTTCGGAACCGCCTATCTGCTCTGGTTAGGAGCAATGCTCATCCGCAGCGGGATAAGGTCAAATGCCAGCGGGCTTGCTGTTACGAAACATTCGGTGACTTTAAGAGAGGCCTGGATAGCTAATATTTTTAATCCTAAAGCCATCATTTTTTATCTGACAGTCGTTTCGCAGTTCGCAGGGATACAGGGAGGCGTCTACAACTATCTGACATTGGCAACAGTACATGTCGTGGTCATGAGCGTTTGGCTTTTCGCTGTCAGTCAAACACTTATATTTTCAGTAAAAAAAACAAATCCATTAATGCTCAAAAAATACGTCAACATTGCCGGCGGGGTGTTGCTCATTGCTTTTACTCTGCACAGCCTGACCCAGTAACTCATCACCTTTAGCAAAAATGTCCGCTTCTGGCTGTGAGTTCAACTGATAGATGCAACACATTGGTTAAAACGCTCTGCGGGTGATTCATAGTCTAGCGTTTTTCTTGGCCTCTCGTTGAACTGCCTGGCAACACTGTCTAGTCTTTGCTGGCTGTGAACCGATAAGTCAGTTCCTTTTGGAAAATACTGCCTAAGCAATCTGTTTGTATTTTCATTGGAGCCGCGTTGCCAGGGGATTGAGGATCGCAGAAGTAAACCTGGATATCTGTGGCTACAGTAAACCGGGTGTGGCTGGTCATTTCAGCGCCCCGGTCCCATGTTAATGTTTTATAAAGCTCAGCAGGTAATTCCCGGGCTTGTTTGATAAGTGCAGATATAACCGTTATGGTCTTGTTGTCCCTGATCCTGGCCAGCATAACAAAACGGGAATGACGTTCTACGAGGGTGACGATATAGGAGTTTTTAGAGCCCTGGATCAGGTCACCTTCCCAGTGACCGGGTATGGCTCTGTCAGCGGCTTCAGGTGGTCTTTCGCTGATAGAGATCGTATCCCGGATTGACCCTAATCCTTTCCCTTTAAGCGATGATGTTCTGGATCTACGCACGACTCTTCCGCTTCTGAGGCATTGCTGCAGTTCTTTTTTTAATGCACCCCGGGTTTGTATAAAAAGCGTTTATAAATCGTTTCGTGTGACACATGCATTTCCTGATTATCCGGATAACAGCGTTTTCAGCCAACCGGCGATTTGTTCCGGCGACCAGTCCTGATGCATCTTCTCTGCGATGATTTTACACAGTGTGGGTCTTTCAATTAGCTTGCAAGGTTTTGGTCTCAGAGCATTTTCCCACGCAGCAGTATCCGCTTTTGATGCACGGTATTGATTTGCACCACCGTGCCTCTTTATCTCCCGGCTAATCGTTGAGGGGGCTCTCGATAGTTTGTTTGCGATCGCCCTGATGCTGATTTTGCTACCAGCGCTCTGGATATTTCCTCTCTTTCATCAAGTGAAAGCGCTAACGGATGCCGCTTTCGGACAGGGGGGCGGTATCCACCAGTCTGGTGGATAGTGGGCATAATAGAAGAATGATATCTGTCGAACATTCTGGCGATATCATGCAGGGAATCACCTTGCTTATATCTGTCCCAGATAATCGCCTTCTGCTCTGGCGTGTAGTTAATCCGAGTTCTTCGTTTCATGGAAACGCCCCCCTTGATTAAGGATAGCGTTGCATCGACCCGTTGAACTCACAGCGAACAGCAGACGTTGACTGATGACTACTCAGTGAATTCATCGTTATTGAACATACCCTCCCGGCAACGAACTCAATCTCAATCGTTCTCAGACAGCTAGCGCTAGTTGTTGATGACGCTCTATAAATTTCGCTTTGAGGGCGCTATAGCGATGAGCATCGTTCCTGCTGACTAATACAGCTGCGTGTTTTATCTCAGCATACTCTTCTGCAATGTCTTTGTTTCTTCGAAGATAATCACGGAAAGCAAGATGTCTCAATACCTGCATATCTCCGACTGCAAACGCATGGACTTGATGACTACGCTGATCACCACCTTTAATGAAATATCTGCGCCCCGCAATCCCGTTCTCACCGCGAGCAACATACCCGGCGTGGGCCATTGCTGAATGGTACTTATCCAGTTCATTGATGTCGGAAACTTCAAGTAGCATATCAATTACAGGCTTTGCTGAGAGACCAGGAACTGACGTGCTTCCAATATGATGGACATCCTTAGCCATTCCACCGAGCAATGTTTTTATCAGTAAACTTTCAGCTTCAAACATCTCAGGCCATCTATCATCGTATGGCACAACAATAATCTTCCGCATAAACACATTCTCTCTGTCCTAAGTGTGCAACTCAACCCTGAACCCCGGCAATGCCTGCAGCCGGCGTTCCCTGGTGAAAAAACAGAGTCCACTGGCCCACATCCGAACAAATCCAGCAAGAGGAACGTAATGCATGATGGCTGCCATCAGCGTAAAACGTCCGATAGTGAAGCAGAGCGTAACCGCAGCCCATCTCCGTAAGACGGAAATCGCTGCTGAGAATATAAGGTGCAGCCTTTTCACTTAGCAGCGACGCAATGGTCTCTGACCGGTCGACCGTCACACCTGACCGGGTGATTTCACGGAATTCAGGATGAAGAATCAGTTCCAGCCACTCCGGATCATTGCGCCTGTCGCCGTGAAGGCTGCACTCAAGCAATCTGAGCTTCTCCAGAAGCATTCTGCTTATCCTCAAGTGATTAAGCCGGACGTTCAAATTTACCATAACAGTTCATGCGCTACTTCCGCTTCTGGCGGTTTTGCCTTCTTGACTGAAGGGGTAATTATCTAAGAGCCTTCTCAACTTTTTTAGACTAACGCCCTACAATCGCTTTATCATTTTTAAACTTATCGGGCCGTAAGTTTAGCAACGCTCAGGTGTGGAAAAGCGTAAAACAAGCAAGATACATAAGGAATGAAGATAAGGGACAGGCATGACTGCATATTCAAACTCTGATGCGGCAAGGGACTTACGCCCGGCATTAGACAAGGCACCCATTGGCGCTGTGAACGGTGAATGGTTCTTTATTACGGAACAGGCTGGTGTTTCCTCGCAATATGGAGGTTACATGTATGCTGATGGGAGTCACGTTACTGCTGGTGACCATGTTTTTCAGAGGGTCTGCAACGTTGTCGATAAACTCGAAGCATTACAGATACAGTCCTTTAATAAGGTTATTGTTCGCTGGACTAAGTCTAAAATACCGTTCATGCGCGGGCGCGTTACGGTTGACACAATTTTCGATGAGACAATAGTGCCGCGCGGTCCTCTGAGTCCGATGTATGAGGCTGCCGCTGTCGCAAGGCGAGCATTCTGGAAAAGGTATGGCGACGTGTCAGATAGCTTTATTGCTGAACGAAATGACGCAAACGTACACAACCAGACGAAGTGGTTCGGGCCCCATCGCCGGGTACTCAGTACCAAAAGCAGCACCAAATTAACGCTGGCTACCGATGGTCTCTCGACGCCCTGGGCCGGCATTTCAGACCCGGAAAACGGCGTAAAATGCGAACTTTTCATGGAGCTGGATGCTTCAGATAATACCAGCCAGCAGATTGATGATTGGGCTCATTTGTTAATTAGCTTGGGGGATCTCGTTGCCGACGGCTATCAGGTCGCTGCCGATGTTGAAAAATATAGAGCCATACTGTTTTGCTCTCTTACCGACGACTATAAACCTATGTCCCGCATCATTCTCAGCCGTGATGCTCGTCAGATTGAAGGTTTGCCTTTCGGTTCAGTTCCGCTGATCCGTGTAACGCCGATAGCAGAGGCAGAGATTGAAAATCATGACCAGTCCGATGGATGGGCATCAAACGCAGCAAGGCATGCACTCGCGGAACGGCGGATAGAAGCGTAGATAATTATCATATGGTTATTCACGTCTTCTACAGAGAAAGGTGAACCGGTCACCTTTCTTGAGGAAGATCAGCATCAAATTATCAAAATTTGTTCTGCTTTAAGTAAAGAGCAGACGTTTCACTTTTGACAGCCGAAGGTTTCCAATAGGTTGAACATAACTTCACTGTTGCGAATTATTGCTAATAAGCTTATAAAATCAGAAACCTATATGGAAATGAAGGCACTATGAACATTTCAATCAGAAAGTTACTGCCGCTAGAATGGGATCATGCTTACAGTCTAATTTCACAGCTACGGAACATTTCCAAAGAAAAATTTATCGAAAGCGTCAGAATTCAGACGTTGAACGGTTATGAACTTGTTGGCGCATTTGGCAATGAAAAAATGCTTGGCTTGATGGGTTTCCGTCCCGTTCATACTCTGGCCAGAGGATCACATCTCTATATTGATGATTTGATCGTAGATGAGGCTTTAAGAAGCAAAGGGATAGGGAAAAAATTGCTGGATTTTGCCACTACTGAATCAGAAAGCAGGGATATGAACTTCGTGTTCCTTGATGCCCGACAGCAGGCGATACCCTTTTATGAACGGAATGGTTTTGTGGCACACACATCACCTTCAATGAAAAAGCCTCTCCGATAAAACCAGATAGCCTGTTCATAGGTGGGGGTGCGGACATTATAACTTTGCATCTACACCCTTTAGCAACATAAAAACATGAAGTTAAGGAAGTTTTTTGCACATAAAAACACTCAACGGATCTGTTGCATAAGGTGGGAATGAATTGCATATATCATAACCGCATCTACGATAAAGTGCTATAGCCGCTTGCTGGTGAATCCCTGTTTCAAGCTGCAATAGGCTCAAATTCTTTTCTGAAGCAATCGTCTCGATTGCGCTGACTATCTGTTCTCCGAGCTTCCTACGCCGATATTCCGGTCGAATATAAACCCGCTTAATCTCAGCTGAGCCATTTTCATGAAATAGCAAAGCACCACAACCTGCAGGTAAGCCACCTTCATCACGTACGATAATGCACCGGAGCAGCTCATCATTAACTTTTGGAAGATCCAGGCAGTGATTACTTTCTGCAGGATATAGTACGTTCTGAAAGGCATCGAGTTCGCTTACCAGCCACTGCAGACCAGAATCACTTTTATCTACTTCTGAAATGCTGAACATTCGCTATCCTCGATTCAGTTTTAACTACTGAATCTAACATAATGTTCTATCTATGACGGCTTTCTGTATTTAACATAAGAGTGCATGTGCAACTTCCGCTTCTGGCACAAAGCGGACTTTTTGACATTAACTCATCACTTATTCTATAAAGACTGCTCATAAAAAAGGAGTTTTGAGTTGAAAATCTATACCTACCCAAAAAGCAGATCCCTTAGGGTGCTTTGGGCGCTTGAAGAAATTGGGGCAACTTACGATACCAGCAAAGTAGAACTTTTTGATCCAACTTCTGACGTCAAATCACCACATCCTTTTGGAAAAGTACCATTTTTGGTTGACGGAAAAATATCAATCAGTGAAACCTTAGCAATATGTATTTACCTGTGTGAAAAACATCAAAATGGTACTCTTTACCCCGCAAATCCTGAAGAAAAAGCCTCCGTTAATGCGTGGTTGAGCTTTAGTCTCACCGACTTAGAAGCGCCGGTCTGGAGTTTACTGAAACAAAATGTATTCATTCCAGAAAACCAACGATCCACTGGCTTAATGAATTCCCTTAGAGACGAAGCAACCGAGGTCATCTCCCGGATCCGCTTCAATCCATCCCATACGTGGATCGCCGGGGACAATTTTACTCTGGCCGACATTTTCCTCTCTCATTCGTTGCTGTGGGCAAAACTATGCGGATTAGAAATTGGCAAAGAAACTGACAGCTACATAGCCAGAGCCATGAGCCGACCAGCATTCGTGAAAGCTCAGGAAATGAATAATATCTAACGAGTTTGTAATATCATTGAGATGCATTCACGGCAGTAAAAAGCGCAACGTCCGCTTCTTGGACAAAGCGGACATCTGCATCAGGCAATGTCCGCTATGAGCGAGAAGCGGACGTAGTAACCGCATTGATTGTAAGTGGGTCAGGTATTGTTAGTTATGCTTCTGAGCATGTCCAAAATGAGCTTTGCTGCTGTCCCTTCATGATCTAAATCAGGATCATAAATGGTCATTGTAATGCCACAGCAGCGCATATTTCTGAAAAGTTCGCGACAGAGATTTACAAGTGTTTCAGAAGACAAACCGGGCTTGCCGGGACAATCAACTGCAGACATTTCAGAACTGTCCAGGACATCCATATCAAGATGAATCCAGTAGGGCATTTCAGGAAAAAGGTTGAGCCGCTCGAATATCACATTGATGAGATCATGATCAGGCAACTTAAGCGCGTCAAAAATAGTTATACGCCGGATATCAGTGCCAACAATGTCAGGCCATTCATAATCTTCCAGGAGCGACTCACGCTCTCCCAACTGAATCACTGCGTCATCCTGAACCAGGGATCCTTCGATACCGGGCCATGCAGTCAGTAATGGCTCTCCCCGACCGGTAACGAGTGCCAAATCCATTCCGGCCGCAGCGCCTGGTCGTGCTCCTGGTTCTCGCTTCCAGTTGCCGGGATGACGGAAATCGCTGTGGCCGTCAATATGCACAAGTGCAAGTTGCCCTAACTGACGCCTGCTGCCCAGCAAGGCTCCGGGCAGGATGGCGCAGTCGCCTCCGATAACAACGGGCTTTAAGTTGCGATGATGCGCCGCCTCTACTTCATCAGCCAATCGTAGATTAAGTTGTCTGAGCTTGTGACCGTTCAGGATATCAGTACCTGGCTCACATTCAGGACTGTATTCAGGGCAGGGAACAGTAACAAAGTTACAAGAGGGAAACATTTTATCGAGTCCGTGGTGCATGAGAACTGCTGGCGCACGGAATGTGCCCGGTATGTGCCCTTCATAAAGAGGGTTGAGACCAAGACCAGACGGGACAAGAATTATTTTTTCCATAAAAAACCTGATCTTAACTGGGTTGAGTACCACAGAAACTAAGCTTTCTTACGAAACAGCTTTGTCGCCGAGATAAAATTCGAGGTGTTAACCTGTGCCAGAACGCACAAGGTTCGCTATAAGTGAGAGGCTGACATCCATATTTTAACGTTTATATCGCCGTTTCCACTCATCTACGACATCACCCAAATTCTTAGGGGTAGCATTACTTATCCAGATCATAAATTCACGATTGAATCGGAAATTCTCTCCACACTCTTTGATCATAAAACGGCGAACGTTTTGTGTGTTTTTGTAATTTTTATCAATGATGGTCGAACGTGTTAGTGAGGAGCTATGCCAATCAGTTTCCATTTTTCCAGTTCCCGTAATGAGTGGTTTTAAATAAAAATTAGTACTCCACTTTAGTCAGGGAAGCTGAAATTTCTCAAGGTCTGCTCCGGGAAAAAAGCGGTCTGAAACGCGGCCCCATGCCTCCAGTGCGTTTTAACCTGCCACAACCCGTCAAAACAGAGGTGCGCTTGTTAGCCGAGCTCAATATCGACTGGCGGGCCTGCTACTGCAGTCAATCGAGCGGTTCAGGCATTGACTGGACCTTTTTCAGGAAATCCACAAAAGCGCGCAGAGGTGCTGAAATAAAGCGGCTGGGAAAGTAGAGCCAGGGACCTTCAAATTCGGGCCACCACTCCGGAAGCAGATGCAGCAGTTCACCCGTCGTAAAGCAGGGCTGCAGCCAGTTTTCAAAGACGGCGACAGCCGGTTGCTGTCGGAAGGCATTAAAGTGCGGCTGGCTATCATTGACGTGAAAGACCAGAAAAGTGTTGATGCGGCCGTCGGGCAGATAAAGTCAGAAGATGGAAAACTAGATGTGCTGATCAATAATGCGGGTATTCCCGGAACCTGGCCCATCGCGCCTGAGTCGCAGAGCATCAGCGATATTATGACGGTGTATAACACCAACGTTTTCGGCGTCATCAGAGTAACGCAGGCTTTTCTGCCGCTGCTCAAACTGGGTGAGGAACCCCGGATTATCATGGTCAGCAGCGGGCTGGGATCGCTGGAATGGGTATCTGACAAAGCGCATCCCTACTCTCAGGTAGCGGCACTGGGCTATACCAGTTCAAAAACGGCATTAAATGGCGTTACGGTGGCATTTGCCAATTCACTGTCTGAGTATGGCATCAGCGTAAACGCAGTTGACCCGGGATATACGGCCACCGATTTTAACGGACATACCGGTTATCGAACTGTATCCCAGGCGGCCAGGGGGATCGTCTGGCTCGCTGCTGAAGTATCCCAGACAATCACCGCAGGATTCTTTTTGGATGGAGAGCGCGCACCCTGGTGAATCTCGCCTAATAAAAGCATTCCACCTGCCTGGATGGGGCAGGCTGGTTGACGGGTTGCGGCAGAATGCCTGGCGTGTCGTGCGCAGTCGGTTCTCAAATATGTCCGAATCATCCTGAAGGAAAATAAGCGGCTCAATGTTTCTTAGCGCATCTGAATGTAATTAATGGCCGCCTCAGGCACGGCTCGTACAGAAAGTTAGGTCATAAGGTCCGCTTTGAATGAAAAGTGGACCCAGACCTACAGGCTGGTCATCAGCCGAGGTAGTTTCTGAAGTTAAACGGCAGTTTTACAGAAGATGACAACAGATAACGATGACCGAATAAATTTATCTGAAAGGCGGGCACGCCAGGGGCGAGATACACACACACACACTGGATTTACTGCCCTGTAAATACACATACTGCCCAATTATGGCTGTTCATGTGAACCAGGCGCCAGCTTCCCATATCCAGACAACATTGCCGTAGCTTCATCCATCCGTTGTCTATCAAGTTTATAGAACACCCAGTTCTTGATACGTTTCGATGTCACAATTCCGGCCTTAGCAAGAATTTGCAGATGGCCTGTCACGGTGGGCTGACTCAGACCAATTTTTTCGGTGATAAATCCGACACACACACCATCCTTAACCAGATCGCCGTCCTGCTGCACCGGAAAATGTGACTCTGGGTCGGACAGCCATTCAACAATCACGAGCCGATGCTCATTACCAAGGGCACGAAAAATATCGGCCATTAATGTCTTTGAGTTGTGCATATAGCCAATCACCTATATAGTCATTTTCTTATATAAATTTAGGGGCATACTATGACAAACCACAGACAAAGGCTAACAGACAGTGTCACGCTGAAAGATATTTATGCCGCTTCCGGGCGAATTAAATCAACAGTATGCAAAACTCCACTGGAGCTTTCGCACCCGCTGTCTGCTCTTGTCGGGACGGAGGTCAGGCTTAAGATGGAAAATCTTCAGCATACCGGTAGCTTTAAGCTGAGAGGTGCTGCAAACGTTCTTGCCAGTCTTAATGCAGACCAGCGACGTGCCGGCGTCATCGCCCCGACGGCAGGGAATCATGGTTTAGGGCTTGCCTGTGCGGGACATGCGGCAGGCATACCCGTATCCATATTCTTACCGTTTTCAGCAGACCCGATTAAGGTTTCTGCAATGAAAAGTTATGGTGCGCAGGTTACGTTTTTTGACGACATTGAAGACGCAAGGCAGGAAGCCATTGTCGCAGCGCAACAGTCCGGCGCAACGTTCGTCTCAGCCTACAATAATCAGCAGATGATTGCCGGAGGCGGCACCGTCGGTCTGGAAATCATGGAAGACTGGCCAGACGCTGACGTTATTCTCGTAAACATTGGCGGCGGCGGGCTGGCCTCCGGTATCGCAACAGCCATCAAGGGCATAAACCCTGCAGCCGAAGTGTGGGCAGTGCAGAGTGAAGCAAGCCCGACGTTTGCGTGCTGGAAAGAAGCTGGTGAGGCGATCCCAGTGGAAATATCGTCGTCAATCGCCGAAGGCATAAGTGGCTATATAGAGCCTGAAGCGATGACCTGGCCACTCATACGCGATCGCGTCGATCGTGTTCTTCTGGTTTCAGAAGTCGAAATTAAAGCAGCGATGCTGTTAATGCTTAATCTGCACAGCCATGTTGTAGAGCCTTCAGGCGTACCCGCAGTTGCGGCAGCCATCCGTTATGCAAAAGAACTGAGCGGGCGTAAAATTGTCTGCGTGGTGAGCGGTAGAAACATATCGGGCTCCCGCTATCTCAAATTAGTTAATGAGGCGTCACTATGAAGAAACAGAGCGGAGTTAAGGTCGGCTGAGCTCTTATTGCACAACGTTCTTATCATAACGGCTTCATTCATTACGCAGGCTTTGAGGTAGTGCCGCCTTTGACGGCCTGCCGTTTAACAGCCTTTTCGCTTAAAATTCTATGGTTCGTTTAAGGGAATGTCAGGCATCATCATCAAAAAATATTTTTGTCATACAAGGAGTAAGACTAATGAATATAAATATAAGAACAGCCCGGGCTTCTGATGTTGATAGTATTTTCGAAGTCAGAACCTCAGTGCTCGAGAATTATTTGAGTCGTGAAGAAATGCGTCAGCTGGGGATCACCGAAAGCGTCGTGGCGGATATGATTGAAAAGAATTTATGCGCCTGGGTTGCGGCTGAAAACGAAAAAATAGTCGGCTTTTCAATGATTTTGCCGGATGAAGGCTGTCTTTTTGCGGCCTTTGTTCTCCCGGAATATGAAGGCCAGGGGATAGGTCGCAGGCTGGTTTTTCTCGCCGAGCAGGAATTATTCAAACATCATGAGATTGCCTGGCTGGAAACCGATAAAAATAGTCGCGCGGCGAAATTTTACATGCAGCTCGGCTGGGGCAATAAAAAAGAGATTAACGATACCGATATCAAACTGGAGAAATATCGCAGCGTGTAATCTACTGTCATTTTCATAAACGTCCGCTTATGGCATAAGGCGGACATCTGCATCAGGCAAATTATCTTCTGATCAAATATCGGACAAACTTTCGTCAGGCTACTCATGTTTCTGGCAAATCTATGATAAGCAGTGTGCCAAAACTGCCTTTTTTTACAGTATGAGGAATCCCAGCCTTGGCTACGTAAAGCTGGCCAGAAGTTACAGAGATTTGTTTTCCTTTTACGCTCAGTTCAAGACGACCGTCAATGATCAGTAACCCTTCATCATACTCATGTACCTCTTCAATAACAGAGCGTTCATCCATTCGTAAAACTTTGAGATTCGCTGTACCAATGTGGCCTAATACCTGAGAGTGCCAGGCCTCTGGTAATGCATGTGATTCAATTCTAAGGTCATAAAGCGACATAACGTCACTCCTTTGAGTGCTCTTTTAATGCTCTTATGCCATATATATTTCCTATCGTCATATATTAAATATGGGGAAATAAATCGAATAAGAGACTATACCATTCCTCATTATGCTCTTATTTCTGAAATGCCAGGTTCTGCAATCTGGCCTGGTCAGAACCTTGTTTATCAACGGGCCGATAGTTAAATCGCGTCAGCTAATAGCGCAAAGCGGACATTTAGCCGCAATAGCGTGTTTGCTGTCAGACGAACTGTTTGTCCTGCGCAGACCTTTAATCATTAATCGTCATTTTAAATCGCGTATTTTCTTCGGGTCGGCTTACATTCCCAGACTGGCCAGCAGGTCGTCCACATCATCCTGACTGGCAGGAGTCTCTGGTGCGGAGGAAGGTTTAGACGGCGCAGTGCGCTCGGCGGTGCTGTGTGAGCCGGTATTATCGCGGATGACCTGTATCAGCTGCTGCTCAGCCTGATTCAGCACGGCCATCATAGCCTGCACAATCTGTCCTGTGAGGTCCTGGAAGCCCTGTGACATCATAATCGCGTGTAACTGCTGTTGCGTCAGACCCGTGACGCGGGGGACATCATTCAGCAAGGCAACGGTATCTGCCGCTAATGCCTGGGTCTGTTCTTTGTCTGACAGCGTACCGGAAGTGGCATCCCAGCGTTGCGAGAGTTTCTCAGCTTTTTCTCCCAGATCGGTTTGCAGAGGCTGCGTGATTTCCACGCTGTTGATTACGCCCTCTGCTGCTTCGCGGGTCATTGTGACGACATAACCCAGCCTTTCACGGGCGTTTGGGATGCTTCCCGCCACATCGGCGATGGTTTTATCAAGCCCCAGCTGTTGCAGACTGTCGCGAAGCTGCCGCAGGATGAAGCCAGCACGCGCCGTAATTTCGCCAATTTCCTGATGCTTACTATGGGTGTCGGATGGTGACATGGATGTTGTTTCCTGCGTACAGAGTTTCGATACCTGAGGTTATCGGCAGCTCGCGGCGGTTTTTTAAATTTCCTGAGGTTTTTACTCGTGTAAAAAGTGACATGATGTGAATGAGACACCCTAGAGCTAACGACATCAGGGTTTTAATAGGCAGAAAGTGTTGCGCGCAGGCCCTGTTTTTTCAGCCGGAGGGGGTTGTCAGGTATAGAGCGGAATGTGTGCGGGTTAATGACTGTTATGAGCGAAAAAAGGGGCGTATTACCCACTTCTGAAACGTTTACGCGAGGGCAGGCAGTATCTTATTTATCATGTAATTTCTTCGTCTTAATTAATCCGCCAACGAATAACATTTTGTCCAGTTGTAGTTAACCCTCGCCAGTTTTAATTCTCCATCTACATCCCCAAAATTAATGGTCTGACGTTCAAAAATAAACTCACGCACGGGTGCAGGTAAAAAATCAGCGCCGTAGCGCAGAATCGTGCTGTGCCAGAAGGGTGCCGGTAATGGGCTGCCGGTATGACGCATCAGCAACTCATTTTTCCAGTGCGAATCCAGAACTTTTTCGCAGAATGAGTGGCGCATGGCTATTGCCGAACTATCAGGGATCCCCGCAAGCAATAACTGACTGGGCAATGCAACTAACCGCAGATCTCTGATAACAATTTTTATCGCATCAAATCCGCTCCAGATATTCGTCAATTCATCGATTTTTTCGGGCAATGGCTCGTTTTCGTTATAGAGCGGCAGAGTCAGGGGCAGGAAGGTAAAATGGAAACCCTGTGTGGGCAGAATATCGGCAAGGGGATCATCCTTTGTGAGCTGCTGTAATTCACAAATAAGACGTGAGACATCAAAGGTCACCGGCGGCTGAATGCCCGCTGCAAGAGCCAGCCTTACAGGATCGTAGTAATTCCCCTCTTTAACAGCCCCAATTCCTGCATTTTCCGACCAGATGGAGAGGGTGTTCTCGTTGGCAGAGCGATACAAGCTTTCCAGATTTATCGATTTCATTACAGACCTTTTGCACTGGTATGAACAGAGGCGATTCGTCATCCATGCGATTTCAGCCCATAACTGTTCAGAAGTATCCCTGTGGCTAATCGTGAACACATTACCATACGCTCAACGCCTGCTCTGGCATAAAGCGGACATGTGCGGTGCCGGGTTTGCCTGAAAAGCATTGCGACCTTCCCGCTCTGCCCCTAAACGGACAACCAGAGGACAGATCAGGACAACAGATGCCTGACGTATAGAATCGATCAACTCTCTCTGATATTGATGATGTCGATGGCGTTAAATCACTCCTGTTGAGAGAGCTAAAATGAATTTTTATTGCAGTAAGGAATTTACCGGTTCGAAGGCCTGGGACTCACAGCATATTGCCAGCTTCGATAATGTCAGCGTGAAACTTCACTGGACCGATCAGCCTTATAAGTGGCACATCAACGATGGTCAGGAGGTTTTTGCTGTCATGGATGGATGCGTTGAAATGCAATATAAAGAGCAGGGCGAAGTTAAAAGCCGGGTACTCAACGCTGGTGATATTTTTTATGCCAGTGAAGGGACAGAGCATATTGCGCGTCCACAGGGCGTCGCCCGCGTGCTGGTGATTGAAAAAGAGGGATCGGTTTAATTAAGTTGTGATTCATTATCTGGCTGAGCCAACAAGCCAGTGACAAAACGGGCGATCTCTTCTCCCAGATTGAGAAGAAAGGCGTCGCGTGATGGGTGGGTGTCAGTGATGTGCGGCGGCAGGATGTTCATGAAGGTAAAATGCCCGGCATCTTTAACCACGCAAAGTTCTGTCTCAGTTCGATTATCTAATTCTTCTTTGATGAATAGCGCTTGCGATGGCGGTGTCAGGGTGTCTTTCTCGCCAGTCCAGATCCTGACAGGTACTTTCACGGAGGCGAGGGCCGAGGGTGCTCTGAAAAAATCCGCAGGTGGCGCTAACAGCACCAGTTGATTCAAATCCTGTCTGCCTGCATATGTCACCTTCTCTCTGGTGCGAGTCCAGGCCGTCGCCCCGGCGTGCATCAACAGAATCACGGTGCCGAGTGAGTGTCCGATGCCGGTAATCGAGGCATAATGTTGACAAAACGCATCGCGGGCGAGGATAAGCCTTTGGCTGCGTTCCAGTAAGTCAGCCTTTGAGGGCGTGGAAGTGGTTAACCGTTCGAAATGGGGCGCTACCACTGAAATACCATTGCGGCTAAAGGTCTGCAGAAGCTCAAGATGACGCAGTGGACTTCCGCCAGCACCTGCTGCAAAAAGGATGCAGTGGCTGGCCTCATTCACCTTCAATAACGTGACGTCAAAATTCCTGTCGGCATGCCTGATGACAGAGATTTCCGCCCTGGTGTTGTTAATCATAAAGCCGACTCCCTGCTAAAAGGTCAGTCTGGAGATACTAACCTGTTCCCGGTGAAACGATAAATTTCCGTCCGCTTCTGGCGCCAGACTACCGTTACGCAAGGCGCCAGCATCAGATCAAGGACCGGTTATTCATACTCTGGCATCAGGCCACCAATCTGTCCGCGCTTACTGCGTCGCCTCTGCACGTAATGCCGCCTGCACAGCAGGGCGCGCACTGATATTTGCTCTGTACGCCACCAGCGCAGGCCAGCGATCCAGTTCAATGCTGAAGAACTTACACCAGCCCAGTACGGTGAAAAGGTAGGCGTCAGCAATGCTGAATGATGGCCCCATCAAAAACGCTTTTTCGGCGAGCGTATCCTGCAGAAAGTCGAACCGCCGGAAGAGCTTTTCACGAAACAGTGACAGGACAGCGTCGGGCAGTGCCTGGTTAAACAACAGAGCGGAACCCGCGTGGATTTCACTGGTAATGAAGTTCAGCCACTCCTGCAGTCGAACACGCGCCCAGCTGCCTGCTGGCGGTGCCAGCCCGTTTTCCGGCCTCAGGTCGGCGAGATACTGCACAATCGCCGGCCCTTCAGTCAGTATCTGCCCGTCGTCCAGTTCCAGTGCAGCAACATAGCCCTTGGGGTTGATAAGGCGAAAGTCGCGTCCGTCAGAGGTGAGCTTGCTCCTGTTATCCACTTTTACCAGCTCAAACTCTAGTGCGAGTTCACGCAGCACGATATGGGGTGACAGCGAACAGGTATCCGGGGCGTAGTAAAGTTTCATGTCTTCTCCGTTAACATTGAAAGCGATGTGAGATTCTCTTTGTCGTTACGTAACAGACTGTGCTTAACGCAGAGAATTCTGTAAAATTAATGCTTCAATAATTAACTATTAGCTGGGCTACTGATAACCATGATGAATCTTCTGCACTGGCGCTTGCTGGTGGCGGTGGCCGATGCCAGCAATATTTCGCGTGCTGCTGAAACGACAGGCATGACACAGTCCGGTGCCAGCCAGGCTATCGCCCAGTTAGAGTCGTCACTCGGGTTCCCGGTATTCGTGCGTGAGCGTCGGCACATCGGTGTTACCGCGCTGGGAGAGCAGGTCATTGAAAATGCCAGAATTATGCTGTCGCAGCTCAGCGCGATCCGCGTGCTGGCTGATGAGAGCCGGGGTTTAAAAGGCGGACGCATTCGGCTTGCCAGCTTTCCCTCTGTGACGTCCACACTCCTGCCTGGGCTGTTGCGTAACTTCAGGCGTCTGCATCCGGGCATGGAGGTGGTGGTGCTGGAAGGGACGGATGAAGAAGTTGAGGAGTGGCTTGCAGCAGACACCGTTGAACTGGGGGTGGTAATGAACCCCACACCCGGACGTGCTGAGGTGATACTGGGACAGGACGCATGGGTCGCCGTCATGCCAGCCAGCGCTCCGCACATCGGTCAGTCAGGCGCGAACGATATAACCCTGCAGGAACTGGCAGACCAGCCCTTTGTGCTTGCAACAGGCGGATGCGTCGTTAATGGCAAAAGCCTGATGGAACAGTCAGGATTCCACCTCTCTGACGTGCGCGTAAAAGTCCGCGACTGGATCAGCGCCTGCATGCTGGTACGTGAAGGCATGGGTGTCGCGCTGGTGCCGGAATCAGCCCTGCCAGCGGAACGGCGCGGCCTGTCAGTGATGCCGGTCATCCCGCCTCTGCACCGTGAATTCGGGCTGGTCTGTTCGCCTTCCGGAACAGCTTCTGGCGCGACGCAGGCACTCCTGAACGGACTGCGTAAAGGGCAGGGTAATATCTCCGGATAATCCCACTGCACAGCTGACTTTATCCGCCGTTACCCGATCATAAACAGCAGAATGGCTGGCCGGGAAAGAGAGATCGGCAGACTCTCCCGACCGCGATCCTTTCTCAACTCGCGTCTTAACGCTTTGCCGCATAGGGTGATCGGGGCGAATAACGGTTTTATGGCGTGGCGGAACACGCCTGAATCATCGGGATGGCTCAGAATTCGCGTAACTGGTCGAACAGCTGATACAACCGCGGCTGATCCACAAGCGTGGCGCCTTGCTCGCCCAGTTTCTGCTCCAGCGGGTTCAGAACATCGCACAGCACACTGTAGATCTCCTCACGCTCGACCGTCTCAATCGCCTTTGAACGCCGGTCGATGAGATTAAAGGCTTCGGTGTAGGCGGTTACGGCGGCGGTTAACAGGCTCGCCACATCCATGCTGCTATCGATGTTGATCGTGGCAGCCCGCAGGTTTTTGTAAGCCAGCGACGCTTTTTTGGCATAAGTGGCCGAAATATGTTCGCGTCCATCCCAGTCCCGGAACGGATTGTGCAGATTCTCAGCCAGCCATTCCGGCTTGCGTGCTTTACTCAGCGAGAGATCCAACCCCTGAGTTGTCGCCTTTTTATAAGCGGCTCTGACAGAGCTGACCACGTCAAGCGGGACGCTGGTCATCCACAGGCATGAGAGATTGGGCAACGCTTCTGGTGAGGGAAAGTCAGCCGCGCTGAAGCCAAACAGGTCGAAGAAGGTGAGCATCTGCAACTGTGGCAGTGCGGCAATACGATGCATATTGCTGGCTACGCCGGGATTTCCCCAGATGCGCAGCTCAGTTAAGCAGGTAAAGCGCTCAACGACTGGCGCCAGGTCAATCTCTTTAACGCCTGTCAGTGACAATGCCCTGAGCCGGTCAATACCCTGCAGCACAGGCAAAGTCTGCGAACATTGCAGGCACAGATTGCGTCCCTCCTGATCAGCCTCTACCTGAAAGCCTGAAGAAGGCGTTGCGGTGAGTGACAGCAGGGAGAGATCAGGATTCAGACGCACGCAGCTGACGCCTTCAGGGTTCAGAATTAAACGCGACAGACGGGTCGCCCCGACATCGATTTCGCTGACGACAGCGGATTGCCAGTGCAGCTCATTAATGAAGTCATGCTGCTGTATATAGGCCATCAGTTCCGGGGTGCCATGGCGGGTTTCGATGGTCATCAGGCAGGGCAGGCGATCCAGTTCAGAGAGATCGGTCAGGGTTTGCAGGAGGTGGTCATTGATACGGGTGGTGTCCTGGCGAAGTGTCTGGCCGCCGATAACCACGTTGGGCGCGCCTGAAGCAGCCTTGAACCGCGCACGGCTGGCCGGGTCGATCTTCTCCCAGTTTCGCTGACGAACAAGACTGTCTCCCACGTCCCAGCCGAACTTGTAGGCGTTTACTTCCTGATCTGCCAGCGGCGGCAGGTTGGTAATTAATACATGTCCCGGTGGGACATTGGCGGAGACATAACCGTGATCGAAGCTGTCTTTGACAAAATAGTAGCTACAGCGCAAAGGCTGCATACGGCTGGCTTCCGCCCTGTCAGGCAAATGATCACCTGCCCAGTCGAGCTGGAGTATGGCTGCAAGGACTTTACCTCTGGCATTAGCAGGCTGCTGGAGGTGTGTCACCTGACAGGCGACGTACTGCTGCAACTGCGGGGAAAACACGCTGTAGATATCGCCGACCTTTGCTTGCACTCTCGCTCCTCTCAGTCAAAAATTTTACAGTCAGAAAATCTGATATAGCGCGCATCCTGCTCAGGGGTGCGCTTTGCCACGGATCTCAGATCCATCCAGCACACTAGCCTGGCATAACGTTTTAACGAAATGCTGGCGCGTGAACATTTTTATTTTTTTCGCGGCAGGTGACAGCGTCAGTCGGGTTGCACGCAGCAGCCCGACTGACGAAGCCTGCCCGGAGGCATGCGGGGCAGGTATTCAGCTTACAGGCGGTTACCGGCCTCAACCAGTTCGTTATAGGATTTTAAAACACGCATCGGTGAACCCGATACCATCCAGCCTGAATTGCCGCTTCCTTTCAGCAGACTCTGCTCACCCGTGCTGTAAGGTGTTTTATCGCGAATCCGACGCATGCGATCCTTGCAGTCTTTCAGGAAGGTTCCGGCATTATCCTGGAAGATGGACCAGGTTAATGGCTTGCCCGCTTCGCTGGCCGTTGCCTTTTCTGCCTCACTCAGCAGCGTACTGTAAGCATCAATCGCTTTTGCCATCTCTGTCACGTCGGGAGCGGAAGAGGTAAACAGGGTCGCCAGCGGTTTGGCCTGTGTGACTAATGCCAGGCGGTAGTAGCGACTATGACGGCCCTCAGACTTTTCAATCTCAACGAGTTGCGCAGCAACAACCTCATTGTTCTCTTTTTCAACTTCGGCACCGAACTGGTCGCTGGATTTCATAAAGCTGTTAAACGCCTTCATGAGCGGCGGATGCATTTGTTTGGCTTTCGCGAAGCCATCATCCTTATAATCTTCCTGACTGTAGTAAAGATGAGCCTGCGAAACCAGCGGCTGCAATGTCGTTAAATCCGCCAGATACTGTGTTGCTGCAGCATCCAGCGCCGGTAACGTCGGTTTAGCCTTCGATGCCTGGTTGATGGCTTTAGTGCAGCTCTCCAGTTCATAAGGCGTGACCTCGCCCAGTACGTTGACGCTGCGCTCTTTGCCGGTTGGCCCCTTTTCAGCATTCGCCATCCAGCTCACATAGCGCAGGGCACTATCGCGAACCGATCCATCCGTAGTGTTAAAGCAACCCACATAGGCGTTTAATTTTGTGGTGAGTTGCGCAGCGCTATCCTCCGCAACAGCCTGGGGTTGACTCTGCGGGGCGGGTTTTGCATCCGCTTTGTCACTGTTGTCACATGCTGCCAGCGGCAGCACAAGGGCAGTCACCAGCATCCCGGGTATCATGGCCCTGCTTGCTCTTTTAAACACAATCGTTCCTTTATTTATGTGGTCAAAAATAGAGAATGAAAATAAATGTTCGCATTGGCTCCCTTTTCAGCTGCGAGGAGGGAGCCGATGACAAACGGGTTATGCGCTTTGCGTCGCTGCCGCCGTTTCTTCTTTCAGCAACGCCCTGACTGTCTGATGACGATGCCAGTAATAGCCGAGGGTGTTTTTAAAGGCTTCAATCTCCTTTTTCAGGCCCGGCAGAGGGATCTCACTGCGTTTTTTTCCCTGCGAGTTTGGCTGCACATGTTGCACGTAGAGCTTATCCCGGCCGAAGCTACGAATGACGTTGATGTTTTTAACGTTATCCCACTCCAGCACTTCGCCGGTTTTCGGCGACACAATGCCCTGCCAGGTGATGACGATCTGCGAGCCATCTTTCAGGGTATAAGGAACATTGGGGAAATGCTTCAGCACCAGCGCGGTTTCCATTTCACCGTCAGGCTGATAGCGCCAGGCCAGGCTCTCGTCATGCACAGAAGAGAAGTCGCGCTCATATTTCTGCCACAACTGCTGTTCAATCTCGTTGGCAACCGGCATCAGATCGACCCAGCTCTGGGCCGGGAAATCGGCGGCGATCGCTGCATAGTCAGCTTCGTTAATCTCATACCCTACGTTGCGCATCCTTTCCGCCAGCGGCGGGTGTGAATCAAACGGGTGCGGCACATTCTGCTCACGGATGACGCTGATAAAGTCCGGAGAGGCGACATGTTCAGGCAGACCGGCAGCAATAGCTTTACTGATCCCCAGTTCATTTTCGTGCAGCGTCTGATTATTAAAGAAGTTTCGTTCAACTTCATTCCGGTAGCTGGCATACGCAGATACTTTGATCAGTGATTCGATAATCGCGGCAGGGGAGACCAGCGTTGATGCATTGCGATCCGCGACAAACTCACGTTCACGGCTGTTACGCTGCCACGCCAGTTCAAACAGCATGCGATAAAGATAGAGCGGATAGAAGACGATCAGCGTGGCCACATTCTGACCCATCAGCTGCATATAGAGATCAAACCGATGCAGTTTCGGTCCCAGTAATGCGCCGGAGGCGGTGTCGCCTTCATGCAGGTGGGTCAGCTCATGGACCATCACGCCATCAGCCTGCGCAACGGTGAGCTGACGCAGGAGCGGAATACTGACATAGAGCTTACGGCCGGTGAGCGGATTCCCATTCACGTTCAGCGGAGCTTCGGTCACGTAGAAGTTGGTGTCGATACCCGCAACAATATGATCGGGTGGCGTGGTGCCCACTCTTGCGGCGAGCATATCAATCTGTGACCAGAGTGCCGGTGCCGCTTCGCGGGTCACGACTTCGCCTTCAATACTCTCTTCCGGTGGGAGTTTTTTGAAGATGCCTTTAATCATGTAATACATGCCGGCCAGCACCAGCAGTCCTACTGCCATCACCAGTTTTGGATAGTAGGTTTGTGTGAAGAAGGCGGTGCCCCAGAATGAGAGCCATACCAGCATGCCGCCCTGTACCATGACTTCCAGCGAACAGGCCAGCATCAGGAACTTGCGGGCCAGCGCCAGACTGATAACCTGTCCCTGGCGGCTTTTAAAGGCCAGCGCACTGAACAACAGCACCATCAGCAGGACAGCGCCGCTGCCGATCAGTGTCCAGAATGCCACTTTATCCATCATGTAGAACTGCCACAGTTCGGATTGCGGTTCGCAGACGGCGTTTTTGTAATCCTGCAGATTTTCATCTACCGGGCCGCAGACACTGGAAGGCGGGTTCTGCTGCAGAAACGCCTGTAGTTTGTCCGTATCCTGATGTTGTTCCCGCGCATCGTCCATGAAGAACTGCGTGTATTGCTGATCAAGTTGTTTGTTGCCATATTCAGCAAAAAACAGGGTAATGACAGGGACGAGAAACAGTGTGAACAGCAGCCAGAAAAATACCTTTAGATAACCCTTTTTCAATTCCGTTAATGTATTCAAAATAATAACTTCCTGCATGTCTATGAAAGGGAGAAGCTGCTGCTATCAGGAAATTCCGAAAAGAATATCCTGGCCCCGGTTAAACGGTGCGGAAATATTTATGCGAGCTTCACGATATTATAATTATTGCAGAGCGATTATAAGCCAGCCTGAACCCGTTTTGAAAAGGTATAGACGGATATTTTCGGCGATTTTTTCCTTTTCCGTCAGGTTATTTTTCTGGCGGCTTCCGGTGGTTCTGCCACGACAGCACTAATTTGAGTTAGTACTCATCACTTATTCTGTCCGATCTCCTGACCGAGGGCTAATCCCCGCCATCTGTCTGCATCCGATACACCATAATCCTATATTTTACCATCAGAGCGGTGCGAAAAAATTACCAGCGTATCCCTTTGAAGGGATTCCAGCCGTTATCGGCTTTTTTCTCTTTCAGGTAATAACTGTAATTGGTGCTCATGCCGTACAGGGCATTAAAACCATAGCCCAGGCCAACCTGAAGATACCGTGGAAATTCCATGCCCGCTATCGCTAAGGCGATGATCAAAATAGTATAAACAACTACCATAATTAAAATCAGCATGATGTTCTTCTCCCACAGGCCGAGTACGAACAGATAAATCGGGCCGAAAAGGAAGGCAATTAAATTCATGTTCACTTTTAATTTTTGCCTGAAAGGCAGTTGTTTCAATGCCTGTCTGAAGCCTGGTGTACTGGGAGCACCATGAAGGTCGAAAAAATCAAATCGGGTCTGCCATTTCGCACTGTACTCTTTAGTTGCATTTACTTTATTATGATTTTCAATAGGTTGATTCATGATTACCTCAATATCCTGCGCAGAAAACTACAGAGACCGACACTGTTTCAGACGGATGACAGCCGCATGAATGGTGCTTATCGACCGCCAGAACAGCGCATACGAATTTTAAAAACAGTGAAGCCGCGTTAATTCGCACCAAAATAATATCGGTACGGTACAAATAGCCATGCTACACCCTGGGTGCGCTATTATCTGCACGGGTGACGAATTCAGGTTAAACAACAATTTTTGAAAATAAATCCATCAGAATCAGTAATGTGAAACTTGCACAGGCCGGACATCTCCTGTGGTGGATGTAATTGATATTAGCACCAAAGAAAATATCGCCACAATGATAAAAATATGTTAATTTTCAAAAAAATATTCCTCGTTCCTCACACCTTAGAAGGATATAAAGATGATCGCATGGAGCGGAGTGGGTTTTTTCGTCGCAGTATTAATTTCTGCCGCCTACCTCCTGTGTAAATGGCTGTTAGATATTTATTACTACGACGGTTTCTTTGTCTCCCATCTATGGGCGACAGGGGCTACGCTGATCGTTTCTGCCCTTTTTTGTGCGGCCTTTGTCTGGGTGCTTCGGCAGGAAAAATGGCTGGACTCCCTTGCACAAGCAACGAAAAGCCAGCCAATGATGGCCCCTGAAAAAACCCACAACTTCTTTTTTATTCCCGTTCTCTACTGGCCGATTATTCTGTTTCTGCTCGGCTCAGGGATCTGTATTTACGACCTGACCCGATAACACCTCACATCACTGATACAGGCCATACTGATGCTGTATCAGCGAAATGGAAATATCATCAATACGAAGGAGTTCATGGTGAAATTAAGAAAATCATTAAACATTATGGGTGCGATCTGCCTGGCAACTGCCATCGGCGGTACTTCTCTGATGGCATCAGCAGCTGATACAGCACCAGCTGCAAACACGCAGACTCAGACGATCTCTTTGCTGGATGGCAAACAGACGTTCAAACTGCAGGGCTATGAAAAGCAGCCTGTGCCGGGCGGCGGACCAGGCACCATGTATGTGAACAAGCAGGAAAAACGCGTATTGATCATTGGCGAAGAAGAGATCCCATTGATTGCGCGCGGTGGCAGTGACGCTGATTTTCTTGAAGGCGGGAAGTCTATCAAAGACAAGCAGAAGCAGGCTTCACCTTCTTATACGGTGATCAGTGAGAAAACTGAAAATACCAACGGTTTGCCGGTCTATCATATTGAAGCCACCGACAAAATGGGTGGCAACGATGTGCAACAGGCGACGCTGCTGGCGGTCGCCAACAAGAAATTCACCGTTATTCAGGTGGTTTCAAACCACAAAGACAAGGCTGGCCACCTGAAAGCAGTAAACAATATCCTCGGTAAGTAAGGCCTCAGTCGCTAAGCCCGGTTAGCTGATCGACCCGGATAAGGGGTTGCCGGTGGGGTTCATGAGTTTACTCAGAACACACCTGCAATGCCTTGTCTGAACAATGCTCAGGCTGACGCGTCTGCGCGTCATCACGGCTTGCCCGCGAACCCCTTTCCTGACCTCTTTCTTCAGGCGTTATGCCAGGCCTGAAAACAGAAAAGGCCGTCTCCGGCCTCACGTTAACGCTCTGCAAACATCTACTTCAGGCTGCGCGAACCTGCGGCATCGCTATATCCGCGCTGATACGAGCACCTTCAGCATCAAACACCATGCAATGGTGCGGATGGAAGGTGGGGCGCAGCGTCTGATAAGGACGGAAATGCACATCGCCGGGCAGCAGCATCTTGAAGCCGTCGTGGCCGTGGCTCTGACCAAACAGATAGGTGTTGTTGCCAAGTCGCTCAACCACTTCGCAGTGGAAGTTGATATTCAGTGGCGCATCGCCGTTGATCTGCAACTGCTCCGGCCGGATACCTAGCGTGATCTCATCACCAGGCTGCAACTGGCGGATGGGCGAGGGGAGCTGCAGCCGATGTTCGCCGTCATTGATCAGGGCGACCAGGCCAGCAGGGCCGCACTGCTCCACGCGCGCAGGCAGGAAGTTCATCTTAGGTGAGCCGATAAAACCGGCGACAAAGCGGTTAATCGGGTTGTAATAGAGCTCCATCGGTGAACCCACCTGTTCAACCTTGCCGTAGTTCATGACCACAATCTTATCGGCCAGCGTCATTGCTTCCGTCTGATCGTGCGTCACATAGACCATGGTGGTTTTCAGCTCCTGGTGCAGCTTCGCAATGTGCAGCCGCATATCGACACGCAGCTCCGCATCCAGGTTCGATAAGGGCTCATCAAACATAAACACCCGGGGATTACGCACGATTGCGCGACCAATGGCGACACGCTGACGCTGACCGCCGGAAAGCTGCTTTGGTTTACGATCCAGCAGATGCGCAAGCTGTAGCGTCTTCGCCACCATCTCTACCTGATGCTGAATCTGCGCTTTCGGCACGCCGTTCACCTTCAGTCCGTAACCGATATTTTCCGCCACCGTCATATGCGGGTAAAGCGCATAAGACTGAAACACCATTGCCACTCCGCGGTGCGAGGGTGCGACATCATTCATGACCTCATCACCAATCAAAATCTCACCGTCACTGATCTCTTCCAGCCCGGCGATCAGCCGCAGCAGTGTGGATTTACCGCAGCCTGACGGACCGACGAAGACCGCAAACTCACCGGCCTCAATATCAAGCGCGATATTTTTCAGCGTTTCTGTTTTACCAAAGCGTTTGGTGACGTTTCTCAATCTGATGCTGGACATGCTGATCCTCATGGCAAGGGATTTGGCGGCTGAAATGTATGACGTATAACAGTTTGTCTTTTTACACGTCAGCCCTGATGGTGCCTGCGCTGACTATATCGCTCCGCCAGAGTGCGCCCTACCGCTGATTTTGATTTCTGTAATAGCGATCACACATTGATGCGAACGGGCTGGAGCACGGTACGCATTCCGCGTAGCGTATGGCTCAAATGCGATACGTTATTCACACTTCATATGCTCAATAATTCCTTGTTCAGCATGTGCCTGAAAAAAGAACATCAGCAAATGACAGCTTAAAATGTCATACCTTCACATGAGGCCAGTAATGAAAATCAAAATCAGCGTTACGCTACTTCTTTCCGCATTGATGCTTAATCAATCCGCCTGGGCCGCTCAGCAACTTACCGTCTGGGAAGACATTAAAAAATCAGACGGCATCAAAACGGCGATCGCCGATTTTCAGAAACAGTTCGGTGTTGAAGTGAAAGTTCAGGAGATGCCGTTTGCACAGCAGATTGAGAAGCTGCGTCTGGATGGCCCGGCGGGTATTGGCCCGGATGTCCTGGTGATCCCTAATGACCAGCTCGGCAGCGCGGTCGTACAGGGATTACTGGCACCGCTGAAAATAGATGCAGCAGAGCAGAGCGCTTACACCCCCTCAGCAATGGCGGCTTTCACACAGAACAGTGTGGTCTACGGCGTACCCAAAGCGGTGGAAACGCTGGTGCTGATCTACAACAAAGATCTGCTGCCGTCGCCACTGAAAACGCTGGAGGAATATCGTGCTTTCTCACAGAAGCAGCGCGAGACGAAGCAGTATGGCCTGCTCGCTAAGTTTGACCAGATTTATTACAGCTGGGGTGTGATGGCTCCGATGGGCTCTTACATCTTTGGCAAAGACGCCAAAGGCGCAATTAACACTCAGGATATCGGTCTGAACACCCCGGGCAGCGTGGAAGCGGTGACTTATCTCAAACGTTTCTTCAGTGAAGGATTGCTGCCAGGCGGCATCATGGGCGACAACGGCCTCAACGCCATCGACTCGCTGTTTACCGAGAAAAAAGCGGCGGCGGTGATCAATGGGCCGTGGGCATTCCAGCCTTATCAGGCTGCCGGAATCAACTATGGCGTGGCACCGCTGCCGCTGCTGCCTAACGGCAAGCCGATGAGCTCCTTCCTGGGCGTCAAAGGCTATGTGGTCTCTACCTGGAGTAAAGATCAGGCGCTGGCGCAGAAGTTCCTCACCTTCATCAACCAGCCGCAGTACGTGAAAGAGCGTTATCAGAAAACCCAGGAGATCCCACCGGTCACCGCGCTGATGAACGATCCGATTATCAAAGATGATGAGAAGGCCAACGCGGTCGCGGTGCAGGCGGCGCGTGCGTCAGCGATGCCTGGCGTGCCGGAAATGCAGGAAGTATGGGGACCAGCCAATGCTGCCCTGGAGCTGAGCGTATCCGGCAAGCAGGAGCCAAAAGCGGCACTGGATAATGCAGTGAAGCAGATCACCATGCAGATTGAAGCGATGCAGGCCAGTAACCAGTAATGCAGGTTCACGGGATAACCGTACAGGATAAGGATCAGGGTGTGGCTATATCTTCCGATGAAAATCTGGTGACGGCTAAGCGTCCGCGTCGTCATGCGACCACCGGTGCGCTGTTGGCACTGCTGCCTGGCTTCGGCCAGTTTTACCACCGCCAGTGGGCTAAAGGGCTCTGTTTTCTGATTTTGCTCAGCAGTTTTACCGGCGTCTTCCACGATTTTCTGCGTGAGGGATTCTGGGGGCTCTATACGCTGGGCGAATCGGTGCCGCGTGATAACTCCATTTTTCTGCTGGCAGAGGGCATTATCAGCGTACTGATTGCCGCCTTCGGCGTGGCGGTCTGGGGAGTGTCAATGCGCGACGCCTGGGTCAATGGCGTCAGGCGCGACAAGGGTCAGCAGCTGAACAGCGTGCGCCAGCAGTATCAGTTACTGCTGCGCGATGGCTTCCCCTATCTGATGATTTCGCCAGGCTTTATTCTGCTGGTGTTTGTAGTGGTGTTTCCGATTCTGTTCGGTTTCGCCATCGCCTTCACCAACTACAACCTCTATCACACGCCACCTGCGAAGCTGGTGGACTGGGTGGGGTTCAAAAACTTCATCAACATTTTTACCCTGTCGATCTGGCGCTCCACCTTCTTTGACGTGCTGCAATGGACGGTGGTCTGGACACTGCTCGCTACCACGCTGCAGTGCACCGTGGGCGTCATGCTGGCGATTCTGGTCAATCAGAAAGACCTGCGCTTTAAGCCGCTGATCCGCACCATCTTTATCCTGCCGTGGGCGGTGCCGGGCTTCGTCACCATTCTGGTCTTCGCCGGAATGTTCAACGACAGCTTTGGGGTGATCAACAACGCTATTCTCGACTTCTTTGGCATTGCACCTAAAGCGTGGATGACCGATCCATTCTGGACCAAAACCGCGCTGATTATGATGCAGACCTGGCTCGGTTTCCCGTTTGTGTTTGCGATGACTACCGGCGTCCTGCAGGCGATCCCTGACGATCTCTATGAGGCGGCGATCATGGACGGTGCCAGCGCCTGGACGCGGCTGAAAACCATCACGCTGCCGCTGGTGCTCTACGCCATTGCGCCGATCATCATCACGCAATACACCTTCAACTTTAATAATTTCAACATCATCTATCTGTTTAACAATGGCGGTCCGGCGGTGGCGGGGTCGAATGCCGGAGGAACCGATATCCTGGTGTCGTGGATCTACAAGCTCACCATGTCGTCGTCGCAATATGCTATCGCCGCCACTATCACCATTTTGCTGTCGATTTTCGTGGTAGGTCTGGCGCTGTGGCAGTTCCGCGCGACCCGGTCGTTTAAACAAGATGAGATGGCGTAAGGAAGCAGTTATGGCGAAGTCCGGCAGTATTAAACGCGAAAGGTGGATACGCCTGTCGCTGACCTGGCTGGTGGTGCTGGCCGTCTCGGCCATCATTATCTATCCGCTGGTCTGGACAGTAGGAGCATCCCTGAATGCAGGTAACAGCCTGCTCAGCAGTTCGATCATTCCTGAGAATGCGTCGCTGCAGCACTACCGCGACCTGTTCAATGGCACGGTGCCTTACCTGACGTGGTACTGGAATTCGATGAAAATCAGTTTCCTGACCATGGTGCTGACGTTGATCAGCGTCAGCTGTACCGCCTACGCTTTTTCCCGTTTTCGGTTCAAGGGGCGGCAGAACGGACTAATGCTGTTTCTGTTGTTACAGATGATCCCGCAGTTTTCGGCGCTGATCGCGATTTTCGTGCTGTCGCAGCTGCTGGGGTTGATCAACAGCCATCTGGCACTGGTGCTGATCTACGTTGGTGGGATGATCCCGATGAACACCTGGCTGATGAAGGGTTATCTCGACTCGATTCCCAAAGATCTGGATGAGTCGGCGCGCATGGACGGTGCGGGTAACTTCCGCATCTTTGTTGAGATCATCATGCCGCTGTCGAAGCCGATTCTGGCGGTAGTGGCGCTGTTCTCATTCACCGGGCCGCTGGGTGATTTCATCCTCTCCAGCACCATTCTGCGAACGCCAGAGCAGTTCACGCTGCCGATTGGCCTCTATAACCTGGTGTCGCAAAAAATGGGTGCCAGCTACACCACCTATGCCGCCGGTGCCGTGCTGATCGCCGTGCCGGTGGCGGTGTTCTATCTGGCCCTGCAGAAATACTTCGTTTCTGGCCTGGCCTCAGGCAGTACTAAAGGATAAATCATGACGCCAAAAACATTGATTCTCGCCCTGGCGCTGGCCTGGGCGACACCGCTGCTCGCCGCCGATCATCCTGTCATCGGCTCTGCCGGGCCGTGGCCAGCCGATTTTATCAAAGGTGCGGATATCTCATCGCTGGCTGAACTGGAGAAGCAGGGGGCGAAATTCTATAACGCAGATAACCAGCAGCAGGATGTTATCGCCATCCTGAAAGCCAGCGGCATCAACACCATCCGGCTGCGGCTATGGGTGGATCCCCGCGACGACAGCGGTCAGACCTACGGTGGTGGTGGCAACGATCTGGCGACCACGCTGGCGCTGGCGAAGCGCGTTAAAGCGGCGGGCCTGAAGCTGCTGCTGGATATCCACTACAGCGACTTCTGGACAGACCCAGGCAAGCAGTTCAAGCCCAAAGCCTGGCAGTCGCTGCCTTTTCCGCAGCTGGAAACCCAGGTTCATGACTACACCCGTGACACCATCGCTCGTTTCAAAGCGGACGGTGTGATGCCGGATATCGTGCAGATTGGCAATGAACTTAACGGTGGCATGCTCTGGCCGGAAGGCAAAAGCTGGGGCCAGAACGGCGGTGAGTTTGATCGGCTGGCCGGTCTGCTGAAAGCCGGGATCAGCGGGGTGCGTGAGAATCTCAGCGACCCGCATCAGGTGAAGATCATGCTGCACCTGGCTGAGGGCACAAAGAACGACATGTTCCGCTGGTGGTTCGACGAGATCGTTAAGCGTGATGTGCCATTCGATGTGATTGGCCTGTCGATGTACACCTACTGGAACGGCCCCATCAGCGCCCTGAAAGCCAACATGGATGATATCTCCCGGCGCTATGACAAAGACGTGATGGTGGTGGAAGCAGCCTACGGCTACACGCTGGAAAACTGCGATAGCGCGGAGAACAGTTTCCAGGCCAAAGAGGAGCAGGCGGGCGGCTATCCCGGCAGTGTAGCGGGCCAGGCGGCTTATCTGCATGACCTGATTAAAGCGGTGCTGGCGGTGCCGGACCATCGCGGCAAGGGTGTCGTCTACTGGGAACCGGCGTGGATCCCTGCGCCCGGCAATACCTGGGCGACACCCGCCGGCATGAAATATATCCACGACGAATGGAAACAGGGTAACGCCCGCGAAAACCAGGCGCTGTTTGACTGTCACGGCAAGGCGCTGCCTTCGCTGCAGGTTTTTCATTAACCATTAGCGCAAACGCTGATGTCTACCTCTGAGGAACAGGTATGAATAAATTTCCCCCGCTCAGCGCCCGGGTTAACCGGCTGCTGCATGGTGCTGACTACAATCCGGAACAGTGGGCGCACCAGCCGGGCATTATTGATGACGACGTCATGATGATGAAGCAGGCGAACTGTAACGTTATGTCGGTGGGTATTTTCAGCTGGGCGAAGCTGGAGCCGGAAGAGGGGCGCTATGAATTTGGCTGGCTGGATGAGGTGATTGATACGCTCTGGCTGCAGGGGATTTCTGTGTTTCTTGCTACACCAAGCGGGGCCAGGCCAGCCTGGATGTCGCAGGCGTATCCGGAGGTGCTGCGTGTGGGGCGCGATCGCGTGCCGGCTCTGCATGGTGGTCGTCATAACCACTGCATGACCTCGCCGGTGTATCGCCAGAAAGTGCAGGCGATGAACAGCCGGCTGGCGGCGCATTATGCGCATCATCCGGCGGTGCTCGGCTGGCATATTTCCAATGAGTATGGCGGAGAATGTCATTGTGATCGCTGTCAGCAGGCGTTTCGCAGCTGGTTGCAGCGCCGATATGAGACGCTGGAGAACCTGAATCTCGCCTGGTGGAGTGATTTCTGGAGTCATACCTACAGCGACTGGTCACAGATTGTGTCGCCAGCGCCACAGGGTGAGATGTCGATTCACGGTCTGAATCTGGACTGGCGGCGGTTTATGACCGATCAGGTTACTGACTTCTGTCGTGAGGAGATTAAACCGCTGAAGCAGGCCAATCCCGATCTGCCTGCGACCACCAATTTTATGGAATATTTCTACGACTACGATTACTGGAAGCTGGCACCGGTGCTCGATTTTATCTCCTGGGATAGCTACCCGATGTGGCATAACGAGAAGGATGAGACCACGCTCGCCTGTTATACCGCGATGTACCACGATTTGATGCGCACTCTGAAGCAGGGCAAGCCTTTCGTGTTGATGGAGTCGACGCCGAGCGCCACCAACTGGCAGCCGACCAGCAAGCTGAAGAAGCCTGGGATGCATATTCTGTCGTCACTGCAGGCGGTGGCCCATGGTGCGGACGCGGTGCAATATTTTCAGTGGCGCAAGAGCCGGGGTTCGGTCGAGAAGTTTCATGGCGCAGTAGTCGATCATGTGGGTCATCTTGATACGCGCACCGGTCGTGAAGTGAGTGAGCTGGGCCGGATGCTGGCCGCGATGACGCCGGTGATGGGCAGTCGGGTTGAGGCGCGGGTGGCGATTATTTTCGACTGGGAGAGTCGCTGGGCGATGGATAATGCGCAGGGGCCGCGCAATCTCGGCCTGCATTATGAGCGCACAGTGAACGAGCACTATCGTGCTTTCTGGGAGCAGGGCGTGGCGGTGGATGTGATTAACGGCGACTGCGATCTCAGTGGTTACGATCTGGTGATTGCGCCGATGCTGTATATGGTGCGGGATGGTTTTGCGGCGCGGGTGGAGCAGCATCTTGAGCGGGGCGGGCATTTCGTTGCCAGCTACTGGAGCGGCATCGTGAATGAGAGCGATCTGTGTTATCCCGGTGGCTTCCCGGGGCCGTTGCGGCCGTTGCTTGGCATCTGGTCAGAAGAGATCGATAGTCTGACTGATGAGGAATTCAATGGCGTACGCGGGGTGCGCGGCAATGAGCTGGGTCTGAGTGGGCCTTATCAGGCGCGAGAGCTTTGCGAGCATATTCATCTGGAAGGGGCAACGGCGCTGGCCAGTTATGAGAGCGATTTTTATGCCGGTACCCCGGCGGTGACGGTGAATCGCGTGGGTCAGGGCAAAGCCTGGTATATCGCGTCGCGTAATGATCTGTCGTTCCAGCGGGATTTTTATGGTGCGTTGATTAAGCAGCTGGCGTTGCCGCGCGCGCTGGCGATTGATCTGCCTCCGGGCGTGGTCGTTCAGCGGCGCACTGATGGCGAACAGGCGTTTCTTTTTGTGCAGAATTTTACCGGTCAGGTGCAGCAGCTGTCGTTGCCTGCTGGGCTCAGCGATTTGATCGATGGCTCGGTTGTGGGGGAATCGCTGGTGCTGGCGCCATGGGGATGTCGCGTTCTGAGTGTGCCGCTAACTGAAGGCGCAAGCCTTTGACGTTAGTTTAATGCCGTTTGCTGGCAGGTTTAGCATCGGCTCAGGGGGCCAGTACCTTCCGCAAAGACGCAAAAGATGGCATCCCTGCCAGCTCAACACGGGCCATCCATGGCCCGTGATGCTTTGCTACAGGTACTGGCCCCCATCGCTTTGCGCATGGGAGTTGTCTGTTGGAAGTTTTGGACCGGCTTTAATTGCGGACTTTGTGGCGGAGGAATAGGGTTTGAGGGCAGGAAGAGTGTATTTTCTGTGAGTGCCCTGAAGCTATTCCCCCTCGTTTTCGTTTATCAGTCGTGAGTGGCGGGCAGCAGCCCGCCTTTTTATTATCTGGAGGAGAACAACATGGTGAGTCTGAAATCGTTTAAGCAATATTTCAGTCGGCAGCCGCTGACGGCGGAAGAGGTTGAGATTGACAGTGCGCTGCTGGAGCGTCTTGTAGAGTGCTTCGGCGGGCGTGAAAATATTCAGCAGGTGGACGCCTGTTTAACCCGGCTGCGGGTGAAAGTGACATCGCTGAGGGCGGTGGATACGGCAGGATTACAGAAGGCGGGGGCGATTGGCGTGGTGATTCTGGGGCAGGAAGTTCATGCCATCTTTGGCACGCAATCCGATCAGCTGCGTCAGTTGCTGGAAGCCCGATTCTTTAAGCCGCTTCAGCCGGAGTAAAAAAATGGATAACCGTCGCCGGTTATCCAAATAAGCCCCTGCATAAGAGCTTAACAATGATCACAATGAGGAGACTGCTCGGTTACCACCAGGCTTCGACCTGTACGCCGAAGTTCCAGGTGTTGTTACTGGTGTTGTCCTGGAAACTGTGTCCGTCTTCTGAGTCATTCAGATAAGAGGCAAACAGACGCAGTTCCGGGCGTGACATAAATTCGGGACCGGCTGCGAGACCCAGCGCCAGCGTATATTTCTGACCCGCCTGTTTATAGTCACTGCCCACTTTGTTCTCATCTTTCTGCCAGAAACTACCCACTTCGCCGATGCCGCGGACATACTGCGTGAACTGATACTGACCACGACCCACCAGCGACAGCAGGGTGCTTTTGCTGGTCTGCGCGGTGACATCATCCGCTGAACCCCAGGTAAAGACCTGATTCAGGGAGAACTTGTCGGTGATTGGCAGCAGGCCGGTATTGATTACGCGGTAGCCGGTGGCATTGCGGGTATCGTTCCACATGTCATACCAGCCGCCGCCCTGTGAAATCATATTTTGTGCCAGGCCTTTATTGGCGTACTGAAATACCAGTTTCTGATAGCCGCCCCACATATCCTGACTGATTTCACTGGTGAGCATAACGCCGTTTTCCGCATCATACAGGCCACCATACTCTTCCTGCTTTTTGGTGGTGTTCGGCATGGCGTAATCAATACCAAACTCGGTCCAGGCACCGCTCCACGGTTTCCAGCCAGCATACCGAAGATCCAGGTAGTTAATGTTGACGTCGTTATCGCCATCGACCCGGTAATCGACGTCATTGGCATCGCCACGGATCCAGGCAAAGGAGATCGCGCCCGGGCCCAGAGTGTAATTTTCGATACCTGCACCGGAGCCGGAGATATTCCAGTATTTGGTATCAATGATGTGCAAATCGTGACGCTGGTAGTAACGTTTACCGCCCCAGATCACCGCATTCTTGTCACCCGGCACCAGCCCTTTAATCTGCAGATTAAGCTGACGCAAACCAAACTGCGCATCGTCACCGAAGGTGGTTTCGTTATCGTTAGAACCGTCGGAGAACATGCTGACCATGGTGTCGACGTAAAAACTGACGTCATCCTTTTTGTAGACTTCGCTGCCCAGCTCAACCTCGCCGTAGGTGTCGGCTTCATTGCCGAGACGGCCAATCTTGTTCTTTTGATACTCTTCAATACCGCCATCCTGCGATACGCCAACGCCACCACGCAGATAGCCATGGAAATCAATGTTGTCGATAGCAGCATAGAGCGTCGGGGAGGTCAGGGCCGCAGCGAGCGCCACAGCAGCAGTACGTAACCTTGTTTCCATGTTATCCTCAATTTTATTTGTAATACGTTCACATGACAGCGGCAGTTAACGCTTTTTGTCAGATGAGTGACAAACAAAATCGCGATAATGTGTGATGCAGTGCAAATAAAGTGGCGGTATTTGTAACGATTAGTGAATCAGATCACCAAACCTCGTGATGTGAAGGTATGACTTTTACTTTTTATTTGCGCAATGTGACTGCGGTAACCTGGCTTATTCGGCTGCTGTGATACCATTCCGCCATCGGTAATCAGGGATGCGAATTATGAAATCAAAAAATGCCACCTTAGAGGATGTCGCCCGCCATGCTGGCGTCTCTTATCAGACGGTTTCGCGGGTTTTGAATAAGTCGGCAAACGTCTCAGAATCAACGCGGCGCAAGGTGGAGCACTCTATTGAGACCCTGCGCTACGTGCCAAACAGACTGGCGCAACAGCTGGTGGGTAAGCAGAGCACAACGCTGGGTCTGGTGACCACATCGCTGGCGTTGCATGCTCCTTCGCAGGTGGCCGCTGCGGTTAAACGATATGCCAATGCCGCTGACTATCAGGTGCTGATCGCCATGATTGATGAGAACGTCAATCAAAGTCTGCAGAACTGTATCAATGAGCTGAAGTCGCAGCGCGTGGATAAGGTGATTATCAACGTTCCGCTGGAGAGCAGTGATGCGGAGCAGATCGTGCAGGAGAACGACGATATCCTGTGCCTGTTTCTTGATGTTGATCCCTACAGTGCGGTGTTTAACGTTTCGTTTAACCCGGCTGACGGCACCCGTGCCAGTGTCAAATATCTCTACGAGCAGGGGCATCGGGAATTTGCTCTGCTGGCCGGGCCAGAGGAGTCCGTTTCTGCCAATCTGCGGTTAAAGAGCTGGCTGGATACGCTGGAGAGCTATCGTCTGAAGCCGGTCAGCGTCAGCCACGGTAACTGGGATGCGCAAAGTGGTTACAACGGCGTGCTGCAACTGCTGCGTGAAGCGCCGGAGTTCAGCGCGCTGCTGGTGGGAAATGATCAGATGGCACTGGGTGTGCTGAGCGCGCTGCATCAGCGTGGTGTAGCGGTGCCGGGGCAGATTTCGGTGATTGGCTACGATGACACCTATGAAAGTGCCTTCTTCCATCCGGCGCTGACCACGGTGTCGCTCGATCTTGATTTACAGGGCAAAGAGGCGGTCGCGCGTCTGTTGTTAGCCAGTGAGCAGGATGAGCAGCGTTCCTCTTCAATCCTTCCGGCAAAACTGGTGGTACGCAGCTCGACGGGTATCGCCGGTCAGCAGCAGCGGGATTTGAAGCAGATTGCTGAGCAGCTGCGGCTGCTCGCCAGTCGCCTTGAGTAGCAGAACCCCGTAAGCAGATAAATAAAGCATAAGAACGCGCCGCTGCTATGCTCAGATCAGGATAACGATTCTGCACGTCGGAAAAATTATCCGATCACTAAATCGGTCAGTGAACGGGCATTCTGCTTCGCGGTAATGCAGCCGACACGTTCAGCCCGGTTTCTCTACCTTCAGGGAGTGACATTATGCTGTGGCTTGAACAGGGGCTTTACCTCAGGATTGAAGAGTTAGCGCATGGCCCCAGGCCACTGCCGCTTTCCAGCGGTTTTACCCCGCAGACGGCTTATCGCGCGCTGGGCTGTTTTAACCCCTCTGAAACATCAGATGCTTACTACATTCTTTCAAATGACCGCGATGAAATATGGTTCATCTGTAACCGTCATCTGAGAACCGTTTTCCTTGATGCCAACAACACGGCGTTTCGGGTGAAAATGCAGGAGCCAGCAGAGAGTCTGCCGGTACTCGCTGCTGCACCCGATGGTCAAATCGTCTCCTTTGAGCGCTCTGTCTGATGTAGCCTGTTACGCATCAGATAATAAAAAAGCCGCCATCGCTGGCGGCCCTGATTACGTTTAAGTCGATGCGTTATCTGTAAATCTGCCAGTAACGTTTTTTAACTCGCCGTGGCGGTCTTGATTGCCGGGCGCTGGGGCAGTATCACCAGAAGAGCGATGATGATTAGCGCCAGTGTCAGCGAGGCACCGTAGCGGCTTAGAGCGAGTCCGCCTGAGGCAAGGGGTTTGTCCAGAAAGTCGCCGACCACGGCACCCAGTGGTCGGGTCAGGATAAAGGCCGCCCAGAAGAGCCCCGTACGCGAAAGTGATGTAAAGCGACTGGCCGCCCAGATGATTGCCAGCGCGCCAACAAATAGCAGTATCCCGCCATCGTAGCCCAGCCCTTCAGTGTCTGCCGTCCAGTCACCTAAGGCCGTGCCCAGGGTTTGTGAAAACATAATAGTGACCCAGTAAAAACTCTCTGTGACGCCGTTGTTCACCGAACTGACCGCGACTGTACCGCAGGTGATTTTCCACAGGAAAAGCGAGAGGATAAGCAGGGTGCTCAGCAGCAAGGTGCCCCCTAAATATCCTATGCCCAGTGAGCGATCGGCAAAGTCTGCCATCGTCGTGCCGACGGTGGTTGTGGCCACCACGGTGAACCAGTAAATCCATTTGTTGAAACTGTGGCGATTTATCTGCACCACCACCGCGATCAGAAAGATGATGGCGAAAATCAATGTCCCGGTCAGGTAACCGAGATTCATCGACATGGTCACCGCATCGCCGCCGGTTTCACCCAGGGTAGTCGCAGCGATTTTGGTTAACCAGAAAGCCGCGGTAACGGCCGGAACTTTACTGAGAGCGTGAGAAGCTGTGTTGTTATTTTGCATAGGGTGATACTCCGGAACAGCCCAACATGGGCTAATACAGAGACGATGTTATAAGATTAATCTTAAGAAAAGGTTAAGCTAAAGAAAACTATGACAGGCATTTTGATCACAGCTTGTCACTCACTAAACCGGCATTTACCCTTTGATTTAATGTAATATTTGCTCTGTCGGAGTGCAGTGTTTGGGCTGTTTTCCCTGTTAACCTATAAGAATTAATTCTGAGTCACTCTGTTTTCTTCTTAATTTTCAGGCGATGCAAAGAGTGATAGCCCGGCGGCTTAATCAGGCGAAAATTGAAGGAAAATAGCATCAGGGCGTGCGAGCCATGCCGGGGCAGTATTGCCCTGATAATCAGCATCAGGACAGAGTGGATGGCGTGGCAACCCCGACAATCTGGCGTACCAGCTTATCGAGGCCGTTCTGATCCACTACTGCCGCTACAATATTCAAGCCATGGCGCGCAAGTTCCAGCGCGGTGGCCGCGCCAATCAACTGCGACAGAATCATACCCCAGCGCTTTTGGCAGAGGTGGCATCATTAAAGATTCTGGCCCGATCGGCCGATAAACACTGGCTCATACTTCTGACACTGAATCCCGGGTTCGCTCACTTTTGTGCGGGCAGGGCGGCACCTCAGCAGCTGCAGACGGACAAGCGCAGCGTCAGCCGCCGTCAATGGCGGGTATTCTCGCAATGGTGAACCTGTCTCCGGATCCTCCTTCAGCTACAGGCGGACATTAACGGTTATAATCAGGTCTGTAGCGACGAGTATTGAGCCTGTTTAATATCGTCAGCTACGTCGGAGTCGGCCGCCATGAACACAATGATCAAACCCTCTTTTACCGCTGTCTGGTCTACAGATGCCCAGGGTATCTGCGTCGCCAGTCAGGAAAGCCCTGCTGGTCTGATGCCTGAACTGAGGGGTGTGACGCTGAGTTCATGGCTGAGACTGGCACAGGCCGACGACGATGCAAAGATCGCGCTGCAACTGACCGCAGCGCTTGATTTCCTGACGCCTTTTCATATTGAAGTGCCGATCCATTGTCTGGATGGCAAGACGCGTCGGGTTATTGTATCTGGCCTGCCGGATCGCCAGCCTGGCACGTCCCGTCTGCAGTATAACGGCTTCATTCTTGATGTGACCGGACAGCGTAAAGCGCTGGAAGATGCGCTGCGCACGGCGGCAGAGTATCGTCTGTTAATTGAAAACAGCACCGATCTGATTGCCCATTGCGACGCGGATGGCCGGTACGTTTCAATCTCGCCCTCTTATAGCGAAATGATTGGCTGGACAGCCGAAGAAGTTGTCGGTCAGCTGGTGGTGGATTTCCTGCATCCCGATGACCGCGGCCCCGCCTCTGAAGCTCTGGCCTGCATCTTCAACGGGGGAGTGCTGCCGGATGTCGTTGAGGTGCGCAAGCTGCATCGTGACGGCCACTACATCATTCTGGGCACCAAAGCCTGTGGCGTCATCAATCCCTCTACCGGCAAAAATATCGGTGCAGTTCTGGTGTCGCGCGACATTACGCGAGACAAAGAGAGGATGCGCAATCTGGAGAAGCTGGCAACGCTGGATACGCTGACCGGGCTGCATAATCGTACCTGGATCAACGACCAGGTTGGGCGCATGCTGGCGAAGGTGGATGATGAGGCCTACACGACGGTGATGTTTATCGATCTTAATGGCTTTAAGGCGGTGAACGATTTGATGGGCCACGCGACAGGGGATGCCTTGCTGCAGCAGGTCAGTGAACGGTTGCAACGCTGTATGCGTCCGGGCGACTCACTGGCGCGATTGGGCGGAGATGAATTTGTTGTGGCGGCAAAGTGCAGAAATCGCGACACAGCCGCTGCCATTGCCCTGCGTATTATTGAAAGTCTGCACGCGCCATTCGCCATTGATAATATGGACGTACGCATTGGCGCGGCTATCGGTATCAGCCTTGCCCGCTTTGGGACGGCATCGGCCAAAATATTATTCGAAAACGCGGATAAAGCGATGTACCAGGCCAAAGCCCGACGTGATGGGTCGTATCAGTTTTTTGAGTCAGAAGAGCCTTAGTCGATGCATATGATTGCTGGTATGACCTTCCGGATTTAATGGTAATGGATCTTACGTTTAACGCTTTGCCGCCTGTTCCCGCAAGGATACATTTCCTGAACGCCTGATTAAACCGCCTAATATTCTGAAACCGCGCGCCACAGCAGAAAGATTTTCTGTTTCAAGCACAAAAAGAAGTCTGTTGCTGATGACCAAAATCTATGTGCGAGACAGGCACCTGAATTCACTAAAACGTCTGTGATGAACTGGCCTGAGTGACTTCGCGGAACTCCGCGTACGGCAATTCATTGTTCCTGCTGAACTCATCTTCTCATTAACCTGACGCTATCGACAGGCAGGAACGCCACCCTGGTGGAGTTCATACAGACTCATCGATATCCCGTCCATTATCATAAACCGTCTGCGCCTGTTCCATCGATCCCCCATGTTGCTTTGCCCAGCTCACCAGCGCGATAAAAGGATCCTGCAACGTTCGGCCCAGCGGCGTAATCGCATATTCCACCGCCACAGGGGAGGAAGCAATCACGTGGCGGCTCACTAATCCGTTGCGTTCCAGCCGTCGTAATGCCTCCGTCAGAGACTTATGTGTGATGGGGTCGAGCCTGCGCTTGATGGCGTTAAAACGTGAGGGCTGGGAGCACAACACGGTCAGGATCAGTACTGACCACTTGTTTGCCACCTGTTCCAGGATAGGGCGCGTGCTGTTTATCTCTGCCAGCACTACGGTGATATCAGTGGTCATTTGGTTTCCTTGAGGATATCTGGTGTACATCAGGTGCGTAATTGACACTAAATATAATAAATATACCATCAGGTGTCTAACCCCTATCCGGAGTGGTAATGATGAAACTAAGTGGAAAGATCGCCCTGGTCACCGGTGGTAGTAGCGGTATTGGCCTCGCTGTTGCTCGCCGTTTTGTTCAGGAAGGCGCACGGGTTTTTATAACGGGCCGACGTGAAGCACAGCTGGCTGAGGCTGTAGCGCTGATTGGCGGTGAGGTCGAGGCGATTGCGGGTGACATCACCCACACAAGCGACCTTGAGCGTCTGTTTGAAACCCTCAATGCCAGGGCTGGCAGACTTGATATCCTCGTCAACTCGTCTGGCGTGTCAGAACCTGCGAGCCTGGAAGAGACCACGGAGGAGCACCTTGATCGCATCTTTGATCTGAATGTGCGTGCCATGGTGTTGACGGTGCAGCACGCGGTACGGCTCATGGGGGAGGGCAGCAGCATCGTGCTGGTGGGGTCGATCGCGGGAAGCATTGCTAATCCTGGCTATGCTGCCTATTCCGCCAGCAAAGCAGCGGTGCGATCCTATGCCCGCACCTGGAACAGCGAGCTGGCACCGCGTGGCATCAGAGTTAATACACTCAGCCCTGGCCCAACTGATACGCCGATGTTTAGCCAGGCCAGCGATGAAGTAAGGCAGACACTCAGCGAACGGATCCCGGCAAAGCGGCTGGGTAATCCTGATGAAGTCGCGGCTGCGGCCCTGTTTCTGGCCTCCGATGAAAGCAGTTACGTCAGCGGCACCGAACTGGTGATTGATGGCGGGATGACTGCATAGGGGATTAGCGGCGGACGTTGCGGGGTTGCTCGATGGCATGGCGGGGAGGGTTTTGACTCATTGAGAAGCTCTCCCCATGCTATTCCAGCTAAGAACATTTCTAAGACTGGTATTTCATTCCTGGATTTGTTCTGGTCCCCCTTTATTGTTCAGATTCAGAAATAACTTCGCAGCGTAAAATCATATTGCGTCAGTTTATTATTTCTGTTGGATTTTCACTTTCGGGAGACCAAAATTTAGTACTCATTGTATTCATTGTGAGGCAGAACGCCGGTCCATGATTTCTTTCACGTAATGCTCTATAACAATGTGATGTTCATGGCTTATCTGAGAAATGAATGTTTGCAGGAAATCGGGTGTGGAGTGAAGGGTGTTCGTGACCAGTTTATCGAAGTCTTTCTGGGTGAAGTGGTCATAGCCTGTTAGCGTCGAACGCTGGAGCAAGGTATGCGCAGTAATTTCGAGCACGGCACGTCTGTAATCATCGGAAAGCAGAATATCCAGATCGTGCCGGCTAATCTCAAAGGCAAATTCATAGCTGATAAAAGCAGAATCGACAGGCAATGAGTAGGTCAGTTTACCTTCCTCCTGTGTCACATGAGGTTCGTATCCGTCACCCATGAGGCGAACTGATTGCATATTAATCTCCTGATCTTTCAGACCTGAGTTGTTACTTCAACAGTCTAAACCACCGATATCGATATTATTCCGCTTCTGACGACGAGCGCAAATACTCACAATATCAGATCGTTCGATAGCGGAAGTTCCCGGTTGTTCACCTGTTCGCCAACGGCAAAACTGACAAAGTGGTATGCCTGTTACGGAGAGTCATGTCAACCGTGAGCAGTGAGCTAAAGTTTTCCAGGTGACTTTATGAGCCGGTCGCCTCTCCCCGCTATTGTCGAGACAAAAATAGCAGAGAGGAAGTCGTCGCTTACACGTTCTGGAAAAAACCATCAGGCGATGCTTCTGAAAGGGTCTTTAGCGACCAGCCCACACCGCTGGTTTTCTTGTCTGCCACGGATAAGCGCTTTCAAGCTGACCCGCCAGTGCCAGCAATAAATTCTCCTGATTAAATCCTGCACAGAACTGCATGCCAATCGGCAGATTATGGGAGGAAAGGAAGCCCAGAGGAACAGACATCGCGGGGGGTCCGCACACGTTCGCCAGCGCAGTAAACGGTGACTGATTGAAAACGTGATGTTAGCGCATCGACTGGCTGCTTTGAGCGAAAAGCGGTCGCTTAAATTGTGACATGGAAGCATCTCGATTATTCGTGTCTTTACGCATAGAATTTGATAACTTGAGTTGCCCCACCACCTTAGAGTGCGATCCTACTAATAAAGGAATAAATAATGAAAGCAAGGTTGCTTTTAAGTCTATTACTTTTGGCAATGTCATTTAATGTCGCTGCATTTACTCAATTCAAACCAGCAGTCTTAAATGCTGCTCTTTTGTTCGAGCATGATGCAACTACCGGGAACGTAAAACATAGCCTCCAGTGGATCCGAGATATTTACGGTAAACTTCAGGCGATGACAGAAGTTAGATACGATCGTAACGGGTGCTTTACTAATATCAACATGGTTGATAAGGCAAATGGCCATGAATTCCATTTGGTAAACAAAGATGGTGTACTGACATCTTTTAAAGGTCAGAGTATTACCGGAAAAATCAATGAACGCTGCGAAATCACTGAGCTTGAGAATGAAAAAGGCAATTATGTACTCAGCTATAATGTGCGCGGATTGCTTGAAACAATCGCGGACAAAGACACGGGCGAAGTTGTAAAGCGATATGAATATCACAATAGCCAATTTCCTGTGCGTATAAGAAACTATAAAGATCGGAAGGACACGCGTATCTTTTATCCATCCGGAAGTGCGCAATTTGTTGACTCAGAGAGCGTATCAAAAACAGGGGACTTAATTGTCCGACTGAAGCAAAGCTGTGCTTACACCGCTGATGGTAATGCAGATAAATGCTCGCTGATCGCCTCCACTAAAGACGACTATCGTAGCTCAATCTTGATATGGATCTCTAATCACGAAACGGAATATTTCTGAATCTATTAAAAATATCAAAGCCAACGCAACCTCTCCCGAGAGATTGTCCTGCTTCCTAATTTTTAATGCCATTGAAATATTATCAATGTCCGCTCCTAGCACGAAGCGGACAAGCTAACTGAGCTAGAGGCCGCTATGAGCGAGGAGCGGACATCAGGTTAGCCGGTATTATGGGTGCCGCCTGTAATTTTCCCGGACATACGTCTGTAGTTTTTAATGGTCGCACTGGAAAGGCTTGCTGCCGTATCTACGATGACAAAGCTGAAAGTGTTTTCAGTTATCAGGGGACTAAGATCTGTACAGGCAATAAGAAGAGCCTCCACATTAAGATTTGCCACTACAGACATTAAATTCATCCACTCTGCCTGTACACCGGAGTCATGAAAACCTTTCGTTTTAATCCGTCTAATTAGCGATGTGGTCATCTCACGAAGCAGAGGTGGATCAATAATCTCTTTGCCAGAAGCTTCTATCCGCGCCTGATAAAAACCCGCTTCCAGTGTAGGTTCCGTAGCCAGTACAGCAATCCTGGTTGCCTCTGCAGGCAGTGACTCAAGTGCAATGTCTGCGATATGCAGAAGTGGGATACCGGAGCTCACCGCCTTCATTTCGGCAAAGTAGCAGTGCGCAAGATTACAGGGAACAGCTATCAGACTCACTTTGGCCCTGACGAGTTCGGTAATACCCTGCTGCAGGGTTGCGATCATCGCATTATCATCAACTTTCTTGCCAGGCCAGAAAGGTGTCGGCAACGAGATAATATGCATTTTAGGAAAATCCATATCATATTTCGCTCCGTACCCGATGTAACAGTCTGTTACCAGCATATCAACGAAGGGGGCTGTGGAGCGGGGTCCCATTCCTGCAAGCACACCTATAGAAAAAGTCATTGTCAGTGCCTCCTTTTAAGATCTTCTTTCCGCTTAACAAATTATCGCTAAGTTGCCTGCAAAATTACAGACGAACGGAATGAACATGCCGGAGGTCACTCAGAAAGGTGCAGGTGAACTGCCGCAATTGATCAACACATCATGATGCGGAGAGAGCAGGCTTCAGGCACAAAGCGGACCTACGCTCCGGGAGGTCCGCTATGAGCGAAAAGCGGGCATTCATAACACAGCCTTTTTTGACGCGAGAATAGCTTTTATGAACGATGCCTGAAACCATCTCCTCTTAGTGCAGAGATAGCTACACTGACAAAGCCATATGCCCATAAGCCGTCACGTTCTGTTTATTGCTTGTCCTGGCGCAGTTTTTCCAGTAACTGCTCTGCGCCTTTGTCCACTCCTGTTTCTGCCGCACTCATTGAGCCAAACGTTGCACCCACGTTCATAGCATTGGGGTACTGTTCCGCCACGTAGGCCAGCAGGAGTTCACCGGTTGCGGCATCTTTCACTTCTACGGCATAGTTGACGTAACCGCTCATCAGTCCGCGCCCGCCTCGAACAGACTGAACGATATTATAAGGGCCGCCTGCCAGGTCGAATTTCGTAAAGGTTCCCACAACCTGTGGCGTGGTGTCCGCGCCGGTCAGCGTCAGCTTAAGCCGGAGAGAAGGGGTGTTCCCGGCGCTGTTGATGACAGTAAACTTCTCCCGCAGCACGTCGGCAAACTTCTTCTGCATGTAATCTGCCAGATTGCGTCGGTCTTCCTGAGACAGGTCATTAAACTGTGCGTCGCTGCCGCCATAGATTTCAACGGGATCGATAGTGATGCTGCGGTATTTGCTCCAGTCAACCGGGGCGGTGTAGCGAAAGGGGATCCGGTCGCTGTCATCAGCTGTGTTGGGCGTCATCCGGGACGTGGCCTGAATGCCGGAATATTTTACCGGTGACGTGGACGAACATCCCGCGGCGGCAATGACGGCGATCAGGATAAGCGAGCGGGACAGCTGTTTAGTGAGGCGAATCATAAATATTCTCCGGTTACTTTTTGATATAATGAACTGTACGGTATAGTTAATATGGTTTATCCTGACACTGTCAAGAAAATGTTTCATCGCGTGTCGGTAACTTTCACATGAGGAGTGCGGAATGCTTTATTTAAACCCGGAAGTTTCGTCGTCAGGCATCACGTGCAGGCTCCGTTCTCGGCTGACCATCGCGCCGGTACTGAGGGAGGGCAGGCCGGAGGCGATGCGGGAAGTGGGTGCTGAGCGCTACTGTATTATCCTGAGCCTGCCGCTCCGCTATTCCGGTCTGCCAGTGCGGCGCAGGCTGATAAGAATGATGCTGACGCTGCAAAAATATGGCGAAGCCAGGATCAGCCCTGACAGCCCGGGACGAGACGCCTTTACACCGGCAGCGGACTATGCGCGGAGCGTTATTGATACGGCAATGCTGCGTGGAGAGTTGCGCTGCCGGCCCTCTGGCGAAATGGCTCATGCCTACCTGAAGCAGACGGAGGAGTTACGGAGCCTGATGGCTGGCCTTCAGCAGGATAAGCCGCTGCTCCGTAAAGAAGTGAGGCGCAGAACAACTGATTTTCTGCTGCTGTATGCGGCAGGTGCAGGAGCATGAAGGTGCTGCTTATCAGGACCGTTCTGGCGCTTGTGTTTATTGCCGGCGGCATTCTCACTGCATTTGACGCCCAGGTCAGCTGATGAATGGCTGGCTGATGGCCGGTGCGCTGGAAAACACGTCGGCGCGGCAATGGTTCGTATACGGGGTCATGTTACTGATCGTGGCAGGTACCCTCCTCAGAACCGCCGGTAATCTCTCTGAACTGGGCCGTCTACGCCGGTTCGGGCAGCGCCGGGCCGGATACTATGCCGTCAGGGTGTGGGGGGCCTCATCAGGGCCGGTGCAAATATTTCTGGTGGCTGAATGCCTCATTGTGAATGCGCTTTCTGTGCTGCTGCTACTGATGCTCAGCGATGTCACCCTCTGGTGAAAATCCTGCAGCATCTGTCCCGGCTCAAAGGGATTCGTGTTTTCAGAATCCCACAATGGAAGACTTTACATGAAAGAGAATACAATGATGAAGAAACTGTCAGTGATTAACGGCGGGGGTTCCTGGATGGACTGGAGCATCCTGATTTTATTTGGTGCTCTCGCGGTGACCGTCATAATTATGTGGTGGCACGTCATCATTAACGTAAAAGAAATCGTTCATATCCGGCGCCTGAAAGCCCGCCGCGGAAGAAAATATACAGAGGGGGCCTGGGGAGTCCACCAGAACTCGTTAATGACGCTGCTTGTTGCAGAAATTATGGTGGCTATGGCCATAAGCACCCTGATTGTGGTCATGCTGTCGGAGGTATCATTTTAGCCGTGCACAGGCGGTATCAGAAAATTGCCCGCCTGAAGGCGGGCTGGTAAAGTTCAGATGTGGCTGCCGATGGAAAGACACCCGGTGAGCATCAGTACGGTCATGCCGGTAATGAGGCTGTAAAAAAGACGCATATTAGCTCCTCAGAATAAAGAAACGCAGCCGCTCAGCAGAAGCGAACACACGGTCAGACCTGCCACCAAAATGAAACGATTAAGCATTGATATAACCTCTCTATAATTAAACTGTACCTATCAGTTTATATATACCCAGAGAGTAGTCAACTGCTTATGGTGAGTAATCCGTCTCTGCTCGTCAGGTCAGCGTGGTGATGCACCCGATATAAATATCTCTACAGCACTTTTCACCATCGCGATGATATCTTCACGCGTATAAACCGGCATCTTGTACCGGAGAAAGAGCTCATCAGCCTCGGCCTTTACCAGCGCAGAAAACTGTTTAGCCCTAAGGTCGGGGCGGGCGGGAACAAGGTCACCAGCCTCGATATGCTGTTTCATCAGCGCTGCCAGAGCGTTCATGCTTTCGCGGACACCGGACTCATAAAAAATATCGCCGATGCCGGAATGTCCGGCCTCTCCGATAACCATGCGATACAGCTGGAGCCCCTTCCAGTCCGATGTCATTGCACCCAGCATGCCCTCACCAAAGCGCTGCAGCCTTTCAGCCAGGGGCAGATGACGACTGTCCTGACTGTAAATATCGTCCGCCGCGCGCGTAAGAAAATTGGTTCCGTAGGCCCTGACGACGGCGTCAAGAAGGCTTTCCTTGGAGGAGAAATAGTTATAGAGCGTGGCTTTGGAGCACTCTGCTGCTCTGGCCACAGCATCCATGGATGCGCGTTCGTAACCCTGACCGAGAAAGACGGTCGTGGCGGCGTTAAGGATGTCAGTTCGTTTTTTTTCAGTCAGTGTTCGCATGTGGTTTCTCCCTGTAAACAGGCTCATGTTAACAGAACCACATGGTTCATTAAAGGCGTGCATTTTTAGTTTCAGTATCCAGATTGCTGACTCTGAACTGCTCCTCATAATTAATGGAATGCAGACTCAGCAACGTCCGCTTATGGCACAAAGCGGACTGACGGCAGCCCAGGGTCCACTATGAGCGACAAGCATAAGTCGCTGCTGCGTAAGCCTGAATAGAGCTTTGGTGGTGCGGCGGGCGAGAAGAACAGTCCGCATTCAAAAAGCTTTCTCGATGGCGTCAAAAAGTTCTTCGACGATTTGACTCGCTAAGCGGAAACGCTGCGGTAAACATAAAAAGCTCCTGCTGTGCAGGGGCTTTTTTTTATTGCTGTACTATTCAGCAAAACGTATCCGTTAGGGGGTACTTAAAAATTTTTCTCATGTTTCCGCTTTCGTTGTCGATAACCTGATTGCTGGTTGAGTGATGATTTCACTCAGCATTTTTTTCATTTCAGGCGATAAGGATATTTATGAACAAGCTTTGTGTTGCGGCGTTGTTGGCTCTGAGTTTAACCGGCTGTGCGCAGCAGACTTTCGTAATGAAACAGAATCAAGTTGGCGCGGCGACGAAAACCACCAGCCAGCCGTTCTTTGTTTCAGGTATCGGTCAGCGTAAGAGCATTGATGCGGCGCAGGTGTGCGGCGGCCAGGAAAAAGTTAACCGGGTTGAAGTGCAGCAGACGTTTGTTAATGGCTTACTGAGCGTGGTGACATTTGGTATCTACACGCCACGTGAAGCGCGCGTTTATTGCGCCATCTGATAATGCCTCAGGCCGGTTCGCCGGCCTAATCCTGCGCCTGTTATTAAATCGCATTAGTATATTGTAACTATTAAATTCTGCTCTCGCACCGCTGCGCGGCTCGCCTGCTGACGACATTACCCGAAACGAGTTCAGGCAATGTCGTCCAGCCTGGTAAAAGCAGTGGTAAGCTGTTGATGCGTGTCAGTCGGCTTTGAGCGAATAACGGACATTGCTAAAAGCGTTTTGTAAGGATTAACAGGGAGCAGGTCAGTCGCCTTCATCACTTATACGCATAAAAAGATCAAGCCTAAGGCATGCATCTGCGCGGGCATCCAGATGCGGTTTTTCGCACCTCCTCCAGCTAACTCCTCCACATGCCGACTTCAATGATGACGTCGCGTAGCCCCGCACCGGTTAAATCTGACGATAGAGAAAGTAATGTTTTCACTGATGATTTGTCCTAAAATCATGATCATTGAGTAAAAACGATGGCTGCAATCAGATTCATAGCATCATAAGCCGTGAAACAGTCAATCTGCATTTCAATTATTTCTACAAAATGAGGTCAAATTGAGGCCTTTAAGACAAGCTGCTACGGAGTGACTGGCATGAGTGAGTTAGTGACAATGGCTTTGAGGGTCCCACCTGATGACGAATAAACAGGGTGTTTTGATTGTTAACCTTGGAACACCAAAAGAACCAACGCCTGTTGCGGTAAAGAAATTTTTATCTAAATTTCTGCATGACTACAGAGTGGTCGACTTACCTAGAATCATTTGGTGTCCCATTCTACATGGCGTGATTATCCCATTACGTGCAAGGCGAGTGGCGAGATTATATTCTTCGATTTGGATGGAGGAAGGTTCCCCTCTCATGGTTTACAGCGTCAGGCAAGCCCGTGCGCTTGAAGAAGTGACAGGTATGCCCGTCGAGCTGGGGATGAGTTATGGCGAGCCGAGTATAGGTGGTGCAATTGACAGGCTACTGGAAAAAGGCGTCGATAAAATTATCGTCATTCCTTTGTATCCCCAGTTTTCATCTTCGACCGTTTCTTCTGTTTGGGATAGCGTGAGCCGTCACCTGCAGATAATGAAGAACCGGTATACACCCTCCATAAATTTCATCAATGACTATGCCGATCACCCTGCCTACATTGAAGCGTTAAGAGCATCCGTTCAGGCATCTTTCGAAGCTAACGGCGTTCCAGATGCATTGTTAATTTCATATCATGGTATACCGGTAAGGTTTGTCAAAGAGGGGGACCGATACCAGGAAAGATGTGAGTTAACGACAAAATTACTCATTGAAGCAATCAATATGCCGTCACTGAAAATATTGATGACGTTCCAGTCAAGATTCGGCAGAGAGCCATGGTTAACGCCTTTTACTGATGAGACAATTAAAAATCTACCGAATGAAGGAATAAAAAGCCTGCAGGTAATCAGCCCGGGGTTCGCATCAGACTGTTTAGAAACGCTTGAGGAGCTTGATGAGCAGAACAGGGAGATTTTTATGCATGCGGGTGGTACATCGTTTACTTACATACCGGCGCTTAATGATAAACCGATTCATATCGAGATGCTGCGACAACTTGTGAACCTTAATCGGTTTCAGGGATGATTTTCACACTCTTGGGAGCAGGATGTTGCAGGTGTCAACATTCATAGTGAAACCAGAAGTGGGCCCTCCCGGACATGTATGTGATACGTGCCGGGGCGGCGTTATAGGGGCCGCCTGGAAAACCAGCCACTCCAGCTGCAAGCAACTGCCTTGTACGTGGGTATGAGTCGGAGATTATTCGTGGGCAAGTCAGCTATGAGCGAGGAGCGGACGTTTAGTATTTACGGGTACGCCTGCGCTGGCGCACCCGGTTACACTCAGGGCTTCCAGCGGCGCAGAGAGGTATGGTCTTCATACGGCAGCTTTGAAGGTAAAGAAATTAGTTCAATGACGCTACCCCACGGCGTGCGGCCGTAACAGAAAAAGTTATTCTCTCCCACCTCAGTTGGAAACATCAGGGGCTGAGGAGAAGTAAACATTTTCCCGCCAGCCTGCTCGAACAGGCTGATAGCCTCGTTGATGTCATCAACGTAAACAGCAAAATGCTGCAGGCCATAATCGCTGGGTCGCACGGGCTGACTTTGCTCTGGCCCCTTCATTTCAAAAAGTTCCAGTCCCGGGCCGTGCTTCAGCTTCATCATTCTGACCGTGGTAATTTTCGTTCCCGGGAACAGGTTCAGAATATTTTCCGTTTCTTCGCCTTTTACGTCATCGTCTGAAGGCGAGACGGAGTCATAAATAACTTCTGCACCAAAGGCGTCAGAAAAGAAGCGGGTAGCCTCATCAATATCAGAAACGGTAATGCCGACATGGTCCATACCGCGAATAACGTTGGTAGACATAGTTTTCTCCCTGTGGTTGTTCAGATGTGAGTGATGTTATTAATCAGCCCTGGCGGGCCGCCATTGTCGCGAGCGCACTAAGCTGAGCCGAAATATGGTCACGGGTGTCCGCATCCGTTATGTGGCCGGATTTTGGATCAAGCCGGGATGAGGCCTGTCCAATCATGACCTCTGGCTTGTTAAGCACTCTGCCGTCGAGAAACACCAGAATCTGGCGCAGGTGATACTGCGCCCTTGCGCCACCTATGGCACCGGGTGACGCAGTGATTATGGCGACAGGCTTACCGGCGACAGGGGTATCCGGAAGACGTGAAAGCCAGTCCAGCGCATTTTTCAGGGCACCCGGCACAGAATAGTTATATTCAGGTGTGACAATAATCAGGCCGTCTGCTGCCGCTATCGCTTGTCCCATTTCCACAACCGATTCAGGAAACCCCTGAGCCTGCAGGTCAGCGTCGTAATGCGGTATTTCTCCGACAGAGCTGAGCGCGCTGACATCCACGCCTGCCGGCGCCAGCAGGCTAAGATTGCGGGCTACGACGGCGTTAAAAGATTCCGCGCGAAGACTGCCCAGCAGTGAGACAAATTTCAAAGGTCTTGTCTGTGACATGACTGCTCCCCGTGTTTTTAAGATGGATACGCCGACAGGTGCCGGCACTTTGTTTTCGGACTGACTTAAGCCTGGTATAGAATTACACATCGATAAACACGCTATGTGTCGCCAGAGAGTCAACTTTATGTCTACCGGTTTTACAGCGGAATCCTTGCGAGGAATCACGACTTTTGTCACAACGGCCAGGTCCAGCAGCTTTACTGAAGCTGCGGAGCAGTTGGGCATTACAAAATCTGCCGTCGGAAAAAGCGTGGCGCGGCTTGAGGAGAGGCTGGGAACGCGGCTGTTTCACCGCTCAACCCGTAAGCTAAGCCTGACCAGTGACGGAGAGGCCTATCTCACCAGTTGCCTCTCTGCGCTGGAAATTCTGGACTCGGCTGAAAATACGCTCAGCCGGCGGCAGGACAATCCTGCCGGAACGGTGCGTATAGACATGCCGGCATCATTAGGACGCAACCTGATGATGCCGGTGCTGCTTGAAGTGATGAATCTTTATCCAGCCCTGCGTCTGGTGTTGACCTTTAACGACCGTCTGATTGATCCGGTTGAGGAGGGCGTTGACCTGGTACTGCGCCTGGGCGAACTGCAGAGTACCGATGAGCTGATTGCGCGTCGTCTGAGCCGGCAGCGCCTCATGCTTTGCGCATCTCCCGCTTATGTTGAGCGGCATGGTCAGCCCTTTGATGTCGAAGCGCTAAAAAAACACTGCTGCATTATGGGGTACCGGCGGGGGGCGCCGCTTGCCTGGCGGCTGCGGCCAGCCGGGGAGCGGGAATTAAAGTTTATCTCGGCCTCGGCACACCAGATAAGCGACGGAGACGCCATGCTTCAGGCCTGCCTCGCAGGAGCAGGTATTGCCCAGTTTCCGGAATCGATGGTGAACAGCCATATTGATGAGGGCAGGCTTGTTGCTGTTATGCCCGATCATATGCCCGTACCCGTCGGGCTGAACGTTGTCTGGCCCCGGACAAGGCATCTGATCCCCAAGGTCAGGCTTATTGTCGATGAACTGCTGAGTAAAGCCGAAAATGGATACTTTGGCACTCTTAAGTAGAATTTTTGTCACCACTCAGGCGATTTCAGGGCTGTTTATCAACTCTAAGCAAGCTTATATCCTGTTTGTCCTGCTGCCATCACCGTGTCATGTGCCGGTTCTCTAAACGAAAGCCGGCACGTGTTATGCGCAGCTCAGACAAAAAAATAGGTTAACTGACAGGATATTTGTTATGCCACTTGCTCTCTGGGCGCTGGCGATTGGTGCATTCGGTATCGGTACGACTGAATTCATCATTGCCGGCCTGCTTCCCGTTATTGCCGCTGATTTCAACGTTACTATTCCCGTGGCCGGAAATCTGGCAACGGCTTATGCGCTGGGTGTTTTTGTCGGCGCGCCGGCCCTGATTATTCTGGGCTCAAAAGTGCCCCGAAAAGCCATGCTGGTTTTTCTGATGCTGCTGTTTGTGGCGGGTAACCTCGTTACGGCCTTTGCGCCCACGCTGGGCATTGCCATTCTGGGCAGGATCATCACGTCTCTGACTCACGGCGCCTTCTTTGGTATTGGTTCGATCATTGCTGCCGATATGGTTGCGCCGTCTAAGCGGGTAAGGGCGATTGCATTCATGTTCATGGGACTGACCGTAGCAAATCTTATTGGTGTTCCCGTCGGTACCTGGATCGGGCAGCATCTTTCCTGGCGGGATGCTTTTATGGTTATTGCCGCAATTGGAGTTGTTACGGTTATCAGCGTCGGTATGCTTATCCCGCATCAGCCCCGTCCGGAGAACCATAATTTCGCACACGAGTTTAATGCCTTCCGCAACGTCAATGTTCTGCTGGCGATGGGCATAACGGTCTTTGGGCCGGGTGCATTTTTTACCTCCATTACCTATATCGCACCCATGATGATCGAGCTGACCGGATACAGCGAAAGCAGCCTGGCATGGCTGATGCTGCTGTTCGGTCTGGGGCTATTTGTCGGTAATCAGTTGGGCGGCAGATATGCCGATCGCGCGCTGATGCCGATGCTTTACGTCACCCTGGCCGCTCAGGCCGTAGTCCTGCTGGTATTTAACTTTACTGCCCACAACCAGGTCATGTCAGCGGTCTGTATTTTTCTGATGGCTGCGTTTGGGTTTGCGACCGTGTCCCCCATCCAGAAACTGGTGATGGACAAAGCGCGAGCGGCAGGGGCTCCGACGCTGGCTGCAGCCGTTAACATAGGTCTCTTCAATCTCGGTAATGCCCTGGGTGCATGGCTAGGAGGGGCAGTTATAGCGGCGGGCTTTGGTCTTCAGTCGCCTGACTGGGCAGGCGCGATACTCTCGGTTATAGCGCTGATTCTGGCGGTTATATCCGGACTGACTGACAAAACCGGGCATAGCGCTGCTATGCGTTCTGCTTCTCACAGTGAGTAACGTCCGCTTCTGGCGCTGAACAGACGTCGATGAGTTACAGGCGCTGCCAGATGGAGCGGAAAGAAACAGTTTACTGGTAATCCCGTCATTGACAGTGAGATGGTAAAACACCTCACTTAAAGAGCAGCAAGAATGGCGGATTCCATTTTCTCCGGGGTGGTGGTCGGGGCAAAGCGTTTGATCGGTTTGCCGTCGCGTCCGATCAGGAACTTAGTGAAGTTCCACTTAATACGACCACCCAGCACGCCGGGTAATTCATCTTTCAGGTAACGGAAAATCGGGTGCGTTGAGGTGCCATTGACCTCAACTTTCCCGAACATCGGAAAACTCACACCATAGTTGATGTGGCATGTCTGCGCGATTTCTTCGGCACCGCCGGGTTCCTGCTTTCCGAACTGGTTGCAGGGAAAACCCAGCACCACCAGCCCCTGCGCGGCGTACTTTTTATAGAGCGATTCAAGACCTGCGTATTGTGGCGTGAATCCACAATAGCTGGCGGTATTAACCACCAGAACCACCTTGTCAGCGTAGTCGGCCATCGGGATAAGCTGGCCATTCAGACTGGTGGCAGTGAGTTGATAAAAGGGAGACATGTCGCAATCCTCAGAGCAAAAACCGTATGGCGTTAACATTACCACAGAGTGCATAACGACAGCGGGGTCTGGGAAGCAGATGCTTAGTTAGCAGGTCAGGCATCCTGGCTTCAGACGCTACCACAAGGCTTAATGATTATTTCTCACTTCAGATCTGGTTGTTATTCCTGATGAATTTCAACCACGACTTTACCCTTTGCATGTCCCTGTTCAAGGTAAGCCAGGGCATCTTTTGTGTCTGCAAATGGGAACACCCTGTCGATTACCGGTTTGATGTGTTCTGCTTCTATAAGTTTGCCGATTTGGGTGAGTTGATCGCCATCAGGACGCACAAAGAGAAATGAATAATCCAGACCGCGCTTTTTTGAAAGGCGCATAATTTTGCGACTCATCAGGGCAAAAATCATCCGCAGCAAGATATTCAGCTGCCGGGCTCGCGCGAAATTAACGTCTAATGGACCGACCAGCGAAACAATCTTTCCACCAGGTTTAAGAATCTGCATGGATTTTTCAATGGAATCCCCCCGCAGCGTGCCGAGTACAAGATCGTAGCCGCTCAGCACGGTTTCAAATTCCTGCTTTTTATAGTCAACCACTTCATCTGCGCCCAGCCGACTCACCCACTCTACGTTGGCTGAACTGGTCGTCGTCGCTACCCGGGCGCCAAGATGCTTTGCCAGCTGAATCGCAATAGTGCCAATCCCTCCCGAACCTGCCGGAATAAACACTTTTTGGCCTGGCCGCAGATGTGCTCTCTCTGTAAACGCCTGCCAGGCGGTGAGGCTAACCATCGGCAGTGAAGCAGCCTCAATGAAATCCATATTTTCAGGCTTAAAAGCCGCGAGACTTTCAGGAACGCATGCAAAATCGGCGAGTGAACCTGTTCCCGTGTCGAAAATGCTGGCGAAGACTTCATCGCCCGGCTTGAAACGTGTCACCCGACTTCCTGTTGCAATCACCACGCCTGACAAATCACTGCCCAGCGTCGCCGGAAGTTTAAAATGCAGAATCGGTTTGAAAATTCCGCCGGGGATCATGTTATCAATGGGATTCAGACCAACGGCATAGACTTTTACCAGGATTTCATCGGCAGCGGGGGAAGGGTAATCTACATTTTCAAATCCCAGCTCAGGTGATTTCCCGTAGCGCTTAAACGTAAAGGCTCGCATCGTCCTGGTTTTCATTTGGTGTTTATCCTCTGATGTTTAGCACTGACGTGCTTTCAGGTGCCTCTGTTGCTGAGCAAAAAAACGGCTCCGCGAGCAACGTAATAAATAATGGAATAAGGTTTTGCCGGTTAATATGCTCATGCCACCATTAAGAGATTCATGGTCGATTTACCGTTCAGCAGAACCCTGTAAAAGGTTCTGCTGAGCAGGGCTTAGCTAAAGGGTTTTGTATCGCTCTGCGGCCTCTTCCTGTCGGATGTCCGAGAGCAGACCCTGACGGGAGGCATCAAGAACATCCCAGCGATCAGCTTTATGTAATGGCGGAATCGTCACGTGCTCGCGGCGGTCAAAACCCGCCAGAGCGGCGTCAACCAGTTCGCCCACTTCCATCATTTTTGAGGCGTTACTGATGTCGATACCGGCACGATCCCAGATTTCGGTGTACGTACCTGCAGGGAGCACCGCCTGGATATAAATGCCTTTTGAAGAGAGCTCAACGTTCATTCCCTGAGAGAGGAAAAGAACAAAGGCTTTTGTTGCGCCGTAAACCGTCATTGCAAATTCCGGGGCGAGTCCGACTACGGAACTGATATTGACGATCGAACCTTCTCTGGCTTCTGCGAACCGGCGTGCTGCAGCAGTGGCCAGTCTCGTCAGGGCAGTGACGTTAAGCGCGATAAGGCGTTCAATGGAATCAGGCGTCTGCTCGGTAAACGTGCCGGACTGAGCGATACCTGCGTTATTGATAAGAGTGCCTATCCGCGTGTCTTCCCCGAGGCGTGCTTCAACAGCAGCTAAATCACTCGCCAGCGTGAGGTCGGCAGGCAGCACATCGACGGAAATATGATTTTCCTGTCGCAGCCGTTCAGCAAGCGCCTCTAATTTCAATTTGTCGCGAGCAACCAGAACCAGGTCATGTCCACGACGTGCAAAGCGCTCAGCGTAAACAGCACCAATACCCGTTGATGCGCCTGTAATGAGGACTGAAGTACGAGTCATAGTTTTATCTTCTTCATTTGTTTGATAAAAATCGCCGTTAGCGATATAGGGTTAACCGTGATACCTGAAGAGTAATTAACTGTTACCGCTAAGCGATGGATAGTCGGTGTAGCCCTCCGCACCTCCGCCATACAGTGTTTCAGGATTGAGCGGAGCCAGAGGTGCTCCCGACTTAAGTCTTTCGACGAAATCGGGGTTAGAAATGAAGGGGCGACCGAACGCGAACAAATCGGCTTTGTCCTGTGCAAGATGGTCAGACGCCAGCGCCAGGTCATAGCCATTGTTACCGATGTAAGTGTTTTTAAAGCGGCGACGCAGCGAAGTGTAATCGAACGGTGAGACATCACGGGGACCTCCCGTCGCGCCTTCAACAACATGCAGATAAACGATACCTGAAGCATCAAGTTGCTCTGCCAGGTAGTCATATTGTGGCTGCGGATCGCTGCATGAAATCGCATTAGCAGGTGAGACCGGTGAGATGCGAACGCCCGTCCGCGCTGCGCCGATCTCATCTTTCACGGCCTCCACGACCTCTAATAGCAGACGCGCACGATTCTCAACTGAACCGCCATATTCATCGGTGCGCTGATTGGCACCATCTTTCAGGAACTGCTCAAGCAGATAGCCATTTGCTCCGTGTATCTCTACGCCATCAAAACCTGCGGTAATCGCATTGGCCGAGGCCTTTCTGAAATCGGCAACAATGCCTTGTATTTCCTTCACCTCAAGCGATCTGGGTTCTGAAACATCAACAAAATGGTTGTTCACGAAGGTTTTGGTTTCAGCACGGATAGCTGACGGCGCGCCTGGTGCGGCACCTTCTGGCTGTAAATCGACATGTGAAATTCGACCTGTGTGCCACAACTGCACAAATATCCGTCCGCCTTTGTCATGTACCGCGTCTGTGACTTTACGCCAGCCCTCAATCTGGGCCTGCGTGTAGATCCCCGGCGTATCCTGATAGCCCTGCGCCTCTGCTGAAATCTGCGTAGCCTCGGTAATCAGTAACCCTGCTGTGGCACGCTGAGCGTAGTAAGTCGCTGCCAGTTCACCTGGCACCAGGCCTGCGCCTGCCCGGTTACGTGTCAGCGGAGCCATCACGATGCGATTCGCAAGCGTGACAGATCCCAGTTCATAGGGCTGAAATAAGGATTGATTCGTCATGGTTATTCCTTTGCGGATTAGCGGGTCAGTAAACTGATTTAATGATGATGATCGTAATCATTAAAGTCAACTGGTTTGATTATGATCATCATCAATGTATACTTAAGCTCAGTTTCAGGAGGAAAAGATGAAAGTGTCAAAAGAGCAGGTTCGCGAAAACAGGAACCGAATCGTTGAAACGGCGTCAGAACTTTTTCGTGAGCGGGGTTACGATGGGGTAGGCGTCGCTGAACTGATGTCAGCCGCAGGTTTAACGCATGGCGGGTTCTATAAGCACTTTGGGTCGAAAGCCGATTTGTTAGCCGAAGCGATGAGCTGCGGCTTCGCGCAATCGGCGGATAAAACTCAGGGTGTGAGTCGGGAAAAGTTCGTTGAATATTACCTTTCCCGGCAGCATCGCGATGATATGGCAAAGGGGTGTGTCATGTCGGCTTTGGGCACCGATGCAGCGCGCCAGTCTGAATCCATCCGCGAGACCTTTGCGGCCGGAATTGAACGACAGCTTGCCGTTTTAGAAACGGAACAGGTCACGCGTGCGGATCTGATCAATACGCTCGCGCATCTTGTGGGTGCCCTGATGCTTTCGCGTGCCTGCCCGGATAATTCCGGGCTTGCTGATGAAATTCTGGAGGTCTGCCGTACGCGTCTGATCAGCCCGGATGCCTGTAAAGATTGAATCGATGCTCTTGCCGTTCAACCTTACTGAAGCCGTTGCGGCATGGACTGAACGCACCAGCCCGCTGGCGTTTTATTATGAACGGCGGGAAAGCGTAATCCGGACTTCCCGTTCCGGATACCATTCCCATCAACGAGCTATCGATCAGTCGGCCATCCACCTGGCACAGTGACGCATCACTCAGCCGTTGTCGCGGAATCCGGGATAAAGGCTCATTCCACCATCGATAAAAAGCGTGGTGCCATGAACGTAATCAGAAAGATCACTGGCAAGCCAGACGACGGCGTTCGCCACATCTTCAGCCGCACCGATACGCCCGTAAGGGATGAGCTTTAACAGCGCTTTGCCAGCTTCACCCTGGGTGCTTTCCTCGTTGATGGCGGTAGCGATAGCGCCGGGTGCCACTGCATTGACACGAATACGTTCTTCACCCACTTCCTGAGCCAGACTTTTCATCAGCATGTCAACGCCGCCTTTTGATGCGGCATAGTTGACGTGTCCGGCCCAGGGAATGAGCTGATGAACCGAGCTCATATGAATAATCTTACCAACAGCTTTGCTGATGTCCTTGCGATGCTCCTGACGCTTGAACTGACGCAGCGCAGCACGCGCGCAGAGGAACTGGCCAGTCAGGTTCACGTCCAGAACGGTATTCCAGTCCTCTAGCGTCATCTCAATGGACGGGGCATCTTTCTGCAGTCCTGAGTTCGCCACCAGGATATCCAGCCTGCCAAATTCCTTGATCGTCTGGTCAAAAAGATTCTCTACATCCGCCTCTTTCGACACGTCACCTTTGACAGCAATTGCACGGCCTCCATCGGCGCGGATTTTCTCAGCCAGCTCCTCGGCCGGTTCCGCCTGGCTATGGTAGTTAATCACTACACAGGCACCTTCTTTAGCGAGTGCTTCTGCGCAGGCATAGCCGAGACCCGAGCTGGCACCGGTAACCAGCGCAACCTGATTTTTGAGAGAAAAGATCATGAGGCATCCTTATTTCTGTAAATGATGAGCGTCTTAAACCCGGCCGGCATCATCAGGGGAGTGAATATCGATGTATCGCTGACACTACGATGTCCAGCCACCCCCAAACTGATTAATCGGCTAGCCGGATCGGGCGCATGGGCCTGAGTCACTGAATTATAGATGTGAAGTACAGGGTTAGCCGCTAATGCGGTCCTGGTGGATAGTCAGGAAACGTTGAAGCAGGAACATAAGCAGTAAAAAATGGGATATCTGAAAGGCAAAAAAGCAGCTATCAGAAGATAGCTGCTTTTGACGCTCAGGCTTTTCTGGCTGGAATCACTTTTACTATTTATTGCTTATTGCCTGATAAACAGGCCAGAGCTTGATCATTTTCTATCAAGACCACGAGACCGGCCCCCTTTTCCTGAGGCAGAGGAGGTGGTAATGAACGCTAAAGAGTCTTTACCACCATTCCAGCCGCGGCCAGCATCATGATGGTACCGGCTGAACGGAAAAGGAGTCGTTGCGCTTTAGCGCTGGTCAGGAGATGGCGTATTCTGAGGGCTGCAAAAATAAAAACGGCTCCCACACTCAAAAGGACTAACACGGTAAGCGGAACCAGCAGTCCTCCCCACAACTGAAAAGATACATTATCGAGAGAGATAACCAGAGGCAGTATAGCCAGATAGAAAGCGATGGTTTTAGGGTTTCCCAGCGTTATGGTCAGCCCTGAAAACCAGACTGATGCCAGTTCTCGTTTTGTCGCTTTTTGATCGATATTTATTGCCTGAGGCTGGTGGCACCAGAACTGCCATGCCAGCAGGCATAAAAAGAGTGAGGCAGCCCAGTTAATCAGCGTAAAGAGAGAGGTATAGGTATGAGCGATCACCGCCAGACCAAATACCGCCACAGATAAATAAATCAAATCTCCGAGAATGAGACCGGCCAGCATCGTAAAGCCTGTTATTGCGCCCCCACTCACGCTGCGAGCGACTAATGCAGTCATCCCCGGACCCGGAATTGCAGCAGCTAAACCGAGTGCAGCAATATAAGATAGTATTTCAGTAGCTCCTGACATAGTTATTCCTGTTGAAATGCACTTCGGTAAAAGGCAACAGCGTTAGTTGTTTAAAAATGCCTGGTTATGAACGATGGTTGTCATATAAAAAGCTTAATTAAGGGTGAAAGATATGCATCCTTTTTATCAGTTGGTTTAACGTTGAAAGTGGATGTTCAATTATTGCATGGCGGATATTACTGCATTAATTTAACTACGCAGATGACAAGTTTAATTTTCATGTGCGCGCAGTGTTCTATCTGATCCTCTCTTCAAGAGATGATCGGCTCCCGGCATTCTTTAAATTAAATTGAATCATATGCATTAAATCAGGGTTCAGTTTTTCCTTATATTGTTTGTAATAACAGGCTGGAAAAGTAAAGATATTATGCAGCAGGAAAGCGGAAAATTGTTACCTATATTATTTACTTAACGCCTGTTTTTAGGTAAAAGTAACCCTAAACCGCCTCCATAAAGAAAGGAATTTCCCCTTATGACGCTCAGTTCGACAGATATTAAAATTCTCGAAATTTTACAGGACGATGCCCGGGTAACTAACCAGGTGCTGGCGGAGAAGATAAACATTTCAGCATCTCCCTGCTGGCGCAAAGTTCGTAAGCTCGAGGAAGATAAAGTTATTCAGGGCTATCGTGCTGTTCTTGACCGCAAGAAAATTGGGCTGGGAGTAATGGTTTTCATTCGGGTCGTCATTGACAGCCATAGCGAAGCGGAGGCCAGAAAATTTGAAGAGGAAGTGACTGCCCTGGAGGATGTGGTTGCCTGTTATAGCATCGGTGGGGATGCTGACTTTCTGCTACAGGTTGTGGCTTCAGATCTGGACTCCTATGCTGATTTTGCAATGTCAGTGGTACGCAGATTGCCAGGAATTAAAGAAATGCAGAGTATGTTTGTGCTTAAAGAGATCAAACCACTCGTTAGTTATCCTATTAAGAAAATCTCTGAGTAGTCTATTGCTGACGGGATGCCCAGTGACTGATTATCAATTCCGCATAGAGCGGATTTAATGATCAGGCACGCTACCTGCGTTATTCAGCGCACAAAACTGATATCCGGCATGATCTTACACAAGTTAATAGTGGCATAGCGTTAGCGAGCGTGCTGACTCTCCTCATTTTTCTGCTTTAACAACACGAGTATTTGTGATGACTTGATTGTTGATAACGGCCAATAGTGCCTTTCAAAACGGAGCAGCCAGCAGCTTAAACTTTAATTCATAGCCTCTCTTCAGCCAAAGTCAGCTTAAAAAGAGACGCTTATTTACATGAAATTATGCCATCAATCTTCCCCCAGCCATAAAGTCCATGCTTTACCGTGACGATAACCGTTGTACCGGGATTTGCCGGCGTAGTTTAAGCTTTAATGTCAGGGCGGGGTTTTCACGATGCCGCGCCCTGACAATCTTTCTTGCGACTGGATGATTTCAGTCGCCGAGCCTATTTAAGGCGTCTCATCAGAAAATCGGGCGCTAATCGCATCACGTTCGTAGCCCTGCGGTTGTGTCAGAATATGGTATAAATCAGGACGGCGACCATGGATCCAGCGACGTCCGGTACTCATTGCAAGCAGACTCAAATCAAGGTTAGCGCTCACCATAAAATCTTCCGCTGCCCAGGTTTCATTAATGATTCTTCCATAAGGATCCAGGATCATTGCATTACCTGTGCGCACCTCATCATCATCTGCACCTACGCCGTTACTGAAGAGAATAAATAAACCGTTGTCATGCGCACGAGCGGGCAGCCACCTCATCAGCCATTCCCGACCATTTGCCCCTTTGAATGCAGCAGTAATTTCTTCCCTTCGCGTTTCCCGTTCCGCCCAGAGCGTCAGCGGAATGGGTTTCATCGCATAAGGACTGCGGGAATCGGTACCGCCTGTCTGATGTGGCGCGAGAAGAATATCTGCACCCAGCAATGCCGTTGCACGCACATTTTCTACCAGATTATTGTCCCAGCAAATGAGGATACCTACTTTTACTCCCTAGGGCGTTTCAAAAACGGTAAAGCGGTCACCGCTGCTGATTGACGGATGTTCAAAAGCGTGGAGTTTGCGATGAGTATGCATTGAGCCGTCCGGCATACAGGCAACATACGCATTATAGAGGCGGCCATCATCGGCTCTTTCGATAAGCCCGGCGCCAATCAGCATTTGATGTTTCATCGCCAGGGAACGAATCAACGTAAGGGAAGGACTCCCCTCGATCGGCTCGGCGAGAGCAGTTACCTCAGCCGAGGTGAGTTTGGGTACATGCCAGTAGCCGGTAATACACATTTCCGGGAATGTGAGGATTTTCACCTGCTCAATCGCTGCCTGTTCAATAAATTTCTCCATTATCAGCAGATTATAATTTTTGTTATTTGCCAGATGCTGAAATTGCACGGTGGCAGCTTTTAAGGATGTATGGTTGCTCATGGTACTTCTCCGGTAATAATCGAAACTGAATTACATAACCATTGCTGATAACTGTATAATCAAAACATTTCCGGTTTCGATAACCTTTTGGAATGTAAAAATGAACATCCGCTTGCTTAAGGCCTTTTTGATGCTGGCTGAAAAAAGAAATTATGCCGACTCGGCACGGGCGTTGTTTATTTCGCAACCTGCATTGACCAAGCAGATTAATCTCCTTGAGTCCCTGGTGGAAACGTCACTGTTTACGCGGGGGCGACATGGAGCCACACTCACGGGCGGTGGCAGGCGTCTGCTGCCAGAGGCTGAAAAAGTGGTCAGGCAATCCCGATTATTTATGCATCATGCAGAGCGCGTTTCAAAAGGGATTGAAGGGCATTTAGCCGTGGGGTTCGGTCTCTCAAGTTTTTACCTTGCACCACGCTGTATGGCAGAATTTCGTCGGGAGTGTCCGGGGATAGAGATGTCATTGACGGATCTTCCTTCCTTCCAGCAGTACGAACTTTTGCAAAATGATGAGCTCCAGATCGGTTTTGTCAGAGTTCCGCCTCCTGTAGCGCTGGATTACCTGCCATTGTTTACCGATCGATTGGTTTTGATTGCGCCTGCAAGTTCACCGTCATTGCCTGTTGATGACTGGCTGAAGAAACGCCCTCTATTGCGACTTCATGCCGGGCGAGGACGGGGTTTAAATGCGCAAATTGATCGCTTTCTTCATGACAACGCGCTTTTCATATCATCCACTCAATTGAGTGATGATATACAAACTATTGTCGCGCTGGTCATCGCGGGCACGGGTGTTGCCCTTGTGCCATACAGTGTTATGCATATTGCACCGCCGGAGCTGGTTATTATTCCGTTAACAGGTGAGTCAATAAGCTGGAAAGTTGGCATTGCCTGGAACGCGAACCACGAGGATATAATCCGTGATAATTTTATTGCCAGTATTAAAAAGGGCATCGCGCTTCATGACGTCTGACCCTCCAGAAACAGGTACTCCTTTTGCCATATTGGATAGGGCAGGATTACTGACATAATTCTTAGTACCCTCTTCAGAAGAGGGTCATGATACGGAAGCGACCCTGGAGACGAATAATTTCCTGTTGCGGATAGGGCTTCTCAATACAAACCGTCATTCAAAACGTTCTGCACAGCAGGAATAGCATCCCCGTTTCGCATTATGTATCTGGATATAACTAATCTTCGGGCAAAAAAATGGCCGATGAGATCTTTAGCAACTTTACCCTCAGCTATATCCGCCTCTTTTAAAAAATGCTTTCCGTCATAGGCCCTTAATGACAGCGTTCTGCTTAGCAGGACTTCAGGTAATTCATTGATGTAAATGCCTTGCCGTGTGCATCCCTCCCATATATAGATTGCATGAGTACCAAAATAGGGCGTGTCGGCAGGCTGATAGATGTGATTAATCAGGAAGGCGCTTTCTCCAGCGGGGATATCGCACAATGAGATTCTGTCGGGATAACCCGGATAGCACTCTACCGTTTGTCGTACTGCATGGTGTTTTTTCAGATATTCATCGCTCTGTCCAAAAAGATGAGCAAATTGCCCGGCGTTCAGGCCAGAAATTTTATATTTTATAGCATCCCTCTCTTTTCATCATAACACCGCGAATAATGACGTTATCGAATACTGTGAGGAGAAACTCGCCGTTATCGGTCAGGGAATTTTATGATGTGGCCGTTCGACAGTGGCAGGCGAGTGCTTCATCAGCTGCGAACTTCTCAGACGCTGGCTGATACCTTCACACAAGCGCTAAGACCTCATAACCCGACCGCTGCACTCAAATTACTCTGTTCCCTCTCAATCCTTCCGGTTCTTCTGTCGTCACTTCATTAAAAAGATCGCTGAACTCCGCCCGGTAACGACATACTCGTCACATAAACTAAGGTTGACGAATACTTTTTTGTGACAAATAACACAACCTCATTACATCTTCCGGCGGGAAAGAATTTTTATCGTGATAATGGTTTTACTCAGTACATTGCAGTTTTACAGAGTAAAACAAAACGCTTTGCGGATTGCACGTAAAGCGATGACAAAATTGTGAGGATCATCATGTCTGAAAAACAGCACATCACGACTTTCTCTGCCGATATTGAGCAGCAGACCGTTAAGAAGGTGGTCTGGCGCATTTTGCCCTTCCTGATTGTTTGTTATCTGATTGCCATTATCGATCGCGGCAACATTGGGATGGCTTCGTTGCAGATGAACGAAGATTTAGGGTTGTCGAAAGCGGTATTTGGTTTTGCGAGTAGTCTGTTTTTTGTCGGTTACTTCCTGTTTGAAGTACCCAGCAATCTGGCCATGCAGAAAATTGGCGCAAAGATTTGGATCTCTCGCATCATGGTGTCGTGGGGTATCATCTCTGTCTGTACCGCCTTTGTTGAAAGTGCCAATACACTCTATATATTGCGCTTTTTACTGGGTGCCGCTGAGGCTGGATTTTTCCCTGGCGTCATTCTTTATCTGACTTACTGGATCCCCGGAAAGTACCGTGCACGCGTGATTGCTACCTTTATGGTGGCCATTCCTGCGGCGAACTTTATTGGATCGCCCATTTCTGGTCTGATTTTGTCACTGGATGGCTGGTACGGTATGCGTGGCTGGCACTGGTTATTTATCCTGGAGGGTATTCCGGCGGTCATTCTGGGAATTGCAGCCTTCTTTTTACTGAGCAATCGTCCCACTAATGCCAGCTGGTTAAATCAGGAACAAAAAGCGTGGCTGAACAGCACACTCGAAGCCGAAAATGCGAAGAAGAAGGCGATAGGTCATATCTCTTTGTGGCAGTTGCTGCGTCACAAACATATCTGGGTGATGGCGCTGATTTATGCAGGCGCGTCTGCGGCGGGCTCAACGCTGAGCGTCTGGTCTCCGCAACTGCTTAAATCGTTTGGACTGGATAACTTCACCACCGGTTTAGTCAATGCGATTCCCTACGGCCTGGCCTCCATTCTGATGATTATCTGGGGCAGAAGTTCTGACCGCAGCGGAGAGCGTCGCTGGCACACTGCGTTAACGCTGTTCTTAATTGCAGGTGGCCTGCTGTCAGCCTTTATCACCAATAGTCTGACCGGCAGTGTAGTAATCCTGTCGCTGGTATTAATCGGAGCCTACTCAATGAAAGGACCTTTCTGGGCGCTGGCATCGGGATGGATGTCATCGACTACCGCTGCAGCGGGTCTGGCGGCTATCGGTGCGATGGCGAACCTGATCGGCGGTGGGGTGATGGTCAATGTTTATGGCATTATCAATCAGGCGACCGGCAGTCATACGCTGGCCATGGTGCCACTGGCTATCCTCTGTGGCATCGGGGGCATTGCCGTGCTGGTCATGGGCCGCAAAAAAGAGTTAACCATCGACGTTGAAAATAGCGCTTCGTCAGTCAGTAAATAAAGTAATCTCGCCTGCAGACGCTTAGCAGCGCCTCTGCAGGCGGGTTCTTCCGGCTTTATCTCTGCCATATAAACATTCCACATCCTGTCATTACCTGAATCAGTCTGCTGGTTGTTGATGTCTGTTATGTGTCAGATGCGGAAAGAACTTACCTTTGGGGATTTACTGACAATACCCAGTTCAGAACTGTTAAGCATGAGATCAATAAAGGCGCGTACAGCAGGATTTGAACGCCTGCTCGCATGCCATACCGCAGAAATATTATGCCGCTCTACTGAAAAATCAGTGAGAAGGGGCACTAACTCCCCGCGCTTAACCCAGGAAGCAGCCATAAAACTCGACACCATGCCTATTCCGGCACCGGCAGCCACAGCCGCGATAACGGCCTCGCTTGCATCGACGATGACAGCATATGATGGCACAATTTCAATCTCCCGCTCGCCAACCCGGAACGGCCAGCGAAAAATCTGCCCCGTATTTTGATATCGCAAATTAACCGTTTTATGCCCGATAAGATCATTGGGGTGTTCGGGTTCCGGGCATCGGGTCAAATAATCTGGCGAAGCATAACAACCTATTTGATATGGCGACAGGCGACGCGACAGAAGATTTGAATCTGCGAGGTCGCCGATCCGGATGGCTATATCAATACTCTCGTCAACAATGCTAATTACGCGATCACTCAGCTTTAAGTCGATTGTCACTTTAGGATGAAGTGCACAGTATTGCGGAAGGAGAGGCGCGATCACATGAACACCAATCGGAAACGATGCCGCAATGCGTAATGTTCCCGCTGGCTCCTCTCGCGATCGCATGGCGACCTGCTCAAGCTCCTCAGCATCGCGTAATAACTGCAGCGTGCGCTCGTGCAGTTCACGACCCTCAGCAGTCAGCACCAGCGAACGGGTGGTTCGGGTGAACAATGTGATGCCAAGACGCTGCTCCAGTCTCTGAATACTTTTACTTATCGCGGAAGGGGAAACTGCCAGCGAGCGAGCGGCAGCGGTAAAGCTGCCGAGCGATCCCGCACGAGCGAATGCAATCAGACCTGTTAGTCTTTCAAAGATTATTTGTTCCTTCATGGCAATATTAAAGCGAAATCCAGCCCCATTATCAATCATCACAATTGGTCATATTCTGGCACCTGAATCTGTGTTGGAGTGAAATTGCCATGACTGAAATGATGAAAGCAGTACAGCTACATGCGTTTGGTGGCCCGGAGAATCTCAGGTATGAAGATGCACCCCGCCCAACTATCGGGGCTGACGAAGTCCTTGTGCGCGTGCATGCCGCAAGTCTGAACCCACCAGACTTGTATCTGCGTGATGGTTATCGGGCGCTTCCGCCTGAGTGGCGGCCCGAACCCCACTTTCCCTTAATCCTGGGAACGGATGTTTCAGGTGTTATAGAAGCCGTGGGCGAAAATGTTTCCGCATTCAGCACCGGAGATGAAGTCTATTCAATGGTGCGTTTTCCTGATGGGGTAATGGCCGGTAGTGGAGCTTATGCCGACTATGTAAGCGTTCCTGCATCAGAGGTGGCGTTAAAACCTCAGGGAATAGACCATATCCAGGCCGCGGGTGCCCCGATGTCACTGCTCACCGCGTGGCAATTTCTTGTCGACGTCGGCCATGATGCGCCCAATCCGTTTCAATCTTTCAACCATAAACCGGTTCTGCTTGAAGGCCAGACGGTGATGGTTAACGGTGCAGGAGGTGGCGTAGGGCACATTGCTGTTCAGATCGCGAAGTGGAAGGGTGCGAGAGTCATTGCCGTCGCTTCTTCCCGTCATGAAGTGCTTATGCGCGAACTGGGCGCAGATGATTTTATCGACTACACCAAAGTAGCCGCTGAGAATGTAGTGAAAGACGTCGATCTGGTTATTGATGCTGTTGGCGGAAAGCATATAGAGCGCTTTTTAAGCTGCATCAGACAGGGCGGAGCACTATTTCTGGTGAATCCTTTGAGTTTTACCGGGCAGACTGAGGCCGCTCAAAAAGGGATTACTGTGTCAACAACGCAAGTGCGTTCAAGTGGTCTGCAGCTATCTGAAGCGGGGCTTTTACTGGAAAAAGGCATTATCAACGTCGTGATTGACAGCACCTATCCGTTAGCCATGGCATCAGCCGCACATCAGCGCGCTTCGTCAGGAAGTATCCAGGGCAAAATTGTGCTGACTAACTTCTGATAACCCCATACCTGATCAGTCATTTTCTGAGGGCGAATAGTAGTCAGTTAAAGGAAAAATAAGATGCTTATCATTTCCGGTTATATGTACATTGATCCTTCTGTCCTGGAACAATTTATGGGAGAACTTAAGTTATTGGCGAATGCCGTTCGACAACGTGATGTAAACCTTTTGTATAACGCTGCCGTGGAGGACTATCAGACCGGAAGATTGCTTATATCAGAACGATGGGTGGATCAGGACGCGCTCAATGCCCATCTTATAAAAACCGACACGGTAGAGTTTATAAACCGATGGCAGGGAAAAATGAAGGGGGAACTCTTCAAATATGACGCCTGTAACGAGAGAGGGCTTATGGATGGGTAAATAAAAATCTTATTTAAATCGAGAGTACTTTATTATCAAGCCTCGGATCTGTGAGTAATCGCTCTTCGCTCATAGCAGGCATAAGCCTGGACGATGGTCTGCTTTGTGCCAGAAGCGGACATCAGAGGCTTAAGCAGCAAGGATATTTTTCGGAGCTGAGCAGGCCGGATCTGTCAGATAAATATATTGAGTGATATTTATCTGCTTTCATCTTTTGCAAAACTGGCGTTTAGTCTTTTCAGCACTTCACTTATGCCCCTGCTGACAATCCGATCCTCCCGCATTACTGTCCCCAGAGTCCGGTGAAGCGAGGGCGTCACAGAGTAAAGGCTGAGACCCTGACTTTCTTCCATACCAGCAACGGACATAAGGGGAACGATGCTGTAGCCCAGACCGGAACGTACCATTCTTTTGATTGCTTCAATACTGCCAAGTTCCATCACAGGGCTGGCAGTATGCCCGGCATACCGGAACCATTCGTCGATTAGGGCGCGTGTCCCGCTTCCGGGTTCAAAGATAATCAGCGGCAGTGACAAAAGGGCGTCGGGAGACAGCGGGTTGGCACTCTGCTCTGATGCATCCTTTTCCATGATAACAACAAACTCATCAGTACCCAGCGGGCTTACGCTCAGGCATTTGCCGGTTACTGGAAGCCTTACAAGTCCAATGTCTATACGATTCTCCCCTACGCTCCGAACAATATCGGAAGTATTGCCCGTGCGTACGTCTACTTTCAGCAGGGGATGTGCCTGTCGCAGCTGTTGCAGTAAGGGAGGCAGAAGATGAATACAGGCTGTTGCACCAGTGCCAACAGTAACGGTGCCGGTGATGTCGTCTGAATGCAGAGACACCGATTCAATGGCCGTATTTACCACTGAATCAATTTTCATACAGTGCTCAGAAAAAGTCAGTCCGGCAGGAGTGGGCCTTATCCCCCGGCTGGTTCTCTCAATAAGCCGGACATGGAGCGCCTGCTCCAGCTGTCTTATCTGCAGGCTGACAGCAGGCTGTGATAGTCCGAGAGCTTCTGCCGCTCCGGAGAAACTGCCCCGGCTGATGACCATCCTGAAAGTAGCAAGGTGATCAAGGTTCAGGTTTGCCATGCCAAAGTTTTCCTTATACCGCTGATAAGTCCCGCGGCCTGTCTGAAATTATTTACCCGGGTTAATCTTTGTTTCTGACCGGATAAAGAGCAATACCGATGGAAATAACCGAAGCAGATGAAAGACATATTACTGCTATCCAGCAGATTTATGCTTATCACGTATTACATGGCACCGCCACTTTTGAAACCGAACCGCCAGATGTACCTGAAATGGCAGCCCGCCTGCAAAAGGTGCGTTCAGCAGGACTGCCCTGGTTTGTGGCGGTTGATGATGGGCAAGTCCGGGGATACTGCTACCTGTCATTTTACAGGGAACGGCGCGCCTACCGGTTTACCCTGGAAGACTCAGTCTATATTGACGCCACTTGTCAGGGGCGGGGCTACGGCAAAATGCTGTTATCCCGTGCGATAGCCTGGGCAGAAGCCCGTGGCTTTCGCCAGCTCGTGGCCGTGGTAGGTAATAGCGAAAATACTGCCTCCCTTGCCCTGCACCGCGCCGCAGGCTTCAGCATCACTGGCACACTCAGTTCGGTAGGATTCAAGCACGGGCGCTGGCTCGATACGGTCATTCTGCAGCGCACGCTTGGACAGGGCGACTCCACGCTTGCGGAGAGCATAGTTTGACAGCCGGACATCTGACAGGCCGCAGCATTTTCTGTATCGGTATGACACAGCTTATTAACTGGGGTATTACGTTCTACATGCCGGGCGTTTTCGGAGCCGCCATCATGGCGGAGACGGGCTGGTCTCCCGTGGTGACATTCTCTGGTCTGACCGTTGCCATGCTGGTTATGGGGCTGGTTTCACCGCTGACCGGTTCCGTCATGGCCCGGACCGGAGGACGCATGATGATGATGGCGGGAACCTTCGCCATAACCATTGGGTGTTTTCTGATGGCGATTACCCATTCCACGGTGGCATGGATTGCGGTTTGGGTCCTGACGGGTGTCGGCATGCGCCTTGCCTTGTATGACGCTGCGTTTGCCCTGCTTGGGGAAACCGCAGGTGCCGGGGCCCGAAGAGCAGTCTCTCTGGTTACACTGCTGGGCGGCCTCGCGTCAGCTGTGTTCTGGACTGCTGGCGCGGCCCTGCTGCAAATTACCGACTGGCGGCATGCCTTACTCGTTTACGGGTGTGCGGGTCTGGTGGGCCTGCTTTTTCTGACCGCCGTTCCGGCAGGCCGTCGGGTAAAACCTCCTGCTGCTGGTCGCTCTGAGCTTCCGGCGGCAGGGACCGCAGAGAAACGAAAAGGATTTATCAGCGGCCTGTGGTATGCCGCCCTGATAGCGCTGCTCAGCTTTGTCTCCACCGGCGTGTCTACGCATTTCCCCCAGATACTGGCCGCTTATAGCATGCCTGCCCTGGCCGGCATGCTTTGGGGCGTGGGACAGGTGAGTGCCCGCCTGCTGGACGTGGCCTCCGGCGCACGAATCTCCGCACTACGCCTGAACCTTATTACCGGTATCCTGCTGCCACTCTGTTTTATGACCGGCCTTGCGGGGTACGTTACGCCTGTGGCAACAGCCCTCTTCGTCCTGGGTTATGGAGCCGTGAACGGACTGTGCACGGTCGTGAAGGCCTTACTTCCTCTCGTGCTGTTTGATCCGCAACATTACGCCCGCAAAACAGGCATGCTGTTATCACCAGGATTTTTTCTCGCGGCACTTGCCCCTTCTGCTTATGCCATGCTGCTGGAACGGGACGGCGTAGGCGGTACGCTGCTTATTTCAGCTTTCCTGACACTGTTCATTACGGCGATTTCCGTAGTGCTCTGGCGACGTCATTCCGGCTCAGGAGTACAGAGCCGTGATTAGAAAATACTACATCTGCCCGGGAAAAACGTTTGATACGGTTCGCGATACTATCAGGATTTGATCTGGATTAATCCGTATCTTGTGTTTTCGCTTTTCGCACATATCGGACTTTATCTGATGCAGATGTCCGCTTTGTGCCAGAAGCGGACATCGGATAATAATTTATATTAATATTTAGAAGAAGAACATTCAGCCATAATAACCTCCTGAATTACAGTCATTAATTTTCATTTATGCAGCCTTAAAATTAAATCTATTTTTGCACTTTTAATTTTACAGTCATGGGAAGATTCCTGGCAGGTTTGCCCTTTTCAAAACGCCATTTTGATACGGCTGTTATTACAGCATTATCGAACAAGTGGTCTGGTGTAGACTCGATAATTCTCATCTGACTTACCCTGCCTTCTGCATCAACGTCAAAGTTAAACTTAACCATACCTTCTATCCGGTTCTTAGCCGCATAGTATGGGTAAACGGGTCGATCTTGTCGAAGGGGCTTGGGTTGTTCAACTTTAACAGGTGAATAAGTGGTACATGCATTAAGTACAAGAACAGCCAGAATCATCATAAACCCATACATAACAATATCCTTTTGTTGATAAACATTATCATTATACTTAAACATCAACGGAAGGACATTTGCTGAACTCATCGAATATCGCGTTATAATCCAAAAAAACAGTGGATATAACCCCAATAAATCCTGCTCCCGTCTTGCTGCAAACTAGTCATCCGCTCCTTGCTCATAGCGGACATATCCTTCATAACACATGCCCTTCAATTGACACTTCAAAGAAACCGCTACAGGCAGCCACCTCATTCAATAGGCGGAATAGTCGTTAACGATTGAAGGGTAATAAACCCATTTATGTGGGCGAAGGCAAGTAAGCCAGGACGGCATAGAACAGAATAAGATTCGTGTTGTAAAACCTGACAGCTAAGCATTACGCTCTATTGCAGCAGATTAAACCTATTAATCAGCCGACCAGAAAGCGCTGTTACCTGTCTGGTCGGCTGGAGAGGGCGGTTCAGACTACCGGACTTTCGTTTTTCAGCGATTCTGCCAGCACGTTTAATATGTTACTGGCCGCGACGGTGCCCATCTTCACGTAGGAGTTATCGCTGACGCCGCCGATGTGTGGCGACAGAATCACATTTCCAACACTCTGCCAGATATGCGGCGCAGTCAGGGGTTCTGTGGCAAAACTGTCCAGTGCGGCCCAGTCGACAGTGCCATTATCCAGCGCCGCTAACAGCGCTTCTTCATCAATGAGACCACCGCGTGCCGTGTTCACCAGGATGGCGCCTTTTTTAAACAGAGCCAGTTTCTCAGCGTTAATCATCTGTTGCGTCTGTTCGGTTAACGGGCAGTGCAGCGAAATGACATCTGCCTGTTGCAGCAGGTCGTCAAGTGAGGACGATTCACACTCATCGGGAAAGGTTCGGGCAAAAGGATCATAAGCGAGCACCTTCATGCCAAAAGCACGGCCAATGCGGGCAACACGACCGCCTATGGCACCAAGCCCTACCAGACCCAGCGTTCTGCCCTCCAGCTCCACCGACTTATGGGTCGATTTGTCCCAGTGTCCCTGGCGCATGCGCTGATCAAGCGGTATCACCGATTTTGCACAGGCTAAAATTAACGCCCAGGTATGCTCGGCCACGGCCGCTGCGTTGGCCCCCGGGGCTGACTGAACACTGATATGACGTTCAGCCGCCGCCTTTTGGTCGATAACGTCAATGCCGCTGCCGTGTTTGGAAATAACCCGCAGGTCAGGCGCGGCATCCATAATGCGGGCGTTGATTTTTCCGTATCGGACGATAATCGCCACAGGATTATGCTGCTGGCAGAGCTGGAACAGGCTATCTTCGCTGGGCTGTTTGCCGGCATAAACAATGCTGAAGTCACTAAGCAGGTTTACTGCCTGCGGTGCCAGGTCATTACCCGTCACCAGGATCACGGGAGAAGAGGTTGTCATCAGAGCGTCTCCCCATCGTCCAGCATGCCAGCGGTTTGCAGGGCTTTCTCTAACCACGGCGCGCGAAGGTCGCCATCACGAATGGCTGCAATACGGCTGGTTTCGAAATCGAGTTTTTTCTGGGCCAGTTCGAGCAACGCAGGAACGTCTTCACGCGGCAGAACCACCACGCCATCAATATCCCCGATGACGAGATCGCCTGGCTGAATGGCTGCGCCCGCCACAGAAACAGGGTAGTTGACCCGTCCCGCAATGGACTTGGTCGGGCCGCAGGGATTCAGGCCCGCAGAGAAAACCGGGAAGCCGTTCGCGCTCAGTGCATCGGCGTCACGCACCGCACCATCAATAATAATTCCGGCGATGCCGGAGGCTTCTGCCTGGGTGGACATTATCTCACCGATTAATGCACAGCTGATATCGCCTTTGCCATCGACCACAATGACATCGCCCGGCTGGGCAATCGCCAGCGCGGCGTGGATCGCCAGGTTGTCGCCCGGTCTCACCTCGACAGTGATAGCCGGTCCGGCGACTTTCATTGTGGGGGACACAGGTTTTACGCGACCGTGCAGCGTTCCGCGTCGTCCGGCAACATCAGCAAGGATTGCCGCCTGAAACTGAGCAGCCTGTTTTACGCGCTCTGGTGCGATACGGATAATGTCGCGATTGATGAAGGTATTCTCTGCATGGGGCATAAATTAATCCTCTTTGTTTTACCAGGCACAACTAAGTTGTACAGTATAAAACTACTATATCGATGTTAATTGAGTTCGCACCAGTGTTAAGCATTCATTTGTGATGTAAATACGATGTGAATCACAAATTGCGCGGTAAACTGCCTGCCGTCGCAAACAGGAGGACGTACCGATGGGGAATGAAGGCGTAATTGCCGTAGAAAAAGCGCTGGCGCTGCTGGATTGTTTCAGGCCTGGTGAGGAATCACTGACGCTGACCGCGCTGGCGCAGCTTTCGGGGTACCATAAAACGACAGTTTATCGTCTGATGAACTCACTTGAGCGCATGAACTATGTCATTCGTCGCGACAATGGCGTTTATACCCTGGGGCCAAGACTGCTTTATCTGGGCAAGCTCTATGAACAATCCTTTCATCTGGCCAGTATCGTTCAGCCTGAACTTCACGCACTGGCGACTGCGACAGGCGAAAGCGCCACATGGTATGTGATTGAAAACGGTCAACGACTCTGTCTTTTCAGAGCGGAGCCCTCTGAAGGACTGCGTGAAACACGTCTGCCCGGCACTTATCTGCCGCTGGATAATTCGGCCATCGGGCAGGTGCTTCGTTACTGGGGGCTGAATGAACCTCTGTTTGACTCTGTACCTGAACTCCCGCTCTTCACGTCAGGTATCCGCGATCCGCATATCGCGGCATTCTCCGTACCGGTGTTTGGTGAAGGTAACAAACTGCTCGCGGCGCTGGCATTAACCGGTCCGGCTTCACGCCTGACGCAATCGATGCGCGACAGTGAGATGGGAAAACTGATGAAAGAGGCGGCCTGCAGGCTTTCGGTAAAATCAGGTGCACATAAAGTGATGTGTGATAACGTTTATAAAATTTAGTCGTCTTGCTTTGCTGCGACCGGAAGGTATTAGTTGCCCCAACTATGCTGCGTTTTAACGCTCTGCGGGTGGGAACCGATTGATTTCCGCTAAATGACCAACAGCACGCTGGCGTGCCTGATTATGGGATCATGAAAGCCTCCGCGCCATAAGTGGAGGCGAAAGATCACGCCACCTCTGACATCTCTTGCTAAGCCCTCTTTGTGCGAGGCTTTTTACACCCGGATTTTACATCAGGTGTTAAAAGACTCGCAGCCTCATGAAAATTTCCCCGCTTTACTGCCCCAACATGAATTTCCTTCATGTTCGTTGAAATTTAATCACTTTTTTTCAACCGGGTGTTGAGGCATAAAGTAAGAATTGTTAATAACTTTGAGTCATATGAATAGTTGTAAAGGGATAGCCACGCTGGATAACCCTTAAAAGCAACAACGCATATCAGCGACCAGGATACCCGATAGCGATGAACAACTTAGCCTTTACCCTCAAGCGCATTCGTTTCGACGAAAACTATAATCCTTCGAAAAATACGCGGGCGACGACTAACTTCGCTAATTTAGCGCGCGGCGAAAAACGTCAGGAAAACCTGCACAACGCCCTGGTGATGATCGACAATCGTTTCAACTCTCTGGCGCACTGGGACAATCCAAAGGGCGACCGCTACTCAGTTGAACTTGAGATTATTTCTGCTGAGCTGAATCTTCGTCCCGGAAGCAGCGACGAAACGTTCCCGGCGATTGAGATTTTAAAAACGCATATCGTGGATCATAAAACCGGTCAGCGCACCGAGGGGATTGTCGGCAATAACTTCTCTTCCTATGTGCGTGATTATGATTTCAGCGTTGTTCTGTCAGAACATAACAAAGGTCAGACTGAATTCAGCCTGCCGGATGATTTTGGTCAGCTGCATGGCAATATTTTCAAAAGTTTCGTGAACTCAGCGGTCTATAAAGAGAACTTCAGTAAATCGCCGGTTATCTGCCTGAGTGTATCGAGCAAAAACACCTACGTGCGCACCGGTAATCAGCATCCGGTATTGGGCATTGAATATCAGCAGGATGAACCTTCCCTGACTGACTTCTATTTCGGAAAAATGGGTCTGAAAGTGCGTTTCTTCATGCCGCAGGGCAGTGTTGCGCCGCTGGCTTTCTATTTCCACGGTGACCTGCTCAGCGATTACACCAATCTCGAGCTGATCAGCACCATCAGCACCATGGAAACTTTCCAGAAGATCTATCGCCCTGAAATTTACAACGCGAATTCTGCTGCGGGACAGTGCTATCAACCCACGCTGCAGCATCAGGATTATTCGTTAACCCGGATTGTTTACGATCGCGAAGAACGCAGCCGCCTTGCTGTCGAACAGGGTAAGTTTACTGAGACGCATTTTATTAAGCCGAATCAGACACTTCTCGCGCAATGGTCTGCTGAATCCGTTCTTTGATTAATTAAATATAGAAGGTCACCTGCTATGAAAACCTTATTACCGACATCAACTGCTGGCAGCTTGCCTAAACCCTCCTGGATTGCGCAGCCAGAGGTGCTCTGGTCACCCTGGAAACTGCAGGATGAAGAGTTAGTTGACGGCAAAAGAGATGCGTTGCGTCTGTGTCTGGACGATCAGGTTCGGGCCGGTATTGATATCGTCAGTGATGGCGAGCAGACCCGTCAGCACTTCGTGACGACGTTTATTGAACACCTCAGCGGTGTGGATTTTGAAAAGCGTGAAGTGGTTCGAATCCGTAATCGCTATGATGCGAGCGTCCCGACCGTGGTGGGTGAAGTCTCACGTCAGAAACCCGTATTTGTTGAAGATGCGAAAATCCTGCGTAAGTTGACCGATCGTCCTATTAAGTGGGCGTTGCCGGGTCCGATGACGATGATCGATACCCTTTATGACAATCACTATAAAAGTCGCGAAAAACTGGCCTGGGAATTCGCAAAGATTCTGAATCAGGAAGCCAAAGAATTAGAAGCCGCTGGCGTGGATATTATTCAGTTTGATGAGCCTGCGTTTAACGTCTTTTTCGATGAAGTGAACGACTGGGGCATCGCCGCGTTAGAGCGCGCTATCGAAGGTCTGAAGTGTGAAACCGCGGTTCATATCTGCTACGGCTACGGCATTAAAGCGAATACAGACTGGAAGAAAACTCTGGGCACGGAGTGGCGTCAGTACGAAGAGGTCTTCCCAAAATTACAGCGTTCGGCTATCGATATTGTCTCCCTGGAGTGTCAGAACTCGCGGGTTCCAATGGATCTGATCGAGCTGATTCGCGGTAAAAAAGTCATGGTCGGTGCCATCGACGTGGCAACCCATACCATTGAGACACCTGAAGAAGTGGCGAATACGCTGCGCAAAGCGCTGCAGTTTGTGGATGCTGAAAATCTCTATCCTTCAACCAACTGCGGCATGATTCCACTGCCGCGTCAGGTTGCCAATGGCAAGCTGCATGCGTTAAGTGCGGGCGCTGAGATTGTCCGCAGAGAGATTCTGGGGAAATAATCTTTCCCTGAGCAGATTCAGTCCGGCTGTCGATTTGATTTCTAAAAGGCGATCAATAGCCGGACTGAGTGACAATCATCCCTCTGCCAATGGTCGATTTACTCAGGGATTTATGCCGTCTGCCTGCTCAGGCAGGCCGGAGTGCGATAACGGCATATCGACAGCCCTGAGCCGTTTTATTTCTGAACACGCAATCAGCCGGATCGCCCAGTTCCAGACAGTCGCCAGCAGCCATCTCATAGGTGCTGGAACCTGCTTCAAAAGTCAGTGTCCCTTCAATTACCCATATCAGCTGGCGTCTTGAAACATAGGAGATTGCCGGCATCGGCACAGCGGTATTTGCCGGCAGTTCGACACTGACCAGATCGACCGGCATCTCGCCCGGTGAAACGTGGCGACGCAGATAGCCGGTTTCCGGATCCTGCCACACCGGCTGATTTTCATGCCTGACCAGCGTCCCGGTTTGCACTTCAGTCTGAGCAAGCAGCTGTGAGATAGTCATATCAAACGAGCCTGAGAGGCGCGCTAACAAAACCGCCGTCGGGCTGCTCTCCCCACGCTCAATCTTATGGATCATTGCCCGTGAAACGCCTGAGTTATCAGCCAGCTCGGTAAGTGACCAGCCGCGTTTTTCCCTTTCCTCTTTTACCTTCTGACCGATGCGGATGTTCAGGCTGTCTTCTTTGCTGGACTTTTTATCTAACATAATGGATAAGTATCATAGTGAACAATTCATCTACTTTAGTGAGTGAGCAAAGGGGTGTCCACCATGATTATCCGTGCGGCTGTAGAAAGCGATGCTGAAATCATCGCAGAGATTTATAACGATGCGGTGCTTAACACCACAGCCATCTGGAATGAAAATCGTATTGATGTGGCTAACCGCATCGCGTGGATAAACAGCCGCCAGCAGGCCGGTTTTCCTGTGATTGTGGCGACAGACGACAATGATGATACCGTGCTGGGATATGCCTCTTATGGTGACTGGCGTCCATGGGACGGATATCGTCATACGGTTGAGCATTCGGTTTATGTTCATAAAGATGCACGAGGTAAAGGCGCGGGTGCCGCCCTGATGCAGGGGCTTATCCAGCTTGCTCGCGAAGCCGGGAAGCACGTTATGGTGGCGGCGATTGAATCGGAAAATGCAGCATCCATAGCCCTGCATAAAAAACTGGGATTTATTGAGTCTGGCAGAATGACGGAGGTTGGAACTAAGTTTGGACGCTGGCTGGATTTGACATTTTTGCAGCTGCGTCTGGATGACCGTAAACGACCCTGAGTTTTCCCTTAAAGCGAATCCTTTGATGATACTTCCGGCAGGATGCCGATCCCCGCAGAAGAAAGCTATCTCTGGAAAACGTTTGATTGCTGCAGACCGTTTAAAGCGAGAAACGAAGCCGCAACGAACCAGGGGATAGCAAATTTGCACGTCAGCCGATATAACAGATTAATAACAATCCATCGCAGAGGACATCATGGCGCTTTCGCACGAATTAATCCTGATCTTCACCACCTACTTTGTCGCTACAGCCAGTCCCGGGCCAAGTAATATGGCGATAATGGGAACGGCAATGAAAAAGGGCAGGGGTGCCGCACTGGCGTTGGCTGCGGGTGTCGTGAGTGGTTCGATGCTCTGGGCGCTGCTGGCCGCCTGCGGTGTGCTGACCGTGCTGGCAACCTTCGCACAGTTGCTGATCGTGTTAAAAATTGGCGGAGGGTTATATCTGTTATGGCTGGCGTTTAAAGCCGGCAAATCTGCGTTACGCCGCACTGAGGCCAGCGATTTTAAAGCCAGCGATGAGCGTGTCGCGTATGGCAGACTGTTCCGTCAGGGGATACTGATGCATATCGGCAACCCCAAAGCGATTCTTACCTGGGTGGCCATTATGTCGTTTGCACTGAAGCCGGATGTGGTCGCCGCCACGCTGCCGATAATCATCTGCGGCTGTGCGGTGATTTGCGTGGTTGTGTTCGGCGGCTATGCTCTGCTGTTCTCAACCGCCGTGATGGGCGCATTTTACCGTCGCATTCGTCGTGGACTTGATGTGCTATTAGCCTGCTGCTTTACGCTGGCAGGGCTGAAACTGGTATTCAGCCGCAGTTAATACTGATGAAGGTGTACGAGGGGTTATCCGCTTCTGGCTCAAATCCGCAAAAGATCATGCAATGAGCCGGAGCGGCATTAAATTAACAAGGTTGCGGTAGCGCTACTGCAGCCCCTTACTTAAACACCACTATGATCAGGCAAGTAGTCAGACAAACCAGGAATCTGAGTGAACAGGATGATGAAATGAAAGGCGCATGTCTGTGTGAAACCGTTGTTTTCGAAATATCAGTAACCCCCACGCGCTATTACCGTTGTCACTGTTCTTTGTGCAGAAAACAGAGCGGAACCGGCTATAACCTGGCAACGATCGTAAAAGAGAGTGATTTTAGCTGGATTTCCGGTGAGAGCCAGATCGCGTCATGGCGCAAACCCACAGGTTATCGCAACGATTTTTGCGCCAGCTGTGGCTCCACAGTGCCTAACCGGTTGCTTGGCAGGCCTTATATCTGGCTTCCGGTTGGTTTACTCAATGAGCCTGCCGATATGCAGTGCACTGGTGATTATTGTACTGATGACGCCATGCCCTGGGACACAATCCGTTCCGAGACAAATCATGCCGGGCCGGTAGAATCGCTGGACTCTCTTCTGACAAGCTTAATGCTTTTTGATTGAGGGCAGTGGTGCTTCTTTGTTATTCAAAAAGGGTTACTGAGTCAGAGCGACCCTATTAACGGAAAACAGACGTTATTCCGGCAGCCTGTATTCATAGATCATTATTCGTTAGCTGTAATTCCCAGTAGTCAGAACAGGCTTTAACATCGCGGGGAGAAGGAAGCAGAAGTTTTGGCAGTCTGACCTGGTCGTAAAGCTTTTTATGGCGCTTTCGATTCTGCGGGGCAGTACGGAGAATATATTTCAACATCTCCAGGCTCATCGGCTCTCTGCCCATCCCCAGACCGCCAATACGCGGCGTGGATGAATAACATCTGCGAATGTACCGCAGCAGTGCCACTGTCACTTTTACATCCAGCAGAATTAAGCCTGTGGCACGCGCGAATCGTACTTCAATGCATTTGGTGTAATTACCCTCCATCACCCATCTTTCCTGGCTCACCGCTTCAGCATGCAAACGGAGAAATTCTGCCGGTGCTCTGGGCATCCATTGACTGTCCGGAATATGGTGAAGCTGATCCAGATGAACTGCTGGTAGATCTGTTTTGCGAGCAATGGCCTCAGCTAAGGACGATTTTCCGCTGTTCGAGGGACCCATAATACAAATGCGTGGCCCAAGCGCGTCCAATGGAAGTGCACTATTCACAACGTCTCCTCTGAATTAACCCTGTCTGAAATGGATAAATGCGTACTGCTCTGAAACTTTCCTGTGCACCCCGCAAAGTCTTAAACGCTGCCGGGAGCCGTTGGCTGGTCAGCCTGGGGATTCTGAACCTTTTCTGGATCAAAGTCAGGCCGCAGCGGCGATGATAGCCAGACTTGCCCTGAGACGTCTTAACCCAGGCAGCAATAAGATTTCGGTAAAGATTGGTTACATTTTGCCGATAAATTGTTCAACCAATCAAACCGTAGAGGGCATTATGGGGTTAATCAATGGCGTGACAACAGAGGTGGCAAGAGGATATTTAGCCACGCTCACCGTAACAAACAGATCTGAGAACACGACTAAAGAAACTATTACCGGAAAAGAATTACCTGCCAGTGTGGTGGTGATCTCGCCCGAGGCAAGAGCGCGCCTGGTGCAGGCTATCGCTGAGCCCATTACGGCAGAGCAGCAGGCCAAAAATTCAGAGGAACTGGCAAAGACAAAGTCATCCGGTCAGGGACCGTCCGTTAACCTCGGATATGCGTTATTCAACGATCCCTACACCAGCTGGGACGCCAGAACATTTACTCCGCTTCTGAGTATGACGGCTGCCAATACGCAGACCGCTATGGATGAGTTTGCCGCTGCACTCCATGAGGTGCTGGCTGAGGGCCAGGTGGGCCGTAATCAGTACGATAATTCGGATACCTCGGAAGCCATGGCGCTGACCCTGACGCAGTCTAAGCTCCATAAACTGATAGAAAAATATGTCTCCGGCGATAACCAGAAGCAGGCGAATGAGATTGCTGATGAGATGATAAGCGTCAAAGTTGCCATTCGTGAACGTCAGACGTTGCTGGGAGCACAGGATACGCTGGCGTTAGCCATACGTCATGGAACACGCGACATGCAGGAGAGCGCACGTGACTATCTAAGCCAGGTTAAGAGCGCAACCGCACGGCCACAGGCGGAGCTGGCCGGGATGATGGAAGCCATGAAGTCGGGCCGTGATATGGAATCTGTCTTCAGCACCTTTGCCGATTTGATTCGTGCCACGCCGAATCCTGACAACAAAGCACAGCCCTCCATTGATGGCGCACTCAGTCAACTGGAGGTTTATCGCCAGCAGTGGCAGGCGTTCACTGAAAAATACGCTTCTTAATGTTCTTATGATCCTGCAGGCAGCACCTCCGTCCCGGCGAAGCAATTTGCCTGAAAGCGGCGTCTGCAGAATCTCCTCCTGGCGTTACGCAGTCAGGCGCTGCGCTGAGAGACTGTTAATCCCACGCGCTGTCAGCACTCCACCCAGAAAGTGACCCTCTGCCAGAAACCGCAGATACCGCTCCGGACAAAAAGCACAGATTACACATTTACAAATTTAAATGTGTAAATATAATGTCGCCTCTTCACACATCAGAGGATTTTTTGTCATGCCGTCACTTTTTACCCCCTTGAGTCTGGGCGACCTTCAGCTTCGTAACCGCATTGTACTGCCGCCGCTGACGCGCTGCCGCAGTGAACAACCGGGCAACATTCCCGGCGAGATGATGGTGGAGTACTACCGCCAGCGTTCCAGCGCGGGACTGATGATCACCGAAGGCACCCAGATTGAGCCTCGCGGGCAGGGCTATGCATGGACGCCGGGGATCCACAGCGAAGCGCAGATCGCCGGCTGGAAAAAGGTTACAGAGGCAGTACATCAGCAAGGGGCCACGATTTTCTGCCAGCTCTGGCATGTTGGCCGCGTGTCGCATAATGAACTGCAGCCGGGCAAGCAGGCACCCGTTGCCCCTTCAGCCATTGCAGCCGATAACGTCCGGGTATTTATTGAAACCGGACCCGGCGCCGGCATATTGACCGCACCCAGCGAGCCACGCGCACTGACTACATCGGAAGTTAAAGAGATCGTAGAGCTTTACCGACGCGCGGCGGAGAATGCCAAAGCGGCCGGTTTCGACGGTGTGGAACTGCATTCCGCCAACGGTTATCTGATTAACCAGTTTATTTCTGAGCACACCAACTTCCGTACGGATGAATATGGCGGATCTGCTGAGAATCGTCTGCGCTTCCTGCGAGAAGTCGTTGAGGCGGTCAGCTCGGTATTTGGCAGCCACCGCGTTGGCGTCAGATTTGCGCCTCTGTTTACCAGTACCGACGAAGAGCGCGTCTATCTCGGTCTGGTTGAAAGTGATCCACACGCGACCTACATCCGCGCAGCAGCACTGCTGAACGAGCTGGAAGTTGGCTATCTCTCCATTGCTGAAGCCGACTGGGACAACAGCCCGGAGATGCCAGAGAGCTTCCGGGTCGCGCTGCGGGAAACATTCCGCTCTCCGATCATCTATTCGGGTCGCTACACGGCTGAAAAAGCACAGCATGTGCTGGAAAAAGGCTGGGGCGATCTGTTTGGTTTTGGCCGCTCATTTATCGCTAATCCCGATCTGCCCGCGCGGATTAAATCAGGATATCCGCTGAATGAGGTCGATCACGCCTCCCTGTATGGCGGCACTGAGAAAGGCTATACTGACTATCCATTTTATCCATCCTGATATTCTGTGAGGCGGCATGTCACCCGAAAATGCCCTGAAGTTACTGTCCAACCCGACCAGAGTGGCAGTGCTGAAGTGGCTTAAAGATCCTGACGAAGCGTTTGCGGGCTATACCCAGCTCTATCCCTTCGATCAGTATGGCGTCTGTGCCAGCCTCATACAGGACAAGGCGGGCTTATCACAGCCCGCCACCTCGTTATGCCTGAAAGCACTTCACAATGCGGGGCTGGTTGAAGCCAGCAAAGTCGGGAAATGGACTTACTATCGCCGCGCCGAACCGCGCATTCGTGAAATAACCGATGCGGTAACCCAATCGCTGCAGGCGCTTTAAAAGCGACGGCGTACAGGGTAATGTAGATGTCAGCGCCATCCTTCTGAGGGTGACTTCACCGAACGCATTAACTCAGGGTCAGAAAATGTTTATGTCAGTTCAGTCTTTCACCACCGTCACCACCACCACCGCCTCTGGCGGCGGCGTGAGCGACTCTGTGACTGGCACCTGACACAACAGATTCTCACTCCCCGCCGAACCGGACGGGGAGCTGTTCTCCGTTCTTAAAAACTGAATGGAGACAGGTCATGGTTACATCTGAAAGTGCACTTTTAATTATCGACATGCAGCAGGGCCTTTTTAATGGTCCGGAGGCTCCCTTCGCCGCAAATTCGATCTTGTCGAACATCTCACTTCTCATTACTAAAGCCCGGGCTTCTGCCGTCCCCCTCTTTTTCGCACGACATATCGGCCCGGATGATTCCCCTTTTAACGAGCAAAGCCCGCTGACGCGCCTGATCCCGGAATTGCAGGTTAACCCGCAGAGTGATGTCGTCTTCACCAAAAGATATCCCAGCTGTTTCAGGGATACTGGCCTGCAGCTTCAGCTGAAGCAAAAGGGCATTAAGCAACTGGTGATTGCGGGGATGAAAACGGAGTTCTGCGTTGATACTACCTGTCGGGCAGCCCCGGAGCTGGGTTTTAACGTCGTACTGATTTCCGATGCGCACACCACCGTCGATAATCCCCACCTCTCTGCGGAGAAGATTATTGCGCATCACAACCAGACGCTGGCGGGCCCCTTTTTGACGCTGGCAACCGCAACTGACTGGCATTTCGGTTCTGCCGGTTAAGTCCGATTTTCTGACCCGGTTCCATGCAGTCTGCTTGACGAAGCTGTCTGCTTAACTTACAACTAAACCCGTCAGGGGAGTCTCGCCAGAGAGACTGAGAGGCTAATAGCGCACCGCGCGGCTTAGCGACCCTTAGAACCTGACCCAGTTGATACTGGCGTAGGAAGACGGGTATCTCATCAGATACTTGCCGCAGGGGCGCATTCGCAACGTTCCTGCCTTTTCCCTCTGTATCATGGGTCTTCGTTAACTGATAACGAGGCCACATTGAAAAATCTCATCCTGAATCTTTCTTTTCCTGTCCGGTGGACACCATGAGCCGCTGGTCGGTGCTCGGCAGCGGCGTTGCCGGGCTTTGTGTCGCCACGCTGCTGCTGGAGCGGGGAGAAACGGTCGAAGTTATTACTCAGCCTGACTGCCGTGCGGCCTCGCACTGGGCGGGCGGCATGCTCGCGCCCTGGTGTGAAGCAGAAAGCGCACCGCCACAGGTGATCGAATGGGGCCAGCACGCGGCCAGCTGGTGGGCGAAACGCGTTGATGGCGTGGAACAGCAGGGTACGCTGGTGGTTGCTCCGCCGCGTGACAGCCGCGAACTGACGCGCTTCGCCAGCATGACGCAGCAGCATCAGTGGGTCTCTCCCGGTGACATTGAGCCCGCGCTGGAAAACCGCTTTGCCCGCGGCCTGTTTTTCGCCGCAGAGGCGCATCTCGAACCGCGCCGCGCCTTGCAGCAACTGCGCGACAAACTGCAACAGGCTGGCGTCCTCTTTCACAGCGGTAAACCCGGCGGCAAAATCATCGACTGCCGTGGCATCCACGCCACCGATCGGCAGCCCGCCCTGCGCGCCGTGCGGGGCGAAATGGTGATCCTGCACACATCCGACGTACAACTCTCCCGTCCTGTCCGGCTGCTGCACCCGCGCTTTCCCTGCTATCTGGTGCCGCGTGACGGGGGCCACTTCATGCTGGGTGCCACCATGGTGGAAAGCCACGACAGCAGCCCGATCAGCGCCCGGGCGATGATGGAACTGCTCAGCGCCGCTTACAGCCTGCACCCGGCGCTGGCTGAAGCGCGGATTGTGGAGAGTGGCACCGGTCTGCGTCCTGCTTATCGGCAGAACCTGCCGGAAGTCCGCTACGAAAATGGCCGTTTCTCACTTAACGGCCTCTACCGCCACGGCTTTTTGCTGGCCCCGATCATGGCTGAAAAACTTATGTTGCAACTGACTCAGGAGATGACTCATGCGCGTTGAACTGAATGGCCGCACGATTGAAACCAGCGCAACGACGCTGGCGGAACTTATGGCGGAGCAGCAGATCGATCCGCGGACCGTCGCCACCGCGCTGAACGGGGAGTTTGTACCGCGTAGCCGCTATGCCAGCCAGCAACTTGAGGCGGGCAACCAGCTCGAAATCCTGTCACCGATGCAGGGAGGTTAACCATGTTCTATCAATTTACTCCGCAATCCCGATTTCTGCTCGGCACGGCCGGTTATCCGTCACCGGACATTCTGCATCAGGCGATCAACGCGTCAGGCGCGGAGATTATTACCGTCAGCCTGCGACGGGAAGGCAGTGAAGGCGGCGCTTTCCGCACGCTGCTGCAACAGCTCAACAAACGTATTCTGCCGAATACGGCGGGTTGCCACACGGTGAAAGAGGCGGTGACGACGGCGCAGATGGCGCGTGAACTGTTCGACACACCGTGGATCAAGCTGGAGGTGATTGGCCATGCCGACACGCTGCAGCCCGATCCTTTTGCCCTGGTTGAGGCCGCACGGATTCTCTGCGCTGACGGATTCCAGGTGTTTCCCTACACTACGGAAGATCTGATTGTCGGCGAAAAATTGCTGGAAGCGGGCTGTGAAGTGCTGATGCCCTGGGGCGCGCCGATCGGCTCCGGCCAGGGGCTGCGTAATATCGAGGGGCTGCGCGCTATGCGTGCGTGGTTTAAAGATGTGCCGTTGATTATTGATGCGGGCATTGGCGCACCTGGCCAGGCGGCTCAGGCGATGGAGATGGGTTTTGATGGCGTGCTGCTCAACACGGCGGTGGCAAAAGCGCGCGATCCGGTGCGCATGGCCGGTGCCTTTGCTGCTGCGATCCACGGCGGACACGAGGCGTTTCAGGCGGGATTGATGGAGCAGCGCGACATGGCGTCTGCCTCTACGCCCATTTTTGGTCTGGCACAATTCAGTTAAGGAGCAGCGATGGAGCGTTATCAGCGACAGACGATGTTGCCAGAGATTGGTGAAGCGGGGCAGCAGCGGCTGAGAAGGGCAAAGGTGCTGGTGGTGGGCGCGGGCGGGCTTAGTGCAACGCTGCTGCCGTTACTGGCAGGCGCGGGTGTGGGATTTATCCGTCTTTACGATGGCGATCGGGTTGAACTGCACAACCTCCACCGGCAGACGCTGTTTGGCATCGACGATGTGGGTCAGCAGAAAGTATTTTGCGCTCAGCGTGCGCTGGCGCAGCGCAATCCTGACTGTCGCGTTGAGGCGCATCCACACGCGCTAAGCGCCAGTCAACTGCCGCAGGCGCTGGAGGGAATCGATCTGGTGGTGGATGCGGCGGATAACTTCGCTATTACTTATCAGCTCTCCGATGTCTGTTATCCGGCAGGCCTGCCGCTGATCTGCGCTTCGGTGCTGGGACGCAAAGGCTATGTTGGCGGATTCTGTGGCGGTGCGCCTGGCTATCGCGCGCTGTTCCCGCAACTGCCCACGGCCTCGGGTAACTGCAATACGGCAGGCGTAATGGGACCGGCGGTAGCGACGCTGGGCGCAATGCAGGCACAGATGGCGCTGAGCGTATTGTTAAAACTAACGCCATCGCCGCTCGGCTGCATGATCCACTGTGACTTTGTTGACTGGCATATCAGGCAGTTTCGTTTTGATGACGCACCTGAACCTGACGCGCCCGGCACGCCCTTTATCGATCGGGCCATGCTGATGGAGGATGATTGCATAGTGGAGTTGCGCAGCCTGGAAGAGGCACCGGTCAGTGTGGCCGAGCGGGTGGTGCGAATTCTGCCGCAGCAGATAGCGGCCTGGCAACCGCCGGTCAATCAGCGTGTGGTACTGGTGTGTGCCAGTGGCATGCGCGCAGCCCAGGCGGCTGATAACCTTGCCGCGCGGGGGATTGCGCGGCTTGCGCTGATGGCGGCAAACACGCTGTAACGTGCCGGTTTAGACTACCTCGACCAGCTGGAACGTCTCGAAGATCAGCTCCATTTCGCTGTGAAAATAGCCTTCACGCTCGAAGTAGCGCTGATGTTCCTGACGCCAGTGGTCGAGGCTCAGATCGCCTTCACCCTCCAGCATCGCCATCTCTGGCGTGACGCGATCAAAGCGCGTCAGAAACAATCCGGTGGTGCGGATCACGCAGACGGGCTGCTGTTCGCCGTTGAGAACAATGCTGTAACCGCCCGGTTGAGGCAATACTTCCTGATCCTGCCAGCTCCGCAACGACCCGCAGGTGGCCACTTTCTTACCGGCAATAATCAGCGTTGCGAGCTCGCTGGCTAATTCCGGGGAGTCACCAAATGCATCTGTGAAGGCACCCGGATATTTGTCCTGCAGTTGTTGCAGCGTCATCGTCATCAGCAAATCCTCAATGAATTAGGCGTGCGGGCCCGGCGTAACGTCAGGTTATCGCCATGCAGGCCAGCGGTGCCGTTAAGATGAACAACAGCAGCGGCTTTAATCCCACCGTCTGCTGCTGATAGCGGTACAGCTTAACCGGCCTCCACATGGGAAAACAGGCTTAATTATCAGGATATTGAGTTTGCGCGTGAGTGGGGTCGCAAAGGAGAGACTCAGTCTGGCGCGGCCAGGCACAGCCGCGCACTAAGATTAACGAATCAGAAAGCTTGCCCAGTGCGCTATATCGTCACCGCTGCTGATTTCGGGCTGTACCAGGCCGTTAACCATAAAGGTTGGTGAAACGTGAATGCCGTTCTGACGGGCATACTTGCAGTGCCATTTAATGGCGTTCTGCAGGTCGGGCTGATCAAACGCGGCGCTGGCATTCACGCCGCTGTAATCTTTCAGGCGGGCGAGGATCTGATTCGGCGTGGCATCGCGGTTCGGACCGGTACAGTGATCGGTGAACTCAAACTCTTCACGGTGATCGGCCACCGCCTGCATCACCTTTTTCGCGGCCTCTTTACTTTCGCAGGCGGCGGCAAGGATATAGCGCACTATCAGCCCGGAATAGAGGTGCCACGGCTGTGATTGCAGACGGATCTTCAGGGTGATGTTCTCTTCACCCGCGTGCGCCAGTAACGCGTCGAATTTATTGAAGGCGCGCACCGAAAAAGGACAGGTGGGTTCCAGAAAGACTTCAAATATCTCAGGGCCGTGGCCCCATACCAGTACATCAGCGTGCTGACTCATCGACAACTCCTTGAACATTAACGAGACGGGAAACCTGTTTACCCTGGCAAATCCCTCTGACATCAGCCAGTTAAGAATCAGCTGCAATTGTTACAAAAAACAGCAATCAGCTGATGAGTCGCGTGTAATACGCGACAGGCAGGTCCATTAGTCGTTAGAATTGCCAACTTTGGCATTTTCAACTGCTGGCACGGCGTAGCCGCCCACGAACAGCTATAGTTGTCAGCAGTGTGCAATCTTTTGCAGGATGCAGCCATTTAAGCTGCTTCACTGCTGTTTGTTTGCCCGGAGCTGATAAGCGTTAGAAGAGGTTAATTTTGCATACCGATCTCACCTGGAAAACTCTCCATCACGTCATCAATCAGACGATCTCTGACATGCTTGACGAGCAGCAGACCATTGATGTGTTATCACTGCGCGCCCGCCTGCATGAACTGGCTGAAAAAGAGGAGGATGAGGTCATGCTGCTCTGTTACTGGCAGGCCAGCAAAATTCTGATGCGATTACCCACGACCGTCACCGCCAGTCAGTTAATGACCGCGGCACGCCACGCTTTTCGCACCCCGCTGAATCACGATCTGCTTTAAAGGCTGCGTCCTACACAAATATCAGGATGGTGCTCATTCAAGCTTCAACGACGTGTTCCCTTATTTTTCTCCTGAACACTGTTTTCCCCAATCTCTGTTAAAATTGAACCTCTGCGCCACTTTGCAGGATGCATGTTCGGGAGAAACTATGTTGTGGATTTGGAATGCCCTGATTGTTCTGGTCACTGTTATCGGAATGGAGATAACGGCTGCACTGGCGCACAGATACATTATGCATGGCTGGGGTTGGGGCTGGCATCTGTCACATCATGAACCGCATAAAGGCTGGTTTGAGGTTAATGACCTCTATGCCGTAGTGTTCGCCGCTCTGTCGATTTTGCTCATTTATCTGGGCAGTACGGGTGTCTGGCCCTTGCAGTGGATCGGGGCGGGTATGACGCTCTACGGCCTGCTCTATTTTATTGTGCATGACGGCCTGGTGCATCAGCGCTGGCCATTCCGCTATGTTCCGCGCCGGGGTTATTTACGCAGGCTTTATATGGCGCACCGCATGCATCATGCGGTACGAGGCAAAGAGGGCTGTGTCTCGTTTGGCTTTCTTTACGCGCCGCCGCTGTCAAAACTGCAGGCGACGCTGCGAGAACGCCATGGCGTTAAACGGGGCGCTGCCAGAGATCAGCGGAGCGTGGAGCGTGACGCCCCACCCGGGAAGTAACCGCCTGACCCGATGCCGCCGCCAGCAGTGCCAGTTTCTCTGGCGTGCTGGTGGACTGGCGTTGCTCCCACGCCTGTGAACCCGCCTGAACCACCTTCATACCTATTTTACGATAGACCTGCTGCGCGGTAGCAATCGCCCACGCTGAACGCAGCGGTAAACCCGGCAGGCCAGCCGACGCCGATCGATAATAGGGCTCCGCCGTTTCCACCAGCCGACGGGCGACGCGACTTAATGCCTGGCGATTTTGCGGTTCGGCTAGATTCTCTCGGGTCAGCCCCTCTTCAGCCAGCCACGTAGCGGGCAGATAGCAGCGTCCCGCTTCAGCATCTTCAACGATATCGCGCGCAATATTGGTCAGCTGAAACGCCAGACCGAGATCGCAGGCGCGATCCAGCGTGGCGTTGTCGCGTACGCCCATAATCTGCGCCATCATCAGGCCAACCACGCCCGCAACGTGGTAACAGTAACGCAGCGTATCATCCAGCGTCTGATAGCGTGTCTCATGCACGTCCATCGCAAAGCCCGCCAGATGATCAAAAGCGTAAGCAGGCAGAATATCGTGTGCCATTGCCACCTCCTGAAAGGCCGCAAAGGCGGGCTCATGCATCTGGGATCCGGCATAGGCCTGACGCGTTTTCATCTCCAGCTGCGCCAGGCGCTGTTCGGCAGATTGCAGCGATGGCGTATCGTTGCTGAATCCCAGTACCTGATCGTCAATCACATCATCACAGTGACGGCACCAGGCGTAGAGCATCAGCACGCTGCGTCGGGTTTTGGCATCAAACAGTTTTGACGCGGTGGCAAAGCTTTTCGATCCCACCTCCATGGTGTCTACGGCATGATCAAGCAGTGACGGACTATTCAAGCCAGATCCTCCAGCATCAATCCTGCGGTAGCCTTGGCCGAGCCAATTACGCCTGGAATACCCGCGCCAGGATGCGTGCCTGCACCGACCAGATAGAGATTATTAATATTTTTATCGCGGTTGTGAGGCCGGAACCAGGCGCTTTGCGTCAGGATCGGCTCCACTGAGAAGGCCGAACCCTGATACGCATTCAGCTCATCGCGGAAATCAAACGGCGTGAAGATGCGATGCGTGACCAACTGGCTACGCAGGCCCGGCATGTAGTGCTGTTCCAGATAGTCGAAAATGCGATCACGCAGGCGCGGACCTTCAACGGCCCAGTCGATATCGGCGGTGCCGAGGTGCGGTACTGGTGCCAGCACGTAGTAGCTGCCGCAGCCCTCCGGCGCCAGTGAGGGATCGGTCACGCAGGGCGCATGCAGATAGAGCGAGAAGTCCTCTGCCAGGCCATCTTTGTTAAAGATCTCATCAATCAACTCACGATAGCGTGGACCAAAGCAGACCGTGTGGTGCGCCAGCTGATCGTGATGATGATTCAGGCCAAAATAGATCACAAACAGCGAGTTGCTCATGCGTTTGTTCTGCAGTGACCGTCCCTGCGCCTGCGAAGCGGGATGCTGGCTCAGCAGTTCGCGGTAGGTGTGAACCACATCTGCGTTGGAGGCAACCGCGCGGGTCGGGAAGACCCGGCCATCTTTCAGGTGCACCGCGGTAATCCTGTTTTCCTGGGTCTCCAGCCGGGCAACGCTGGCATTGAGCTCCACTTCGCCGCCCAGATCTTCAAACAGTTTCACCATGCCCTGCACCAGCGCGCCCGTGCCACCGCGCGGGAACCAGACGCCCCATTCACGTTCCAGCGCATGAATCAGGGTATAGATTGAGGAAGTGGCAAACGGATTTCCGCCCACCAGCAGTGAGTGGAAAGAGAAGGCCTGACGCAGATGCTCATCTTCAATGTAGCTCGCCACTTTGCTGTAAACGCTGCGCCACGCCTGAAGTTTTGCCAGCTGAGGCGCGGCCCGCAGCATATCGCGGAATGACAGAAACGGCACGGTGCCAAGTTTCAGATAGCCTTCAGCAAACACCGCTCGGGAATAGGCCAGAAAGCGACGATATCCTTCAACGTCACGCGGATTAAACGCGGCAATCTGCGCTTCCAGCGCGGGCTGATCGTTGTCATAACTGAACACCTTGCCGGACTCCCAGCAGAGGCGATAAAACGGCTTCACCGGCATCAGCTCGACATAGTCAGAGAGCTTTTTACCCGCCAGGGTGAACAGCTCTTCAATGGCGCTGGGATCGGTGATTACCGTGGGGCCGGCATCAAACGTGAAGCCCTGATCCTGATAGACGTAAGCCCGGCCGCCCGGCTTGTCACGCTGCTCCAGCAGTCGGGTGGGAACGCCTGACGCCTGAAGGCGAATGGCCAGGGCCAGACCACCAAAGCCTGCGCCAATTACTGTAGTTCTATTCATTGCATCGCCTGTTGACGGTGAGGAGTCATAATAGCCTGTAACGCCGCCAGAACGGGGACCGGGGGCTTGCCGCTTAAGATGCGCAGCCGATCAGGCAAAGTGAGTTTTCCCGCATAAAAACGGGCGATCAGACCTTCGGGAAGGCCGTAAAAACGTTGCATAACCTGCCAGCGCTGGTCAGCCGGACCCGCCAGAAACAGCATACGGTTCAGCATGCGGAAGAAGCGCTGTTGCTGCCATGCCTGACTGGCGAATTGCTGAATGGTGGCGTGCAGGGTCTCAGAGGTAAACGTCTGCATCTGCGCCAGCCGATCAGCCAGCGCGACCGCCAGCGGCAGAGAATAGCCGGTGGTGGGATGGAATAACCCGGCACGCAAACCGCTGCAGGGCAGATCGTGTTTCTGCCAGAAGGCGGCCACGTCGCCGGTCAGCGTAATGGGTAACGCGCCTTGCTCTTCGCGTAGCAGCCGGTCTAATCGCCATCCCTGCTGCGCGGCATAGTCGCGGATATTCTGACGGGCGCGATCGCCTTCCAGCGTGGCGTTATCTATGTAATGGGTATCTTCAATCAGCAGGGTGTCTGCAGAAAAGGGCAGGCTGTAGACAAAGCGATAGCCTGCCTGCTGATCTACCGTGGCATCCATTATGATCGGCGCGGTCAGGCCATGTGGCTCGCTGAGCTGCCACTCCTGTCCGACAAACGACTGGAAGCCCATGCGCAGCGCGGCATCGGGCTGGTAGCCACGGCCATCAATCACTGCGTCACTCTCCAGCACCCGGCCATCGTCCAGCGTAACCGCGCGTGAAGCGATGCTCGCAACCCGGGTATTCAGCAGCAGATCCGGCGCAAACCTGTCGCGGATGACCTGCGCGAAGCGCTCCGCAGTCACGCAAAAATAGCCACTGTTCAGACTGCGACTGCGTTGGGGAAAGCGGACCTCATAGCCAGGCCAGTGATGTACTACCAGCGGAGCGATCCAGCGATGCTGCGTTTCGGTGAGATCTTCCGCATGAAACGACCAGGTGTGATTGGCACCTGGTTCACGTTCAGCGTCAATCAGCAGAATGCGCAGGGAGGGCCGCTGCTGTCTCAGGCGCAGGGCGATCAGCCCGTTGGCCAGTCCCGCGCCCACCAGAATCAGATCATACCGCGGCATAGTCTCTCCTGGTGAGCACCGGCTGGCGGGTCAGCATCGCCTGTTCGACGATGTCCGCCGCCAGGGTGGTTCCGCCCGCCTGACGAAGTGCGCTACGCAGCGTTTTCATCTGCTGAACGTAGCTTTCATCAGCCAGTAAGGTCTGGAGCTGACGTGCCATGGAGTGGCTGGTGGTAAAGCGTGAGGCGCGACGTCCGATACCGTGCCAGACCACTCTGGCAGCCACACCCGGCTGATCAAAGGCCAGCGGGATCGTCAGCAGCGGCGTCAGGTGGTTAATCCCATCCAGCACCGTATTCATGCCGCCGTGCGTAATGGCAAGATCGGCTTGCGCCAGTGCAGCCGCCTGGTCGGCAAAATCGACCACCTGAACATGGCTGGCCTGCGCCAGTTTCTCCGCCTGGAAAGGTGACAACCGACCGCAATGCGCCAGCAATAACTGAGCATCGATCTCCTGGCAGGCGCGGACGATGGTTTTAAACAGGCCGTAGCGATGTCCCTGCAGCGTGCCGAGGGAAGCAAAAATGCGCGGTCTGTCACCATGCGGGAAGTAGCGAGGCTGCGACGCGGCGGGTGCCGGTTCAGTGGTACGCAGCGGGCCAACCGAATGGAAATGATCGGGCAGCGCCTGGCGGGGAAAATCCAGTTCCGGAATCAGCTGGCTGATCTGCGCCAGCGGTGAAAAACAGTGATGCAGTTTTTCCCGTGGCGCTAATCCCATCGCATGAGCGTTGCGGGCGATCACCCGATCGTGACGTCGCATCAGCCAGTCATAGATTTTTTCACTGGTGCGATAGCGTTCGCGCGCCTGATCGGTCCTGGCATAGTCAAACGGCATCACGGCCAGCGGGAAATCCGCTTCACGGTTAAGTGGCAGCGCACAGGCAACCGAAACATAAGGAAGGTTCAGCGCTTCTGCCGCCAGTGCACCGGCAGGCTCCATCTGATCGACGATCACGCCATCAATCGCCAGCGTGCTCAGCACCACGGGCAGTTCACGACAGAGCATATCGGTGCTGCGGGCCATCTCATTGATCAGTTTCAGCATTGAGGGGCCGAGAGGATGCGCCGCCAGTTGCAGGGTGTGTGCCAGACTGCCCGCCGGATGCGAGGCTAAACCCAGCGGGAAAAAGCCGATCCGGCTATCGGTGAGTAGCGCGCTAACGTCCGTCTGCTGGATGAAAGTGATCTGGTGTCCGCGTGCGATTAAGGCCTGGCTAAGGTGCTGAAGCGCCTGCACATGGCTATAGAAAGGCGGTGCAATGACCGCAAAGTGGCTCATGCAGCATCCTTAACTGACGGCAGCGAGTTTTTTCTCAAACCAGGCCTGAACAAAATGGTGTGTGGCATAACCGTCCTGGCAGGCCGATAACAGATGCTCGCTGGCGCAGCGCAGATGATCGCGCAGTCGCGTTTCAACCGCCTGTGGTCCCAGCAGATTCACCAGCGTTGATTTCCCCTCATCCTGATGGGCATCTTTACCGGTGTCGGCCATGCCGTCAGTGAGATCGTCTAATAACTGGAAAGCCTGACCAAGATTAAGCGAAAAACGATGCAGCTGTTCGCGGGCTTCACCTGAGGCTTCAGCCACGATAGAGGCCATCTGCATGGAGGCGCAGAACAGGGTGCTGGTTTTATAGTGATTGGTCATCAGAATGGCGTCAGCACTGCGTGGCTTGTCACCTTCGGAGAGATCCTTAAACTGCCCCTGTACCAGCCCCTGCATGCCGACTGCGTGGGATAATTCTGCCACAGCGTCGGCTCTGGCGGTTGCCGTTAAGCCTTCTGCCGCAGCAACCACGCCGAATGCCTTACTCAGCAGGGCCACCGCGGCCAGAATCGCGACATGTTCACCATACTGGCAATGAATGGTCGGACGTCCGCGACGCAGTTGCGCATCATCCATGCAGGGCATGTCATCCAGAATCAGTGATGCGGCATGCACCATCTCTACCGCGCAGGCGAGATCGAGCAGGCCGGCAGGCGTGGCGTTGCAGCCCAGATCGCGCGCTGCCAGCAACAACAGCAGTGGACGGATACGCTTTCCTGGTGCCAGCGCACCGTCGCGCATGGCAGCGCCCACTAAGTCACGTTCGCTTTCAACCGGTAAAAGCTGATCAAGCCGTTGCTCAATGTCGTTCAACAGGCTGGCTGCATCGCTGTGTATGAAATTGACGTGTTGTTCTGCACAGACCGTCATCATGGCTGTCCTTATCTACAGAGGAAGTCACAGCAGGTCGAATGATTCGATGCCATCTTCAATAATCGTCCCCGACTGCCATAGCATAGTTGGCAGGTTTTCAAAGAACGGCGGGTTAATACATTACAACTAAGAGTAGTTCACGATAATAAAAATGTCGGAGAATTCAGCAGCATTCCGCGTTTTGCGGCGATAGCCGGACGGGCATTATGCGTGAATTAACCCAGTAATGCGCGCAGCTGTTTCATCACGCTGGCGACATCCTCCGCAGATAATGCGCCATCTTTAGCAAAGCGCACAATGCCTGCCGGATCAATCACCACCACGGACGCGCTTTCCGGCTTTAGATGCCAGCTGTGCGCGGTTACGCCACTGCTGTCGATAATGAATTGCTGCCACGGTGCCGCTTTTTTACTGGAAGCGATGCTGCGCACCACAAAAATGGCACTGCCAGGCAGCGCATCGTCAGTATTCACGATGGTGGTGGTCTGAAAACGGTCACGCGGCAGGCTGGCCTGCTGAATGGCTTCGATTAATCGTGCACTCTGATCCTTCGCTGAGAGACGACCCGCCACATGAATCACCAGACGCACTTTTCCGGTCAGCGTCTGACTGTTCCAGCGCTGATAATTTATGTCGCCCTGATTCAGCACCATTTCGCCTTTATCGGCAACGAAGACAGGTGGTACAGGCTGACCAGGGGTCAGGGTGTGAGCGGTGGCAAAGCCGGAAAACAGCAGGGCAATCATCAATCCATAATGGCGCACGGGTTCCTCACTTCTTTCTCGGTTTACGTCAGACGCGGTGAACGCTCTCATTAGCAGGCAGAAGATTAGTACCACATCTATGTTTCAGATCAATAAAAGCATTCAGGATTTGGCCTGAAAATGCAGGGGAGATTGTGTTTACAGGAGGTGGGAAATGAGTACAGCATTGATGACATTACCTGAATTTGCCCGTTATATCGGCATTGCCACCCCAACGCTGGCGCGCGCCTTTTGCTGCCGGGGATCGCTGGCGGGTGTGCCGCTGCCGCAGGCGCTGGATGATGCTCCGCTGACGCAACGCCACTGGCTGCGCGATGATGTACGTCAGTTCGATCATGCCTATAAACGGGTTCAGGCGATGCAGCAACGGAGCACGCTTTAATCTGCGTTAAACAAGACGTGAGCGCGGGAAAGTTCCCGCGCTTTGTTATGCAAAATTATCGGGCTTTACCAGGAAGCAGACCAGATTGGCATCCCGCTCGCCCACGATCTCAATGCTGGAATCCAGCCCGCTGACGGCATCACCGCGACTCAGTCGCTGATCGCCGACGCGAATAATCCCTTCAAGTACGGTAAGATAAGCGACAAAGCCCGGCATCGACGGCACGTCCAGCGTATGGTTGCGCTCCAGCAGCGTGTCGAAGATGTAGACTTCCTGGCGCAGTTCCAGCGGCGCATCAGACTCTTCCGGCCCGGCCAGTTCGGTCCAGCCATTGGTCATAATGCCCTGATCGCGCTCCAGCACCTGGGTCATCGCTTCACCGCCCTGCTGTGCAGGCCGGATAACCGCCTGCAACAGCTCCGCTTCATACAACGGCACCGACTCTTCATATTGAACGCCATCACCCGCGTTCACCACCATCACGCGTTTTGCAGAGAGCTGGGTACGTTCGCCATTACTGTCCTGATGCTGCATCGAACCACGCCACAGGTAGGTGAAAACTTCTTCATCCTGATGCTGCTGCATCGGAATCCGGGCATCGAGTTTTAGCGACATCAGATCAACACTGACCAGCGGGCTTAACGCCTCGCCAGGACGCTGGCGCCGGACGGTAAAAGGACCGTACTCAAACAGTTGTTCAGGATTAGCTCGCACAATGTTCATGATTTGCTCTCAAATAAAGTGACTCATAACAACGATCATAGACCTCAGGCGGAGAATGAGAAGCCGGGAGTTTTGCCCGGCTTCGTCAGTTATTTTGAATAATAGAGTGTTCGGCGTCTTGCCAGCTTACTTGCCCTGTTCGTCGCTCTCACCGAGGAAGAAATACCAGAGTGGAATCGACAACAGCCCGGTAAAGACCGTGGAGTAGAGCAGAATCATCATCGCCTGGGTTATATACATGGTCAGCGACCAGTGACTGAAGGGGATCTGATACTGATCAATCACTCCGCCAATCATCGCATTCGCCATCACCGTAATGACAATCAGCGCCAGCACCGTCACGCTGCGCAGAAAATAGCGCATCTCTTTGCGCTTCCCGGCAAAACGCGACTGGACGATGGCCAGCGGTGACTGCTTGTCCGGAGCGACATCCACGCGGACGACCGCGGCGCGCTGTGCGCTGCGCCAGCGCTGAATATCCAGCAGCACCAGTACCACCAGGCTGATTCCCATAACGGGCAGGGCATATCCCAGCGCCAGCATCACTATCAGGCTGGTGCCCTGCGCATAGCGCGGCAGCGCCAGCCAGGCGGATAACAGCGTCTGTGAGGGGTTGAGCTGCGGAACAGCCGGGCGACGAATCCACCACATGCGGTAGCCCAGCACAATCATTGTGCAGAGTCCAAAGCCAGACAGCGCCAGAATCAGCTGATTAGGCAGGCCAAACAGCACGCCCATATGCGCATCCACGCCCCAGCGGGTCAGTTTCGCCACCAGCGGGAAGCTGGCAAACTCAACGCGGTCGACCACGCTAAAATCAGTCGGGTTAATTGAAACCGCATCGACCTGGCTTGGCCAACTGCGGTCAATCTCCGAAACCGTCCACGCCTGTTCAGCGTTCTTAGGCTGGCGTAGTTCCAGTTTCGCTGCGTGCAGTCCGGCCTGACGCGCCGCTGCCAGCGCCTGATCCCAGCTGGCATCCGGCTGATTGAGAATCACCGGCGCAGCGGTTTTCGCTGGCATGGTCATTCCGGACATCGTCATCCCTTCCATCGCACCGCGATGGTCAGCATGGGGATCGGCGGCTTCAGCGGGCGCGTTACCGTTTAGCGCGGTATTAACCTGCGGCGTTTTCCAGCCAAAGTCGCTGCGCATCTTTTCAATATTATTGCCCGCCCACTGTGACCAGGTCAGCCCGGTTACTGAAAAGAACACCAGTCCGATTGCCAGCAGCAGCCCCAGCGTGACATGCCAGTGACGGGTTGCCGCGAAGCCGCTCCGTGCTTTACTGCGGGTGCGCGGCGGCCGGGTGCCGGACCATAAGACAATCCCACCCAGCGCAGCGACCCACAGCCAGGAGGCTGCCAGTTCACTGTAGTTTCGGCCAAAATCACCCAGCAACAGGCCGCGATGCAGCTGATCCAGCCACATGCGCAGCGGCAGCACACCGCTGGTGCCATACACCGTCATATCGCCTTTCACCTGCAGGGTGTAGGGATCAATAAACAGCGATCGTGATTCCGATGGGCCAAGCTGTGGCTCGGCAAACTGCACGCGGGTCGTATCCTGCGGGCCGGGTGCCGGACGCACAGCGTAAATGCGAGCTGATTCACCGGCACTGGCTCGCGCAGCGGCAATCTGGGCGGACAGCGGTTGTGCAACACCCTGCGCATCGGTGGTCAGGGCATCATGGTAGATAGCCTGTTCCAGTTGCGGTGTCAGAACGTAGAGCGTGCCGGTGAGTGCCGCGACAAAAATAAACGGCGCAATAAACAGGCCGATATAAAAATGCAGGCGGCGAAAGAGATTAAACACCGTGCCGCACGGTGAAGGGGACATTTCCTGAGAAGAGGACATAGCATTCCACACTTTTCAAAAGACAAAGACGATCAGGTGACGTTGTCACGCAATCGGATTAGTAAGCAGTGAGTGTGACGCGATAAAGGGTGGCGCGCGCGGTCGATGAAGACGCAACAGCCGTTGCCATTGGGGTGGATTGATAGCCGCTGGCGGCGGGGCGCGGCTGATCAGGCACATCCACCAGATAAACGGGATAAAAACCCAGAGCATCAGCGGAACATGCACCAGCAGATCGCAGTAGCCACAGGCAAAGCCCGGGCCCATCATCATCCCGTGATCCGCCATCGGCATCTCGCTGTGATGATCCATCATCGGCATCTCTGCGCTCATGATCGAAGCGCCTTGCATCCTGGCATGATGTTCAGCGAGATTCTTTGAGATCATCGGTGCAACAAACAACAGCAGCACGGCCAGTATCGCAATACCGGCGGTGAGTCGTTGTCTGAGTGAAGATCCCGGCATGATTTCAACGGTCGTATGAGGTCAGAATTCAGGGCGGCAGTGTAACGCGAAGGGAATAAAAGGGTTAAATAAAGTGGCATCTGTTCCGAAAAAATTCGCACTCTTTGAACATTTTCACTTTAATTTCAGCATCATTTAACTTACTTGTTACTCGCGGTGCACATACAAATAACATTAATCATTCGCCTGCGGTTTAACCATACCCAATGAAGGAATAAAAAATGAAAATTGTAATGCTGGATGGCGACACGCTGCCGGTACCCCTGCCGACCGGTCAACAGCAGGCTGACTGGGAGATGCGCGCGCAGACTTCGGCTGAAGACATTGTGTCTTCGCTGGCGGGTGCAACGGTCGCTATAACCAATAAGGTGCCGTTGCGGGCTGACACACTGCAACAACTGCCTGAACTGCGTTTTATCTGTGTCGCAGCGACGGGCTATGACTGTATCGATCTTGATGCTTGTAGCGCACGCGGCATCGTGGTCAGTAATGTTCCAGGCTATTCGACTCAGAGCGTTTCAGAGGCGGTGATAGCCGCGATTTTTGCCCTGCGCCGTCAACTGATGGCTTATGCCAGCAATACCCGCATCGACTGGCCCCAGGCTAAGCACTTCTGTGTGCATCATCAGCCGATAGGGGATATTGGCGGGGCCACGCTGGGCATCGCGGGCAAAGGCGACATCGGCCAGGCGGTCGGCAGGCTGGCCCAGGCGCTGGGAATGCAGGTGCAGTACGCCGAGCGCAAAGGCAGTGAAAGGGTGCGTGACGGTTATGTCAGCTTTGAGCAGATGCTGGCGACCAGCGATATCATTTCGCTGCACTGCCCGCTGAGTGACAGCACCCGCCAGATGATTGATCGCGAGGCGCTGGATAAAATGAAGCCACAGGCGCTGCTGATAAACACGGCTCGTGGCGGACTGATTAACGAAGCCGATCTTGCTGCCGCGTTAAAGCAGGGGCAGATTGGTGGTGCGGCGCTGGATGTGCTGAGCAGCGAGCCGCCCGCTCCGGATAATCCGCTGCTGGCGGATCTGCCAACGCTGCTGCTGACACCGCACATCGCCTGGGCAAGTCGCAGCGGCGTGGAGAATCTGGTGGCTGGCGTGATGGCCAATATCGCGGCCTTTATTCAGGGCGAGCCAATTAATGTGGTGAGCTGAGTCAGATGGAATAGTTTTTAATGCCCGACAGGGGTTGATATTCAGAGCAACCTCGTAGATTTCAGGAAAAGCCTTTTACGCGGTTTAGTCATCAGGGTATTAATTTCGTTATTTCCATCAGGACTTTAAACGTTCGTGCGCTACAGGAATTAGCGCCTTTTACTGGCTGAATCAGCCGATGTAAGCGCTTCAGGAACAGAAAGGATTCTGGCCAGTGAAAAAGAAGAACAGTACGCCTGTGCCTCATGATGCCACATTCCGGCAATTTCTGACTCAGCCGGATATTGCCCGGGATTTCATGGAGCTGCATTTGCCGCCAGAGCTGCGCATATGCTGTGATCTCAGCACGCTGAAACTGGAGTCGGGGTCATTTGTCGAGGATGACCTTCGGCAGTACTTTAGCGACGTGCTTTACAGTCTTAAAACAACCGCTGGCGATGGATATATCCATGTACTCATTGAGCATCAGTCAGTGCCAGACAAACATATGGCATTTCGGCTGATGCGCTATGCAGTGGCTGCCATGCAACGCCATCTTGAAGCAGGGCATAAGCGGTTGCCGCTGGTGATTCCCGTCCTGTTTTACACTGGCAGACGCACTCCCTATCCCTATTCGACCCGGTGGCTGGATGAGTTCGACGACCCGGCGCTGGCGGACAGGCTATACAGCCGCAGTTTTCCGCTGGTCGATGTCACGGTGATTCCTGACGATGAGATCATGCAACATCGCAGCATGGCGGCTCTGACCCTGTTGCAGAAGCATATCCGGCAGCGTGATCTGGCTGAAATGATGGACCGGCTGGTGACCATTTTGCAGGCTGGCTATCACTCTTCATCACAGGTGATAACGCTGGTACACTACATTGTACAGGCGGGTGAAACATCGGACGCCAAAGCCTTTGTACGGGAGCTGGCACAGCGTGTGCCCCAACACGAGAACGCACTTATGACTATCGCACAACAGCTTGAGCAGATAGGGCTTGAAAAAGGTATTGAGCAGGGTATTGAACAGGGACGGACAGAAGGTAGTCGTGGAGCAAGCCTCAGAATTGCCCACACCATGCTGAAGAGTGGCATGGATCGCAATACCGTTATGCGGATGACTGGTCTGAATGAAGACGATCTGGCGCAGATTTCGCACTAATTAGTTTTTTGAGTTCTGATTATCGCTGACGACTCAAATCGCCAGCGGACTACACGGAAAATGCAAAATCAGCTTCCCGAAATCATGGGAATCCCGCCGCATTTCACCACAGCGAGCCTGTGACTTGCGCGCTCAGACTCAGAATATCGATCGCCCCAGCTTCTCGGTTAGCAATTCCAGCACAGCGGTACCGGCCAGAGAATTGCCCGCGCTATCCAGCCCAGGCGACCAGACGGCAATGCTCATCTCACCTGGGATAATGGCAATAATCCCGCCACCCACGCCCGATTTTGCGGGCATCCCGACCCGCCACGCGAATTCGCCAGCGCCGTCGTACATCCCGCTGGTGATCATCAGTGCGTTAATCTGCCGCGCCTGACGTGGAGTAATCATCTGGCTGCCATCCAGCGTTTTGCCCTGATTCGCCAGATAGATAAACGTGCGGGCCAGCTCAACGCAGTTCATCGACAGCGAACAGTAGTGGAAATAGGTCTGCATCACGCTGGTGACATCGTTATCGAAATTTCCAAACGACTTCATCAGCCAGGCGATCGCTGCATTGCGGGCCGAATGTTCGAACTCAGAGCGGGCAACGTGGCGATCATAATTGATATCGGACTGCTGACTCAGCTGGCGCACAATTTCCAGCATTCGCTGACGCGGGGCGGTCAGTCGGGTTTCCAGCAGATCGCAAATCACCAGCGCACCGGCATTAATAAACGGATTACGCGGCTTGCCCTGTTCCAGCTCCAGCTGAACCAATGAATTAAATGGCTGGCCAGAAGGCTCTTTGCCGACCCGCTGCCATATTTCGCTGTCCTCATAGCGTGTCAGTGCTACGGTCAGAGAGAGCGCCTTGGAGATCGACTGAATCGAAAAGCGCGTCTCAGCATCGCCCGCCTGAAAGAGGGTGCCATCACGCAGGCAAACCGCTATTGCCAGATGATCGGCAGCCACATCCGCCAGCGCAGGGATATAGTCAGCCACCTTTCCCTGATGGATCAGCGGACGCACCTGATCCAGGATCTCCTGCAGCAGAGCATTATTCAGTTCAGACACGCACATTCTCCCGTCGATTCCCGCCGACCGGTGATGCCAGGCATCCGCGATCCGCGAGTCATTTATTGTTAACGGCTCCGCCGCATTTTCAGCTAATGGGTTTTGACTGCGCTGCCAGCGGAGCCAGCAGCATCTGTAACAGGCTCAGCATTGCCAGCACGCTGAAGGGCAGCGTCCAGTTACCGCTCTGCTCATGGAGCACGCCAAAGAACAAAGGGCCGAGTGCCGCCAGCGCATATCCGACACACTGTGCCATGCCCGACAGCTGTGAAGCCTGACGGTGATGAGTGGCTCGCAGATTAAACAGTGAGAGGCAGAGCACCAGTGATGCGCCTGCGCCCAGTCCGGCCAGTGTCAGCCAGATGACGGCCCACTGCGGATTGAGCAATAGGCCCAGCATGCCGAGGAAAATGCCTGATGAAGCAATAAACGCGGTAAGCCGGGCATCTTTTACCCGCTTCAGCGCCACCATGCAGCCCAGGTTAGCGACGATCGCAATTGCCTGATACCAGAACAGCAGCCAGCCTGCGTGGGCCTGACTGAAGCCGTTATCCTGGGCAAACAGCGTAAACCAGTCAATCAGGGTATAAAACGCCAGCGATTGCAGCGCCATAAACAGTGCAATTTGCCAGCCGCCTGCCGTTCGCCACGGATGGCGATATGCAACGGGCGCATCTGCGGGCGCTACGGTTGAACGCCGTTGACGTAACAGCGGCAGCCAGACGAGTAGCGCAATCAGTCCCGGTAGCGCCCAGACAACCAGCGAGAGTCGCCAGCCTGCCGCTGAAAGCTGGCTCAGCGGAACGGCAATGCCAGATGCCAGGCTGGCAGTAATCGACATGGTGGCGGCATAAAGGCCAATATATTTAGCGGTGTGGGCGGTGAAATCGCGTTTAATCAGTGGCGGCAGCAGCACGTTGGCGGCGGCAATGCCTGCGCTGAGTAACAGCGTTCCGCTCCACAACGCCGCTTCAGTAGGCAGCCAGCGCAACAGCGAACCGGCAGTGATCAGGCATAGCGCCCCCCATAAACTGCGCTCAAGCCCGACGCGATTTCCCAGCCAGGCGGCCAGTGGGGCGAGCAGGGCAAACAGCATCAGTGGAATAAAGTTAAACAGACCTGCTTCACCGACACTAAGGCCAAAGGTCTGGCGGATATCCTGTAGTACCGGGCCGATGACAGTAATGGGCGCACGAAGATTAGCCGCGGTCAGCAGCAGGACGAACAAAAAAAATGTGGCGCTGGAATACGCAGCGAGAGGTTTAGCTGGGTGTTGTACAGGCATCATGGCAGAGATCATCACATGCAGCAGTGCTGCGGGGGCGTTGGTTGACGTTAACGCTTACGCATCAGAATTGATGTCTGGGCGCTACTTTACTGACCGGTTAGCAGCGTGTAAAGCCTTGTTATGCGATGAAATAGCGTAATTGAGATCTCACAGCAGCGATCGCCTTGTGACAGGATCAATGGAATTCAGGTTCAGGGAAATGACCGCAGTCGTTCTGGCTGGGATTGGAGCCTGGCTGGCAGGTCTGCTGGCGGGTTTCGGCCGCCGGAACCGGTTTTTCAGCGTGCCATGGGGCACTACAGGCACTGAGAAGAGAAACCAGAATCATCACACTGATAACGCGCATATCCGCTCCTTATTAACCGTCATGAACAAGGCCACGTCGGTGATCGGCGGTTTGCAGGTCAGGGACGTCTTACCTGAGTGTGGTATCTAAGGGGATAATGTCAATTAAAACAGAGCAAACATCAGCGCGACAGGAAAACTCATCGGCCAGGTGGCCCCCACCAGAAAGGCGCTCAGCAGTTTGATGCTCAGCTTATCTTTGGCGATGAAGAACGTGATCAGCGTAGCGATCAATGCAACAACGGCATAGAAAATTAGCATACCCTGGTACAGTGTCATTGATATCTCCGCAGCGTCATTAAGGTTTTCGCTGCGCATGATGCGGATTTTTGTGATCCAGATCAAGTGAATCAGGGTTTAGCATCTAAAGAAATCATGGGTAGGGGCAGTTGGTTCGCTCGCTGAACTTCACCGTAACAGCGGGCGATTTCAGGCTGAAACCAGGCAGGATAAACGCGGCTAAAACCCTGGCTGATGCCGTCAGCCAGACTCAACAACCTCTGGCGAAGGCTCCCGGATTAAGCGTTGCCATGACGTAAAAAAGCCCGCCAGCGAGGACGGGCCTGTTATCGGCACTGCATCACTACAGGGTATGCGCTTTAACTCTGGCGGTATAACGCCATCACGTCCTCCAGGTCCGGCGTACGTGGGTTGCCGCCGGTACAGACATCATCCAGCGCGGCCTGTGCCAGTGCAGGGATATCCGCTTCTTTTAAGCCCACTTCACGCAGTGAGCGGGGAATACCCACATCGCGACAGAGCTGACGCACCGCGGCGACCGCCGCTTCCCGCGCCTGATCCAGCGACAATGACTCAACCTGTTTCACACCCATTGCGCGGGCAATGTCGCGATATTTTTCGCCAGTGCCTGAGGCATTCCACGCCATCACCTGCGGCAGCAAAATGGCATTGGCTACGCCGTGCGGGACATTGTAAAAGGCGCCCAGCGGGTGTGCCATGCCATGCACCAGACCAAGGCCGACATTAGAGAAACCCATACCGGCCACATATTGTCCCAGCGCCATCTGCTCAACCGCCTCAATATTTCCTGCCACCGATTCGCGCAGTGACTGGCTGATAATCTCAATGGCTTTGAGGTGTAGCATATCGGTCAGGGTCCAGGCTCCGCGCGTGATGTAGCCTTCAATGGCATGAGTAAGGGCATCAATACCGGTCGCAGCCTTCAGCGACGCTGGCATGCTCGCCATCATCTCCGCATCAATGATCGCCACTTTCGGTATGTCATGGGGATCGACACAGACAAACTTACGGCGATTCTCTTCATCGGTAATGACGTAATTAATCGTCACTTCTGCGGCGGTGCCTGCCGTGGTCGGGATAGCGATGATCGGCACGCACGGATGACGGGTGGGGCTGACGCCTTCCAGGCTGCGGACATCTTCAAACTCAGGGTTATTAATAATAATGCCGATCGCCTTGCTGGTATCCTGTGGTGAGCCCCCGCCAATGGCGATCAGGTAGTCGGCACCTGACTCTCTGAACACCGCAACACCCTGCTGCACAACCCGAATGGTAGGATTCGGCACCACCTCATCATACACCGCCCAGTCAAGCTGATGTTGCGCCAGCAGATCGGTCACCCGCTTCAGCGCACCCGCCGCGACCAGCGCTTTGTCAGTGACGATCAGTGCTTTTCGCATCCCGCGACGTTGTACCTCTTCCGGCAAATGGCGCAAAGCACCAGCACCAAACCAGGCGGTTTCATTGAGAATCATACGTTGGGTCATTAAAACATCCTCTGTTAACAAATGAATTTTTACCATCCGTGATCCCCGGTTCATGTTCTGCGCAGAACCTCTCACTTTCAGGTAAAGACATTTGATAAAAATCAATCAATTAGTAAAAATCACTGCGCCTGTGTCAGCTGGTTTTCGTGCGGTATGTCTGAAATCAGGCTACAGACCTGTTGATGGATTTCTCACTGTCGTCAGTGATATGTAACACTGGGTCATCAGCAAACCCGCATGCCTATGAGGAAAGAAGACATGACCCGATTCGTAATGAATAAAAAGGATGATCTCGTCGACAGCGCGTTAGATGGCATGATTTACGCCAGCCCGTGGCGCAATCTGGTCCGGTTGCAGGTCGATCCGCGCATTCGCATCGTGATGCGTAATGACTGGCAAAAACAGCAGGTCGCGCTGATTTCCGGTGGCGGTTCAGGCCATGAACCGGCCCATGTCGGCTTTATCGGCAAAGGGATGCTGACGGCTGCCGTCTGTGGCGATGTTTTTGCTTCCCCCAGCGTTGACGCGGTTTACAACGCCATCATCAATATTACCGGTGAGGCGGGGTGTCTGCTGATTGTGAAAAACTACACCGGAGATCGACTCAACTTCGGTCTGGCGGCAGAAAAAGCGCGCAAAGCGGGATTCAGCGTCAATATGGTGATTGTCGGTGATGATGTTGCGTTGCCCGATAACCCTCAGCCACGCGGCGTCGCGGGCACGTTGCTGGTGCATAAAGTGGCGGGCTTCGTCGCAGAGCGGGGTGATGACCTGACGGCGGTGACCGAGGCAGCAGAGGCAGCCAGTCGTGCTATCGCCACCATGGGCGTTGCGCTCTCAAGCTGCCATCTGCCGGATGAACAGACCGGCCAGCGAGTGCCAGACGGCAGCGTTGAAATGGGGCTGGGGATTCACGGCGAACCGGGTGTTGACGTCATGCAGACGCAAAACAGTCAGCAGATTGTGCAGCATCTGCTGGAGAAAGTGATGCCGGACAACGATCAGCCACGCGCGCTGTTAGTCAATAATCTTGGCGGCATGTCCGCGCTGGAGATGAGTCTGGTCACGCGGGATCTGATTGAGTCGCCGCTCAGCCGGGGTAGTGATTATCTGATTGGTCCGGCTCCGCTAATGACCGCGCTGGACATGAAGGGCTTTTCCGTCACCTCCATGACGCTGACGCCGTTGTTCGAAGAGGCGATCTGCGCGCCGGTTGAGGTCACCGGCTGGGTTCAGGCGGTTAAAATCGCGCCGCTGCAGCCGGTAAACGCGACAAAAGAGGCAACATCGCATCCGGCGCAACCCTCAGATAACCCGACCGTCGCTGCGTTTGTTAACAGCATCTGTGAAACCCTGATCGCCAGCGAAAGCGAGCTGAACAAACTGGATGCGCAGGTCGGTGATGGCGATACCGGTTCGACCTTTGCTGCTGGCGCACGCCAGATCCAGCGCGAATGTGCAGATAATCAGCTGCCGTTAAATGCCTTGCCCGATCTGCTCGCGGTGACGGGTGAGCGACTGGCGACCGTGATGGGCGGCTCCAGCGGCGTATTGATGGCGATCTTTTTCACCGCTGCTGCGCAGCAGCTGGCCGAAGGGGATGCGCTGCCCGCGGCCCTGCAGCAGGGTCTGGAGAAGATGAAGCAGTATGGCGGGGCACAACCAGGAGATCGCACGCTGATTGATGCGCTGCAACCGGCAATCGAGGCGCTGGTGGCGGGTAAATCGCTGGCAGAGGCGGCTGATGCGGCACAGCAGGGCAGTGATGCAACCGCCAGCATGGGGAAAGCAAAAGCGGGCCGATCATCTTATCTCAACAGTGCTAACCTCAACGGCGTGTCTGATCCGGGTGCCGTTGCTGTCGCCAGGGTCTTTGCGGCATTAAAAAAACTTTAGTGCTGTCACGACGCTAAACGCGCCTGGAGAAAGGCCAGTAACTGGCGGTTTACTTCGCTGCGCTGACGGTGCTGCGGGTAAACCGCATTCAGGGAGAGCGGGGGCGGCAGATAGTCGTCCAGCACGCTCACCAGCTCACCGCGTTGCAGGGCTGCCTCAACGATAAAGGCGGGTAACAATACCAGTCCTAAGCCTGCCAGTGCGGCATCACGCAGGACCTCGCCATTGTTACTCACCATCGGTCCCTGAACCGCCAGCCACTTGGGTTTACCATTGACCTGCAGTTCCCAGCCATTCTGACCTTCACGTCCGTAGCGCAGACAGGCATGTTGCAGCAAGGCTTCTGGCTGCTGCGGCACGCCTGCCCGTTCCAGATAGCGGGGGCTGCAGCAGATAACCCGCTTCAGCTCGCCGAGCGGACGGGCAATCAGCGTGGAATCAGCCAGCGTACCGATGCGAATCGCCATATCAACGCCTTCGCCAATCACATCGGCATAGCGGTCAGCCAGCTCAATATGAAACTGCAATGACGGATGGTGGCTTAGAAACTCGGCAATCAGGGGGGAGAGGTGGCTCATGCCAAAGGACATCGGCAGATTGATTCGGAAGGTGCCGCGCAGCGCCTGCTGCTGCTCTGACACTGCCAGTTGCGCTTCCTGAATCTCATCCAGAATGCGCTGAGCATGTTGCGCGAACAGTAAACCTGCATCCGTTACAGACAGCTTACGGGTGTTACGGATCAACAGTCGTACCCCTAATGATGCCTCCAGCGCAGCCATACGGCGGCTGACATACTGTTTCGATAGCATCAGATGCTCAGCTGCTGCAGTAAAGTTGCCAGCATGCATTACCGCAACGTAAATCCGGAGATCTTCAATCTGCATAGTGTCCACTTATCGGTGACAGTGACGATGATTCAGGCGAAACTTCAGCCAGATGCGTTAACTTATATCGGGTAATGCGTCACAGGGCAACGCGTCAGCTCTCTCAGCCAGCGCGACGGAGATCATAGATTTGCCGTTTCCTTACCCCTGAACAGGCGGTCAGTCGGGTCAATCGCGTTAAAGCCGTTATAGTAATCAGGCAGTGACGCAATCCATACGGAACATAATCTCTTGAGTAATCTGATAAGGAGTGGCTGGTGAAAAAATTACTCTGCGCGACGGTGCTGGCCGTTTTGCCAATGACCACGCTGGCAGCGTCGGTATTTACGCTGCAATCACAGGACTTCAGCGATAATGCGCTACTGGATAAAAAGTTTGCCGGTGCGAATAAAAGTAATCCTTCCTGTACCGGTGAGAATATCTCTCCCGAATTGAACTGGTCTGCGATTCCGGCGGGCACCCGCAGTCTGGCTCTTCTGATGACCGATCCGGTCGGGGCCAAAGGGCTCGGCGTTACCCACATGGTGGCCTATAACATTCCCGCCAGCCGCTCGTCATTTGCGCAGGGGGCTCTGACAAAGGGCAAGGACTACACCGGCGGAAAAAATACCCCTGGGACGCTGCACTATTATGGCCCTTGTCCGCCTGCAGGCAGTGGGCTGCATCACTATAACTTTGTGCTGATCGCCACCGATTTGCCGGTGGGTCAGTTGAAAGCGGGGTTAACCCAGGCAGAGCTGGTTGCACAGCTGAAAGGCCATGCGCTGGGCGCGGCCAGCACCGTTGGCCGCTTTAGCAATGAGTGACCTGCACGCTTGCAGAGGCAGCGCTGAACAGCCTGCCTCTGCGCGCAGCGGATTAGTCGCCACTGAACATCTCGCGGATGCGCGACGCAATGTGATGCGTGTGTGTCTCCAGCGCGAAGTGGCCGCTATCCAGCATCTCGACCACCGCCTGTGGATTATCCCGCTGCCAGGCCACTGCGCCCGGTGGAATAAAGAACGGATCGTGCTTGCCCCAGATCACCAGCGTTGGCACCTGCTGCTGGCGAAAGAACGCCTGAAATTCCGGATAACGTTTCAGATTACTGGCGTAATTGAGAAACAGGGCCTGCTGAATATCTTTGTTACCGGGGCGCTCCATCAGCAGAGTATCCAGGGTATAGGTTTCCGGGGCGATCTGCTGCGGATCGCTCACCCCATGCACATACTGCCACTTCACCCCTTCCAGCGTCAGGATGGCGTCACGGATCACCTGACCATTTGCTTCGCTGGGATCGTCCCAGTAGGCGCGGACCGGCGCCCAGGCCTCTCCTAATCCCTCCAGATAGGCGTTACCGTTTTGTGATATCAGTCCACTGACGCGATCGGGGTAAGCCAGTGCCAGTCGCAGACCGGCAGGTGCGCCATAGTCGAAAACATACATCGCATAACGTTCCAGCCCCAGTGCATCGACAAAGGCGGTCAGCGTCTGGCCCAGCGCGTCGAAGGTCCAGGAATAGTTGCGCTCAGCAGGCACTTCAGTGAAGCCAAAGCCCGGCATATCGGGTGCGATGAGATGAAATTTATCGGCCAGAAGCGGGATCAGATTGCGGAACTGATGTGAAGAGGTGGGAAAGCCATGCAACAGCAGCAGTACCGGCAGGGAAGGATCGCCCGCTTCGCGATAGAAAATATTGACGCCATCGGCCTGCTGGTAACGATACGAAATGGATTGATCACGCATGCTGAACTCCTGTAACTGGTTAAATGATATTTATGGGGTTACCAAGACTCATTATGCAGCCAGAATGTAACCTGTCAAATCAATTTATAACGGTTACAAAAGATGCGGTGTAACTATTCAAATAGTACTTTGTCGGTTACAGTGGCATCAGCAGAGTTAACAAGGGAGGCAATATCATGGCGGAAACGCAATCACACACCGCCCAGGGACCGTGGTTTCTGGCTGATCATCCGGCGCTGGATTTCATCAATACCGTGGCCATCGTGGAAGGTCAGCCGCACGACTTCTGGCAAACCGATCAGGATGTTGAAGCCTGGCTACACCAGGCCGGACTGGCACCAGATGCCCCGGCTCCGCAGCATGAACCGGGTGCGCTGTTGGAAGCAGCGCGTCACTTACGTCAGATCATTCGTGATAACGTGCAGCAGCACAAAGCGGGAGAGGGCGTTGATATTCAGGCGCTGAACGCCTGGCTGGGTGAAGCGACCAGCCATCTGCAAATGACCGGGGAGCCGGGTGCCTTAAAAATCAGGCGGGTCTATGCGGGCCAGAGTGTGATGCAGCGGCTGGGACAGGTTGCGGAACAGGCTGCGATGTTGCTGGCGCAGGAGGATTTCAGCAGAGTCCGTGGCTGTGAACATCCCGCCTGTACACTGTGGTTTTACGATCGCACCAAAGCGCATCGCCGCCGCTGGTGCAGCATGGCGCTGTGTGGCAATCGGGCGAAAGTGGCGCGTTTCAGGGCAGTTAAATCAGCTGGGTAAACAGATCGGATGGCAGTTAAAAAAACACCCTGCAGAGCAGGGTGTCAGAACAGTTATTTCGCAGTGGTCGCTGATGGCTTGTGCCGCTTGCGCAGCTTGTCGATCAGGCGATGCGCTTCCGCTTTGGTCGCTACCGCAGGGGATGAACCGGTCAGCGGTTGACGGGCTGTTTCACGTACCGTCAGAATGGTGAGCAGGCCAATCACGCCCGCGCCCATCATGTAGTAAGCTGGCATCATATTGTTTTTAGTGGTATCCACCAGCCACGCGGTAATCAGCGGTGTCGTACCCCCAAACAGCGATACCGACAGGTTGAAGCCGATGGCCAGCGCACTGTAACGGATATCGGTAGTAAACAGCGCAGGCAGCGTCGAAGGCATAGTGCCGCTGAAGCAGGTGTGCAGTACACCCAGAATCATCAGGCCGCCAAATACCGCCCACATATTACCGGACCCGATCAGCATAAAGCTCGGGATGGCGAGCAGGATCAGACCCACCGCACCAAAGGCAATCACCGGACGACGACCGATGCGGTCAGTCCAGCGACCCCACAGCAGCGTCAGCGGCATCATCACGAACATCGCCACCATCACCAGCAGCAGGCCACTTAACTCTGGCAGACCCAGCACGCCGGTCAGATAGCTCGGCATGTACGAGGTCAGCATGTAGTTAGAGACGTTAAACAGCAGCACCAGACCGATACATTTCATCATCGGTGCGCGGTATTTGCTCAGCATCTGCATCAGCGTCAGACGCGGCTTGCTTTGCTCCAGTGCTTCCTGTTTTTCCATGTGCTGCTGGAAAGCCGGAGTCTCTTCCAGCTTCAGTCGCACATAGAGACCAAACAGCCCCAGCGGCGCGGCGATAAAGAACGGCACGCGCCAGCCCCAGGACATCATCGCCTCATTCGACATCACGGTGGTCATCACCGTGACCAGGCTGGCACCCAGCAGGTAACCACCGATGGTGCCGAATTCCAGGAAGCTGCCCATAAAGCCCCGGCGTTTATCGGTAGAGTACTCCGCGATAAAGGTCGCTGCGCCACCATATTCACCACCGGTTGAGAAGCCCTGGATCAGACGTGCCACCAGCAGCAGAATCGGTGCCATGATGCCTATTGAAGAGTAAGCCGGGATCAGACCGATACAGAACGTACCAATCGACATCATGATCATCGTCATCGCCAGCACTTTCTGCCGTCCGATGCGGTCACCCAGCGGGCCAAATACCAGGCCGCCAATCGGACGTACCAGGAAGGCCGCGGCAAACGTACCAAAGGTGGCGATCAGCTGCACCGCGTTGTTGGCATCCGGGAAGAAGACTTTGCCGATGATCACGGCGAGATAGCTGTATACGCCAAAGTCGAACCATTCCATCGCATTACCTAACGCAGCTGCGCCAACTGCACGCTTCAGCATGTCGTTGTCGATTACGGTAATGTCGTCAACAGTCAGCTCTTTTGGCTTCCTGTTCCAGAAATGTTTCTTTGGGTGTTCAGACGATGAGTTTCTGGTGTCCATATTCTCCTCAGGTGCATCAATGAAGGAGTCTTATAGCTTTCGCAGCCGCAAACAATGTTCAGAAGAAACCGTGGAAATGAAAGCTATAAGAAGCCGAATAATTTTTAAGTGAAGCGGCAGAAACCGCAGCCGGTAAACTCTAGACTACGATTGTAAGTTTTTGCAAGTTTTCAGCTGAAATAACTGCATTTACTGACAAACCCAGCATAGTGAACTTATTCACGCCTGCTTACGGGTCTGAACATTTGGTAATAACTTGCGGCTGGTGCTCTGGTTATATCTGGAACTGGTTTTCCCGGTGCTGATGCGCTACTTAAACAGTTTCAGTTCGTCGATGCGATCCAGCGCCTGCAGTAATTGCTCCGTCCCGGTTGTCAGGCTGATGCGAATATAATCACGACCCGCTGCGCCAAACCCGTTACCCGGTGCCACCAGCAGATGACACTGGGCCAGTAGCAGGGCGGCGAATTGCTCCCCGGTGAAACCAGCTGGCGCTGCCAGCCAGAGGAAAAAGGTGCCCTGACGGGCGCGAACCGGCCAGTGCATTGCTGCCAGCCTGGCTAAAATCACTCTGCGCCGCTGATGGTAATGCTCTGCCAGCAAGCTGAGTTGTTCAGCGGGCAGCGACAACGCGGTGATGGCGGCATCCTGCACCGCGCCATACACCGTGCTGTAGCTATGAGAATGAAGTTTTTTAAATGCCGCAATCATCGAGGCGTTTCCCACCGCAAATCCCACCCGCCAGCCTGCCATGAGTGCGCTTTTTGACAGCGTGTAGATTTCCACGCCCCAGGCTTTGCCATCGGGCTGTGCCAGCAGACTCAGCGGCTGTTCGCCCGACTCACTGCCCAGCGTGGCATAGGCGAAGTCATGAATCAGCGGAACATGATGCTGGCGGGCGAAGGCCAGCGCGTCGGCGAACAGCGCGGCTGTCGCCAGTGCGCCGGTGGGGTTATGGGGATAATTGAGCAGCAGCAGACCGGCACGCGCCGCGATCTCGTCTGGCACCTGGGTGAAATCGGGCAGGAAATCATTGCGCGCCTCCAGCGGAATGCCATAAAAATCGGCACCTGCCTGACGGGCCGCTGAGCGGTAGAGCGGATAGCAGGGATTGGTAGAGATCAACACCTGACCCGGATTGAGCAGGGCGCGGGGAAAACCATTGACGCCAATGTGTGCGCCCTGGAACAGCGCCACTTCAGTTTCAGGATCAAGCGTAACGCCGTAGTGACGCTGGTAGAAGGCTGCGATAGCACGTCGCAGCGCGGGTTTGCCCCAGAACGAGGGATACTCATGGTTCTCTGGTTTCGCTGCCGCAGCCTGTAATGAAGCGATTACCGCGGGCGGCGTTGGCTGACGTGGACTGCCGGAGGAGAGATCGATCAGCGGTAACAGCGCATCATCCAGTTGTGCTGCCTGCTTTTCCAGCATGCTGAAGAGGTTCTCTTCGAGCCCTGCGACCATCTCTGAAGCTGCAAACTCCGCCATATCTCTCCCGCAATAAACAGTGTTAAGCGGGGAAGAATGACACAGCTGACATTAAAATCTTTAGCAGAAATAACGCTGTTCTTTGCAAGGATTCGAATATCCAGCGTGTGACTATCGTTAGCATAAATAAGCCAAAGTCGGGGCTGGGTTTTGCCTGTTCCTCTCCGCGATGGCTGTGATTAAATCGATCGCTCTCACAATAATGAATCAGGGCAAACAATGCAGATCACATCCCGGGGAATTATTCTGGCGCTGACCACCGCCAGCCTTTTTATTTCTGCCGCTCAGGCAGCCGACCAGAAGAAAATACGGATTGGATTTAATCCAGGGCCTTATAAAGAGCAGTTTGAAAAAGGCGTCGCGCCCTTATTAATCAGGCAGGGGTACACCCTGGAGTATAAAGATTTCAGTGATGGGATTCAGGTTAATGATGCTGTTCATCGCGGGACGATTGACGCCAATATCATGCAGCATCCCGTCTATCTGAAGTCGGTTAATGACCGGCTTGGCATTGATAACGTTGGGATTGTGCAGGTGCCGACTCCGCCAATGGGGCTCTACTCTGAGCGCGTGAAGACGCTGACTCAACCCGCGCCGGGCAGCACGGTCTCTGTGCCCAACCAGCCCTCAAATGAGTATCGGGCGGCGCTGTTACTCCAGAGCATCGGCTGGCTCAAAATCAGCCCCGATAGCGATGCTGCCACTTTTTCGCAGAAAAATATCACGGAAAACCGCTACAAAATCGTGCTCAAAGAGATGGATAATGCCCAGCAGGTGCGTGCACTCCCCGACGTTGACTATGGTGTCATTCAGGGCAACTTCGCGGTATCCAGTGGCATGAAACTTAATTCGGCACTGAAACTGGAAGCGGCAACCAGCCAGTTTATTAACGTGGTGACGGTAGCCGGTAAAAATAAGCAGGCTCAGTTTGCCCGTGACATTATTGCCGGCTACCACTCAGCAGAATTTAAAAGCTATATCACCGGTAATGCGCAGTATGCGGGCTATCTGCTGCCAGATTATTTCAAATGAGTCAGGTAGCCATTGCGTTTCGCCATGTCAGCAAAACATTTGCGCGTAACGGTGCAGAAGTGCAGGCGCTGAAGGAGATTAATCTGCGCATCAACCAGGGTGACATCTTTGGCGTCATCGGCACCAGTGGAGCCGGAAAAAGTACGCTGCTGCGCCTGATTAATCATCTGGAGACCCCCACAACCGGCTCGGTTGAGGTGCAGGGTGAAGCGTTACAAGGGATCAGCAAAAAGCGCTTAATTCAGGTCAAAAAGCAGATTGGCATGATCTTCCAGCACTTCAATTTGCTCAATGCCCGAACGGTGTTTCACAACGTCGCCATCCCACTGATTTTGCAGGGCCGGGATAAAGATTTTATCGCCACCCGGGTGGCGGAGCTGCTGGCGTTTGTTAACCTCAGCGACAAAGCCCACAGCTATCCGGATGAACTTTCTGGCGGTCAAAAACAGCGCGTCGGAATTGCCCGCGCGCTGGCAACCAATCCCGCGATTCTGTTGTGTGATGAGGCGACCTCCGCGCTGGATCCCCAGACCACGGTACAGATTCTGCTGCTGTTACAGGAGATTAATCAGCATTACGGCATCACCATTGTCCTGATCACCCATGAGATGTCGGTGGTACAGAAGATCTGCAACCGGATGGCGGTGATGGAGCAGGGCCGTATCGTTGAACAGGGCGATGTCCTGTCGCTGTTTGCTGAACCGCAACAGTCGGTGAGCGCCAGCTTTGTGCAGTCCGTCATCCACGATCGTCTGCCACAGCAGACACTGGCGCTGTTAAGCCAGCATCCGGCAGTCGACATGTTGCGGCTGGAGTTTGTCGGCAGCACGGCACAACAGCCGATCATCAATCGCCTGATCCGTGAACATGAGGTTGAAGTGAATATCCTGTTCGCCAGCATGACGGAAGTACAGCGTACCATTCTGGGTTTCATGATTGTGCAGATCAAAGGCGAGCCCGCCCGGCGCGAGGCGGCCATCCAGTTTCTCATCGCGACCGGAGTGAAAATCAGTGATGTCAGAACTCTTTGAAACCGCCGTTACCGGCGATCAGTTCCTGACGGCGATGCAGGACACGCTGATCATGGTGGCGCTGTCGCTGGGCTTTGGTTCGCTGCTGGGCCTGCCGCTTGGCATTGTGCTGGTGATCTGTCGTCCGGGTGGTATACAGCCAAATCGGCTGGTACATCAGTTGCTGAACCCGATCGTGAATATCATCCGTTCACTGCCGTTTATTATTCTGCTGATCACTATTCTGCCGCTGACGCGCCTGCTGGTGAACACCACCATCGGTACGGCGGGGGCCATTGTGCCGCTGGTGATATTTATCGCGCCCTATATTTCACGGCTGGTGGAGAATGCGCTGCTGGAGGTAGATGAGGGCATTCTGGAGTCAGCCAATGCGATGGGTGCCACCACGCTGCAGACCATCTGGTATTTCATGATACCGGAAGCCGCCTCGTCGCTGGTGTTAGCCCTGACCACCGCCACTATCGGCCTGCTGGGTGCGACGGCAATGGCGGGCACGGTGGGCGGCGGCGGCATTGGCGACCTCGCCATCACTTATGGCTATCAGCGCTTTGATGCCTTTGCCACGATTTCGACTGCGCTGGTGCTGATTGTCATTGTCCAGCTACTGCAAACCCTGGGTACGCGTCTCTCGCGCCGTATCCGACGCGAGTGAGCCATGAAAAAGAATGATTTAGCCGTTATGCACTGGGGCACGTATCACGTCACCACCGATGGGGACACGCTGACGTCGGTCAGGCCGGTGGCGTGGGACCGTAATCCCTCTGCGATCGGGCAGTCGTTACCGGGCGCGGTGCAAAGCGAAACCCGGGTCAAAAATCCGGCCGTCAGGCTCGGTTATCTTCAGAACAGAAGCGCATCCCGCAGCGGGCGCGGCAAAGAGCCGTTTGTGGAAGTGAGCTGGGATGTTGCGTTGCAGCTGGTGGCGGAGGAGCTGGGGCGTGTCAAAACAGAGCACGGCAATCAGGCGATCTACGCCGGCTCTTACGGCTGGTCGAGTGCCGGACGTTTCCATCATGCCCAGAGCCAGCTTCATCGATTCTTTAACCACTATGGCGGCTACACCGCCAGCACCAACACCTACAGCATTGCGGCAGGTGAACGCACGCTGCCGCACATCATCGGTAACCTCGATGAGTTACAACGTCACCATACCCACTGGCCGGTTCTTGCAGAGCATTGCGAACTGTTTGTGGCTATCGGGGGTTTGCCGCTTCGCAATGCGCAGGTCAATGGCGGCGGGGCTAACGACCATGCGCTTTCCCATTGGTTAACCACGCTACGGCAGAATGGCACCCGGTTTATCAACATCAGTCCGGTCAGAAACGATCTTGCTGGGGTGGCCGATGCGGAGTGGCTGGCGATACAGCCCGGCTCCGATACGGCGCTGTTACTGGCAATCGGGCAGGTGTTAATTACTGAATCTCTCTATGACGCGCCATTCACAGAACGTTACACGGTGGGCTTTGACCACTATGCAGCCTACCTGCTGGGTGAACACGACGGGATAGCTAAAACGCCAGAATGGGCCGCACCGCTGACCGGGCTGGCGGCCGCGGAGATCCGTGCGTTGGCACGGCAGATGGCGGCGCATAAAACGATGGTGAATATTGCCTGGTCAGTGCAGCGGGCGCGGCAGGGCGAGCAGGCTTTCTGGGCCACCGTTGCGACCACCGCTTTGCTGGGTCAGATTGGCACACCCGGCGGCGGGCTGGGCTTTGGTTACGCCTCAACCAATCTGGCCGGTGCCGCCCGGCGACAGTTTTCCGGGCCTCGTCTGCCCGCCGGTCATAATCCTGTTCAGGAGACGATTCCGGTGGCACGCATCGCCGACATGTTGCTCAATCCCGGAGGGCACTATGAGTTTGATGGGCAACAGCGGGTCTATCCCGACATCCGGCTGGTCTACTGGGCGGGCGGCAATGTCTTTCATCATCATCAGGATATCAACAAGCTGATACGCGCCTGGCAGCGGCCGGACACCGTAATTGTGCATGAGCAGTTCTGGACGGCGCAGGCAAAATTTGCCGACATCGTGCTGCCTGCGACCACGTCGCTGGAGCGTGAGGATATCGGCAGCGCCAGCAACGACGGTTTTATCATCGCCATGCCGCAGCATCTGCCGCCGTTTGGCGAGGCAAAATCGGATTACGCAATTTTTGCCGCCCTGGCGCAGCGGCTCGGTTTTGCTGACGCCTTTACGCAGGGACGGGATGAGCGCCAGTGGCTTCAGTCACTCTATGAAGATTCCCGGCCACGCGCGGCAGCGCAGGGCATCGAACTGCCGCCCTTTGAGGCGTTCTGGTCACAGGGAGTGGTGGAGTATCCCGCGCCGGATACGCCGCAGATCCTGCTAAAAGCGTTTCGCGATAACCCGGAGTCAGCCCCGCTCAGCACGCCGTCGGGGAAAATCGAGCTTTTTTCTCAGCAGGTGGCCGATTTCGGGTATGACGAAGCGCCCGGATTTGCCTGCTGGTATGCGCCGGAATACCAGGCGCAACAGCAGGAAAAGCAGCAGTGGCCGTTGCATCTGCTCTCCAGCCAGCCACGGACCCGGTTGCATAGTCAGTACGATCATGGACGGGTCAGCCGGGCCACCAAAATTGCCGGGCGTGAGCCACTCTGGATGCATCCTGAAGATGCTGCTGCGCGCGGTATTGAGGAGAACAGCATCGTAAAAGTCTTTAACGGACGCGGCGCGCTGCTGGCGGGTGTGCATCTGACGCAGGATATCCTGCCGGGTGTCGTACAGATGTCGACCGGCGCCTGGTATGACCCGCTCGATCAGCAGGAGGGCCAGCCGCTGGATAAACACGGCAATCCCAATGTGCTGACCCAGGATAGCGGCAGTTCACGACTCGGCCAGGGGTGCAGTGCGCAGACCTGTTTTGTCGAGATTGCGCTTTATCAACAGCCTCTGCCTGAGATTACGGCATGGTTACCGCCGGCATTCGTGGCGTGGAGCGCAGAGTAATCTGCGGGTTTAAAGCCCGCGGCGTGGTGGGATATTCCCATCCGTCGCATATACATAGCAGGATTAGTTGGTAGTTAACGCATAAATGAAATGGCAGTGTAAAGCGATTCCATGCCAACAGAGTGTCAATCATGAGCGCGTTAACCACAGCAGAATTGCCGGTAATTGATTTCGCATTATTGTCAGGTAATCAACAGCAGCAGCAACAGGTCCTGGAAAAATTAAGCCAGGCCGCGCGTGATGTCGGTTTCTTCTATTTAATCAATCACGGCATCGACCGTGAATTGTTAGATGAGGTTCAGCACGTCGCGCGGAAATTTTTTGCCCTGCCACAGGCGGATAAATCCGCAGTGGCGATGGCGAACTCGCCGCATTTTCGCGGCTATAACCTGGCGGGGGTTGAAATAACCCGCAGCCAGCCTGACTATCGCGAGCAGTTTGATATTGGTGCGGAACGGGAAGCGCTGCCCGTTACCGCCGATTCACCCACCTGGCAACGGATGCAGGGGCCGAATCAGTGGCCTGAAGCTTTACCTGAACTGCAAACGGTGGTCACCCGCTGGCAGCAGCAGATGACAGCGGTGGCGCTGGAGCTGCTGCGCGCCTTTGCCGGGGCACTGAATCTGCCGCGCAACGCCTTCGATAACCTCTATGGCGACTATCCCAACGAACATATCAAACTGATCCGTTATCCGGGCCGCACGGAGGGCGAATCACGCCAGGGTGTTGGCGCGCACAAAGATTCAGGCTTCCTGACGATGTTACTGCAGGACGATCAGCCGGGCTTACAGGTGGAAGTGACGCCGGACAACTGGATCGATGCCTCACCACTGCCGGGCGCGTTTGTGGTGAACATTGGCGAGCTGCTGGAGCTGGCGACCAACGGTTATCTTCGCGCAACGGTGCACCGTGTGGTGTCGCCACCGCAGAGCAGCGAGCGCTTATCCATCGCCTTTTTCCTTGGCGCGCAACTCGACGCCGTGGTGCCGATCTATCAACTGCCTCCTCAGCTGGCTGAACTGGCACAGGGACCGAGCAGCGATCCGCTTAATCCGCTGCTGCGCGAAGTGGGCTGGAACTACCTTAAAGGCCGGCTGCGTTCGCATCCGGAAGTTGCCCTGCGTTTCTATCCCGAACACAACACCCACTGATAACGATAAGAGATAAATGATGATGATTAAAAAGCGCTTTCTGGCCCTGGCCGGTCTTTCACTGCTGATTGCCCAGAGTTTACAGGCCGCGCCGCTGCGCGTAGCGGCCGATCCGCTGCCCCATGCGGAAATCCTGGAGTATGTCAAAACCCTGGATCCGAAACTGGATCTCAAAATTGTTGAGCTGAGCGGGGGCGTGAATGCCAATGAGCTGCTGGCCGCCGGGGATGTGGATGCCAACTACTTCCAGCATCTGCCTTACCTGAAAGATCAGGAGAAGGCGCTGGGGAAAACCTTTGCCGTGGCCGCCAGTGTTCACATCGAGCCGCTGGGTATCTATTCGCGGAAAGTGAAAAGTTTAGCGGCGCTACCTGAAGGGGCCAGCATTGCGGTACCGAACAATACCACTAACCTGAGCCGCGCACTCTGGCTGTTGCAGGACAAAGGGGTGATCAAACTCAACGCGCAGGGTGAAACGGGTTCGACGCTGGTGACGCCAAAAGATATCAGTGATAACCCGAAGAAAATTAAGATCGTTGAGATTGAGTCGCCGCAGCTGCCACGCTCGCTGGATGATGTGGATGCCGCAATTATCAACGGCAACTACGCGCTGGAAGCAGGTCTGACCCCGGCGAAAGATGCGCTGGGACTGGAGTCTGCAGCACATAACCCCTACGCCAACCTGCTGGTAACGACGCCAGAACTGGCGAAAGATCCCCGCGTGTTACAGCTGGCGAAAGATCTGCGCTCGCCGCAGGTAGCGGAGTTTATCCGTAAAAATTATCAGGGCTCAGTGATTCCGGTTGCGGACCAGCAGCATGATTAAACTCAGTCATCTCATCAAACAGTATCCTGGCGCATCTGAGCCAGCGTTAGACGACATCTCACTCACCATCGAAGAAGGGACCATCTTTGGCATCCTCGGTCGGAGCGGAGCGGGAAAAAGTACACTATTGCGCTGCCTCAATCGGCTGGAGAGTCCCACCAGCGGCCTGATTGAAATTGACGGGCAGGATCTCGCTGCGATGAGCCTGGCGCAACTGCGTCAGCAGCGACAGCAGATGGGGATGATCTTCCAGCACTTCAATCTGCTGCATTCGCGCAACGTGCAGGACAACGTCGATCTGGCGCTGGAGATTGCCGGTGTGCCTGCGGCTGAACGTCGCGAGCGGGTCACATCGCTGCTGAAACTGGTGGGGCTGGCCTCCTTTGCGGCGGCCTGGCCGTCGCAGCTCTCCGGTGGACAGAAACAGCGCGTCGGCATCGCCCGCGCGCTGGCCGCCCGACCCCGTTATCTGTTGTGCGATGAGGCGACCAGCGCGCTGGATCCCGAAACCACCACTTCGATTCTCGATCTGCTGGCCGATATTCAGCAGCAGCTCAATATCACCATTGTATTGATCACCCATGAAATGGCGGTGGTGAAGCGGATTTGTGACGGGGCGGCGCTACTTGAGAATGGCCAGCTGGTTGAGAGCGGCAGCCTGAGCCAGATCATGGGACGTGAAGAGGGACGTCTGCGCAAAATGCTGCTGAAGGATGGCGAAGCAGACCGGGCGTTTATCGAAAAATATCAGCATGAGGCGTTAACCCGATGCGTAGCATGAGTAGTGAGCGGTTTCAGGAACTGCTGCTGAACGCCACTGGCGAAACACTGTATATGGTGTTGCTGGCGGCCCTTTTCACGGTCGCGATAGGGCTGCCGGTAGGCGTGCTGCTGTTTCTGACCCGGCCAAAAGGCATTCTGCCCAATCGCGCAATTTCACTGCTGCTGAATACGCTGGTAAATACCGGACGCGCCTTGCCGTTTGTGGTGCTGCTGATTGCGCTGATCCCCTTTACCCGTCTGCTGGTCGGCACCACGCTGGGCAGCACTGCCGCCATTGTGCCGATTACGCTGGGGGCATTTCCCTTTTTCGCCCGCATCGTGGAGAACGCGCTGGATGAGGTCGACCGCGGCCGCATAGAAGCGGTGGTATCAATGGGCGGTACCCTGTGGCATATCGTCAGCCGTGTGCTGCTGCCGGAAGCGCTTCCCGCGCTGGTGGCGGGCGTTACCCTGACGATTGTGATGTTGATTGGCTTCTCGGCAATGGCGGGCGTGGTTGGCGGTGGCGGGCTGGGCGATCTGGCGATTCGCTACGGTTATCAGCGTTTCGATAACCAAATCATGGCGGCCACCATTGTGGTGCTGCTGGCGCTGGTGATGCTGATTCAGAAACTCGGCGACCGGCTGGTGCGCTCGCTGGCTTATCGTCGATAAGGGGGAACCATGCTTCGCGTGATGTCGCCGAAAGGCTATCTGCAACGGCCAGGGCTGCGGGCCGGGGTGGGAGAAATTATCCGGCCGCTTGCCTCGCATATTCACATCTTCACCTCGCCGCGGGCCTGGCAGGCGGTGAATCCTGACATGAGCATAAGTCTGGAACAGGCGGGGATCCACTGGCAGCTCGATACGCTGACCGGTGAGTGTACCGATGCGGCGATTGCTGCCCTGCAACAGCAGGTGCAGACGCACGGCGCTACCCTGATTCTGGCAGTCGGCGGCGGGCGGGTTCTGGACTGCGCCAAAGCGGTCAATGATGCGCTGCCGGATATCCGGCTGGTTAACTTCGCCACGCTGGCCGCCACCTGTGCCGCCTGGTCTCCGCTGGCGATTATCTATGATGAGCGCGGCGGCCATCTGCGCAGCCAGCCGCTTAATGCCATGCCGGAGCGGATTCTGGTGGACAGCGAGGTTATCGCCCGCAGCGAGGTACGTTATCTGCGGGCCGGGATCGTGGATGCGCTGGCCAAATGGTTTGAATTTGAGCCTTATCAGCGACAGACGCCGCACCAGCTGGCGCTGGATCTTAAAGTCGCAGCCGCCTGGCAGGCGGTAACGGTGCTGAAACGCTGGGGCGACACGGCGGTGGCCGATAACATCAGGCAGCAGGTCACCCCGGCGCTGGAGAAAGTGATTGAAGCCAACATTGTGCTGGCGGGGCTGGCTAACAGTATTCAGGATGCGATGGCGACTCCCGGCTTTGCCCATATCATCCACGATCGCCTGACTCACCAGCCGGAGCTGCATCACTGGCTGCATGGTGAAAAGGTCGGCTTCAGCTTGCTGATTCAATCCTGGATTGAACAGCAGGGTAAGCAGGTGGAGCCTGAACTGCTGGCGCTGCTGCGCCGTTTCCACTCGCCCCTGACGCTGCCTGCGGCGATTAACGCGGACAGGATGAGACAGATTGCGCAGCAGATCCATTTCCCCTCCGCCAGCCTGGCGCACCTTCCCTTTACGTTCGATCACCCTCTGCTGGAGCAGGCCTTGCTGGCGACTTCTGCGTTTAAACAGTAAGTGCGGTCAGCGAATCGATCAACGGTCGCCGCTTGCTAACCTACCAATAGTAACTTACCTTTAGTAGCTTAATGGCTAATCAGGTAAGGTGACGACGATGAATGCATTAATAGTGACTTCCCATCCCAATCAGGACGCTCACACCCATCGCGTGGCGGACCAGCTGGCGCAGGGCATTATCGCGACAGGCCACCATACGGCTGAAAAGGCCGATCTGGCGGCAGAAGGGTTTGATCCACGTTTTACGCTCAGCGATCACAGACATTTCAACGGTCTGGCACCGACGCCGCCCGATGTGCTGGCAGAACAGCAGCGGCTGGATCGTGCCGATGCGCTGGTGCTGGTCTATCCGGTCTACTGGTGGTCATTTCCGGCACAGCTTAAAGGCTGGATAGACCGCGTTTTCATCGCGGGCTGGGCCTTTGATGAGCAGGATGGCCATATCGTAAAACGCCTCGGCCATCTTCCCGTGCATCTGCTTGCGATTGGCGCGGCTGACAACCGAACCTTTCTGCGGCGCGGCTATTTCGCCAGCATGCGGAATCAGATTGATCACGGCATCTTTGACTATTGCGGTGCGCCGGTGGTGACCAGTGAACTGTTGCTTAGCGGCGATGAAGGTTATCCTGAGTCACACTATCAGCTGGCGCATCAACTGGGCCAGCGTCTGTTCGCCCATCAGGAAAAGCATGACCGTTGAAAAAACACCCCGTAAGCGTCTGTCACGCGAAGCACGACGCAGGCAGTTGTCAGACGTCGCGTGGCAGATATTGCAAACCGAAGGCAGCGAGGCACTGACGCTGGCCAGAGTCGGCGACGCGGCGGGGGTCAGTAAACCGGTGGTTTATGACCACTTCACCACCCGTCATGGATTGCTGGCGGCATTGTATGACGATTTTGATCGCCGCCAGACCGAAAAGATGGAAGCGGCGATGAATGCCGCGCCGATGGTGATGCAACAAAAAGCGGAAGTGCTTGCGGCCTGTTATGTGGATTGTGTGATGACGGAGGGGCGTGAGATTCCGGAGTTGCTGTCAGCGCTCAGCACCTCACCGGAACTGGCTGCCGTCAAACGCCACTATCAGCTCGACTTTATTGCCCGCTGTCAGCGCTGGTTTGCCCCTCTGGCAGGCAGCAGCGGTATTCCGGAAGCAGGCATGTGGGGCTTGCTGGGGGGCGCGGATGCCATCGCAGGCGCGGTGGCACGCGGCGATGTCAGCAAACCGGAAGGAGAGCAGGCGATCACTGCCATGGTCGTGGCGCTGGTGGCAGGCAGCCGTGCGTCGGAATCGGATTAGCATAAAAAAGGCGGCCCGCAGGCCGCCGAATCCTTCAACCACAACAGGCGTTGTGTAAGTAGTGGCAACGTACAATGATGATCGTTTTAGCCTTTCACCCCGCCCGCGGTTAAACCGCTCACCAGCCAGCGCTGCGCCAGCAGGAAAACCAGGGTGATCGGAATCGCGGAGAGCACCGCCGCAGCGGCGAAATCGCCCCACAGATAGTTCTGCGGATTGAGGTACTGCTGCATCCCGACCGCCAGGGTGTAGCTGTTTACATCTCGCAGCAGCAGCGAGGCGACCGGCACTTCAGTCACCGCGGCGATAAACGCCAGAATAAACACCACCGCCAGAATCGGCACCGACAGCGGCAGCAGCACCAGCCGGAACGCCTGCCACGGCGTTGCGCCATCCAGCGCGGCCGCCTCTTCCAGTGACCCGTCGATGGTTTCGAAATAGCCTTTGATGGTCCAGACATGCAGCGCGATACCGCCCAGATAGGCGAAGATCACCCCACCGTGGGTATTCAGCCCGATAAAGGGCAGATACTGACCGAGACGATCAAACAGGGCATAGAGCGCCACCAGCGACAGCACCGCCGGGAACATCTGGAAAATCAGCATTCCTTTTAGCAGGCTGGCACGGCCGGTAAAGCGCATACGGGCAAAGGCATAGGCGCAGGTGGTAGAGAGCGCCACGATGCCCAGCGCACTGATTGCCGCAATCTTGATCGAGTTCCATAACCAGAGCAGCACCGGGAAGGGCGGCGGTGTCACCCGGCCATCCGCATGTTCCACGCTGAAACCCAGCGCCAGCCGCCAGTGCTCCCATGAGATCTGCTCCGGGATCAGGCTGCCGGTGGCGAAGTTCCCGGCACGCAGCGAAATCGCAATCACCATCAGCAGGGGAAAGAGAATCGCCGCGATAAATAACAGCAGCAGCAGATGCGTGGTGAACAGACGCAGCCGTTGCGATTTCGGTTGTACCATAGCCATAACAACTCCTCAGAGCCTGGTCCATCAGGCTATTTTATTTGTCAGTCTGAACCCGGGCAGTGCTCACAATCCTCACCTCCCAGGTTCCGGTTGTTCCACGCTCTTCGCGTCCGGACTGCCTGCAACCATGACGCCAGTCGGGCCAGGCGCTTAGTCGAATTTCATCCGCGAGGCTTTCAGGTTAATCACCGCCAGCGCACCCACCAGCAGGAAGATCAGCGTGGCGATAGCGGCGGCCAGCCCAAAGTCCTGCCCGCCGCCGCCTTCAAAGGCGATACGCCAGGTGTAGTTCACCAGCAAATCGGTGTAACCGGCTGGCGTGGTGGTGCCGAGGCGATCCGGCCCGCCGTTGGTGAGTAACTGCACCAGCACAAAGTTATTAAAGTTAAAGGCAAAGCTGGCGATCATCAGCGGCATCAGTGGTTTCAGCAGCAGCGGCAGAGTAATCAGGAAGAAGTTCTGCAGCGGTCCCGCACCGTCCATCGCCGAGGCTTCATAGAGATCGTCCGGAATCGCCTTCAGCAGGCCCATGCAGAGGATCATCATGTAGGGGTAGCCGAGCCAGGTATTGACGATAATCAGCATGGTGCGCGCCAGCGTCGGGTCACTGAACCAGGCGGGCTTCACGCCAAACAGCGCGCTGAGCATCACGTTGATTTCACCAAAGCTCTGGTTGAACAACCCCTTGAAAATCAGGATCGAGATAAACGCCGGCACGGCATAGGGCAGAATCAGCATCACCCGATAGACCGCTTTGCCGCGCAACGCCTCCCACTGCACCAGACACGCCAGCACCATGCCCACCGCGACGGTCAGCACCACGGTGATCAGCGAGAAGAGTAGCGTCCAGCCAAATATCGCCAGGAACGGCTTCTGAATCCCTTCGTCAGTAAACACCCGCACGAAGTTTTTCCAGCCGGTATTCACGGTAAAGCCGGGACTCAGGGTTTCGTTCGCCCAACTGCCGTCGGCGTTAATCGCCTGATAGAAACCGGTCTGCGGATTAGCACGATAGCGCGCGTTACTCTGCTGGTTGATCAGCTCATCCTGCACACCCACCCGATAGAGCGGCTGGGTGCCGGAGAACTGGCGCAGCGAACTCATCCGCAACTGACGACCATCCGGCAGTTCAGCCCGGATCTGGCTCAGTGCCTGACGATGGGTCGTGATCGCTCTGAAGTTCGCCCGTTCACCTGACGGTGGTGCGGCAGGGGCCATTTTCAGCGTCTGTTCAGCGCCAAACTGAAACGGCGGCGAAACATAGTCTTTGCCATCATTCAGCACCAGCTGCCAGCGATCGCCGGCCGGGAACAGAGAAAAACTGACTGCTTCACCCGACTGGAAGGTGCGGCCCAGCAAAACCTGCTGCGCCCGTTCAAAGGTGAGCTGGTTGCTACTGCTGTAGTTGGTAAAGGCAATGGCAATCGTGCAGGCAAGGGGAAACAGTACAAACAGCGCCATTCCCGCCACGCCGGGATAGACATAACGCCACGCATAGGCGCGACGGTTAGCAAAAATCCACAGTCCGGTCGCACTGAGGATCAGCGTCAGCAGCGCAAACAGATATTCGCCCTGCGCGTACATCAGCACCAGCAGATAGCCGACCAGCAGACAGCAGATCCCGATGAGCACGCTTTTCAACAGCACACTGCGCGTTTTCGGTTTTCCTGACATGATGCGGTTTTCCTTAACGGTCACTCAAGCCGGGTTGCCCCGGCTGCAAGGGGAGAATTACTTCTTCAGACGGGCCTGAGCATCTTTCAGTGCGGCGTCGACGCTCTGACGACCGCCAAGCGCGTTCAGGGTAGCGGTGCGCATCGCATACCAGAATGCCGCCATCTGCGGGATATTCGGCATGATGTCACCCTGACGGGCGTTGTTCATGGTGGCGGCGATACGCGAATCTTTTTCCAGCGTCTGCTGGAAAGATTTCAGCGCCACGGCACCCAGCGGCTTATCTTTGTTGACCGCATCCAGACCGGTGTCAGTCAGCAGATAATTCTCCAGGAACTCTTTCGCCAGCTCTTTGTTAGGACTGGCGGCGTTGATCCCGGCACTCAGCACGCCGACAAAAGCTTTCGACGGTTTACCGTTCAGGGTTGGCAATTCGGTGACGCCATAGTCGATGCCGCTTTTGTCGAGGTTGCCCCACGCCCACGGACCATTAATGGTCATGGCGGTTTCGCCCTTGTTAAAGGCGGCCTCAGCAATCGAATAATCGGTGTCCGCGTTCAGGGTTTTGGCTTTAACCTGATCGACCAGGAACTGCATGCCCGCTTTAGCTCCGGCGTTATCGACGCCGACATCCTTCACGTCATAATGTCCGTCGGTGAGCTTGAAGGCGTAAGCCCCGCCTGCGGCCAGCAGCGGCCAGGTGAAGTAGGGCTCCTGCAGGTTAAACATGATGGCGCTTTTGGCTTTGGCGCGCAGTTGCTTGTCGAGACCGGCAATCTCTTCCCAGGTTTTTGGCGGGTTCGGCAGCAGCTTTTTGTTGTAGATCAGTGACAGCGACTCAACGGAAATCGGATAGCCAATCAGCTTGCCGTCGAAGCGCACCGCGTCCCAGGTGAACGGGAAAAGCTTCTCGCGGAAGCTGGCATCCGGCGTGATCTCAGCCAGCAGGCCGGATTGCGCATAGCCGCCGAAACGGTCATGTGCCCAGAAGATAATATCCGGGCCATCGCCGGTCGCCGCGACCTGCGGATACTTCTCTTCCATTTTGTCAGGATGTTCGACCGTGACTTTGATGCCGGTCTCCTGCTCAAATTTCTTACCCACTTCGGCAAGGCCGTTGTAGCCCTTGTCACCATTGATCCAGATGACCAGTTTACCTTCCTCAATTTTTGCCATCGCGCTGGCCGAAAAGAGCACGGCAGAGAGGGCAGAAAGGGCCAGAATTCTTGCTCCGGTTTTCATCGTCATAAATCCATCCTGTTAGCGGAAGTGGTGAATGCTGTACCGGCATCATTGTGCTTATCCGCCACGGCTTCTCATCCTCCTCTGCTCTACGCCCCTCGGCCTGCCGCTGTGATCGCGCTGGCAAAAAGCCCCTCAAGCGGGCGCTTACGCGGCAAAAATTCCTGCGGGTCTGCGTTAGCGATCACAAAAAAGCGCGTCAGCGTGCGGGCCGCGGCGTCAGCCCGCGTTTCTCCTCCTCCCGCCTCCTCCCCCAGCGGAATGCATTGCGGTGGAGGATGTTACCGTCAGTTTCCTCTCGCATAGTGAGCCCCGGAACTCGTCTGCCGCTGGGCAGACACGACTATGCAGCTAAGAGGGAAGGGATCATGGCGAGCGTTGTGTTACGCAATGTCACGAAAGCCTGGGGCGATACGGTGGTGTCGAAAGATATCGATCTCACTATTCGTGAAGGGGAATTTGTTGTTTTCGTCGGCCCATCAGGCTGTGGCAAATCGACGCTGCTGCGCATGATTGCCGGACTGGAGACCATCACCAGCGGCGAGCTGTTAATCGGCGACCGGCGCATGAATGAAGTGCCGCCCGCCGAACGCGGCATCGGCATGGTGTTTCAGTCCTATGCGCTCTATCCCCATCTGTCGGTGGCGGAGAACATGTCTTTTGGCCTCAAACTTGCCGGGGTGAAAAAAGCGGAGATCCAGCAGCGGGTTAATCAGGTGGCGGAGATTCTGCAACTGGCGCATCTGCTCGATCGCCGTCCTAAAGCCCTCTCTGGCGGGCAGCGTCAGCGCGTGGCGATTGGCCGCACGCTGGTGGCGGAACCGCGCGTCTTCCTGCTGGATGAACCACTGTCGAACCTTGACGCCGCGCTGCGCGTTCAGATGCGGATTGAGATCTCCCGTCTGCATAAGCGCCTGAAGCGCACCATGATTTACGTAACCCACGATCAGATCGAAGCGATGACGCTGGCCGACAAAATCGTGGTGCTGGATGCCGGACGCATTGCGCAGGTCGGTAAGCCGCTTGAGCTGTACCACTATCCCGCCAACCGCTTTGTCGCCGGATTTATCGGCTCACCAAAAATGAATTTCCTGCCGGTCAAAGTGACCGCCACCGCCATCGATCAGGTTCAGGTGCGGCTGCCGAATCAGCAGCTGGTCTGGCTGCCGGTTGACAGCGCCGGTGTGCAGGTCGGCAGCAACATGTCACTGGGTATTCGCCCGGAACATCTGCTCTCCAGCGATATCGCCGACGTCACCCTGGAAGGGGAAGTGCAGGTGGTGGAACAGCTGGGGCATGAAACACAGATCCACATTGAGATTCCCGCTATCCGTCAGAACCTGGTTTACCGCCAGGAGGACGTCGTGCTGGTAAAAGAGGGCGCCATCCTCGGTATTGGCCTGCCGCCCGAGCGTTGTCACCTGTTCCGCGAGGACGGGAGCGCGTGCCGCAGGCTGTATCAGGAGCCGGGTGTATAGCCCTGCCAAAAACAATAAAAGCAATGACCTCAGGAGATAGAAAATGTTAACTCTGCGCAAACTTCCCATCGCCGTTGCCGTCGCGGTGGGAACCCTCTCCGCCCCGACGATGGCGGTTGATTTTACCGGTTACGCCCGTTCCGGCATTGGCTGGACCGGCAGCGGTGGTGAACAGCAATGTTTCCAGGCCACCGGTGCCCAAAGTAAATACCGTCTGGGCAACGAATGTGAAACCTACGCCGAACTGAAATTAGGCCAGGAAGTGTGGAAAGAGGGCGACAAAAGCTTCTATTTCGACACCAACGTGGCTTACTCCGTGGCACAGCAGAATGACTGGGAAGCCACATCGCCCGCCTTCCGTGAAGCCAACGTAAAAGGTAAAAACCTGATCGATGCGCTGCCAGGCTCTACCATCTGGGCCGGTAAGCGTTTCTATCAGCGTCATGACGTCCATATGATCGACTTCTACTACTGGGATATCTCGGGTCCGGGTGCCGGTCTGGAAGATGTCGATCTCGGCTTCGGTAAACTCTCTTTCGCCGCAACCCGTTCGTCTGAAGCAGGCGGCTCTTACACCTTCTCCAGCGATCGTATCCGTGACTTCGCCACCAGCACTGCCAACGACGTGTTTGATGTGCGTCTGGCCGGTCTGGAAACCAACACCAACGGCGTGCTGGAGCTGGGTGTCGACTACGGTCGCGCCAATGCCCGTGACGATTATCGTCTGGAAGAGGGTGCCTCTAAAGATGGCTGGATGTTCACTGCTGAACATACCCAGAGCATGCTGAAGGGCTATAACAAATTCGTGCTGCAGTATGCCACCGATGCGCTGACCTCTCAGGGCAAAGGCGTGCCGCAGGGCACCAGCCTCAACAACAATGGTGACATGTATCGCATCCTCGACCACGGTGCGATCTCACTGGCCGAACGCTGGGATCTGATGTACGTCGCTATGTACCAGAACATCGATCTGGACAACAACCGCGGCACCGAGTGGTACACCGTGGGTGTGCGCCCGATGTACAAATGGACGCCGATTATGAGCACGTTGCTGGAACTGGGCTACGACAACGTCAAATCGCAGCAGGCTAACGAACGCAACGGCCAGTACAAAGTGACGCTGGCGCAGCAGTGGCAGGCGGGCGACAGCATCTGGTCACGTCCGGCTCTGCGTCTGTTCGCGACCTACGCCAAATGGGATGAAAAATGGGGCTACAACAAAGATAACTCAGGCGATCTCACCACCTTCGCCTCTGCGGACACCAGCGGCAACGGCATCCTGACTAACAGCCGTGGTAAAGACGATGAAGTGACCTTCGGCGCGCAGATGGAAATCTGGTGGTAAGCCAGCACCTTTTCTGACAGGTGCGCCTGCGCCTGATGGATCTCTTTGGTCGCGGTGTGCCATTGCCTGGTTCACGCCGCGACCTGCAATAAGGTAGACATAATGAAAATGAAAAAACTGGCTGCACTCTGCCTGAGTGCCGCGTTACTGACAGGACACGTGCTTCCCGCCCTGGCGGATGTCAATCTGGTGCCGCAGGATCTCTCGTCCGCACCAGTCGTGGCACCCGAAACACTGCAACGCCTGAGCTGGCAACCGCTGGCTGCTTCTCAGACACAGACCACAAAAATCGCTAACAGCGGACAGACGCTGAATGCGCCACACATTGCCGGTCCGGTCGCGGCCTATAGTCTGCCCGCCAATATCGGCGAACTGACGCTGACGCTGAGCAGTGAAGTGGCGAACGGTCAGGTTTTCGCACCGAACGTGCTGGTGCTGGATGAAAACCTGCGTCCTGCGGCCTGGTTCCCCAGCCGCTACTTTACCTATCAGAAGCCGGGCGTGATGGCGGCAGATCGACTGGAAGGGGTGATGAAATTAACCCCGGCGCTGGGTCAGCAAAAAATCTACCTGCTGGTGTTTACCACCGACAGCGATCTGACACAAACCACCACGCTGCTTGACCCGGCCAAGGCCTACGCCCAGGGCACCGGTCATGCGGTACCGGATATTCCCGATCCCGTCGCCCGCCACAGCCGGGAAGGGACAATCAAGCTGAAGATGCAGACCAGTTCCGGCTCATCCATTCTGGTCGGGCCGCTGTTTGGTTCATCCGGCCCGAGCGCGGTGACCGTCGGCAATACCGCACCTGCGGCAGCGTACAGCGCAGCACCAGCGCCTGCACCCGCCGCAGCGCCCGCGCCAAAAGCCCGTGCGGAACCGATCATGAGCGACACCGAGAGTTACTTTAACCAGAAGATCAGACAGGCGGTGAACAGCGGCAATATCGATAAGGCGCTGAAACTGCTGGATGAAGCCGAGCGGCTGGGTTCCACCTCTGCACGGCAGACCTTTATCAGTAGTGTTAAAGGCAAGGGGTGAAGCTGCCCCGACAATACTGATGTTGTTCCATCTGGTGCGCTGCGGCGCACCTTTTTTTGTTACAGAGATCCTGATTGCATGATTTTTTTGCGTGGTTTTACGCATTACGTAAGTCATGCTGTGGGCAATAGCGTTTGATGAATATAGGCTAACTAAGCTGTTTCAGGGATGACTTTTCTGGAGGCTATATGCGAAGTTACACGACAACACAGGCCCGAAAATATCTTGCTGAAATCATGGATATCGTGATGGCGGGTGAGCCTGTGATTATCACCCGGCGGGGCGGTTTTGCTGCTGTGCTTATCAGTCGCGAAGAGTTTGATGTCTGGCAGGAAATAAAACAGGGTGCCAATTTTTCAGTCGATACGGAAAAGCGTAATCAGAAACTTTTAATGAAGACTTAGTAACAAAACATTCGCTCTTATCGCGATCAATGCATTTGCATTGCCAATGCACTTGCATTACTGTTGCGCTATCTTGTTTTTTCTAGTGAGAATCCGCAATGGGAACTTTGACTCATGCAAACATCTCTCTGCGTGCTTCATCAAAACTGACAGCCCGCAGCCAGACCACTATCCCTGCCGCAGTTCGTGATGCGATGAATCTGCAACCGGGTGAGAATATCGAATACGCGGTTCTGCCGGGCGGCAAAGTCCTTATTACCCGTCAGGAAACGGTGACTGATGATGATCCAGTGATCGCGAGCTTTCTGAGTTTTCTTGCTGCTGACATACGCAACACACCTGCAAATATTAAAACGCTGGATCGAGGATTATTAACTCGCATTACATCGTTGACCGAAGGTATGGACGTTGATTTGGATGCTCCACTCATGGACGATGAGTAATTAAGTATGGAAGACAGCACGGTTATAAATGGATGGCACGTTTATGTTCATCCCTGTTTTGAATCGCAGCTGATTGCGCTGACCAATGAAGTGGAGTTACTCAGGGCTAAATATCCTGAAAGTTACCAGCGAAAAGCGACGACTAAGCTTTTAGCCGCTGTGTTTAAAGTTATCAATAGTGAGATTTGCGCCGATCCACATCAGGCAAAGTTTCGCCAGGGCGATACGCTGGGAGAACAAAATAAGCATTGGTTCCGTGCAAAGTTTTTGATGCAGTATCGTTTGTTCTTTAGATTCAGCGAGCAACATAAAACCATCATCCTTGCATGGATGAATGACGCTGAGACCAAACGTGCTTATGGCAGTAAGCGTGACGCCTATAAAGTATTTTCAGGAATGTTGCATAACGGCTATCCACCTGACGACTGGGCATTGCTGTTAAAGCAATCTCAGGATTGGGCGAATACAAATTCTTAAGTTCATTAAATCCTGAACAGAATCCGGTTAGTGTTTTTAGACGCTCGTGCTCAGGGTGATCTTTTCACTGTTGAGAGGTGCTGATTACAGTAGCAGAGTGCGAGCCGTTGCCGGCCCGCACGCTGTAATAACTGAAAATGATGTAAAACATGCTGCGTGAGACACGAGTCTGAGTCGCGCGTTAACCTTCAATTGCGCAGTAGTCGCTTCCGGCGTGCCGTCAGATCACGCAGCAGCGTGTCAGTGGCAGGATCGCTGAACAGCGTTTCCAGCGTGGCGCTGAGCTTGCGTCGCCAGTTCGGATATTCATCGCTGGTGCCCGGAATATTGACCGGCGCTGCCATATCCAGCCAGTCCTCCGGTTGCAGTCCCAGCAGGGCGCTGTGACTGTCAGCCAGATAGCGCTGCATCGCCCGGTTTAATGCCTTGCTCATGCCGGTGCGACGTGCATCGCGTCCGGCACGTTTCGGCAGGGCACCAACGCGATGCAGACTCTGCAGCAGCGCCTGCTTTGCCCGCAACCGATCCTGATATAGCCCGGCCAGCACCACCTTGTCGGGATAGAGACCGAGTTGTGCGCCGGTGGTCAAATCATCGCTCTGCCACCAGCCACGCAGCGTCGGAAGATCGTGAGTGGTGGCGACCGCCATTGCCTGCCGTGGCCATTCGGCGGGCGGACGAAAACTGTGGGCTGACTCCTGCTCAAAATAGAGCACCTTATAGGAGTAGACCCCGCCGTCCCGCAGCTTATCGACAATTGCTTCCGGCACCGTACCGAGATCTTCGCCAATTACCATGCAGCGATGACGCTGACTTTCCAGCGCCAGAATCGCCAGCAGATCGTCGATGGGATAGTGCACATAGGCACCGTGCATCGCGCTATCACCGGCCGGAATCCACCACAGCCGCATTAGCGCCATCACATGGTCAATGCGCAGTGCGCCGCAGTGGCGCATGTTGGCGCGCAGCAGGGCGATCCACGGCTCCCAGGCGCGCTGACGCATCACCTGCGGATCCATGGGCGGCAATCCCCAGTCCTGGCCGCGCGGGCCGAGAATATCGGGCGGCGCACCGATGCTGGCCTCCATGCAGTAGAGATCGCGCTCGCTCCAGGTCTCTGCGCCACCCTGCGCAACACCCACCGCCAGATCGCGGTAAAGTCCAATCGGCATCTGCTGCTGCTGGCAGATGTCCCAGCATTCGGCAAACTGCTTCGCGGCCAGCCACTGCAGCCAGAGCCAGAAGCGCACCTGATCGGCGTGCTGTTGCAGGAAGGCCTGCACGGCCGGACTGCGGGGATCCTGCAACGCCTCCGGCCACACCGGCCAGCCCCAGCGATCACTATCCTGTGCTATCTGATCGGCGTGCAGCGCATCAAACAGCGCCTGATGCTGAAGACTCTCGCCTCCTTCACGTATAAATCCATTAAACGCCTGCACCTCGGGATCGCTGGCGTCACGCTGAGTAAACTGCGGCCACGCCAGTCTCAGCGCGTCAATTTTCAGCCGGGTCACCGCCGCATAATCCACCCAATCTGCTGCGCGAGCCTGTTCCAGTGCCTGTTCTGTTTCCGGACGTTGCCACCAGGCCTGAGCGGCAGCGCTCTGCCGGAAGTCAGCGACTGCGCCCACATCGATGTAGAGCACATTAAGCCAGCGCCGGGACGAGGGGCTGTAAGGGCTGGCACTCTCCGGGCTGGAGGGAAACAGCGCATGGATAGGGTTAAGACCGATAAACGCGCCGCCGCGTGCGGTCACCTCCGGCAGCATCCGGCGCAGATCGCCAAAGTCGCCGATTCCCCAGTTTTCCGCCGAACGCAGGGTATAGAGCTGCACGCAGGCCCCCCATAATGACTCACCTGCCAGCAGGGCCGGGGGGTCATAACAGCGGGCCGGGGCAATTATTATCCGGCACGACCACTGCTGCGCGGCCTGTTGCAGCGTCAGCTGATGATAGCCTTCTGGCAGCGGCGGCAGATGCAGCGGCTGAGCGGGCTGGCAGCGACCTGAGCTGATTTCACCCGCTTCACTGGTGAGATGCCAGTGGGCATCGTCAGCGAGCTGTGGCGACAGGCTCAGAAGATCGCCGCTGCGAAAAATCACCACCGGTGGCAGCGGCGTGCTCAGCGGATGGGAAGGCTGCATCACCGCCAGCAAACGCTGGCGGGTCAGGGTCGGGATCGCCTGTGGCTTGCCGTGAGCATTGATATACTCAGCGGCGATGCCTGCCCGGGAGAAATCGTCCATAACCGGATCTGTTTTCATGGCGTTCCTTAGCGTTTCGCTTGCCAGATGCGCTGCTGGTAATCGCGGATAGCGCGATCGGAGCTGAACATGCCACAGCGTGCGGTATTGAGGATGGTGGCACGTGTCCAGGCCTCCTGATCGCTCCACAGCGCTTCTACCTGCGCCTGTGCGTCAAGGTAGGGCTGGAAGTCAGCCAGTACCAGATAGGGATCACCGCCTTCCGGGCCGAGACTCTGCAACATCGCATCAAAGGCGTGGCAGTCGCCCTGGCTGAAGGTGCCATCTTCCAGCGCCAGTAAGACCTGATTGAGCTGCGGATCTTTCTTGCGCCACTGCGCCGGGGCATAACCGTCTGCTTTTAACGCCACCACCTGTTCCACGGTATGCCCGAAGATAAAGATGTTCTCGCTGCCAACCTGCTCAGCGATCTCAACGTTCGCTCCATCCAGTGTGCCGATGGTCAGTGCGCCATTCAGCGCCAGCTTCATATTACCGGTGCCGGACGCTTCTTTACCGGCAGTGGAGATCTGCTCGGAAAGGTCGGCGGCGGGAATCAGCCGCTCGGCGACGGAGACGTTGTAATCGGGAATAAACACGACTTTCAGACGGTCACCGATACGGGGATCCTGATTGATCACCTCGGCCACTTTGTTGATGGCATAGATGATGTTTTTCGCCAGTGCATAGCCGGGCGCGGCTTTGGCACCAAACAGCACCACGCGCGGCGTCCGGTTAGCCTGCGGATCGGTGACCAGCGTCTGCCACAGCGCAATGATGTGCAGCAGGCTCAGATGCTGGCGTTTGTACTCATGCAGTCGTTTGATCTGTACGTCAAACAGCGCGGTAGGGTCAATCTCAATGCCGGTCCGCTGTTTCACCCAGTGCGCCAGCGCGACTTTGTTCTGCTGCTTGATGGCGCGATATTCCGCGCAGAAGGCGGCGTCATCCGCAAACGCTTCCAGCCCCTGCAAGGCATCGAGATCGTTCAGCCAGGGTTTTTGCAATGTCCGGGTGATCAGGGCACTCAGCGCCGGGTTGCACTGATTGATCCAGCGGCGCGGCGTAATGCCGTTGGTCACGTTGTGGAATTTCTCCGGCCACATCTGGTGATATTCCGGGAAGAGATCCTGCACCACCAGTTTCGAGTGCAGCGCCGCCACACCGTTGACCGCGAACCCGCTGGTCACGCAGAGGTTTGCCATCCGCAGCTGGTTATTATGGACCAGCGCCAGTCTGGCCCACTTCGCTTCATCGTCCGGCCAGCGCGCGGTGACTGCCGTTTTTAGCTGCGTGTTCAGGGTATTGATGATCATCATATGGCGCGGCAGCAGGCTGCGCACCAGACGCACATCCCAGCACTCCAGCGCTTCCGGCATCAGGGTGTGATTGGTGTAGGCAAAAGTGTGCTGCGTGATCTGCCAGGCGCGATCCCAGCTCAGCTGATGCTCATCCAGCAGCAGACGCATCAGCTCCGGGATAGCCAGCGTCGGATGGGTGTCATTAAGCTGGATCACTTCATGATCGGCCAGGGTTTCGATGCATCGTCCGGCCCGATGATGGCGACGCAGAATGTCAGCCAGCGCGCAGGCGCACTGAAAATATTGCTGCATCAGACGCAGTTTTTTACCGTTCTGATGATTGTCATTGGGGTAGAGCACTTTAGTCAGTTTTTCAGCATCAATACCCTGTTGTTCAGCGCGCAGAAAGTCGCCGTCGTTGAAGCGATCAAGGTTAAACGGCTGGGCATGTTTCGCCTGCCATAGACGCAGTGGCTGGCTGATACCATTCTGATAACCCACCACCGGCAGATCCCAGGCTTCGCCGAGCAGTTCAAACGCCGGTTGCCACTGTGGCTGACCCGCAACCGTCACCACTTTACCGCCCAGCCCGACCCGCACGTTAAGCGCGGCGTTGTGGTTAAACCACGGATAGCGGTCGCGCTGCCAGTCATCCGGGCCTTCAATCTGCGCGCCCTGTTCGAAGCGCTGGCGGAACAGACCGTACTGGTAGTTCAGACCGTAGCCCGTAGCGGGCTGACCCACATTCGCCATGGAATCCAGGAAACAGGCAGCAAGACGACCCAGGCCGCCATTACCCAGCGCCGGATCTGTTTCGGTTTCCAGCACGTCAGTGAGTGAGATATCCCAGGCGGCCAGGGCCTCGTTGACCGCGTCATACCAGCCCAGGTTCAGCAGGTTGTTGCCGGTCAGGCGACCGATCAAAAACTCCATCGACAGATAGTTAACATGGCGCAGTTCTGTCGGGGCCGGGGGAGCAGGCTGTGCGGCCAGCATATCGGCCAGCGCACCGCTGAGTGCCTGCCACCACTGTGTCGTAGTCATCTCCTGCGCATCGCGCAGGCCAAAACGCTGCCACTGACGGGTCAGGGCAGCATTGAACTGAATCGGGTTGAAATCGGGCTGTGTCATGGTTGATGTCCTGTAAAAACGGAAAATGGATCAATGTGGCGACAGTCTGCCCGCGCGGAAACCCTCGCTCATCCTCCTGCAAAGAATTAGCGGAGGAGGATGGGGAGGGTGGAGAGGATGAGGCTAATCCGAAATCGTTGAAGGAGTGTGATTGCGCACGCTTTTGTAAAGTTTAATTAATGGGTTTGCTTGCATTCATCTGACGAAATGCTGAACCTGTGTAAGTAATAATTACGAAGCGTAAAATAATGATGCGCTCGACAAATGGAGAAACGCGCGCCCATGTTAATACCCGCTAAACTCAGCCGCCCGGTGCGTCTTGAAGGCACTGTGATTCGGGAGAGATTGCTGCAAAAGCTCACCGCTGCAGGTAACTATCGGCTGGTGCTGGTCACCAGTCCGGCGGGCTACGGTAAAACCACACTGGTGTCGCAGTGGGCGGCAGGGAAAAGCGATCTGGGGTGGGTTTCTTTAGATGAGGGCGATAATCAGCCGGAGCGCTTTGCCGATTACCTGATCGCTGCACTGCAACAGGCAACCCACGGTGGCTGTCCGCGCAGTGAACTGCTGGCCCAGAAGCGGCAGTATGTGAATCTCAACGCCCTGTTTTCTCAGCTCTTTATCGAGCTGGTGGAGTGGCAGCAGCCGCTGTGGCTGATCGTTGATGACTACCATCTGATTACCAATCCGGTGATCCACGACGCGATGCGCTTTTTCCTGCGCCATCAGCCTGAAAATCTGACGCTGATTCTGATGTCACGCAACCTGCCGCAACTCGGTATCGCCAACCTGCGGGTGCGTGAGCAACTGATTGAGCTGGGCAGCCAGCAGCTGGCTTTTACCCACCAGGAGGCGCGACAGTTTTTTGACTGCCGACTGGCGGCCCCGCTGGAAAGCGAAGAGAGCAGCCGACTCTGTGATGATGTAGCGGGCTGGGCTACGGCGCTGCAACTGATCGTGCTGTCGGCGCGACAGGGTGCCAGTTCGGCTCAGCATTCCGCCCGGCGTCTCTCTGGTATTAATGCCAGCCACCTCTCCGATTATCTGGTTGAGGAAGTTCTGGATAACGTCGATTTGCCTACCCGTCATTTCTTACTGAAAACCGCGCTGCTGCGTTCAATGAACGATGAACTGATCGCCTGTGTCACCCGCGAAGAGAACGGCCAGATGCGGCTGGAAGAGATTGAGCGTCAGGGTCTGTTTCTGCAGCGCATGGACGATTCCGGCTGCTGGTTCAGCTACCATCCGCTGTTTGGTAACTTCCTTCGTCAGCGCTGCCAGTGGGAACTGGCGGCGGAGCTGCCCGCGCTGCATCGGGCTGCGGCAGAGAGCTGGATGGCGCAGGGCTTTCCCGGCGAGGCGATTCATCATGCGCTCGCCTCTGGCGACGCCACTATGCTGCGGGACGTGCTGCTGAAGCACGCCTGGACGCTGTTTAATCAGAGCGAGTTGCCGCTGCTGGAGAACTCCCTGAAAGCACTGCCGTGGGAGATGATGCTGGAAAATCCAATGCTGGTGCTGCTGCAGGCGTGGCTGATGCAGAGTCAGCATCGCTTCTCCGAAGTCGACAGTCTGCTGGCGCGTTTTGAACAGGCCAGCCGCTGCGAGATCGATGCAGCACTGCGTGGTGAATTTAATGCGTTGCGCGCCCAGGTGGCGATTAACGATGGCAATACCGACGAAGCGGAGCGGCTGGCGAAAGTGGCGCTTGACACTCTGCCAGCGAGCCGTCACTACAGCCGCATTGTGGCAACCTCAGTGCATGGTGAAGTGATGCACTGCAAAGGCGAGCTGGATGATTCACTCAAGCTGATGCGGCAGACCGAACAGATGGCGCGGCGCGATGAAGTGTGGCACTACGCCCTCTGGAGCCTGATTCAGCAGAGCGAGATTCTGTTTGCTCAGGGCTTTTTGCAGGCAGCCTATGAGATCCAGAGCCGCGCCTTTGTGCTGGTCGACGAGCAGCACCTGGCTCAGTTCCCGCTGCATGAGTTTCTGCTGCGCATTCGCGCTCAGTTGCTGTGGGCCTGGGGACGACTGGAAGAGGCGGAGCAAGCGGCCCGGGAAGGCATCAAGGTACTGAACGGTTTCCAGCCGCAGCAGCAGATTCAGTGTCTGGGATTGCTGGTGCAGTGCTCACTGGCACGTGGCAATCTGGATAACGCCCGCAGCTACCTGAACCGGCTGGAAAACCTGCTGAACAATGGCAACTGGCACAGCGACTGGATAGCCAATGCCGACAAAGTCCGGGTCATTTACTGGCAGTTGACCGGCGACAGCCAGAACGCCCGTGACTGGATGCGGCAGACGCCTAAACCCGCCTTCGCCAATAACCATTTTCTGCAGGGACAATGGCGGAACATCGCCCGCGCGCAAATCCTGCTGGGTGATGTCAGCCAGGCGGAAGTGGTGCTGGAGGAGCTGAATGAGAATGCCCGTGCCCTGCGCCTGATGAGCGATTTAAACCGCAATCTGTTGCTGCTGAATCAGATCTACTGGCAGACCGACCGCAAAGCGGAGGCGCAGCGTGTCCTGATTGAGGCGCTGAAACTGGCGCGCAGCACCGGTTTTATCAGCCATTTTGTGATTGAAGGCGAGATGATGGCGCAGCAGTTGCGGCAATTGATTCAGCTGAATACCCTTAATGAGCTGGACAGCCACCGTGCCCGGCGCATCCTGCTGGAGATCAACAAATATCACCGTCACAAATTCGCCCATTTCGATGAAGGCTTTGTCAGCCGGTTGCTTAACCATCCTGACGTGCCGGAGCTGATCCGAACCAGTCCGCTGACGCAGCGTGAATGGCAGGTGCTGGGATTGATCTATTCTGGCTACAGCAACGATCAAATCGCCGGTGAGCTGGCGGTGGCCTCCACCACCATCAAAACCCATATCCGCAATCTCTATCAGAAGCTGGGCGTCACCCATCGCAGCGAAGCAATGAATCAGGTGCAGTCGCTGCTGAAAATGATGGGCTATGTCTGACGACAGGCGTATTCAGGGGCGGGCTTCAGCCCGCTCCGCCGCATATCAGCACACCGTCGAAACAGGCGGTCTGTATCAATGGGAAGCGGGGCAGTTACTTTACTGCGCAACATGCAGCTCTGATTTGCCGGATTTCGGGCCCTGATTTCTTCCAGCCGGTGCATAAATATCGCATGCATCAGCGCGTTACGGGCTTCACCTTTATTCAGGCCCGCGAGGTCCCGCCTGCAGCAGTTAGGGTAGTGCTTCCTGAAATTACGGATTTCTGAGGTTCAGGAAAATTAATTCTGAGTGGTTAAACAGTGTCCCCTTACCATACCTCTTAAAAGTCAGATGAATTATAGAAAATGATATATGCTTTTGCTTTTTTTTGAGTTCAGGATTGTCATTCCCTGCTTATGAAAAAAGTGCCTTAATAAAAATGCAATATGTATTATTTCATGAAAAGAGTAAATTGTTAGCAGGGTGATTATTAGCCTTTAATGTCATTAGCTATTAACTAGTTAGTTAAAAAATAGCATCCCCGAAAATTTTTTTTAAAATTAAACGAAAACATTCTAAAACAACAAAAAACGTTTCATTACACTCCATAGTTTTTATTTTTTAGATGATTTACTTTTAAAGAAATAGCTCATTAGCTATGGGGTGGGCCAGCGATTATCTCATGTATTTATTATCTTTAAGGATGGATTATGAGACATAAAAAATTAACGCTTGCTTTGGCTGTTTTTGTTCTCTCTGCGGCGCGACTTGCAGTCGCTGCACCGTTACATAACCAACCGTTTACGAATCACTCCCCACAGACCTTCTTACTTGTCGGCGATGCTAATGGAGGTGACGGCGGCAACGGGGGTTCTGGTTCTAATTCTCCTGGTGGCCCTGGCGGCGATGGAGGAAATAACAGCGCCAGCGGTAACGGGAATGGCAGCGGTAATGATAACGGCACTGGCAACGGCTCCGCTAACGGTAATGGTTCCGGAGACGGTGACGGCGGCGGTGATGGTGGTGATAGCGGTGGCGATGGTGGTGGTGGTGATGGCGGCGGTGCGTAATCAGGCTGCAGAATCTAACTAAAAATGGTCGCCTCATGAAGGCGGCCATTAATTAAAGGATGAAACTTCTATGTCAAAGCTACACAACACGCTGATTTTTTTTCCACTATCTGCAGGGCTGCTCCTTTCCCTGCCGGTATTCAGTCAGACACTCCCGCAGGACACTATTCAGCTGTCTGCCTGTGAGAGCCTGAACGGACAAGATGGGAACGGCAGTTCGCCTGATGGAGAAAGTGGTAAAGACGGCGTGCCCGGTACAGGCTGTCTGAACGGAGGTAACGGCGGTAACGGTTCTGCTACAGGTGGTAACGGCGGAAATGGGGGAAATGGGGCAGGCGCCGCGACTGAACCCTACCATAAACACCACAAACATCATAAAAATGGACAGGGTAGCGCCAATGGTGGCAACGGGGGTGATGGTGGTTCAACTGACAATGCGCCCGGAGGTGCTGGCGGTGATGGAGGTAACAATGACCAGTCAGAACATCTGTAAACGATACCGTACCCTACTAAGGTGCTCCACTCTGATACTGGTGATTTTTACACACTACGGTTATGCCTCTCCGGCCTCCCCGATTCCTTTTCCTGATTCCTTATCACTGATTTCTGATGGTGGAAACGGCGGGGACGGTGGTCCGGGCGAAAACGGAGGGGATGGCGGTAACGGCGGTAATGCTGGTACAGGCTCCAACTCAAATGGCGGAGATGGCGGAGATGGCGGAAATGGCGGCACTAACGGAGCCGATGGAGGGGATGGTGGCAACGGAGGAAGCGGGAACAACTCATCCGGTGGTGATGGTGGTGATGGTGGTGATAGCGGTGATAGCGGCGGCGGCATATAAGTCATAGCGCAGAGGATGATATGAAAAACCTTCTCATGAAAGCTGTATATCTCATTATTCTCACCTCAGCATTACTGAGACCTTTCATGGTCGTACTCACGGTAACCTCTTCTCTGGCGGCCGGAATATTCAGCACTGCGGCATGGGCAGACGGCGACGGTGGCGACGGTGGTGACGGTGGCGGTGACGGAAACGGGGGAGACGGAGGGAATGCTGGTTCTGGCAGCAACGGAAATGGCGGCGACGGCGGTAATGGTGGTGAAAACGGAGGAAATGGAGGGAACGGCGGTAATGGTGACGGATCAGGTAATGGCGGAAACGGAGGCGATGCGGGTCCTGGCGGCGTCGGCGGGCAGGGTGGCAGTGGCGGGAATGAGGGAGGACATGATGGTTCTCCCGGAATGAGTGGAGCTAAATAGTTATCCCTATGCAGTTAACGTGGTTTGCCGGAGGTTGATGACCCCGGCGACCTCATAAACACAGACTAAGCAGACAGCAAGGCAATGCTGAGACACCGTGCCGCAAGGCCTGAACTGCAAAGCCGGTGAAGTCATATCAGTCGTTTTTACCGGCACCAGTAAATCCTGATCTTCCTTAAAAGACATCGCATAGTGTCAGCCTGAGTGATGGCAGCTTATCCGGCACCACCCAACGATCCAGTTCCCGCCCGGCCTCAGACGACTCCTGTGACATAACCCCAGCCTCTTCTGCAGGGGAACGGGTTGAATCGCGGCATGCTGGTCACGGATGTTATGTTGCATTAGATCTGAAAGCCGTTCTTATCAGGCCAGGATATTAAGGATCGCAACATAAAAAGAAGATACAGGCGGTGAACGTCCGTAATGAGCAAGGAGCGGACGTTCCGTTCTTAATGACTGACTGTTACCATTGCATCCAACATAGCACCCGGCTCATCCAACCTTACCCACAACAAAAATTAATATCCATAAATCAGCTCTATACACGTATGACATCACCAATTCCTCAAGTCACAAAATATTTTGCCGATAACGATTTTTTAACGATCCAAAGTCCTGGAAGACAGATATGAATAAATTTGTTTATTGTATGATTGCTTTGTGTTTTTCCGGTTTATGTTCCGCAGCTGAAGATTTAGGCTTGGGGACATATTTATGTGATGTCCGGATAACCAGCTCTCATACAGAGACGCAGCTTTTGCCAAAAGCTGCTGTCGTTGAAGACAATGGAAGTAACTACAAAGTGAAAATGCTGGGTAATGAGGTAGCATCCCCAGCGCTTGAAAGTGTCATGGGTGGTATTAAACAGCAGGCTACTGTTAACGGAATAACCTTCGTAAGACGTCCTAATTACGATGATCGTTTTATCATCGAAAATGCGCATTCCGGCTTCTTTTATAAAATGAGAAACTGCAAAAAAAACTAATATTTTTTTCAGCTGATGCTTTAAGCATTAGTATAGGATGGCTTTTAAATTAATTGTGTTTTAAAAGTCCCTGTTTACTATATTATCTTGATTGTGAACCTCATATCTTTGCAGCCATGTTATGATTAAAATGCTTCGACAAATTGCTGTCACCTATTCGGCCGATGAGCAATTTAAACTGCTATCATGTCCGTATGCCTTCCAGTTTAACGTTCAAGCTGTATTACCTTTGTATTAATTTCTGGCAACAGCAATGAGGCGGGCCAGACTAAGTTCAGATTTATGTCCGCTATGAGTGAGGAGCAGCCATGACCCCAGGGATGGTTTGAATAAGTGATATCCCTTTACCCGTTTTGAGCTGATGCTTTTCTTAGCAGGATGCTTTATGTTGGTCACACTCATCCTGCAGGGTATAACCATGATAAAAGTAGAAAAATCAGATCCATTCTCTTCAGAATTCCATCGTTTAATCGAAATGCTATCAGCAGAACTTGCCGCTATTACTGGTGATAACGGCAAAAGCAATTTCACCACCCAAGCAATGGGTGATGACAAAGCTTTATGGGCATTAGCAAAGAATTCTCAAGGCAAAGCTGTGGGATGCGGTGCTATACGGCCATTTACCCAAAATATAGCCGAGCTTAAAAGAATGTTTTCAGACCGAAGTGAGTCAGGGATTGGTGGTGCTTTACTCACTTTCCTTGAAAAATCAGCAAAAGAGATGGGATATATCGAGGTTAGGCTGGAAACCCGCCACATCAACTATCGTGCTGTAAATTTCTACATGAAAAATGGTTATGTCCCTATTGAGAATTACGGCCCATATATAGGCAGGACAGAAGCTATCTGTTTCTCAAAGGCATTGCGCTGACTATATTAATTGGAACTGACGTCTGCTCCTGTCACAAAGTGGACTGTCATCGGGCTGATGACCGCTATATGCCAGAAACGGACACTGTTTTTAATGTGATTTATTTAATGCTGCCTTTGCTGGAGCACAAAGGAAGTCAGGCTACGTTGCGATTACTGCTATCCCCGCCAGGGATAAAACCCATTAGCTAAGGAAACGAACCGCGCCTGGAGACTTGCCCGTTACACGCTTAAAAGCCCGGCTGAAAGCAGCCTGAGAGGAGTATCCTAACCGTTGCGATGCGGTGTCGACAGTAATGTTTTCTGACGACAGCCAGCGGACAGCGAGATGCATCTTTACTTCCGTTACATACCGTAGCGGTGGGACGCCGATGGTGGTCTGAAACCTTTCGGCGAATGCGGAGCGGGATATATGCGATTCGGCGGCGAGTTCTGCCACGCTCCAGTCGCGGCCCGGTTCGCGATGAATCGCCAGGATGGCCTGAGCCAGACGCGGATCGCGCAGTGCTGCAGCCAGGCCAGGGCTATTGCCGCAACCGTCTTCCACCCATCCTCTGATAAACATCGCTCCAGCCACATCGGCAAGCCTGGCGAGAATACCTGCATAGCCCACGCGTCCGGAGCATATCTCACGCTTCATCGCATCAAGGATATGCATGAGTCCCGGCCACTGAATCCCCTTTGCATCGGCATGCATAATTTCAGGCAGCACATCCGCCAGCCGCTGCATGCTTCCCAGATCGATTTTCATACAACCAAAAAACAGCACAGCACCTGGCGTTTCCTGAGTACTCGGGCAGGTATCAATCCCACTCACTTTTTCATCGAGTGGTGCCGTTTCAATATTGTCGATATCCAGCACGTCGGCGGCTGTTGCCGACAAAAGCTGATGCCGTTCGCCGTGGGGAAGAAATACAGCCTCTCCGGCTGAAAGCGTAAGAACTTCGCCGTTTGCACTATGAAGCACCATCTCCCCTACAGCGACGTAGTGCAGATAAGCATAACCGGGCCTGCTTGCGAAGTTCAGGCCAAACGTATCTCCCGTCTGGATACGCTGATATCGCACGCCGTATAGCCGCAGGCCGGAAAGCAGCTCGCTGATGAGTTCTGATGACAGAGCGAAGGATGAAGTCATATGCCTTTTCGGGTTTTGGGTAAAAAAGTGAGGGTTTTAGAGCATAGATCATCCAGCTGCGCCTGAATAGACTTCTTCTCCTGAAACGACTTTCCAGGAGACTTAGAAATGACGGATGAAACTTCTATCAGGGTTCACAAAGAAAGAGTGCAAAGAGATGAGAAAATCCAGCCAGCCTGGCTTGCGGTTTTTTCGTTAACCATGGGTGTTTTTGGCCTGCTCACCGCAGAGTACCTGCCTGCCAGCTTATTAACGCCTATTGCACGGGATTTGGGTGTGTCAGAATCTCTTGCAGGACAGGCCGTAACAGTGACGGCGGTGATTGCGTTATTTGCCGGATTACTGATACCGCGATTAACGCGTGCGCTGGACCGGCGCGTCGTGTTGTTGAGCTTTACCGCCCTTATGATCTTCTCAAATCTGCTCGTGGCGCTCTCTTCAGGTATTGTCATGCTGCTGGCAATGCGCATCCTGCTGGGTATCGCGTTGGGTGGATTCTGGAGTATGGCAGCGGCGGTTGCGATGAGGCTAGTGCCGGAGAGGCTGGTACCGCGGGCGCTGTCGATCATTTTTAGTGGAATCGCGGTAGGTACTGTTGTTGCCGTACCGCTGGGAAGTTATCTGGGCGAGATGTCTGGCTGGCGTAGCGCGTTTATTGCCGCTGCTGCGGTTGGCGCACTCTCTTTTATTTTTCAGTGGCTGACGCTGCCCGGAATGCCGCCGGTAGTCAGGACCAGGACGGCATCCGTATTTTCTCTGCTCCAGAGGCCGGGCGTGAGCGTGGGCATGCTGGGGTGCGTGCTTGCACACACCGGCCAGTATGCGCTGTTTACCTATATACGGCCTGCGCTGGAAGGACTCGCACACATAGACGCAAAAGGGCTGGCATTAATACTTCTGGTGTTTGGCGTTGCTAACTTTATCGGGACACTGTCGGCAGGGTGGCTGATGGAACGCAGCCTGCGTTTTACGCTGATTATTATGCCTGCTCTGGTTGGAGCAGCGGCACTGGGTATGATCACTCTGCCGTTATCAATCGCCGGGCTTACAGCGCTGGTCATGCTGTGGGGGCTGGCATTTGGTGGCATACCGGTGGCGTGGTCAGGTTGGGTCGCCCGGACTCTTCCCGATGAGGCCGAGAGCGCAGGGGGTATGGTGGTCGCCGCCGTCCAATCCTCCATTGCCGCGGGTGCAGCAATAGGTGGCCTGATATATGGCCTCAACGGGGTGACGGGGGTATTCATTACAGCTGCCTGTATCATGTTCACTGCCGCGCTGGTTATTGCATTCCGGGTCAGGGTCTCGCCATCAGCTGAAGGAACGCAAAGCATATAATTTCAGAGACATTTTAAGATGTCAGGACACCTCAATCGAACAGCGTAAGATCCCCGGACCGCACGGCGTTCCGGGCCTGCTGACTGAGTGTGATGGCAAAGGGGCTGGTTAACTTCTGAAGCTGGTTAAAATGCGTTTTGAGCGAGGAACGGAAAATAAATAGCAGGCATCTCATTGACGGTTCTGTGGCTCCTAAGAGGATCTGAATTCATTATCATCAGGATTTAGCTTTGTCATACATGGAGTAAGTCTTATGAGTATAGGTATAAGGCCAGCACAACTTTCTGATGTTGATGGAATTTTCTCAGTCCGAACATCTGTTACGGAGAATCATCTGAGCCGCGAAGAAATGCGAAGAATGGGGATCACAGAAAGCGTCGTGGGCGATATGATCAAAAACGACCATTGTGCATGGGTTGCCTGTGATAATGACGAAATTATCGGTTTTTCAATGATTTTAAAGGATAAAGGCTGCCTTTATGGTCTTTTTGTTCTTCCTGAATACGAAAGCAGAGGTATAGGTCGCAGACTCACTATGCTTGCGGAACAGGAGTTATTCAGACATCACGAAATTGCCTGGCTGGAAACCGATGAAAACAGCCGTGCGGCAAAATTTTACATGCAACTCGGCTGGGGTAATAAAGCAAATCTGGATGGCACTTTCATCCGGTTAGAAAAGCAACGTGATAGTTGATCTTCTTCATCTCTCATCGAGTTCCGCTTTTGCACGCAGAAGACCTGCGCTCTGGAAGGGCCGCTATGAGCGGGAAGCGGACGCCCGGTGTCCGCTAATGTGAACTCGCCAGGTTACTTAAACCGTCTCCCTGCCTCATCAGTCACCTTTTCTCCATCCTCTTTGGTGAAAGAATCTTTCTGACCTTCAGGGAGAATATCCAGCACAATTTCTGAGGGACGGCAAAGTCGTGTCCCTAATGGTGACACTACTACCGGCCTGTTAATCAGGATCGGGTGCTGAAGCATAAAATCGATCAACTGCGCATCAGAAAATTTATCTTCATCCAGACCCAATCGCTCATAAGGCTCAACATTCTTACGCAGCAATGCACGTACAGAAATCCCCATTTCTGAAATCAGCCTGGTAAGCTCTTCTCGTGTCGGTGGCGTATCGAGATAATAAATAATTGTTGGTTCGTTGCCGCTGTTACGGATCATCTCCAGCGTGTTACGTGAGGTGCCACAGGCCGGGTTATGATAGATGGTAATATTGCTCATATCAGTATCTCATTACAAAGTGACAGAGAGCCGCCATACCAGCGCGGCCAGAGTAACGAACAGCACGGGCAGGGTCATAATTATGCCTGTCCGGAAGTAATATCCCCAGGTAATGCTCATGTTTTTCTGTGCCAGTACATGCAGCCACAGCAGGGTTGCCAGACTCCCGATTGGGGTAATTTTGGGACCTAAATCGCAGCCAATCACATTGGCGTAAATCATTGCTTCTCTGACGACGCCAGTCGCAGTGCTCCCTTCAATGGACAGCGCACCAATCAGCACCGTCGGCATATTGTTCATCACCGACGACATGAAGGCAGTCAGGAAGCCGGTGCCGAACGTGGCAGCCCATAAACCGTTGTCTGCCAGCATATTGAGTACGGCAGAAAGATACTCAGTGAGTCCGGCATTACGCAGGCCATAGACGACCAGATACATACCCAGCGAGAAAATCACGATCTGCCAGGGCGCACCGCGAAGCACTTTCCCGGTATTAATGGCCTGGCCCCTCTTTGCCACCACGAACAGCACCGCTGCGCCAACTGCTGCTATAGCGCTGACAGGGATCCCCAGCGGCTCAAGAACAAAGAAACCGACCAGCAGGAACAGCAGAACAATCCAGCCAGCCCTGAACGTCGCAGGATCCTTAATCGCACTGCCAGGAATCTTCAGCAGTGAGACGTCATATCTGGCAGGGATATCGCGGCGGAAGAAGAAATGCAGCATGACCAGCGTGGCAGCAACGGCTGCCAGATTCACAGGAACCATCACGGAGGCGTACTGCGTAAAGCCCAGGCCAAAGAAATCCGCCGAGACAATATTTACCAGGTTAGAGACAATCAGCGGCAGGCTGGCGGTATCAGCGATGAATCCTGCAGCCATGACAAATGCCAGTGTCGTTCCCTGGCTGAACCCCAGAGCGAGCAGCATCGCAATCACAATCGGTGTCAGTATCAGTGCTGCACCGTCGTTAGCAAACAGCGCAGCAACAGCAGCGCCAAGCAGTACTATCCACGTAAACAACAGGCGACCGCGCCCGTTACCCCAGCGGGAAACATGCAGTGCGGCCCATTCAAAGAACCCAGACTCATCAAGCAGCAGGCTGATGACGATTACCGCAATGAACGCCGCTGTTGCATTCCAGACGATATTCCAGACGACAGGGATATCTTCAAAGTGGATGACTCCCATTCCCAGCGCCAGCACGGCTCCGATACTTGCGCTCCAGCCAATGCTGAGGCCTCTGGGCTGCCAGATGACCAGGACCAGCGTGAGTATAAAGATACTTCCTGCCAGAAACATTTTCCGACTCCTTTATATATGCTTATGTGTATGTGATTAAGCTTGTCAGCAGGAAGTACATGCGGATTTTTCCAGTCGTTCACGCACATCATCGCGCAGGCAGTGCCATGCCGTCGTTATCGTCTCGCCGGCCCATGCGGGCATGTGGGGTGAGAGACGGTAGTGAATCCATTTCCCTTCCCGACGGTCCAGTACCAGTTCAGCCTCACGCAGGATAGCCATGTGACGGGAAATTTTAGGCTGTGATTCAGTGGTAGCCGCACATATATCGCATACGCACAGTTCGCCCGATTCCCGGAGAAGCATGACAATTGCGAGCCGGGTTTCATCCGACAGGATCTTAAAAAGCTGAACAGGCTGTAGCATTTATTACTCCATTCCCTTTAGAATACATATATGTTAAATCATATGTGTTTATTTTGAAATCACCAGAGCCACCCGAAGGAGAAAAAATGGAGCACTTTCCTGCCCTGAACGCTGATTGCTTCGATCATCATATTGCTGAACGTCTGCAGCTCCATGAGCCGCCACGCATTCTGATTCTGTATGGCTCGGTAAGAGAGCGTTCTTACAGTCGTTTTACAGCAGAGGAAGCAGGTCGCCTGCTGGAGGCGATGGGAGCGGAGGTCAGACTGTTTAACCCTTCAGGTTTACCCCTGCCGGACGACGCCCCGGATACGCACCCAAAAGTCACCGAGTTGCGCGGGTTGGTCAGGTGGTGTGACGGGATGGTGTGGAGTTCCCCGGAGCGGCATGGGGCAATGAGTGCCGTGATGAAGGCACAAATCGACTGGATTCCCTTAAGCGAAGGGGCCGTTCGCCCATCCCAGGGAAAAACTCTGGCGGTCATGCAGGTATGCGGCGGTTCGCAATCTTTCAATGCCGTGAACCAGATGCGAATTCTGGGACGCTGGATGCGGATGTTTACGATCCCCAACCAGTCTTCAGTGGCCAAAGCATGGCAGGAATTTGATGAGAACGGGAGAATGAAACCCTCGTCCTGGTATGATCGTATCGTCGATGTCGCCGAAGAGTTGTTTAAAATCACCCTTATACTCAAGGGACAGACCGGTTACCTTGCCGATCGCTACAGTGAACGAAAAGAGAGCCATGAGGAGCTTTCATCCCGCGTTAATCAAGACAAAATATGACGTTCCTGTTTTCATGAATTCATGCTGTGTGAACTCAACAACGTCCGCTCCTGGCATAGAGTGGTCTGTCATCGGATAATGCGCGCTATGAGCGAAAAGCGGATGCGATGAAATGAACGCTTACGACCTTATTCGATCACGATTTTTCACTCATCTCTGGCCAGCGTATTGCCTGCAGCACAGCCTTGCCTCTGCCGACCCAGCGTGATCCAGACCATCAGCGCGCAAATCAGCGTGACAGCAGCCAGAACTCTAAAAAGAAACGTATACGCAGTGTCATAACTGTCCTGAAGCAATAATCGTGAAATACCGGGTAACATCGCAGCGGCCTGCTCAGTACTGCCGCCCCCCAGCCATGCGGCAGCCTGGTGAATGACCTCTGGCGCATACCCGTGAACGGTGTTTTTCAGATTCAAATCATTCATTTCTTTTAAAAATGCTGACGCCATCGCCAGAGCGATCCCTTCTCCGGCAACGCGAACGGTATTAAAGAGGCCTGCGGCCATGCCCGCTTTCTCCACAGATACAGCTGAAAGTGCCAGACCATCCATCAGTCCCCATGGAAGCGCAGCGCCGGTACCCGTCATAATCAGTGAAAGCACAAGAAAATTACTGCTGTTACCCGGTAGTGCGTATCCGAGGAAAAGCAGCCCGACTGATGCAATAATAAGTCCTGCAGCTGAAACGGTTCCTGGAGAAAACCACCTTGTCAGCAGTGCGGCAATGGAAGGGAAAACCAGCATTGGAGACGTCAGCGCCATAAGATAAAAAGCGCTCCGGGACTCACTCATCCCGTCACCGCCCATAAAATGCAGCGGAATAATAATCAGCAGCACAACATAGCAATAGCATGTTGCTATCGGCAGTAGCAGAACGCCGGCAAAGCGCGGGCGCAGCAGCAGAGAGATATCCAGAACAGGATTTTCAACCCCCAGGCAACGCACTACAAACCCGCTGAAAAGCAGCATGGCGGAAATGAAAAGGGCGAGTGTGGGAAACGATAAAAACCCAAAGGCAGGTATAAGCATCACCGCTGATGTAAATAACATCAGGGCTGCAGTAAACATGATTAATCCTGTGCCGTCTGGTTTCTGATGTCCGCTCTCCTCAGATGCTGGCAGAAACGCAGCACCGGTCAAAATTACAATGCCTGAAAGCAGAGCTAACATGGCATACAACCATCTCCAGCCCAAAGCATCCGTAATGAAACCCATCAACACAGGGCCGAACGCCAGGCCCACGCCAAACATAGTGCCAAGTATGCTGAAGGCCCGTGTCCTGTCCGGACCTTCATAGAGACGGGCCAGTGCGGCGCTGCCGCTGGCCAATATCAAGGCCGCCGCAAGACCCTGCAGTGACCTGAACAACCCAGCCATAAAGATATCCTGTGTCAGGCAGATCATAACGCTGCTCAGGCAAAACAGGGCTGAGCCTGCGGTAAAAATGCGCTTTCTGCCAGTAACATCCGCAGCAACACCGGCTGACAACAAAAAACTGCCGAAAGTCAGCATAAATCCATTCGTCAGCCATGACAGCGCGGCAGGCGAGCCGCCAAGAGCCTGTTGTATTGCCGGCGTGGAGATTACACCACCGGTAAAGCTTAACGGCAGCAATATAGCCGCCAGATAGACAGAAAAGGCTGCCATATTCCTGGCCATTGGACTGGGTGTTCTGGCTGAAGTTGCCATTGGGTGACCTTATGTTTCCGAAAAGCGGATGGGTTAACAAACTTCAGTAATGTTATTGCAGACATCAGAGTGAATAAATACACTGAAAATCTCTTCTTAACGGACATTAAGTTTATAATCAATGGACAGTCTGACCTCTCTTACTTCGTTTGTCCGGACAGCGGAGACGCTGAGTTTTGTACAGGCCGCAAGGCTGCTTGGGATTTCTGCCTCAGCGGTCGGGAAGAATGTCGCCAGACTTGAGCATAAACTGGGCGTACGTCTCTTAAACCGCAGTACAAGAAACGTGAGTCTGACAGCGGAGGGGGCTGCTTTATTAATCCGCTGCCAGCATATTCTTGAGCAATTACATGAGGCGGAGTCAGAACTGACGAGCAGCTTAGCGCAGCCTGCCGGGAAGCTCAGGGTTTCACTGCCTGTCATTGGCTACAGGTTGATCCTTCCTCTTCTGCCGGACTTTTCCCGCCGTTATCCTCATGTAGAACTCGATCTCGATTTCAGCGACCGGCTGGTAAACATCATTGATGAAGGATTTGATGTAGCCATACGAAGCGGTGAACTGACGGACTCCCGACTGAAATCTAAAAAGGTTGGTGATTTTCGTTTTGTGCTCTGCGCCAGCCCTGACTATTTGAATGAGTATGGCGTACCCGGCTCGCCAGCGGATTTAACGATGCACAGGTGCATTTCTTTTCGTTTTCCTTCAACTGGGCTGCTCCAGCCCTGGGAACTGCGCGGTATGTGCCCGGGTACTGACTTGAGGACAGCCTCTGTTCTGACCGTAAATAATATAGAGGCTTCTGTTCTCCTGAGCCTGTCAGGTATGGGGATTTGCTATGTGCCCGGTTTTGTCGTTCGCGAATCTTTGAACACGGGGCAACTGAAAGAGGTATTGCCAGGTAGCTGTACCAGGCAGGGGGTTTTCTCGGCACTCTGGCCAGCCAGCCGGTATCTTTCACCGAGAATACGCTGCTTTGTCGATTTTATTGGTGAGTCCGGCCTGTCTCTGTAATCTGTACCAGGCAGTTAATGCTTTCTGAAATCGTATGCACTTTTATGCTTATTTTAAAATCATGAACGTCCGCTCCTGGCATAAAGTGGACATGAATCATGTATAAAATTCGTTAAGAGAGAAGTTGATATTAACAATCTTTCCTACCTCTTATGAGGTAATTGTTAACATCAGTATTGTCTAATTACTGGGTAACAGGTTAGACCTTGTTGCGATTCAACCTAAATATTCTCTTTCTTACACCTGCTATAAAGTTAATGAATAGTTAACCGATAATGATGATTAAGATGCTTTTAATCTGCATTATTTGTGTTCTTATAAAAATTAATTCAGCAGGGTGTAAAAATGAGTAATATTCTTAACAATATTAATCTTACCGCTAAGTTTGCAATTCTGGGCTTGTTTTGCCTTGTTCTTTTTTCAGTTCCTACCGTGCTTTTTGTGTCAGAAGGTAATAAATATATTCAGGACAAGCAGAAAGAAGTAACAGGAGTGCCTGCTGAAAACAAAATCCTTGCCCTGTTGAATCTGATACAGCGCCATCGCGCTGAAACAGCCCTCGCTATTGCGCAAAAAAATCCTGCCACCTCATCGCGTCTAAGTGTTAGAGATGACATTGTTACTATCACCGATGCCATCAAGAAAGAGATGGCGCAGACAGAAGGCAGTGCGGGTTTAATCGAAAAAATCAATGGGGTGCGTGCACAGTGGGACGCGCTGCAGCAGGACATTGATGCTTCGAAACTGAATCAAACGACCAGTCTTGACGCACATGCGCAACTCATCCGCAAACTTCTTAACACAAACCGCGACGTGCTGGATTTTTACGGTTTGTCGCTTGATTCAGATATCAGTACGTACCGCCTGATTATCAGCAATTTCTCATCATTGCCTGAGCTTACCGAAAGTCTGGGTAAAATTCGTGCGTTCGGGACTTCACTGCTTGCCAGGAAAGAAGCCGTTAGTGAGGCTGACTCTGTCCGTATGGAATCATTAATCAGCACGGGTGCCTATAATCTGGATATGTTTGCTCAGGACTCAGAGAAGCTTTTTTCGTCTGATACAGGGCTGAAGCAGAAATTCAGTGCCGATGCAGACGCGGCCGTGCAGGAAGCCCAAAATGCCCTGAAAACTGCAGGGGCGTTATTTATTAGCCGCAGTATGACGAATCAGAATCCTCAGGACTATGCCGCAATTTTTACCAGCGCGATTAACAGATTCAGTACCTACGCGATTGCGGGCGGTAATGAACTGAATGACATGCTGAACCAGCAGATTACGGACCACCGGAATGCACAGTATGGTTTGCTGAGCGTTCTTCTCTTTATGGTCCTGCTTTCTGTCTTTTTCGCATTGATCATTATCCGTTCTGTTACACGACCTATCGGTGCCGCGTCAAAGCTTGCGCTTGAAGTAGCAGAAGGCGATCTGACAGCATCTTTTTCCGTGACAGGACGCAATGAAACAGCCGGTCTGCTTAAGGCATTACTGCAGATGAGTCAGCGCCTGACGGTGACGGTAGAAAACATTAAATCTAATGCCGTCACCATTGCCACCTCATCTGAGGAGATTGCCCGCGGTAACGGCGATCTTTCTGCGAGGACGGAAGAACAGGCTGCATCACTGGCTGAAACAGCCGCCAGTATGGAACAGCTCTCTTCGATCATCGGCAACAATGCTGAAAACACCCGCCATGCTGCAGAAATGGCCAGCTCGGCTACCAGCGCGGCATTGCGTGGCGGTCAGGCAATGGAATCAGTGCTGGGTTCCATGGAGAAAATCAGCAGCAGTGCAGGGCAGATTAAGGAAATCATTTCTGTCATTGATGGGATTGCGTTTCAGACGAATATTCTCGCGTTAAACGCGGCTGTTGAAGCTGCCCGGGCCGGTGAGCACGGTAAAGGCTTTGCCGTTGTTGCGGCGGAAGTCAGGTCGCTGGCACAGCGCTCGGCTGGCGCGGCGAAAGAAATTAAAGGACTGATCGAAAAGTCTGTGGAGAATGCTGAGCAGGGCATTTCGATGGCCCGGGATGCAGGTGAAAAAGTGAAGGAGAGTATGGATGCGATTGAACAGACAGCACAGCTGGTGAGAGAAATTTCATCTTCTTCAGAAGAGCAAAGTGCAGGGGTATCGCAGATAAATATTGCCGTTACTCAGATGGATCAGGTCACACAGCAGAATGCCGTGCTCGTTGAAGAGTCAGCATCGTCTGCTGATGAACTTGCAAGTCGAGCCGCTAATCTGAGGGACGCTGTTAGCGTGTTCCGCACAAACGCTGGTTAAAATTTCCGTTAAGTGCTTCTTTTATATGTCTGTAAACGGCGTGCTGTCGGCGCATTTCTGAGGTCTGTCATCTCAGTAACAGTATCTCATAAGCCATCCTACGGGATGGCTTAATTCCTTCCTTACGTAACTTTGGCACAAAGCGGACATACGTGCTGCAAGGTCCGCTTTGAGCGAAAAGCGGCCGTCAAATGTACGATGACAGTGTAGTTTTGCCAAAATAGACATAACATACCTATCGCACATGCAGGCGACAGGCAAAAAACCGCCATCTGAGTGGGTCAGCTGCGGAAGCAGCCGGGGAGAAAAGGTTATGCATCCCGGAAAATCCGGCGTTCAGCGAACGCTGTCACCTGTAAGCCTTGCTAAAAAAAAAGCGAACGGCACAAACCATGTGCTGCCGATCACGTAACGCCGAGAGAAGAATAAAAAAACCGCCGTGCAGGCGGTTCAAAGAGGTATTCAGTGGCTTTTGCTCTTATCGTGGCCGGCCGGAGCAGCCGCCGTTTGAGCTTAATGATAAAAGGCATCGGCAAGATAGCAAGCGTATCTCGGGCAGCGTTCCGGACGGATCCCACGGTATCTGCAGGATAAATAACCCGCTTTAGGCAAAAAAAAACCGCAGGGGGCCGAAGACGTGCAGTGGCTGAAAACTCCTGAATCCCTGGCCTGGTGTTGGCTTGCCGCTTATCTTGAATCTACTATGTGTAGTATCGATAGTAGCTTAGAAAACTACAACATATTGTATCTGCGACAGCTCGTTGCGGTCCGACATTCAGAGTTATAGGGGTTTTACCAACCAGCGGAAGATTAAGAGTACTAATGAGGGGGCCATTATTCTGAATCAATCGTAACCAATTTTATATCACCTATAATTTTCAGGAGTGTACAGCATAAAATCAACCTTTCCTGACTTATATTCATCAGGCTGCTCACCCATTTCAAGATAATGTAGCGCCAGTGTTATTGCCAGCTGAGCATGCCTCAACGTATTTTGATCTATGGTCAATGTCAGCACTCGTTGTTCGAGTAATTGCCGTGTTGTATTGTAAAGTTCATGAGTGACGTAAACTACTTTACCTCTAAGATTATAATCATTCAAAATCTCACTAACCTGAGTGTTACCCATGCCTGTATTATAAATTCCGACAATATCTTTATCAGATGCAAGGGTTCGGTTTAATAAAAGACTGATAAGCTCCCGTTCATCCTGACTGTAAATAGGTTCGCGCACATTGATTTTAGGATAAAATTTCTGCATAACTGAAATAAAGCCATCGACACGCTGACGATGGACTGCGTATTGCGTACGGCCGCTAATTATCACCACGTCCCCATGTGATGGTAGCATACCACCAAGTACAAAGCCTGATGTACGGCCTGCGCTATATTGATCAATTCCTACGTGGCACAATCTATCAGATCCTGGTAAATCTGCCACAAGGGTTATTACCGGGACACCGCGAGATTTACACAGGGTCAGCATTTCATAAATAAGTGGGCTCTCATGTGCAAATATAATCAAAGCGTCCATTTTTTTACTGCTGGCTTCAATGTGTTTCGCCATTTTTTCCGGAGAAGCTTCAGAGAATAAAGTTTTATGAAGTGTTATTCTGCGATAGCCTAAGTTATCCGCCAGCATGGAAAAATCTTTAGCAAGCTGTTCGAAAAAAAAAGATTTATTACTGCTCAACAGGACCTCAAGCTGCCAGGAGGGTCTATGCTTTTCCGGCAGAATACGCTTAAGTCCCGCATCACGGGCGGCCTTGAGTATTAGATTCTCCATGGCCGGCGATACTCCACCCCGATCATTAAGCACCCGATCAACTGTTGCAACACCTACACCTATTTTCTTTGCAAACTCAGTAATAGTTAATTTTTTCATATTTTATCGTATTTACTTTAACAGGTTTCGTCACTATCAAACTATAGTAAGTAATCTACAACACTGCCAGCGTTACAATCTTAACTTCAATTTATATTCTTTTCACATAAAAGACAAATAAATTTCACTTAAAATTAAGAGTAACACTCCAACAAAACTCTACTTTAAGAAATACATAAAACTTACTCGCATAAAAATTAACTTGAACTTATAGAACTTTTTCAAAAGCAACGCTGCGAGACATCGCATTCCTTACGAACAAATCAGCCGACTCTAAGTTTGACCAAAATGGCATTTAATTTTTAACAGAATCATATCATTAAACAATGAGTAGAATTATTTGCCACAATAAATAATGGCAATATTTAAAGTATTATTTACTCTGGATTTTTGACGCGATTTAAATATAGACCCTTTTTTCATGCAACAAATAGATGCATATGAAAAACATTAATATTCAGCCTTACCATGTCAATCAGCTTTTATATTAGATTATACTTAATAATAGTTTGATAGGATAAAATTTTACTCTCTACGAAAGTTTTCAGCCGGCGTAAGGAACTAACAGCATGAGTGAGTTAAATTGAAGATGTTAACAGCAATAGATGCTAACCATAATGTTCACTGCCTGAGTCAGCAGAGCCCGTCAGGAACCCGGACTCAGCAAAGTTATTAAAAGCTTAGTTATTTTTATAGCTCTGAGCCCGTGTTAAACAGGGGATTCACCTAATATCCAGTTAGGCCCGGTATCAGGAAAGCCTGCCGGATAGCGGCTCGCGGCATTATATGACTGAATCCATCCGGGATAACGTGTGCCCGGATGACTGACCTTGTCCAGCATTTCTTTTTCCTCCTCGCTGAGATTAACAGACAGCGCGCTAAGGTTATCTCTGAGCTGATGCACATTGCGCACACCCGCTATGACGCTCGTCACCTGCTTAGAAGACAGCAGCCAGGCTATTGCGATGCTGGCAGGAGTAGTGCGGTGTTTTTCAGAAATTGTTTTGAGAACATCCACGATGTCCCATGCCAGGCTTTTATCAACGGGTGGAAATTCAATTTTTGCGCGTCTTGCAGAGGCCTCATGACTACCACTGCGGTCAAATTTGCCTGAAAGCAGGCCTCCTGCAAGAGGGCTCCAGCATAACAGTCCGGTTTGGCTATCCTTAATTGCCGGAAGGAGTTCATGTTCAATGTCGCGGCAGGCCAGTGAATAAAAAGACTGTACGCTGGCAAATTTCTCCAGCTTATGTTCACCTGAAATACCCAAAGCTTTGGCAATCTGCCAGCCGGCATAATTCGAACAGCCTATATAGCGAACCTTGCCCTGACGCACCATGTCGTCCAGTGTCCGCAGAACCTCTTCAATCGGTGTTACGGTATCAAAATTGTGGACCTGATAAAGGTCAATGTGATCGGTCTTAAGCCTTTTAAGGCTGGCTTCCAGCGCCTGCATAAGGTGATAGCGCGACTGCCCTGCATCGTTTGCGCCCGCATTCATTCTGCTGTGCGCTTTTGTTGCAAGAAAAACCTGACTGCGTCGCTGTGCCAGCACTTCGCCCAGCACGCTTTCAGAGCCCCCCATACCGTAGATATCCGCGGTATCAATAAAATTGATGCCGGCGTCCAGCGCCTCACCAACGATAATGTCCGCCTCTTTGCCCGTCAGGCGGCCGATGGCATTACCGGCGGCATTATCCGCCCCGCCAAATGTCATCGTCCCGAGACAAATGCGTGAAACATAAATCCCAGTTTTACCCAGTTCTGCGTATTTCATTTTGTTTTCTCCGTTAAGCTTCAAATGATAATGACGCAGACAAACGCTTTCTTTTATTATAGAAATCCCTTTTTTATTATTCATTCGTCCAGGAAGTTATGGATCCGTTGTCTGATATTCTTTCACTTCTGAAGGCAGAGGCCATCCTTACGGCCCGTATGGAAGCACGTGGCCCCTGGGCAATGCGGTTTCCCTCTTATAAACACATTAAGTTCGGCACTGTGCTTGAGGGGAAATTCTGGCTTTGGATGGACGGAATGCAGCCTCTGCTGCTTGAAAAAGGGGACTTCTATCTTCTGACTTCGGGTGACGCTTACTGCTGTGGCTCAAGTCCGGCATTGATGGTAAGTGACGGACGGCAGATATTCTCTTCTCACCGTGAAGCGGATGGTGTGGTCCGCTACGGACAGGGAGAACTTATCAGTGAGGGGATTGGGGGGAGATTCGTATTTGAGGAGGCTTCCAGCCCGCTGCTTTTAAAACATCTGCCTCAGGTGCTGGTTTCACGACGAGAGGAAAGTTCTTCTCCTGCACTCACCGCCCTTATCACTTTGCTTTCGCATGAAACATCAGCGCTTCGTCCCGGACACGACATTGTGGCCAGTAGCATGGCAATACTTGTTCTGGTGCAGATGCTGAGGGAATACTTAGAGATTAATCAGAAAGGGACATCCTGGCTGAATGCCCTCGGTGACAGGAAAATAGGACCCGCACTGACACTGATACATTCTTCTCCATCTGCAGACTGGACGCTGGCAAGTCTGTCTGCAAAATCGGCTATGTCCCGCAGTGCGTTCGCCAGTAGGTTTCATCAGCTTACCGGTTCAACGCCCGGGAATTATCTGACGTCATGGCGAATGGAGCTGGCATGCGCTGAACTCAGAAAGCATCACTTAAGTATTACTGAGATAGCCAGATTAACCGGATATAAATCTGTTCCCTCTTTTTCTCTGGCCTTCAAACGTCATACCGGAAGAACGCCAGGAGGCTATCGTAATCTGCATAAGAACTGTTAACAGGCCACTCCGATAATTGTCTTTTTAATGCATATGCATAATTATCAAAAATTTATCGCAGTATTCAAATATACAATGTCCGCTTCTGGCACAAAGCAGCCGTTCTGGCGGCGACTTATCTAAACAACATGGGGAACAGTTTATTCCCCATGTATGGCAGGAATATACCCGCCGCGCGTTCATCATGATTACGGTTGCTTGCTGTTACCCAGCACTTTGTTAATCGCTTCGGTCCCACATTGATCGTCGGATTCCGCGCCGCCGGTGCCCGCCATGCCGATAGCGCCGATCCACTGGCCGCGATATTGCACCGGCACGCCGCCGCCAAGCAGCAATAGCTCATTAACCGTATTCAGGTTGACGCTTTCCGGTGAGGATTGCGCCTTTATGGTCAGTTGTCTGGTTGGCGTTTTGGTGGAGAGCGCAGTAAACGCTTTACGCCATGCCGCCTGAGTGTTGTGCGGCCCCACGTTGTCATCCCGCATCAGCGTGACCAGATTTCCACCCCGATCCACCACGGCGACTACGCCTTGACGATTCATATTATGGCAGGCGGACAAGGCCTCCGTTGCCAGTTGATTACTCAGCGCCTGCGTCATGTCATAGACGGAGGCTGGCTCAGCAGCGAGCGCCACGGCAGGTCCGGTAGTCAGCATCAATGCCAGCAGTAAACGTTTCATTTATTTCAGCTCCCGCGATAGGTGGAATATCCGTACTGGCTCAGCAGCAACGGAATGTGATAGGTGGTCGTGGTATTGGTGATATGGAACTCCACCGGGATTTCGGGGAAGAAACTCTGCTGTTGATGTGCCGCAAAATAGTGACCGGTTTTAAAAATCACCCGATAGTCTCCCGCCTCAAAGGGCTTTGCTGGCCACAGGGCATCTATCCGACCCTGCTGGTTAGTATTGGCGGTATTCAGTACTTTCCAGCTTTCTCCCTGTTTCTGCTCAAGCATTACCTCAACCTCTGAGGCCGGCAGCCCGGTCTGCTGGTTCAGCACGTGAACGCTCAGCGGATTTTTACTGGCCGCGAAGGTGACCGTGGGAACGGCAAGCAGCGTGGTGAGGGCCAGGGCAGTGAGACTCTTTTTCATTTTTTAATACTCCGGTGTTAATCACCCCGCAGTTATACCTGTACGGTTGTTCGTTCTGCCTGTCAGAAAGATGACCATATTGTCATCTGGCGCTGAAACACTGGGGCGGTCATAAATTTCATGGCAAACTGCGCCGATGAAACTATTGCTGATCGAAGATAACCAGAAGGCGAGCGCCTGGGTGCGTAAGGGGCTGGAAGAAGCGGGCTATATCGTGGATTACGCCGCAGACGGCCGGGATGGCCTGCATCTGGGGCTGTCACATCCCTACAGCCTGGTGATACTGGATATTATGCTGCCGGGGATGGATGGGTGGCAGGTGCTGAAAACCCTGCGTACCGCTAGTCAGATTCCGGTGATTTGCCTGACCGCCAGAGACTCGGTGGATGATCGGGTGAAAGGGCTGGAACTGGGGGCCAATGATTACCTGGTTAAGCCGTTCTCTTTTGCGGAGTTGCTTGCTCGGGTAAGAAATCAGCTACGGCAGCAGCAGCCGCACAGTAGCGTACTATGGGTGGGCGATCTGGTGCTGGACTCAGCGCGCTTTCAGGTTCTGCGTGACGGTGTCACTCTTGCACTGACGCGCAAAGAGTTCATGCTGTTATGGCTGCTCGCCAGCCGTCACGGTGAGATTCTGCCGCGGACGCTGCTGGCCAGCGAAATATGGGGCGTTAATTTCGACAGTGAAACCAATATCGTCGATGTTGCTATCCGCCGCCTGCGCCGTAAAGTCGACGACCCCTTTCCTAAAAAGCTCATCACTACGGTAAGGGGCATGGGATATTGCCTGTCAGAAAAAGGAGGCGAGGGTGACTAGCCCTTCTCTGACGCTGCGGCTGACGGCAATTTTTACGCTGATCATGGCGATGGCCTGTGGCGGCATCAGCCTGATTCTGTATAAAGCGTTACGCAGTGAACTGGTCTGGCGGGACGATCAAACGCTGATTAATCGGGCGGCGCAGTTAAGACAACTGCTTGAAGATGGTGCCCATCCCAGCTCGCTGCCGCTCTACTTCAATCGGATGGTCGATATCCATCAGGACATTCTCAGCATCCGCTCGCAGCATGAGCAAAACGTCAGTATTAATCATACCGGGATAACGTTGCCCGCGATCTCGCCCACGCCGGTCAGTACGCCACCCAGTGAGAAACAGCTGCACCGCTGGATCAATGCGGACAAGACGGAAGCGTCGGCGTTAAGCCTGCAGGCAAACTCCTCGCTCGGGCCGGTAACCATTACGCTTGCCCGGGTCGCGCGGGAGCGAGCACTGATGCTGGAGCGTTATCGCCAGCAAAGCATTCTGGTTTCACTGGCGGCCATATTGCTGTGCGCCGCAGTCAGTCCGCTGTTGATTCGCAGAGGGCTAAGGGCGATCGGCCGGTTAAGTAAGATCGTGGCAGAAACGGCCAGTGACCGGTTAAATCAGGCCGTGCCGCTTCAGGCTATCCCGCAGGAGCTCCTACCGATTGGCAATGCGCTTAACGCTATGCGTCAGCGCTTATCCACGGACTTTATCCGTCTGACCCAGTTTGCCGACGATCTGGCCCACGAAATCCGCACGCCCATTAATGTGTTACTGGGCCAGAATCAGGTCGCGCTGGGTCATGAACGCTCAGCCGCTGAATATCAGACGCTGCTCGAAGGCAACATTGAAGAGCTGGAGAGTCTGTCGCGTCTCACTGAAAACATTCTCTTTCTGGCTCGCGCCACGCACCACAATATCAGACTCAATAAACAGGACTTCCTGCTGCAGGACGCGCTGGAAGTGCTGATCGACTTTCTTGAACCGGTTGCGGAAGAGCAGGAGAAGCTCATTGAGCTGAGCGCCGAAGGCAGCCTCACCGCGGATAAAATGCTGTTCCAGCGTGCGATGAGTAATCTGTTGATCAATGCCATTCGTTATTCGCCAGAAAAAGACACGATTCAGGTCAGTACCTGTCATCACGCTGACTACGTTGAGATTGAGGTGTTGAACGCGGGCGAAGCGCTGGAGGAGCCTGAAAAATTATTTGAACGCTTCTGGCGGGGCGATAACGTCCGTCATACGGTCGGAACCGGGCTGGGACTGTCGCTGGTACGCGCCATCGCCGCTTTACATGGCGGAAGTGCTTACTACCGGCATGAGAACGGGCACAATATCTTTGGCCTGCGCCTGCCCCGAAAGTGAGCGTCTGTAAGAAAAACCTCATCCGTGCTGCTTTAATGAAAGCAGAAGAGGATGGAAGCGATCTGCGGAAGTCATAAAGTCAGACACAGCCACCCCCTTGCCTGTTGCACGTTACCTTACCGGCATAGCATCAATTCACAGAACATTAAACGCCGCGTTCTCCGGTTAATTCAGGCACCACTTTGCATGCTGATGACATCCTGCGGGAGCCTGGTTCGCTGGAGTCAGCATCGGCACATGACGGTGAAGTGTTTAAAGGCTTGCCCCTTCAACCAGCACAAACGTCCCGTGCGCAGCCCCTGCACGCAACAGCCTGGCAGCCTGATACGCAGGGCTTTCATAAAAACCTTTGGCTTCGGCAAAAGATTCGAACTCAAATACCACATGCCGTTCATGCGCCTCTCCCTCCAGATTTTCATACTGCCCTGATCAGGCAACGATCTTCGGATTAAACGCCTGCATGGCTTCGCCTGCAGCTCTGGCATAGTCAGCGTATGCGACAGGGTCCGATACGGTCACGTGAGCGATTAAATAACCTTTGTTCATTTCTCTTTTCCTTCCTGACAGGGGGTAAAATCCAGCGTAAGGCAGCGCGACTGGCGTGCACCAAACCCGGAATGGGGGTTAAGCTTTCAACTCTTCCTTCGGGTCAACGGATTGAGTGGTGAGTAACCACCTTTTCACTGAGTGCTTCCCGGTACTCTGAGCCATGTTTGCCGCGGAATCGGCAGTGATCTGAGCCGGTGCTTATGTACATAAACCTGCATGGCAGTTCGCAACGGCGTTAAGCCTTCAGAGAGACGATTCCCCGTCATAACGTTCAGATCGCGTTCTGCAATATCCGCGGTGTGAAAGCAGTCTATTACCCATTAATATGGTGATAAATAACGTAAGAATTAACGCACTGTTACTCCTAAGGGGAACAATGAAAAACCTTGAGGCGCTGATTATTTTTGCACGCGTGGCGGAAATGAAGAGTTTTACTCAGGCAGCTGAAAGCCTGGGTATTCAGAAAGGACGCGCCTCATTAGTGGTGCGCGAACTCGAAAGGGAGACAGGCGCGACGCTTCTGCATCGCACCACGCGAACAGTGCAATTAACGGAAGATGGACGGGCTTTTTATTCACGCGCACGCGATCTGCTATCGGAAGCCGAAGAGTTACAGTCCATGTTCTCTCACGAGGGGATGTCACTGCGGGGAAGAATACGCGTTGATATGCCAGCCGTGCTGGCACAAGGCGTGGTGATCCCCGCGCTGCCTCAGTTGCTGGAGGCACACCCTGAACTGGAGATCGAGCTTTCAAGTACCGATCGGCGCGTCGATTTAGTTCATGAAGGGTTTGATTGTGTTATTCGTCTGGGGCCAATCGTTGATGACACGCTTATTGCTCGCCCGCTGGGGAAACTACGCATGATTAATGCCGCCAGTCCCAGCTATCTGGCGCGCTTTGGGATACCGCAGACGATTGATGACCTTCTCAGTCAGGGACACCAGATGGTCCATTACCAGCGGAGCTTTGGTTCGAAGCCAGATGGCTGGGAGTATCCGGCGGATGACGGCTATCAATTGCTGATGTTACCCGGCGCCATAAGGGTAAATAGCGTACCGGCCTATCATGAGGCGGGACTGGCCGGGCTGGGCTTGATTCAGGGCGGTTACTCCACGCTGGCGCCCTATATTGAGCGCGGTGCGCTGGTTGAAGTCCTTACCGATCTGTGTCCTGAGCCGCTCAGTGCCTCTTTTGTTGTCGCGCACCGACGAAATCTGTCGCGGCGTGTCAGAGCCTTTATGCACTGGACCGAAGAAATTTTAAAACCTTATTTTGACTGATAGCACAGTGATTCTTACGCCAGATAAAAGTACAACAACAGGGTATGTGGCAAACCAAACCAGAAGTACAAATTTAATCACCGCTATGCTAATATTTCCGCGCTTATTAAAGCGTCCTGCCATGCGTAGAATTTTTGGGAACGCAGTATGATCGATAAATATCAAATTCATCATGACGTCGATGTGCTGCTTTTCATACGCCACATCTGCAAACTCGTTTATACGGGACTTATTTTGCTGCTGCTTATTCCTCATATTGCCAGTGCCGAAATAAAAGATGGCAAAGCCAATGATATCGTCAGTGGTATTATCAGCTTCACCCAGTGGACGGGCTTAAAACAACCGCCTCAATTATGTATTTTTTCTTCAGCCCGGCATCTCTCCTTGCCGGACAATGCCTCCTCTGCGGCAGCCACATTCACCGTTGTTTATCTTGCCAGCGCAGGCGACCTGCCGTCGCACAGATGCGACGCCGTCTATTTCGGCGATCAAACGTCACAACAGCAGGTGGACCTGATTCAGCAGTTTAAGGGCAGAGCCGTCCTTACCCTCGCGGAGAACAATGCGGATTGCACGCGGGGCGCCGCGTTTTGCCTGATTTTTCATCCGGGCCACACGCTTTTTTCCGTTAACCTTGATTCGCTTGCCAGAAGCGGTGTCAGGGTGAGTCCGGACGTGCTTTTGCTGTCCCGCGAGAGAAGCGAATAAAATGAAATTCGATAAAATAAGAAATGACAAATCATCGATACGCAATAAACTGCGAAAAATAAGCACCATCAACGCTGCGGTGATATTACTGTTGTGCTGGCTGTTGCTCTCCTCGACGTCGCTGCTATTTATTAAAAATTACGAGAAGCGAAACCTTGAATTAATCGGCGCAACCCTCAGCACCACGCTAACCGCTGCGACCGTTTTTTCCGACAGTTACGATGCGCACAATAAAATTGCACGGCTCGGCAATGAAGGGATGTACGCGTCTGCGAAACTGGTCACTAAAGATCAAATTGTTCTGGTCAACTGGCATGCTCAGCAGGAGCAGACGGGCTGGTATTCGCGGTTATTACGTGAGTGGATTTATCTTAAACCGCTTAACGTCAGTATCATTCACTCTGACGTTGCTGTCGGTACATTAACGCTGGAAGGCACCGTGACCGGCGCGGTGAGTTTCATTCGATACTCCTTCATGATTCTGACCAGCGGTATGCTATGTGTACTGATTATCTCCCTTTTGCTGAGTGAATTTCTGCATCGGGGTATGCTCGCTACACTGCGCAACATTACCAGCTCGATTCACTATGTGATTCATTCCGGTGATTTTTCCTTGCGTATACCGGAGAGCACGACGAGTGAGTTTCAGCTATTTTCAGATGACCTGAATTCGTTGCTGAGGGAAATGCAATCGCTAAAGGCTTCGCTTATGCGGGATAATCGCTCGCTGGCAGCCAAAGCGCTGGAGGACCCGTTAACCGGTCTTGCAAACCGCAGCGCCTTTGCTGCTCACCTTTCCCGGCTTCTCGACCAGCAATATGCTGAGGAGCGTTTTGCCTTACTGTTTCTTGATGGCGATCGCTTTAAAAGTATCAATGATAACTGGGGCCATGCGGCCGGGGATGAGGTATTAAAAGCGATAGCAGCGCGCCTGTTATCACTGGCATCTGAACAGGATTTAGTCGCCCGGTTAGGTGGGGATGAATTTGCCATGCTGGTAAGTAGTCAGGTCAGTGAGGAGCAATTACAGCAACTCATGCAGGACATCCATGACCTCATCATGGAAAAAATCATTCTTGCAGAAGGTACGCCAATAAATACCTCGGTTACCATTGGCTACGCCTGGTCACAACACGGCGATACGGTTGAGTCTATTCTCGAACGCGCTGACATGAATATGTACAAAAATAAGCGAACAAATAAGGCTTAAAGATGAAAAAAAATATTTCCCTGATGCTGCTTATTTTGGCGCTGGTCGGTTGTCAGTCTAAAGAACGTTTTAATGAGGCGCAGATCGCAGCGATGCAGCGTGCGGGATTCACTCAAAATAGGGAAGGCTGGGGATTGGGCTTATCAGATAAGATCCTGTTTGGTGTAAACGAATCAGAACTTACACCCTCCAGCAAAAGAAATATTCAGGGGATGGCAAAAAACCTGGCGTCGACCGGTATTAAGCATGTGCGAATTGACGGGCACACCGATAATTACGGCAAACCAGATTATAACCAACAGCTGTCGCTAAAAAGAGCTAACGCAGTCGCGGCACAGTGGGCGGAAGGGGCTGCTATACCGCGCGAAAATATTATCACACGTGGATTAGGCATGAGTGCACCCGTTACCAGCAACAATAGCGCGCAGGGACGCGCGCAAAATCGGCGTGTGGCCATTGTGATTACTGCGCCGTGATAATGAGTTAACAGTGGGCAGTGCGGCGCGCTCAGGCCGGTATAACTCAATGTCCTGCCTGGCGGCTTTATCCGGTTACCGATGATGCGTGAAGAGCCGCTGGAAAAGATGAAACGGAGGGGGAAATGCACGGCGGAACCCGCCGTGCAGTGTTGCTATCAGCGATAAAATGCCGGTCTTGCTGGCATACTGACCGGCACAATCTCACCGGAAGTCTGGGCCGCGACGCAGGCATCAGCGGCCACCGCGGCGGCGTAACCATCCCAGGCGGAGGGACCGGTCATCTCACCGCTGATGACGTTGTTGATAAATGCCTGTAACTCCACGTCATACGCATCGATAAAGCGCTTTTTCCAGTCAGTCAGAATGGTGGTGGAGAGCTTAGCCGCGCTGCGAAGCTGCACAGAGACCGGCTCCGGCAGACGAGCAATGCCGCTTTCACCCACCACTTCACACTGAATATCGTAACCATATTCACAGTTCACGAAGATTTCGACATCAATGCGCGCCCCTTTGGTGGTCTCAAGCAGCACGATTTGCGGATCGCGCAGATGTGACGACGCCTTACGGGTTTTACGCGGGAAGATCACCTGCACGCTGGCATAATCATCATCCAGCAGCCAGCGCAGCACATCGAGTTCGTGGATCAGCGTATCGGTGATCGCCATGTCGGTGGTGTAGCTGTCGCCCACTTCCGGGTTACGGTGTGCGCAGTGCAGCATCAAAGGCTCGCCAATTTCGCCGCTGTCGATCACCGCTTTTAGTGCGCGATAGCCGCTGTCATAAGGGCGCATAAACCCGACCTGCACCAGCTGACGTCCTGCCTTAATTTCTGCTTCCACAATGTTCATGCAGCCCTGTGCGGTGACCGCCAGCGGTTTTTCGCAGAACACCGCTTTACCCGCCTCAATGCAGGCCAGCACAAAGGCTTCATGCGTCGGGCCCCAGGAGGTGACCAGCACCGCATTGACCTGCGGATCGTTAATCAGATCGATAGCATTGTCATAAATGCGCGCTTCCGGCGTCAGCTCGTTAACGATTTGCTGGCAGTTTTCACGGTTGATATCGTTAAGCGCCACCACGCGCGCATTCTGTAACACGGTGCTGCAACGGCGGATGTGTTCGCGACCGATTGCGCCGGTGCCGATGACGCCAATATTAATAGTCATGATAATTCCTTAAGCTGAGTGGTTTAACAGCTGGATGCTGTCGCGGATTTCGCGGGCAATGTCCGCTTCCTGCCAGCTGTTCATCACTGAGGAGAACGGCTCAAAGGCGTAAAGGCCGGTGTAACCCATCTTCTCCAGTCGCTCGACCTGCTGCTTACTGCGCAAGCGGTCTTCCGCGCTGAGCATGATGCGCTCTTCGTCGGTTAGCTGATTAACCGGGCGCGGGTCGGTGACGCCGGAAAGGTGAACCAGACCGATCTGCTGAATATCGATCTCCTGTTCGAAAGTCTGTTCCGCATCTTCAAACAGATGATGATGGAAGGTATCGATCAGCAATCTGAATGGCACACCCGCTTCATGGATCAGCGTCTGAGCCTGAGTAGCCGAACGCAGCGAGCTTTGCGGAAAGCCCAGCGGCTCCACCAGCCCCTGAATACCTGCCTCAGCGAACAGCGGGGCCAGGGTTTTCAGCGCAGTGACAGTGTCGGCAGCGCTGATCGGCGTGCCGTCATTAAGCGGGCAGAGCACCAGCGATTCAGCGCCGACCGCCTGCGCATCACTTAACAGCTGGCGGGTGCGTTGCAGCACCTCTTCATTCAGCTGATTAAAGGGATAGAGCGCATTGATGGTCACAATCCGGATGCCTGACTCACGCGCCAGAGCTTTTACCTTGTCGCCGGTGAGATCGTCGGTGACGCGGCCACTGGGCATATCATTACGCAGTTCGACATTATGGATACCGAGCTGGCTGACCAGTTTAAAAAACTGCGGAAGGGTGAGGCTGGGCGCAATTTTACGGTTGATGCAAAAGCGCGCGTTGGGAATATTCAGGCTCATAACAATTTCCTTGAATGTAGGGGGTACAGTGTTAATAGCAATCGGGTAGTCAGCGTAATGACACGGGCCGTGAGTTATTCAATACGGACGTTTCAGGCACTATTTTTTGCCGTTGCCGTTATAAAGCGCATAGAAATAGTGCTCGACCTGCTCAAGACTTCTTCCCCGGGTCTCGGGAATAAACTTCACAACAAAAACAGAACCGCCGATGCCGATAGCCGCGAATATAAAGAAGGCTCCGGCCAGACCAAATGCGGCTAATAACAGCGGGAAGGCCATGGAGATGGCGAAATTGGCGATCCACAGTGAGAAGACAGCGCCACCCATACAGATGCCACGCATCCGGGCGGGGAAGATTTCCGACAGCAGCAGCCAGGTAACGGGTGACAATGCGCCCTGCTGGAAGCAGAGAAACATCAGCATTCCCGCCAGCACCAGATAAGCCCGCAGCAGGTTGACCGTGCCGTTGAGGTATTCCGGCATCAACCAGCAGACCAGCCCGATAAAGAACAGGCAGCAGGTGCAGCCCATCTGTCCGATTAACACCAGCGGACGGCGTCCCACTTTGCCGATTAGCCAGATACCCGCCAGCGTCATCACCACGGAGATCACGCCATTGGCGATGGTGGCGAACAGCGCGGCATCGTTGCTCAGTCCGGCGGCGGTCAGCATGGTGGGGGCGTAATACATAATGGTATTCACCCCGGTCAGCTGCTGGATGGCGGCAATACCCACGCCCAGCAGGAAGATTTTCATCAGCCAGGGTGTGGCGAGATCGCGCAGGCGGCCTTTGCCACGCTGACGGTTCTCTTCAATGGTTTCCTCAATCTCTTCCAGCTCCCACTCGACATCTTCGGCGGCACGGGTTTTTTCCAGGACCTCGCGCGCTGCCTGACTGCGGCCTTTCATTACGTGCCAGCGCGGGGTTTCAGGCATAAAAATCATGCCGATCCAGAGCAGAACAGCAGGGACAATCGACAGCGCCAGCATCCAGCGCCAGGTATTTTCGCCGCCCCAGATATCGTTAAAGGTGGCGTTGGAGATGTACGCCAGCAGCTGACCGCTGACGATCATCAGCTCCTGTAGTGTGACCAGTTGGCCACGTTTGTTGGCGGGGGCGATTTCTGCGATGTAGACCGGCACGGTCGCGGCAGCACCCCCCACGGCAAAGCCCAGGAACAGGCGAGAAGCGATCATCCAGGTGACATCAGGCGCCAGCGCCGAGCCGACAGCGCCAAAAGCGAAGATAAGCGCCAGCGCAATGATAATGCGTCGTCTGCCGAGGCCATCCGCCAGATGACCGGCTGCCAGCGCGCCGAAGGCTGCACCAAACAGCAGGGAGCTGGTGACCAGCCCGGTAGTAAATGGGGTGAGATGCAAATCGCCGCGCATAAACAGTAATGCGCCTGAGACTACACCGGTGTCATAACCAAACAGCAATCCACCCAGGGTGGCGACCAGCGCAATAATCTTCACAAAAGGCTCGGTGCGGGTGGTGCTATTTGGACCGGATGCCGGGTTCGACGAGATATAAAGTTCTTTTTCCATGAATACTCCTGGTAATAACGGCAAAGACAAAACGTCAGAACATGAAGAAGACATCACCCTACTGATATTTTTATTTCGGGTTAAATTATATTTGAAACTTAGTTTTCATTATGTGAGCTCAACCCTTCCGCCATTTTTATTTTGATGGGATTCCATCAGGGCGAAAATAAAAACATTAAATTTAAGCGGGTTATAGGGGGGATCGATAAGCTACCGGCGGTTCAGGCAGGGCAGAACAGGGGGAAATCAGCGTGTAGAAAGATTAAATGATCGCAGTCAGGATGAAACATCCCAACCGCGATAAACAGATAGCAGGGCGGGTTAGCGGATTTCCAGCGCGGTGAGCGCCGATAACAGTGCATCGACCTTAGGCAGGAACTGTTTACGGCGTGGCCACACCACGCTCAGCGTCAGCCCCTCGGGCTGCAACTGCGGCAAAATTATCTCCAGGTCGACCTGTTTCACGGCATGCTGAATCAGCCACGAGGGCATTTGTGCCACGCCCAGCCCGGCGATGACAGCCTGCAGCTGGGCATCAACGTCGCCCAGTGCCAGCCGGTACGGCACCTCGCGCCAGTGCGGCTGACCATCTTCGGTGGTGAACAGCCAGGGTTTGGTGCTGCCATCTACACGCTCATAAAGGATGGCGCGGTGGTTCAGCAGCGCCGCCTCATCTTCAGGTCGTCCTTCACGTGCCAGATAAGCGGGTGAGGCACAGAACTGCATCTGCTCGCGGCCCATATTACGCCAGCCCAGCGAAGCAGGCAGGTCGGGCGCGCCGCCGATCCGTACCGCCACATCCACGCCCTCTTCAAACAGGTCAACAAAGCGGTCAGAGAAACTCAGGCTCAGAGCCAGTTCCGGGTGTTGCTGACAAAAGGGCATCAGCAGCGGCATCACATTGAGGCGGCCATAGGTGGTGGGCACCGCCAGGCGCAGGCGACCGGAAGGAATCGTTCGCTGTGCCGCCAGCACCGCTTCGGCTTCGGCCAGATCCTCCAGAATACGCAGGCAGGTCTGGTAATAGGCGCTGCCCGCGTCGGTGAGGTGCAGGCTCCGTGTGGTGCGCTCCAGCAGTCGCGAACCTAATCGCGTCTCCAGGCGGCTGACGCTTTTACTGATCGCCGACCCGGTCACGTGCAGACGCTCTGCAGCGGCGGTAAAACTGCCACACTCTACGCTGGCAACAAACGGCAGAATATCTTTGAGGCGATGATCGTGCATCGATTAATGAACTCAGGTTGAGAATGCTGTGAATAAATGCCAGAGATAAGAACTGAATTCTCTATTAGGCTTAGCATTACGCAAAACGAGGAGAAATCAAATGAAAAAGCATGCTTTGATTGTGGGCATCAGTGGCGTTATTGGTCGCGGACTGGCAGATAAATTACAGAAAGAAGGCTGGCAGGTCAGCGGTCTGTCACGCGGACGTGGCGCGGTACCTGAAGGTGTCACCAGCCTGACGGCCGATCTGACCGATGCGGATGCCGTCCGGGACGCGCTGAAAACAGTGAAACCGGATGCGCTGTTCTTTAGCGTCTGGGCGCGTCAGGAAAATGAAAAAGAGAATATCCGCGTTAACGGCGGCATGGTGCGGAATGTGATTGAAGCACTCGGCGACCGCTTACAGGGTTCGCACGTGGCGCTGGTGACCGGGCTGAAGCACTACCTGGGTCCGTTTGAAGCTTACGGCAAAGGTGCTGTGCCAGTCACGCCGTTCCGTGAAGAGCAGGGCCGTCAGCCGGTCGATAACTTCTACTACGCGCAGGAAGATGAAGTATTCGCTGGCGCAGAGAAGTATGACTACCGCTGGAGTGTGCATCGCCCGCACACCATCATCGGTTATGCCGTGGGCAATGCGATGAATATGGGGCAGACACTGGCGGTCTACGCGACGCTGTGTAAAGAGAAGGGCTGGCCGTTTATCTTCCCTGGCTCACCCGAGCAGTGGAACGGTGTGGCTGATATGACCGATGCAGGTTTGCTGGCTGAGCAACTGCACTGGGCAGCGACCTCACCCAATGCCGCTAATCAGGATTTCAATGCGGTAAACGGCGATGTGTTCCGCTGGAACTGGATGTGGCCAAAACTGGCTGACTATTTCGGCATTGAAGCAGCGGAATACCCGGCGCAGATGATGCCGCTGGAAGATCGCATGCAGGAAGCCGCCAGTGCATGGCAGGCGATTGCAGAGCAGCATCAGTTGCGTGAATCGGATGTCACCAGACTGGCTTCCTGGTGGCATACCGATGCCGACCTGGGACGTCCGATGGAAGCCTTTACCGATATGAGTAAGAGCCGCAAAGCGGGCTTCACCGGCTATCGCAGCACGCTCGACTCCTTTATTCAGCTGTTTGATAAGCTGAAAGCGGAAAAAGTGATCCCGCAATAACCCAGCAGGCGCCGCATCAGGCGCCTGTTTTGTTTCTGACTGATAGCTATACTCTGGCACTCAATCAGTAAATAGAGGATTGGATCCTATGGCGACATGTTTCATTATCGGCGCAGCGGGCAAAGTGGGCCAAAAGCTGACTCGTCAGCTGAGCAGTAAAGGCCATACAGTGACGGCGCTGCACCGCAAACCGGAACAGGCAGAGACGCTGCAAGCCGCTGGTGCTAAACCGGTGGCTGGCGATATTCAGCAGCTGAGCGTGACGGCACTGGCAGATCTGATGACCGGTCACGATGTGGCTGTCTTCACGGCGGGTGCGGGCGGTGCCGGGATCGAGCTGACCAATGCCATTGACGGAGAAGGGCTGAAGCTGGCGGTTGCCGCAGCAGAGCAGGCGGGGGTATCACGCTTTATGCTGGTTTCCGCTTTCCCGGATGCGGGCCGCGGTAAAACTCCCTCAGAGGGATTTGAGAATTACATGCGGGTGAAGCGTCTGGCGGATGCGGAGCTGGTAGCGAGTAAGCTGGAGTGGGTGATCCTGCGACCGGGTACGCTGACCGATGAAGCCGGTACCGGCCGGGTTCATGCCGATCTGGCGATTCCGTATGGTGAGATCCCGCGCGAAGATGTGGCGGGGACACTGGTCGGCCTGATCGAAAATCCGGCAATTAAGTATCAGATCATCGAACTCACCAAAGGTGATGTGCAGATTGATGTGGCGTTGCAGCGGTTGCAGCGGGGCTAAAAAACCGCCTCAAAAAGTTGGAAACTCAACTTAATCAGACGCAGTTCAGGGAAGAGTCCAGGCTCTTTTCCTGAATTACGTTTTACGGTAGTCAGACATTACCCGGAATAAGAGGGATGGCTAACGTGAAACTGCTGCCCGTTATGGCGTTGGCGCAAGGTTGTTGGTCGCCGAATCTCTGCTCATTATTAGCCTGTTAATCCCACGCCGTTACTCATCAATTATTTATCTGAAAAACAGCCAAATGCCAAATTGAAGGCTGAACGCCGATGATACGCCATGTAGTTATCCCGTCTGAAAATATCGCTCATGAAAATGGCCGGTCATAGGCATTTTACAGCGTGACTGCACCGGTGGCAGCGTTAATCAAAAGAGGGCAATGAGGTAGCTGTATTTTATGTTTGCGGCGAAAAGCGTTAACTCTCTCCGATAATTTACCCCTTCAGTACTGAAGTCATGTCCGAATGTCGTTCAGAAAATCCCGCCACGGCGCGAGTTAATAAATGTCAGTCAAGGCATTTACGCGGCTATCAGCGGCTGATTCACCCGTGCTTCATATCAATCTGCGGTTGCAGATCCAGATCACAAATTATCATTAAAAGCTTCGGGCAGCAGATGTGGTGCAGAGTCCTTAGGGTAAGTGAAACTGCTTTAATAACGCGATAGCTAAAAGATTTTTCGTCACGCTTCAATCCCAGGACTTCATTCTGGAGGAGTCAGATAGAATTAGTTGTGCAGAGAAAGGTCATAGACACTGGGATCCCCACTATAACTCTGAACGCATCAGCCTGCGTCTCAATAGCTTCAGCCCGGTTAAGTTCAGATTACAGTAAAAGAGGGTGTCCTGAGGGCAAAGATAGGATGCGTGAGCAGACCGAAAAGGGAGAAATATATGCGTTTTTATTGATTGCCATTAATTAAATATCATTCAGCATTTCATAATGGGAGTGCAGGCGGAGGATACTATCACTCTTCATATGACAAAGGAGTGTGTTAAATGGCTATACCAGTATATCTGTGGCTTTACGATGAAGAAGGGAAGTTAATAAAAGGCTCTGTCGATGTCACTGAACGCGAAGGAAGCATTGAGGTAACTGGGATGCAGCATAATTTATTTATTCCAACGGACGACACAACAGGTGCAGTGACAGGCACGCGGCAACATGAGGCTTATACTTTTGAAAAAACTATTGATAGCGCATCGCCGCAATTGTATAAAGCGCTAACAACAGGGGAAACGCTAGCAAAAGCGGTGTTCAGCTTTTACCGCATCAATTACAACGGTCAGGAAGAGGAGTATTTCGTAACGAAACTCGAGAATGTGAAGGTTTGTCACGTCGTGACGGTTATGTTCGATACCAAAGACCCGGATTTTGAAAGGCACGGTCACGTAGAGCATGTCGGGCTGCGTTATGAACAAATAGACTGGCATTATACAGACGGCAATATTAAACACACCGATAGCCTGGAAGAGCAGAAAACAGCATAAGGAAATCACAATGGCTAAATGGATTTATAAACAAAGTACGGGTGAGTTATATCGCGATGGCAAGTTAATTGAAACAGGCTACTCTGGTATTCTTACAAACAAAAATAATCCTGACCGCGAGCAGGTTCGTGGTATGGGTCCAATCCCGCGAGGAACCTGGAGAATCGGCAGTGCCGGAACCAGCAAAGGCCCGCTCACAATTACTCTGGTTCCGCTCAGCGTCAACGCTTATGAGCGTGATATGGGTACATTCAGGATGCACGGAGACAAACGCCACGGCATCAGAGGTTTTGCCTCTGCTGGCTGCATAATTATGGGACCATCAACACGCTTACTGGTTAGTAAAGATTACGGCGCAATTCTGGAGGTGGTGCGGTGATTAATCATTATGTGCTGAGTCTGGCCCTGGCCCTGTTACCGTTCGCTGGTTACACAGCAGATACACCTGGCAGTGAATGCGCCGCTCGGGGTCATTATGCGGAGGAGATGCTCTTATCTGCTATAACCAAAGAAGGTGTTAATGGGATTGAGCGAGATAAAACAACAGTTGAAGTGCTAAATCTTTCCCTCGTTTCCGATGCGTTAGCGCATCAGTTTGCGCAGAAAGACGCTAAAACAGGTAAAGGTCTCTTGCTCAAAGATTACTTCGATATTTACCACAGTAACGGCGCAATGAACCTGACGGTTAAATACACCTATACCAATGTGAAAGGCGCAAAAAATGTATATATTGTCTCCAGCATACTAAATAACGATGAGTGCTCTGTCCGATTCAACGGATATTTGACACTTTCCCGTGAGTTCTGAAGGGGGGTAGCCATCCCGGGAAAAGTTGTCAGATAAAAGAGTTGCGAATTTATGTTGAGTTCCCCGACCAACCTTAAACTGATTAGCCGGGGAAATTTTTAAAATCTCCTGCGTCCTGCCTTTCGGAGGCAGTTCGATTAAAGGTCTTATTCGTTACTTAACGCATTTCGCGCAGTGCGCGCGCTCAATGTGCTGGAAGAAGTCGTTACCTTTGTCATCGACCAGGATAAAGGCTGGGAAGTTCTCCACCTCGATTTTCCAGATCGCTTCCATACCCAGCTCGGGATACTCCACGCATTCCAGACTTTTGATGCTCTGCTGCGCCAGCACCGCTGCCGGTCCACCAATGCTGCCGAGATAGAAGCCGCCATGTTTATGACAGGCATCCGTCACCTGCTGGCTGCGATTGCCCTTGGCCAGCATGATCTTACTTCCGCCGTGCGCCTGAAGCAGATCCACGTAGGAATCCATACGACCGGCAGTGGTCGGGCCGAGTGAACCAGAAGCATAACCTTCAGGCGTCTTCGCCGGGCCAGCGTAATAGACCGGATGATCTTTGATGTACTGTGGTAATCCTTCGCCGTTATCGATGCGCTCTTTGAGTTTTGCATGTGCAATATCGCGCGCCACGATAATAGTGCCGGTCAGTGACAGGCGGGTTGAAACCGGATAAGCGGACAGTTGCGCCAGAATCTCTTCCATTGGGCGGTTGAGATCAACCTGCAACGCTTCACCTTCGCCCTGCTGACGCAGTGCTTCCGGGATCAGGCGGCCTGGGTTGGCTTCCAGTTTCTCAATCCAGATACCTTCACGGTTAATCTTCGCTTTGATGTTACGGTCAGCCGAGCAGGAGACGCCCATGCCGATCGGGCAGGAGGCGCCGTGACGTGGCAGACGCACCACGCGGATATCGTGTGCAAAATATTTGCCGCCAAACTGCGCACCCAGACCGAGCTGCTGCGCCGCTTCCAGCAGTTCCTGCTCCAGCTGAACGTCGCGGAACGCCTGACCGTGCTCGTTGCCTTCAGTGGGCAGCCCGTCGTAATAGTGAGTTGAGGCGAGCTTCACGGTTTTCAGTGTGCTTTCTGCCGAGGTGCCGCCAATGACAAACGCAATATGGTAGGGCGGACAGGCCGCGGTGCCGAGGGTACGCATCTTATCTACCAGGTAATTTTTCAGCTTGCCCGGACTCAGCAGCGCTTTGGTTTCCTGATAGAGATAGGTTTTATTGGCGGAACCGCCACCTTTGGCGATACAGAGGAACTTGTACTCATCGCCATCCACGCTGTAGAGGTCGATTTGCGCTGGCAGGTTAGTGCCGGTATTCACCTCTTTATACATATCCAGGGCGGCATTCTGCGAATAGCGCAGGTTATCTTCGATATAGGTGTTGTAGATACCCTGTGACAGCGCAGCTTCATCACCGCCGCCGGTCCAGACGCGCTGGCCCTTTTTGCCCATGATGATCGCGGTGCCGGTATCCTGACAGGTTGGCAGCACGCCTTTGGCGGCAATTTCAGAGTTTCTTAAAAACTGCAGGGCGACATATTTATCATTGTCGCTGGCTTCCGGGTCATCAAGGATGGAGGCGACCTGCTGCTGGTGGGCCGGACGCAGCATAAAAGAGGCGTCGTGAAACGCCTGCTGGCTCAGTAACGTCAGTGCCTGCGGATCGACTTTAAGGATCTCCTGACCCTCAAACTCGGAGACGGAGACATGCTCACGACTCAGCAGATAGTATTCGGTATCTTCGTGGGACAGCGGGAAAGGGTTCTGATAGACAAAAGGCTTGTTCGACATTTTTTCTCACTTAATGACCGGCTGAACCTCCGCGGACAGGCTGCGGGGCGCAACATCATAGGCGAATTAATTGTTTATTATGCTTCCCCACCGCGGGTGCGGTGGGGAAGTGCAGGAATGGTATCTTATAACGCGTTGATCTGCATGTTGTATCCGTCAGAACAACCACACCATCCACGGATAGGCAATCAGCATCATGGAGCCTAAGAAGATGGCACCGAAGATGGTTCCCAGACGCCAGTAGTCTTTGGTAGGCAGATAACCGCTGCCGTAGTAAATCGGGCTTGGGCCGGTGCCGTATGGCGTGATGATGCCCATCACACCCAGAGAGGTACATAACATCAGGCAGAAGACCGGCATATTGATGCCCGGAATGGAGGCTGCAATGGTCAGCATGGCCGGTAACAGCGCGGTGGTGTGTGCGGTGGTACTGGCAAACAGGTAGTGCAGCAGGAAGAAGGCGATTAACAGCACCACGGCCGAAACCTGCGGGTCATAACCCTGCAGCAGCATGCCACCCTCTTTACCTAACCAGGTAATAAAGCCGACGCGGGCCAGACCATCGGCCAGTGCCACCAGGGTGGCGAACCAGGCAAAGGTGTTCCAGGCCGGTTTATTACTGGTGATGTCATTCCAGGTCAGTACGCCGGTCCACAACATCAGAACGACCACCAGCAGCGCCGCCATGGCAGGTTCGATCCACGAGGTGGCGAAAATCCACATCAGCAGTGCACAGACTACAAACACCAGCAGCAGGATTTCATTGCGGGTCAGTCTGCCCAGTTTTTCCAGTTCAGCGATGGCCCATTTCGGCACTTCATCATTGATTTTAACTTCAGGTGGATAGAACCAGTAAGCCAGCAGCGGCATGGTCAGAATCAGCAGCACACCCAGCGGCAGGAAGGCCAGGAACCACATGCCCCATGAGATATCAAAACCGACGATGCTTTTTACCAGTGCCAGTGCCAGCAGGTTAGGTGCCAGCGCAGAGAGGAACATGGAACTGGTAATACAGGCCGCGGTAATCGCTACCCACATCAGATAGGAACCGATTTTTCGGGCGCTCGGGTCGTTAGGTTTAGAGCCGTAAAGCGGCGGCAGGTTGGCGATAATCGGGTAGATGGTACCGCCACTGCGCGCGGTGTTTGACGGCGTAAAGGGCGCAAGAAGCAGATCAGCAAAGGTAATAGCATAACCCAGTGTCAGACTGCGGCGACCCAGATACTTCACCAGAATCAGGGCCAGGCGGCGACCAAACTGCGTTTTGTCATAACCCGCGGCGAACATAAAGGCACCGAAGATCAGCCAGACCGTGGAGTTGCCGAACCCACTGACCGCCCATTTGAACGACTCACTGGCGACTTTGAATTTCGGGTTAGCCAGTTCAGCCGGGCTGAAGAGCAGAAACTGGCTGAACAGCGCGATGACTACCACGCCGGTCAGGCCGATCACCGCGCCTGGCAGGGGTTCAAAGATCAATCCGACAATCACGCCGACGAAGATGGCGAAGAAGTGCCAGGCGTAGGGTTCGAGTCCGGCTGGTGTGGGCACCAGCAACAGCAACACGGCAACGAGCACCGGCAGAGCAAGCATGATAGCTTTCTTTTTACCCGGCGCCGCAGGTGCGACTTTTGGGGGTTCAGTTACAGCTGAGAGTGGTTTCATAGTATTTTATCTGCAAGTTAAGAAGAATGCGATTTGCGCCCCGGACCTTCACTGATGACTTTCTTTCTTATTCTTAATAGTGTGAATAAACCGCGATGCACTGATTTTTTAATCGACTGCTTAGCTATTGAGCTGCATTTTTAAATCCATGTAAATATGATGCGATTTTTGCAAATATAGATTTTGATCCAGAACAAAGAAATTAATTCATTATTCCCCATTTTTAACATTTATTTTTTATTTATATTTACGGCATCGACATTTTGACAGTTCTGTGAAGCTGGTCGACAAATCACCAGCTCACGCAAACTGAATGCCCTGCTTTAACTGCATGATGATAAACGATTTATTTTTTATGTAGACGAATGGTTGATTTTTGGTTACCCATGGTTAACAATTAATATAACTTCACTTTATGCATTCGGCAAATAAAAACTCTAAATCATTTAAAAGTTAAAAAAGTAAATTTATCGCTTATGAAAGCAAAGAAAAGGGTATATTAGTCTCATGACATCGGACCACTTAATTAAGCGATAATTTGCGTCCGCTAAAAAATTTCCAGACTTTTAAATCTTGGAGTTTATCGCAATGAAATCTCTCACCCCTATCCTTAATCCACTGACCCTGCCTAATGGCGCTGTGTTGAAAAACCGACTGGTAATGGCACCGATGACCACCTGTACCGGCTTTTATGACGGTACGGTCACCAGTGAGCTGGTCGAGTACTATCGCGCACGTGCAGGCAGCATCGGAACCGTGATCGTTGAATGCTGCTTCATTGACAACCGTGGCCCGGCATTTCCGGGTGCCATTGCTATCGACAGCGACAACAAAATCCCTGGTCTGAAACGCATTGCGGACGCGATTAAATCTGAAGGCTCTACGGCCATTTTGCAGATCTATCACGGCGGCCGTATGGTGGAACCGGAGCTGATTGGTGGCAAAACGCCGGTTGCGCCAAGCGCCATCGCGGCACCGCGTGAAGGGGCAACCAAACCCCTGGCGCTGAGCGCCGAAGAAGTCGAAACCATGATCACCAAATTTGGTGATGCGGTGAACCGCGCTATCAAGGCCGGTTTCGATGGCGTCGAAATTCATGGTGCTAACACCTACCTGATTCAGCAGTTCTATTCGCCGAACTCTAACCAGCGCGATGACAAGTGGGGCGGCAGCCGCGATAACCGCGCACGCTTCCCGCTGGAAGTGCTGGAAATCACCCACAAGATGGCTGAGCGCTTCGCCCATAACTCTTTCATCATCGGCTATCGCTTCTCGCCGGAAGAGATCGAAGTGCCCGGCATTCGCTTTGACGACACGCTCTATCTGCTGGAAAAACTGGCGGCGCGTGGACTCGATTACGTCCATTTCTCGGTAGGTCAGCTGCTGCGTCCGTCCATTGTCGATACCCAGGACCCGACGCCGCTGATTGAGAAATTCGTCGCGATGCGTTCGCCTGTGCTGGCAAAAGTGCCGGTGATTGGTATGGGCGGCGTCGTCAATAAAGCCGATGCCGAGCTGGCGCTGGAGAAAGGCTACGATCTGGTGGCGATTGGTAAAGCCTGCATCGCTTACCCGAACTGGGCTGACCGCATCATTAATAACGAACACCTCGATCTCTACATCGACAGCAACAAACGCGAAGAGCTGCAGATCCCGGAACCGCTGTGGCGCTTCTCCCTGGTCGATGCGATGATCCGCGACATGAGTGAATCGGGCCGTAAATACAAAGCGGGCGTCTATCAGGAAAAAGTCGAAGCCGAAGCGCTGAAACTGAAAATCAACGTTACGCTGGATACTGACCGTATCACTGACATCTCGCTGGTGCCGGATGACACCCTGGATGTGGACTTCACCACCACCTTTGAAAGCCTGCGTAGCCGCATCCTGGTGGCCAACAGCCCACACGTCGATGCGATTACCGGGGCGACTACCCAGAGTGAGGCGCTAAAAAAAGCGGTTTCACGCGCGCTGACCACCTCCAGCAAAGAGCATGTGATTGAAGAGGGCGGCAACCCTAACGCACCGCAGAATTACGATGTGGTGATTGTGGGCAGCGGCGGCGCCGGTCTTGCGGCGGCGATTCAGGCGCACGATGAAGGTGCGCGCGTGGTCATCATCGAGAAGATGCCGACCATCGGCGGTAACACCATTAAAGCCTCAGTGGGCATGAACGCCGCGGAAACCCGTTTCCAGAAACTCAAAGGCATCGAAGACAGCAAAGAGCTGTTCTACGAGGAGACGCTGAAAGGCGGTCAGTTTAAAAATAATCCGGTGCTGCTACGTGAGTTTGTAGAGCTGGCGCCGGAGGCTATCGAGTGGCTGGCGAATCACGGCATTGAGCTTAACGACATCACCATTACCGGCGGGATGAGCATCGATCGTACCCACCGTCCGGCGGATCGTTCAGCGGTGGGTGGCTTCCTGATCAGCGGTCTGGTTAAAAACATCAACAGCCGCAACATCGAAGTCCTGCTGGAAACCTCAGTCTCAGAAATCCTTTATGAGAACGGTGCGGTAGCGGGTGTGAGAGTGGTCGATGAGTACAACGACAGCCGTATCCTGAACGCGAAAAGCGTGATTGTGGCGACTGGCGGATTCAGTGCGAACCGTGAACTGGTAGTGAAATATCGCCCTGAACTCGATGGCTTTGTCACCACCAACCACAAAGGCGCCACCGGCAGCGGTATTGCCATGCTGGAAAAAATTGGTGCCGGTACCGTGGATATGGGCGAAATCCAGATTCACCCAACGGTTGAACAGACCACCTCTTATCTGGTCTCCGAATCCATTCGTGGCGGCGGTGCTATCCTGGTCAGTCAGGCGGGTGAGCGCTTCTACAACGAAATGGAAACCCGCGATAAAGTCTCGGCGCAGATTATCGCCTTGCCAGAGAAGAGTGCCTGGATTGTGTTTGACGAGCAGGTGCGGATGAATAACAAAGCGGCTGACGAATATATCGCCAAAGGCTTTGTGGTCAGCGCGCCAACCGTGGCAGAACTGGCGGTGAAACTCAACATGAGTGAGCATCATACGCTGGAAGCCACGCTGGCCCGTTACAACAACTTCGTTATCATGCAGAAAGATGAAGACTTCGGTCGTCAGACCGCGCTGCGTCATCCTCTGAGTGAAGCACCGTTCTACGCGATTCGTGTTGCACCGGGCGTACACCACACCATGGGCGGCGTCACCATCGACACCACCACTGCGGTGCTGGACAGCCAGAAACAGGTGATTAACGGCGCCTGGGCCTGTGGCGAGGTCGTTGGTGGCATCCACGGTGCTAACCGTATCGGCGGTAACGCAGTCGCCGATATCATTATCTTCGGCATTCTGGCCGGTGGTAACGCCGCCGCTTACGCCCGACGTTAAGGGTCGTCTCCGGCATCCGCGCTCTGCGGATGCCGTTCTTTTCTCTTTAAAGCAGAGTCGCCTATGTTAACTGATGCGCGTGTCTATGCTTACTCCGCTGTCTTAATGGGTTCACCCATCCTGCTCAAACTCTTCGACGATAATCAGACCCTGGCCGGACAGGTCTTCCGCCTGATTAAACAGCAGGAGAATCTCTTCACGGTTAACCGCGCGGCGTCTGAGGTGATGGCGATTAATCACGCGGCAGGGCAGCATCCGGTGGTCGTGAGTCAGCCGGTGTTTGACCTGATCGCCTGCGCGCATGCGGTGAGCCTGCTGCCCGACAGCCTGTTTAATCTGGCTATTGGCCCGCTGGTGAAGTGCTGGAAAATCGGCTTTCAGGGCCACCGTGTTCCATCAGAGACAGAACTTCAGGCGCGCATGGCGCTGACGAATCCGCATGACGTTATTCTTGATGACGCAAGCCGCAGTGTCATGCTGGCCCGGCCGGGGATGGAGATCGACCTGGGCGCCATCGCCAAAGGCTATATCGCCGATGTTGTGCAGGCTTTTTTGCGCCAGCAGCAGGTCAGCAGTGCGCTGATTAATCTGGGTGGAAATGTGCAGACGGTGGGGGCGCCGCCAGAAGAGGCGGGCTGGGCAATCGGCCTGAAAAAACCGTTTGGTGAGGCCGATGAGCTGATCGGGGTGATCGGCGTGAATAATCGCTCGGTGGTGACATCCGGTATCTATGAGCGTTATTTCGAGCTGGATGGCGTCTGTTATCACCATATCCTCGACCCGCGTAGCGGTTATCCGCTGGATAACGACCTGCTGAGCGTCACCGTGATCTCTGACCGTTCACTGGATGGCGACATCTACACCACACTGCTTTACGGCCTCGGCGTTGAACAGGGCATTGCCTGCCTGGCAGAGCAACCGGGCATTGAAGCGATATTTGTGACCCGTGACAGGCAGGTGATCTGCTCGTCACAACGTCACTTTTCTTTTCAGTTACTGGACACCGATTACCGGCTGGTTCACTGACAATATTGTTTGAGTAAGGTGTGATACTCCGGCTGCAGGCGATAGCGATAAACCGGACGGCCCGTAACCCCATAATGAATGCTGGTGAACAGGATATTAATCTGCGCCAGCCAGATCAGGTACTTGCGGCAGGAGACGCGGGAGATATTCACCTCGGTTGCCAGTTCGTCGGTGGAGAACTCAGTACCCGGATGGGCGTCGATCCACAGACACAGGGTGCGCAGCGTCTGCGGTGTTAATCCTTTCGGCAGTCGCTTCTGCTCGCTGGCCCCCGGCGGATTGCCATGCAACAACTGATCAACGTCCGACTGCTGATAGAACTGATGATTATCCATCAGCGATTTTTTCTGTCGCCAGCCAGTCAGCGCCTCTTCAAAGCGGGCAAACTGGAAAGGCTTGATCAGATAATCCACCACACCGTAGTTGAGTGAGGTTTTGATGGTGGCGGCATCTGCTGCTGACGAGATAATAATCACGTCAACCGGACGTCCTGCGCTGCGCAGTTCCGGCAACAGGTCGAGACCGTTCTCCTGCTGCATATAGATATCCAGCAGGATCAGATCAACCTGAGGTTCGGCCTGCGCCAGCCGCTCTTTGGCCTGCTGTAAGGTTGAGGCGGTGCCGCAGCAGGTAAAGCCTGGGATCTGCCCGATATAACAGCGATTCAGCTCGGCTACCATGGCGTCATCATCGACAACTAACACATTGATCATTGGGTAATCATTCCTCTCTCCCACGGAAGTTGTACTAAGAATTGGGTGAATACACCCGGTTCCGACTCGACACTGACACTGCCGCCCAGGCTTTCGGTCTGCTGCTTAACCAGAAACAATCCGACACCGCGATCTTCGCCTTTTGACGAGACGCCACGCTCAAAAATGGCGCTGAGCTGCGTACCGTCGATCCCGGGTCCGTCATCACTCACTTCACAGGCTAACCAGCCATTCTGATAATGCAGCATGAGGTGGATCTCCCCTTCGGTTTCCGGGTCCAGCGCCTCAAGCGCATTTTCAATTAAATTGCCCAGCACCGTAATCAGTACCGCGCTCTGCTCCTCGCTGCCGCAGTCGGGCAGAAAACTCGCCTCATCGATAATCAGCTGATGGCCTTCATCGGTCACCCGGTTGATTTTGCTGAGCAGGAAACCCGCAATGATGGGCGATTTGATCTTTTGCAGCAGCGAACCAATCTCCGTCTGATAGGCGTTGGCGGTTTTCAGGATGTACTCTTCCATCTGCGCATAGTTTTTCATATGCAGCAGACCCAGAATGACATGCAGCTTGTTCATGAACTCATGGGACCGTTCACGTAACGCGTCTACATAGTTTACCATGCCGTCCAGACGCTGCATCAGCTGGCTGATCTCGGTCTTGTCCCTGAAGGTGGTTACCGCGCCGATAATGCGGTCACGACTGCGAACCGGCACGGTATTGCTGATCAGGATGCGATTACCCAGCGTCAGCTCCTGATCGTGCCAGGCTTTGCCCGCATGCAGCGCATCCTGCTGATGGCGGTGCATTACGCTCTCTTCAGCAATCAGATCGCCGCTTAATGGCATCTTGCGGGTGGTCTCATGCAGTAGCTGCTGTGCCGCGTGGTTAATCAGGCTGACGCGTGACTCATCATCTACCGCAATCACACCCTCCTTAATAGAATTGAGGATCGCCTGACGCTGCTCGAACAGGCTGGAGATTTCATGCGGCTCCAGCCCGAGCAATATGCTCTTCAGGCGTCTGACCAGAATAAGAATCCCCAGCAGACCCACCAGGCCGCCAAATAAGACAGTCCAGACGATGTTCCAGCGGCTTTTGGCAATCTGCGCCGCCACATCATTTAGTGCGATGCCGATCGCCACCACGCCAATCTGCTGATGCTCTGCGTTATAGACCGGGGTAAATACCCGCAGTGCCTCTACCAGCACGCCGTGATTTACCGCCACATTTTCCCGCCCGCTGAGGGCCGGATAGATATCGTTGCCGACAAAATGTTTGCCAATCACCGCCGCGTTCGGGTGTGAAAAGCGAATGCCACGCATATCCGTCACCACCACAAACAGCAGGCCGTTGCGTTTGCGCGCGGCTTCAGCCAGTGGCTGAATCTGGCTGCTGCCGTCCGGTAACAGTAACCCACGCTGCACTTCAGGGCTGTCTGCCAGAGTGCGTGCCACTGCCATCGCCTTATCTTTAAGATGCGACTGAGCAAAGTTATCGATCTGCACAAAATAGAGCAGATGGACAGCGAGCAGCACGGTGACGATAACCGCGGTCATCATCAGGGTGGTCAGGGTACTGAGTTTCATGGGTCGTTTAGTCACGGCATGTCGGTTCTGTGGTTGGCTTGTCATTGGCGTTCAGCACGGGTGGGAGATCGCCCGGAAACATACGCTAACTGACCGCATCAGTACAGTTTTAGCGGTCTGCGCGCGGGCAATCGCCGGAGAACAATATTTGTGTTAGGGGATTGTATAATTCAAAGGACACCCTTAATGTGTGGTTAAAATATGTGAGCAATTCGGTAAGCCTTTTGTAATTAAATTAAGGCTAAATTGCTATTTTTAATTTTATAACTATTTTCACATTAACTCACAAATAACATTATTTTAAACTTTAAGGACTTTTTTTAACCAGTACCGTCTGAGCTGTAGATTAAAATGATGAATTCAAAGAAAGTTATCCCCACTCTTTCCCTCGCGGCCTTGTTAGTTTCTTCAGCACTGCATGCTGAAACTTCACCAGAAAAAACCGACGTCCTGTTAATTGGTGGTGGCATCATGAGCGCCTCAATGGGCACCATGCTGGAAGAGCTGCAGCCTGGGTGGAAACAGATCATGGTTGAGAAGCTGGATGGTGTGGCACTGGAATCCTCTAACGGCTGGAACAACGCCGGTACCGGTCACTCTGCCAATATGGAGCTGAACTATACGCCTGAGCGTAAAGACGGCTCGATCGACGTGACGAAAGCGCTGGAAATCAACGAAGCCTTCATGGTTTCACGCCAGTTCTGGAGTTCGCAGGTCAAAGAGGGTGTGATGCACGATCCGCGCTCTTTCATCAACTCAACGCCACACATGAGCTTCGTCTGGGGCGACAACGTCGACTTCCTGACTAAACGCTATGCGGCGTTACAGAAAACCGCGCTGTTCCAGGGCATGAAGTTCTCTACCGATCACAAGCAGATCGAGCAGTGGGCACCGCTGGTGATGGAAGGTCGTGATCCCCAGCAGAAAGTGGCCGCAACCTGGACGCCAGTTGGCACCGACGTAAACTACGGTGAAATTACCCGTCAGCTAATCGGCAGCCTGAAGAAGAATGACAACTTCCGTCTGGAAACCTCGTCTGAAGTCACCGATTTCAAACGTAACGGTGATAACTCGTGGCACGTCACCATTAAAGATGCCAAAAACGGCAACGAGCGTGCAGTTGACGCGAAATATGTCTTTATTGGTGCTGGCGGCGGCGCGCTGAAATTACTGCAGAAAACCGGCATTCCGGAAGCGGAAAACTATGCAGGCTTCCCGGTCGGCGGTTCATTCCTGGTAACCGAAAACAAGGCGATTGCCGATCGTCACCTGGCGAAAGTCTACGGTCAGGCGTCTACCGGTGCACCACCGATGTCCGTTCCGCATCTGGATACCCGTTATCTGGATGGCAAACGCGTCGTGCTGTTTGGACCGTTCGCGACCTTCTCAACCAAGTTCCTGAAAAATGGTTCACTGTTTGACCTGCTGAGCACCACCACTACTCATAACATCGTGCCAATGACCGACGTGGGTATGGATAACTTCGACCTGGTGAAATACCTGGTTGGCCAGGTGATGCTGACAGAAGAAGATCGCTTCGAAGCGCTGAAAGAGTACTACCCGGACGCGAAGAAAGAGGACTGGAAACTGATTCAGGCCGGTCAGCGCGTACAGATCATCAAGAAAGATGCTGACAAAGGTGGCGTGCTGAAACTGGGTACAGAAATTGTGACCGATCAGCAGAAAACCGTGGCGGCACTGCTGGGTGCTTCTCCTGGTGCATCGACCGCTGCGCCTATCGCGTTAAGCGTGATGCAGAAACTGTTCCCGGAAGAGTTTAAGTCAGCGGAATGGCAGGCAAAAATCCACAAGATGATCCCAGGCTACGGTCAGAAACTGAATGACAACGTGCCGATGCTCCAGCAGGTATGGAATGACACCGCTGCGACTCTGCAGCTGACCACACCGCCGGTTATCAACATGGATGGCAAAGCAGCCGAGGCGCCAGCAGCACAGCCTGAGCAGGCAGCGCCTTCAGCGAAGCACGACATGGCGCTGTAACAGCGACCTGACGTAAAAAAAGCCCGCACAGGTTATCCTGCGCGGGCTTTTTTATTGCCGCGTTGTCTGCCCGTTACTCCGGCTGGTTACCGCGCCAGTTGCCCCAGGGATCTTCTGCGGGTGCTTGATCCGCCTCTTCAGACGGTGCTTCGCGGGAGGCCGGTTTCTCTTTTAACGAGGCGAGATAAAGCGCTTCGACTTCAGCCCGCGCCCAGGGCGTGCGCCGCAAAAACTTCAGGCTTGATTTAACACTCGGATCGCTTTTAAAGCAGTTAATGTTGATCCGTTTTCCCAGCTCCGCCCAGCCATACTGCGCGACTAAACTGTTTATCTGCATCTCCAGCGTTACGCCATGCAGAGGATCTTTTGAGGTTTGTGCGTTCATCATCTATCCGCCTGATTCATTCAATGCCGCACATCCTGACAATCGTAAAGCCGTTGTGCAAGGCGTGAAGGTGAAAAAGGGCATGCCGTGGCGCGTTAAGCGCAGATTTATGTGTCTGAGTTAACGTGACAGGCAGAAGAGTGCGCAGGCGTGCGGCGATTGTGCTAATCATAAGCGACTGATGATGCTCAAAAAGGATCCCCTGCCATGTCTGTGCCCGTCGATAATCTGCTCAGCTCCGCCAGCCGTAAACGTGCTCTGATTGCCGGTTCGGTAGGTAATTTCATTGAATGGTATGAGTTTGCCGTCTATGGCTTTCTTGCCACCGTGATAGCGCAGAACTTTTTCCGGCTGGAAGGGGAGTCAGCGCTGACCGGGCTTCTGCTGACCTATGCGTCATTTGCCATCGCCTTTTTCTTCCGTCCACTCGGAGCAATCATTTTCGGCCGGATGGGTGATCGCATCGGGCGCAAACCCACGCTGATTTTTGTGTTAATCATGATGACGCTGGCGACGGCGGCTATCGGCCTGGTGCCCACCTATGCCCATCTGGGCATCCTGGCGCCGCTGATCGTGACCGGTCTGCGTATTCTGCAGGGCCTGTTCGCGGGGGGTGAGTATGGCGGGGCGGTATCGTTGATGACCGAGTTTGCACCGCGCGGTAAGCGGGGCCTTTATGGGGCGTGGCAATCTTTTACTGTGGCGCTGGGATTACTGGCTGGCGCGGGCATCGTAGCGCTGCTCTCACTGCTGCTGTCGCCGGAGCAGATGCTGAGCTGGGGCTGGCGCATCCCGTTCTTCATTGCCCTGCCGCTGGGTGTCATCGCGCTCTGGCTGCGGGTTCAGATGGAGGAGACCCCGGCGTTTATTCAGCAGCAGGCAAAACCCGTTGTAAAAGTTGACGCCAGCCTTGGCGATACGCTGAAAACGATCCTGCTCGGTATCTGTCGGCTGATGGTCTGGTCGGCGGCCGGTTACACCTGGCTGGTGATTATGCCGACGTACCTGCAGGCATCGCTGCACACCGGTTTTAACCAGGCGTTGCTGATTGCGGTGATATCGAACCTGGGCTTTGCTGCCACCATCATCCCGGCCGGCATGCTGAGTGACAGGATTGGCCGCCGTGCGGTGATGGTGACGGCGGCGGTATTGCTGCTGGTGCTCTCTCTGCCGCTGCTTAACATACTTCAGGCAGAGAGCACCGGGCTGCTGCTGAAAGCGCTGGTGGTGTTTATCGCGGGCGGAGTAGTCGGGTTGCTGGCCGGACCGGGGCCTGCAATGCTGGCAGAGATGTTCCCGACGCGGGTGCGTTATACCGGACTGGGTCTGGCCTATTCGCTTTCTAACGCCGTGTTTTCTGGCTGTGCCGGATTGATCATCACCGGGTTGATTAAACAGACCGGTAATCCCGATATCCCCGCCTGGTATGTGATGGCGACTGCGCTGGTCAGTATTGTTGCGTTGATGACCCTGAACAAAGATGATCATCTGCGGCTACTGGATGAGCCACCGTCGCGCTAAGTGTCGGTAAGCGAGCTGAGCGGGAAATTCAGGCTGCTGAAGTGCCATGCAGCCTTCTTTGGCAGGTCTGCCGGGAAGGGCAACAAACAAGCCTGCTTATCAGAAATGCAGCTGTAATATCACTGGCGTAACGTGCCGCTCTGTTCAGGCCGATGTAACAGGGTTTTATTCCGTAAGCGATTCAGCCGGATCAACGTCACTGACCTTCTCGCGTCATCAACACCGCCAACAGGTCTGAAGCCTAAGAGGATGCTGGAGAGAAGGATTCAGACAAGGTCATTCACTTTGCGATGATGGCAAACTGAAAACCTGATCACGGCAATTAACTTTATGAGCATGGTTGTCGGCAATAATGATGACAGCAGCCATAATCATACCGAGAAGAATGATAACTATTTTACGCAGGAGCATAAGCGTTAATTCCTGTGAAATTAAACTATTCTTATCTGTAATATGTTATTCACTTTTATCAGTGACTTAACGTGAGTGTTGATTAATTATGGCTGAAGTAAAATCTTTATATATTGATCGCGATGCGGTTTTCCAGACTCTGCTGAAATAAAGGCGTCATGCAAATTATAAAATAAACGAAATCTAAATGAGGGAATAAAAGCTGTTAATTTATCTTGTGTCTGTTTGACTGAAAAGGGTTGAACCTGTATGGCTTCAGGCTGTGAAGAGGAAAAGCTGAATAACGGCCCACAGTTGAACACTGCGGGCAGCACGCTGGACCCGGTCGGGACTCATCCGACAACCGGATCCCGCTGGTGGCGGTCACATCACTAACTTTAAACAGATTACAGACTGAGAACGGTGTCGTCAGATTTCTGTTTCTCCGGCTGAGTGATGAAATCTTGTGCCAGATCGGCGACGATGGCTGCAACGGTTCGCACCGATTTGATCATCGAGATGCCGGTGCCTGTCGAAACAACACCTTTGTCAAGATTGCCCAGTCGCATCGCCTGCCATAAAGAGTGGTAGCCATTCATTGCAGTGAACAGGGTTTCACGGTCAGCGCCGTGCGCATCAAGTTCTGCCAGCCTGGGGCTGAGCGGTGTTGGCAATGTCCGGTAATAAGCGGGCAGGGTGCGGAAAAGTAGCAAATCTTCTGCGCTCGATGAAACAATCAGCTGCTTAACCTTCTCATCCGCCGGGTTCTCCTGCGCGGTTAAAAACAGGCTGCCTATCCAGACGCCTTCTGCACCTAACGCCATGGCTGCACGCACGCCACGCACATCCCCAATGCCGCCTGCCGCCAGCACCGGAATTTTCACACTGTCAGCGATCATAGGCACGATGCTGAACGTTCCGATAATGCGTGATGGCACGGTGCCGCCTTCATCAAATCCGGTGGCGACAATGATATCGGCGCCAAGCTTTTCAGCCTGCTGAGAATTCGCTACGTCAGGCGTCAGCGCACGATAAAGGATTTTGATGCGATGTTGTTTCAGAAAATCGAATATTTCGGCATCAAGCACTTCATTAACTAAAACGACATCTACCTTCTCTTCAACAAACATTTCAGCGGTGGGCCGCCAGAAACTCATATCCGGCCCATTGATCAGGGTTGCCCCAAAAGGTTTATCGGTCAGCTGTTTGGTTTTTCTGATTTGCTCACGCATGCGCTCCAGCGCCATGAAACGAGAGTCTGGCAATGTATCCTGCCCGGCGTTGGGGCCAATTATGCCTAATCCGCCTGCGTTTGATACTGCGGCAACAAACGTTGCATTGGTCAGAAAGTACATGGGTGCCTGAATAATGGGATAGCGAATATTCAGAATTTCTGTCACACGGTTTTTCATCGCTTTTTCCTTATCCGGATACGGTGTAGCCAGACTTATTCGTTAAAATAAGAATTTTTTTACAGGCCGTTTTATTTTTATTCTCTTAGCCAAAACAGGGAGTTTAATAGTTGAAAATAAGAAGTAAATGGTCAGAATTGGGTACATGTTTGCCAGATATGGAAAGATAATGGATCTCAACGCGACAAAACTCTTTATTGCAGTCGTTCAGGCAGGCAGCTTTTCAGCGGCAAGCGAGAGAACAGCTATCCCCATCTCTACGCTGGTGCGGAAAGTGAACGAGCTGGAGCGGGCACTGGGTGTACAGTTGCTGGAGCGATCAAAGAAAGGGGTCAGGCCGACCTATAAAGGACAACAGTTCTTTGAGCAATCGCGACCTGGCCTTGAATTGCTGGAAGAGGCCACCAAAACGGTCAGGTCTGCGCACAAACTGGCGGGCAAGCTGCGAATATCGGTGCCGCCTGACTTCACCATCTGGTGGGAATTGCTGCATGCGTTTCAGCAACGCTATCCTGATATCAAAGTGTTTTGCCACTCAGGGGAAAGAGTGGTGGATCTGTTTGAAGATGGCATTGACGTGGCACTCAGGCTGGGCGAGTTGCATACCGAAGATGTGATTGCCAAACCGGTTATGAATGTCGAGGCATGGTTTGTTGCCACGCCTGAACTGGCTGAACGCTTTGGACATCCGCAGACGCTGGCGGCGCTGGCGACGTGTCCGATAGCCAGCTGGGAAGGGCTTAACAGTGGTTCCTTTGAGTGGGTATCCGGAGACGAGAAGGTAAAATTTGAGCCGTTTTTTTCCTCGAACAACACGCAGGGCCTGCGCCATTACGCACTGAGCGGTGCCGGAGTATCGCTGTTGTTTGATTTTTTAGTGAAACCTGATGTGGAGAGCGGGAAGCTGGTGCGGTTGTTGTCCGATTATCCGACTCACTCGATGCCTTTACATCTGGTCTATGTCCGGCACAAACATCCTTCAGCCATCACACTCGCGTATCTGGATTTTTGTGCTGAATGGGTAAGTCAATACAAGATCGGCTAGGGGCTACACAAAAGGGGCAGAGGCGGAGGTGTCCGGCAAACCAGCGCACAGGCGCTGTGGCCTCACCGATGAATGAAAGGGATAAACACAGAAAAAGAAAAGGCGCCCTGAGGCGCCTCTGATAGTGACCCTGACGCCACTATTTACACCAGCTGCTGTGCCGTGGTTTCCACCAATGTCAGCAACACTTTGATATCTTCCAGCGTCACTGTCGGATTCAGCAGGGTCATCTTCAGGCAGGTCACGCCATCGAACTCGGTCACACCAACGTTGGCGCGGCCCGATTCAAGCAGGGCATCACCGATACGCTGATTCAGCAACGCAATATCCGCACTGCTGAGGTGCGCCAGATGCGCCGGACGATAGCGGAACAGCACGCTGGCCAGCTGCGGTTTCATCACCAGCTCCAGCGCAGGCTGCTCATCAACGTACTGTGCAACCTGCTGTGCCAGTGTCACACCGTGATCGATGATTTCGGCATACTGTTTCTGACCCAGCGCTTCCAGACCCATCCACAGTTTCAGTGCATCAAAACGGCGGGTGGTCTGAAGGGATTTGGATACCAGATTCGGCACACCCTGCGCTTCATCAAACTCAGAGTTCAGATAGGCCGCCTGGTAGCGCATCAGCTCATAGTGGCGCGCTTCCTTCAGCAGGAAAGCACCACAGCTGATGGTCTGGAAGAACTGCTTGTGGAAGTCCAGGGTAATGGAATCGACCAGCTCAATGCCATCCAGATAGTCACGATACTTTTCTGAGAGCAGCAGCGCGCCGCCCCAGGCCGCATCGACGTGCACCCAGATGTTCTCTTCGGCCGCCAGCGCCGCGATTTCGCGCAGGGGATCGATCGCACCGGCATCGGTAGTACCCGCCGTGGCAACAATCGCCAGAATGTTTTCACCGTTGGCTTTGGAGGCTGCCAGCTTGTGGCGCAGGTCATCCATATCCATGCGGGCAAAGCGATCGCATTTCACCTGCGTCACGGATTGATAGCCCAGACCCAGCAGCGCCATGTTCTTCTGAACCGAGAAGTGCGCATTCTCTGAACAGAAGACTTTAATCTTCTTCAGATCGCCGGTTAAACCATCCTGCTGAACAGAATGACCCTGGCGGGCAAACCAGGCGTCACGCGCCAGCATCAGACCCATCAGGTTGCTCTGGGTGCCGCCGCTGGTGAAGACACCCGCGTCGCCGGGCTGATAACCGACCTGGGTACGCAGCCACTCAATCAGCTTCATCTCAATCAGGGTGGCTGAAGGTGCCTGGTCCCACGAATCCATACTCTGGTTGGTAGCGTTAATCAGCACTTCCGCCGCCTGGCTGATAACCAGGCTCGGGCAGTGCAGATGCGCCACACACTGCGGGTGATGAACCGACAGGCTGTCTTTGAGGAAGTACTCAATGGCGCGTTCAATAGCTGCCTGGTTGCCCAGGCCCTGAGGATTGAAGTCCAGCTTAATGCGCTCGCGCAGCTCTGCGACGGTTTTTCCCTGATACATCTCAGGTTGTTCCAGCCACTTCACGACGGCCGCGCTACTCTGGGCAATCGCCTGCTGGTAGGCCTCGGTACTTTGTGCTGAGGCCGCCAGAATCGGGTTTAACCGGGACATTGCATTCACTCCACTCAAACTGGTTTCACGCCAGCTGACAGCAGGGCGTTTTCAAATTTATCCATAAACACGTCCAGTTCTGCATCTGTGATCAGCAGGGAAGGCAGCAGACGTAATACGCTGCCGTGACGTCCGCCACGCTCCAGAATCAGGCCGTTCTCAAAACATTTTTTCTGTACCAGCGCGGAGAGCTCGCCGTCTGCCGGGAAGCTGCCCATGTGATCAGCGGCTTCGTCAGGTTTCACCAGCTCAATGCCGATCATCAGACCCAGACCACGCACGTTGCCGATTACCGGGTAGCGCTGCTGCAGCTCGCCCAGTTTGCCTTTCAGCCATTCGCCCTGTGCAGCGACTTTGTCAGCGATGTTGTTATCTTTCAGCAGTTTCAGCGTAGTCAGGCCGGTCGCCATTGCGAGCTGGTTGCCACGGAAGGTGCCGGTGTGGTGGCCAGGAGACCAGGCGTCGAACTCTTTCTTAATGCCCAGTACCGCCAGTGGCAGACCGCCGCCGACCGCTTTTGACATCACGATGATGTCCGGCTCAATACCGGCGTGCTCAAAGGCGAAGAATTTACCGGTACGGGCAATGCCCGCCTGCACTTCGTCGATGATCAGCAGAATGCCATGCTCTTTGGTCACTTTACGGATGCGCTGCAGCCACTCAGCCGGAGCCGGGTTAACACCGCCTTCGCCCTGAACCGCTTCCAGAATGACGGCTGCCGGTTTGCGAACGCCGCTCTCAACGTCGTTGATCAGGTTTTCGAAGTAGTAGGTCAGCGCTTTCACGCCCGCTTCACCGCCAATGCCCAGCGGGCAGCGGTAGAGGTGCGGATAAGGCATGAACTGCACTTCCGGCATCAAGCCGTCGACCGCTTCTTTCGGTGACAGGTTGCCGGTAACAGACAGCGCGCCGTGGGTCATGCCGTGATACGCACCAGAGAAGCTGATGATGCCGGAACGACCGGTGTGTTTTTTCGCCAGTTTCAGCGCCGCTTCAACGGCATCCGCGCCCGACGGGCCGGTAAACTGCAGGCAGTACTCTTTGCCCTGGCCCGGTAATAACGAGAGCAGGTACTCAGAGAACGCATCTTTTAACGGCGTGGTTAAATCAAGAGTATGTAACGGCAAGCCGCTGGTAATGACATTTTGAATGCTCTGCAGAACGTCTGGATGGTTATGACCCAATGCCAGCGTTCCGGCACCTGCAAGACAGTCGAGATACTGATTATTCTCGACGTCTGTGATCCAGACACCCTGTGCTTTCGCAATCGCGAACGGCAATTTGCGAGGATAACTTCGAACGTTTGATTCAAATTCAGCCTGACGGGCTAAATAGGTTTCATTGGTTGCGTTTAAGTTCTGTGCATTCAAACTATCAATACGGACTTTATCCGTCATCATATCTCTCCTACAACCGGGACGGGCGTAGCGTCGCAGTTGAATAAATGTATTTAAATTGGGGTATGTGTTTTAAGCGCGGCCAATATAGGTGTTTTTAAGGTCCGACTCAATGTTTAATTTTATCGGCAGATAACAGATTCTTTGCTATAGGAATCAATCGTTTGGTGAGTTTGTGAACGTATACATTATTGCCGCTTCGCTAGTCCGTTGTTAATAAGTGGCGTAAAAACACCAGCTTACCCGGCGCGGAGCGTGCTAAGTCAATGATAATAATCTGTGTAAATAGCTGTTTCCGGGGCAAAACGCTATCAAAAAGGGGCCTTTTCAGATGGAAAAAGCATAAGTCAGTTTGACTGAAGAAGCTGCATTTATAGCGGGTTAAAAGCGCAGACTAATTAAAATAATAAACCTTTTATTAACATTTAATTAAAATCTGGCGTTGTTAAAGCCTTTATAACGCGTCAGATCCACGTTACGACAGGAGATGATCAATAAACTGCGTTAAGTCAGCCATCCCTTCGCTTGCCTTTTTCTCCGACGGATTGATGGTCAGCAAATCGGCATAGCCGTTAAGCATCGCACTGATTTGCCGGGCGGTACGCGGTATATCGGCACAACGCAGCGTTCCATCTGTGACGCCGTCACGAATTATCTCCTCCACCAGCGCCTGCCACGCTGCCGTCATTTGTTCTGTCAGCGCGGCATAGGCTTCGTGATGCGCAGCCATCTGCCAGAATGAAGCATAAAGTTGCCAGGTTGCATCCGGTGCGCTCGGCAGATGACTTTCGAACAGATTAAGCAGCCACTGCTTTGTTAAGGATGCTGACTCTGTAGAGAGCTGAAGCAGCCGCCGGACAGGCCAGCGGCAACAAATGGGAGGAATACACAGCCATTGCCGGACTAGAAGCCATCGCTGCGTCAGGGGCGGGTTAATAATCCAGTTCACATAGCGAAAATGCCCTAAAGCTTTATCAGACGGGACATAGCCCGGCTTATATTCTTTAAATGACTAATGTCTCGTGCTGTATTGATTGTGCTCAATTTATATCCATCATTCCTGTGTAAACCTGCAGTATCTCATTATGGGAGATGCCTGCCGTCGCATAGCTTTTGCTGACGCGTTTATCACAGGAAAAAAAGGGATTTGACATGGAACCGCAATATACCAACGTACTGACCCCGGAATTAGCTACCTTACTGGCGCGTCCGCCATTTTCGACGGAGAAAAAGGCCGGGATGCCTGAAGGTGCCCGTCAGACAGTTGAAGAGCAGGAGGCATTTCTGCTTGAACATCCGGTGGTGGCGATTTACCGGATCGCGGTTGACGGGGCGCTGACACACCGCGGCGGGGTGGTACGTGCAGCCTGGAACGGCTCTGAAATAGCGCCTGAGGACGGACAGAAGGTCAGCGTTGCGCTGGAAGGTGATGAGGTGGTTTATCCTGACGGCACCACCGCCCGGATTGTCACCGGCAGCGGTGCGAAATTCCAGAAAGGCGGTAAAAGTATCGCGCTGGTCGGCAGCCGGCTGAGTAACGGTGATGTGATTATCAGCACCCCGCAGGCGGGATGTACGCTGAATGAGCTGAAAGGTCTGCCGATGGATGCTGATTTTTTACCGGCAGAGGGCTGAGCCGATGACCCGAAGAGGCTGTATCATTCACGGTAAAAACGTCGGTCTGCACGGGGATAAGACTTCCACAGGGGCGCAGTGTATCGCGACCCGCCCCGGTATGTCGGTCATGGGGTTGCTGAAACTCTATATCGGTGACAAAACCACCCCCTGCCCGAAGTGCGGGGAAGTGGGGGTCATTGTGAGCGGCGATCACCGGCACTCAAACAGCGCCGCTGTCGCGGTGGATGGCTCGGAGATCCGTTGCGGGTGCCCGCAGGGAACTAATTTTCTGATTGCCCCTGGTACGATACCGCAGCTTTCGGCGGCAAAAGCCCGGATGGCCCCGGTAGTCGCTCCGGAGCCGGAACAACATACGCAGGCGGCGAAGAAAAAGAAACGGGAGATCACGCTGACGATAGGCGTGTTCTTCGACGGTACCGGCAACAATGCCGTTAACACGCAGAACATGCTGAAGGCCTATACTGCAGGTCATTTCAACCTGAACGATCCGGAAGCCGAGTCCATTCTGGCAAAATGCGCCCGTGAAAATTTTGGCGTGTCGGGTACAGGCGCAACCAGCTATACCGGGTACTACACCAATATTCACTGGCTGAGCACACTGTATAAACAAACCATATCCGGTAACGATTCAGATGTTCAGGTAGGCATCTACATTGATGGTATTGGTACCGAAGCCGGTAAACCCGACAACAAGCTGGGCCAGGGATTTGGTATATCCGACACAGGGGTTGCTGCTAAAACCAACCACGCCGTATCTCAGTTAGTGAAAGCTATTTCAGACGCTGCAGAGGATATACGAAGCAAATCAGGCTGTGAGATTGTTATAAATTGTCTTCAGTTTGACATCTTTGGCTTTAGTCGCGGAGCAGCCGCAGCCCGTCATTTTGCCAACCGCATCCAGTCAGAAGACCCGGCCATTATCAGCGCCATCCGCCAGGCCATGACGGGCATCACTTTCAATGGTTCTCCTTCAGGAAAGACCCGCTTCATCGGCATCTTTGATACCGTTGCTGCGATAGGTACGCCGGTTAATGGCCTGAACCCGCACAGTGCGGATACCGGGAACGTGAAACTCACCCTGCGTCCCGGTGTGGCGGAGAAGGTCTTTCACATCACCGCCGCGAACGAGTGCCGCTTTAACTTTGCGCTGAACAGCGTCAAACCGGCCTGGCCGGAATTGGCGCTGCCCGGCGTGCATTCCGATATCGGCGGCGGTTATCTGCCCGTCACGAAGGAAGACCTTTTCCTGACCCGCCCGGCAACGGAGACGGTGCCGTACAGCCAGCCCGGTGAGAAGACGCAGGCTTACCGGCAGGCAGTAGCACAGTTGCAGACCCTGGATAAATCGCCCTGTCTGGCCCCGCTGCTGCGGACAAATGAAATATCGGCAGAAACCTGGCATGACGCCCGGCTCCCCCCGGACCGGTACGGCCAGATGCAGAAGCGCAGCTTTGCGGCGCTGACCATGCGCGGAAGGACCGTCAGAAACGACTGGTCACGCGTGGCGTTGCGGGTGATGCTTGAGGCCGCACGGGAAGCCGGGGTGGTGTTTGACTCTGTCGACCCGGCTAATCCGAACATGACTCTTTCTGATGAACTGTCTTCCCTGTGTGACAAAGCGCTGGTGATGGGTAAGGCAGCACGCAGCGGTCAGACGCCACAGGCGTTCAGTCAGGATGAGCTGGACGTGATTGCGGAGAAGTATATTCACTGTTCGGCCAACTGGAATGCCATCGTGGTCAATACTGACGGCCTTATTCACGGTGGCGCCTCCCCCTCAGAGCTGATTGGCTTTATCAACCGGCCGGATGAGCAGTGGAAACGTTCCGTCTACAGCATGGACGGAAAGAAGGTATGAAGCTGAAAACATTTTTCCCCTTGCTGATAATGGTGATGGTCAGCGGCTGCCGGGCTGGAGAGGCACAGACGCCGGAAGACACCGGAGAAATGCCCTACGGTGAAGTTGATTTTGCATTTTTCTCTCCCCGGGCCTTACCGGCGGTTGTGACAAAAGCGCTGATTATCGACAACGAAAAAGTTGTATCCACTTACAGAACGCTGGACAGCACTCCAGGGGATCCGGATACAACTCAGATATGGAATAACCGGGTCAGGATGCATGCTCAGTTTAATAAAGCCCGGCATCCACCGGCGCTGATGCTGTTCTGCTGGGATTCGGTTATCGATAAAAAGACCTACGAGACGCGCATCACCTTCTCACCGGCCCTTCGGGGAAAAATGTCGGTGCCAACCGGCAGGGACAGAAGAGGTAATATGGCCTGGTATGACACATTACTGTTAGGGCTGGCACCAGAGGGTAAAGTCCGTATCTGGCTTCAGAACAGCGCAGGAGGTGATAACCTGCCAGTCAAACCGGTAAAAATCACCACGCTGTCCGGGGATAAACTGGATGCCTGCAAAGGGATTACGGACCATCCCAACGGGTATGTTTATTACGGTGAAACGCCAGCATTTGTAAAAGGGAAAACCTATCCCTACGGCAACTGGTAGCGATTGCTTCTGATACCCGCCTGACGACACATGCAGGCCGGGTTTAGGCGCTTATGTGTTGTCTGTCTGGAGGGCAATCATCATGCTGGTTTTTACCGACCTGAGCCGTTCACCTGAACTGGCGTGGGTGGCTGAGCGGCTGAGTATTATTGACGGCCAGCCCGTTCTCATCGGGGAGGACGGGGTATTTGACCGTGAAGTGAATGCCTTTTTACGGTCCCTGGTTGATCCATCAAGCCCGGGGCGTAATACCTGGCGTACCTATGCCTATCAAGCGTACAGCCAGGATGAGTTGGACGTGATTGCGGAGAAGTATATTCACTGTTCAGCCAACTGGAATGCCATCGTGGTCAATACGGACGGTCTGATTCACGGGGGCGCATCACCCTCTGAGCTGATTGGCTTTATCAACCGGCCGGATGAGCAGTGGAAACGCTCTGTCTACAGCATGGACGGGAAGAAGGTATGAGGCTGAAAACACTTTTTCCCCTGCTGATGTTGGTGATGGTCAGCGGCTGCCGGGCTGGAGAGGCACAGGCGCCGGAAGACACCGGCGAAATGCCCTACGGTGAAGTTGATTTTGCATTTTTCACTCCGCGGGCCTTACCGGCGGTTGTGACAAAAGCGCTGATTATCGACAACGAGAAAGTTGTATCTACTTACAGAACGCTGGACAGCATTCAGGAAAATCCTGACAGCGTGGGAAGCTGGAGCAGCAGGGTAAGCAGGCATGCTCAGTTCAACAAAGCCCGGCATCCTCCCGCACAGATGCTCTTCTGCTGGGATTCGGTTATAGATAAAAAGACCTACGAGACGCGCATCACCTTTTCATCGGCCCTGCGGGAGAAAATGTCGGTGCCAACCGGAAAGGACTGGCGTGGGGATACGGCCTGGTATGACACGCTGCTGTTTGGGCTGGCACCAGAAGGTAAAGTCCGCATCTGGCTTCAGAACAGTGCACCGGTCGCCAATCTGCCGGTCGAACCGGTAAAAATCACCACGCTGTCCGGGGATAAACTGGATGCCTGCAAAGACGTGCCTTCGCGCATTGACTTTAACTACAGCATTCCGGATGGTTATGATCAGGACATAAAGGATTTTATCAAAGAGAAAACCTATCCCTACGGCAGATGGTGACACCGACAGATGAAATCTGCCGGATAATATGCGCCGGAGCGGTGTGCTCCGTCTCTCCGATCGGGAAGCCTGGGGTTATCTGGCCATCGGTAGCGTGGCAGCGCTGCTATTTGCTGTCACCATTGCGGTAATGTCGAACCGTGGCGGGACCAATGCGGGTCACATCTATTCGGTGATGACCTATATGTGGATGTTTGCCATGAGCCTGGATGATGGCCCACAGCTGCTGGAAAAATATTCCCAGCTGAAAGACATAGGTCGCCGGGTGAATACCGGCACACACTGATTTGGCCGATTCAGCCGCTGCCTTCTTTTCGGCGTTGTCTTAGTTGAGGGCTGAAGCAGCCGCCGGACGAGCCGGCGGCAACGGAGGTGAAGAATAACGGGCCGACTCGGGACTGGAAGCGGTTACGGCTCAGGGAGGGGCTAATAATCCAGTTCACCTGGCGCAAATGCCCTGAATGCGTTATCAGACGGCGTATAGCCCAGCACTTCTCGCGTCTGTGTCAGATCAAAGCGCTTAAAGCGGTTATCGGAAATGCCGTAGCCAATAAAGAAGGTGATCTTCTCTGCCTCGACAGCGCCAGTCAGCAATCTGACGGCATCTTCCGGACTCAGCCATGCGCTGTAATCCCGTGCATTATGCAGGCTGTTATCCAGTGCAGGTTCAAACGCCCCGATTCTCAGCGCCACACAGCTCAACCCGTGCTGGCTGGCATAGAAGGCGCAAAGTGCTTCACCATAACATTTGGTGACGCCATACAGATTCGCGGGAGAGATAGCCATGCCAGGATGTATCTGCACATCCGCCGGGTAGCCCTCAATGGTCTGCGCACTGCTGGCAAAGACCAGACGACGACAGCGGTGCTCAGCTGCTGCCTTGAGTATCCAGGTCGTAGAGAGAATATTGGCGGGCAGCAGATCGTCGAAACTGGCCTGCGCATCCGGGATACCGGCGAGGTGGATGACGGTATCAACAGGCTCTTCAGCCAGTAATTTCTCCGCTGCACCAGGTTGTGACAGATCCGCCACAATATAACGATGGGGTGCGGGTATCGCGTAATCCGGCTCACGTAAATCGGTCAGGATAAAACGGTAGTTGTTCTGGCTGGCCGCAAAGAAAGTGCGCCCGATTCGCCCGCTGGCACCGGTAAGAAGGATAACTCTGGTCGTCATCTGCTGATCCTGTTATGCAAAAGAAGCGCTGAGAGGTCAGTTAAACAGAGATTCCCGACTCAGGCCTGCGTAGCTTTCCGGATTGTGATCTTAAACAGGTCGCTATGCGCCAGAGTGGCACGGATAAATGCCCACGTTCACGCAGCCTTCACTGTGCGCCAGATCACATAAATGGGTTGCTATGCGCAGCCTGACTTTTTATAGTCTGCCCGCTTCAACCGGACGGGAACACGCTCTGCTTTCTCTCTCCGCCTCACTTCAGTTTTTTCAGTTATGGCCATTGGGAATCAATTTTGTTAAGAAAAAATCATAAAACCGACGATGCCGGTTTTGTCCGCTGGGCATTACTGGCCCTCGCGCTGGGCGGCTTTGGCATCGGTACCGGTGAGTTCATCATGATGGGCCTGCTGCCAGATGTTTCACGCTCCCTTGCGATTACCGAGCCGCAGGCGGGCAACGCCATTGCCAGTTACGCGATGGGCGTGGTGGTCGGTGCGCCGTTTATTGCGGTGCTGGCGGCGCGAATGGCACGTAAATCGCTGCTGCTGATCCTGATGGCGCTGTTCAGCATCGGTAATGTTGCCAGCGCGATGACCGACAGCTATCACGGCCTGCTCGTGGCGCGTTTTCTGACCGGGCTGCCTCATGGCGCCTACTTTGGTGTGGCGTCGCTGGTGGCCGCTTCGCTGGTGCCGATTGAACGTCGTGGCCGCGCGCTGGCGTCACTGATGCTGGGACTGACGGTAGCGACCCTGATTGGTGTACCGCTGGGCTCCTGGATAGGGCAGTTATTTAGCTGGCACGTGGTGTTCACCTTTGTGGGCGCAATTGGACTGCTAACCTGCCTGCTGATTGGCCGCTATGTTCCTTACACGCCTGGCGATGTGAATGCGCATCCGCTGCGGGAACTGGGCGCGCTGAAAAACGCGCAGGTGCTGCTGACCCTGCTGGTGGGGGCGGTAGGATTTGGCGGGATGTTCGCTATCTTCAGTTATATCGCGCCGACGCTGATTAACATTGCTGGCATCTCCCCCTCGCTGATCCCCTGGGCGATGGTGGCGTTTGGGCTGGGAATGATCATCGGTAATCTGGTGGGGGGGCGTCTGGCTGATGGCCCGGTGCTGAATATTATTGGCTGGACGCTGTTATGGAACGTGCTGGTGATGCTGGCCTTCCCGGTGCTGGTTCAGCATGTGGCAACTGGCCTGCTGGCTACGTTCCTGATCGGCACCTGCTCAGTGCTGCTGCCGTCATTGCAGATTCGCCTGATGGATGTCGCCAATGAGTCGCAAACCCTGGCGGCTGCGATGAATCACTCGGCGTTGAACATTGCCAATGCGATGGGCGCGTATCTTGGGGGCCTGACGGTGTCGCTGGGCTATGGCTGGATCTCAACAGCGTGGGTGGGTGTTGCGCTGGGCGTGGCCGGTCTGATGGTCTTTGTGCTCACGGCGCGTCATGCTGCCCGTCAGCAGACTCAACTGGCCTGATATGAGTAAAGCAGGGCGCAGCGATACTGTTTATCGCTGCGCTTTATTAGTACAGGGCCGCCGTATTATTTTTCAGCAATGATTAACCGCATTATTATTTACTCTCTGACCGTTCAGCGAAAATTATCATTCTGTCAGCCCTGATATTTCAAAATGCTCGGAAAATCAACAAGGGCGCTCCGGACGTCTGGATGTTAAAAGTAAATTAAAATAATGTTTGCTAATGTCGGTGAGGCGTGGCTTAATAGCGTCATCGGTTTGGAACACAGACCTTATCAAAGCAGTTTTAGTAAAGCAGTCCTCAGTGCAAGCGATATCACAAGATACCCTTATTCATGAGTCTCCTCCTAAAAGCCTGGTAAGTTACCTTCTGAAAGACAGGCCATCTTCGCCACTTTGTGGCTCATAAATTAAGGAATTATCGATGTCTAATAAAATGACTGGTTTAGTAAAATGGTTTGACGCTGGTAAAGGTTTCGGTTTTATCTCTCCTCAGGATGGCAGCAAAGATGTATTCGTACATTTCTCTGCAATTCAGAGCAACGATTATAAAACTCTGGACGAAGGTCAGCAGGTCGAATTCACTATTGAAAACGGCGCTAAAGGTCCTTCAGCGGCAAACGTTGTCCCTATGTAAGCGTTAATTATCAATAGTGCTTATCAACGCGTGACGGCAATAGCCTGAGCATATAAGCCTGATATTGATAATTAATTAAAACCCGCCTTGTGCGGGTTTTTTGCGTTTATGGTTTGCCAGATGCTTACGCGATGTTTTTTGCCCGCGCCAGATATCGGCGCGGGCCAGTAAAAAAATGTTCAGCGCACGCTGGCGACCAGCCACTGCTGCAATTCTGTCAGCTCCGCGCGTTGCTCCGGAAAATCCGCAATAAGCTGATTCAGCACCGGTTCAAGGGCATCGGGCCGATAGGTCACACCCTGCAACCGCTGCCCCAGCGTTTCCAGCGGCGCGGGGTTGAGGCTGTCGCTGAAAATCTGACAGCGGCTGATCACGCCGCGTTCTACATCGAAATGAATCTCCACACCGCCCCAGACAAAACGCTGGTCCAGCAGGTGCGAGAAATCGGGTGCCTGACCGAAATTCCACTCCCAGCTACTCTGCTTTGCGAACTGCTCTGTGAAACCCGGCAGATCGGGCAGGGCGTCGGGAGAGATCCTCTCTGGCTCACAGCGTTCACCGTAATAGTTGAAAAATGCGTCCGTCACGGCGGAGCAGATCGCCTGATAGCTGATACCCGGCGTTAACTCCGCCAGATTGGTCACTCTGGCACGCACTGAGGTAATCCCTTTCGCCTGCAATTTCTTCACATCCGGATTAAGGTAATCCGCCAGGCGAGAGAGGTCGGCATCCATCAGAATAGTGCCGTGATGGAAACCGCGATCCGGCGTTTCACGGTAGGCTGAACCGGATATTTTGCGCAGCCCGTCAGCGGTGTTCACCACTAAGTCATTACGGCCAGAAGCCTCCGCGGGTACGCCTAGCGAAGTCAGTGCGCGCAGAATGATCTCAGTCGAGACGCTTTTATCATACTCCGGCTTGCCGGCCATAAAGGTAAAACAGCAATTGCCGAGATCGTGAAACACCGCGCCACCGCCGCTGCTGCGACGCGCCAGCCGGATGCCATCTTCCGCCATACGTCGGGTGTTGCACTCTTTCCACGGATTCTGTGCCCGCCCGATCACCACCGTTTCCGCATTACGCCACAAAAACAGCACCCGCTGGGTCGCCGGCATCTGGCGGAAAATACACTCTTCTACCGCCAGGTTAAACCAGGGATCGTTGGATTCAGATAACAGTAAACGCAGCGTGGACATCGGTGACTCCCGTTCCTTAAGAGAAGAGGCCCATAAAGCAGGGCAGAAGGCAGAGTGTACCAGCCGGGAAACGGGACTACATGCCTCTTCATGCCGTGATGCTGCGTCAAAAAAAGATAAAATGCCGTCTGCAGAGTAATCGCGGCAGATTGGTGTACGACATTATGACAATATGGATAAGGAGTGTGCTGATTCCCCTGCTTATTTTCCCTTTGAGAGAACAAAAATCGTATGAACGCTTCCGCTGGCATAGCGATGAAGATCACCGCTGCATTAAGTAGCACGCTGATGCTGGCCTGTGTAAAAGAACTCGATGGGGCGATACCGGTCGGCGAAGTAATATTTTTTCGCTCGCTGCTGGCACTGGTGCCGCTGTTAATCTGGCTGCGCTTGCAGGGCAGCGTGCTGGACGGCATTCGCACCCGCAATATCCGGGGGCATTTTGTGCGCGGGCTGGCCGGAACCGGTGGACTCTATTTCAGTTATCTGTCGCTGCTCTACATTTCTCTGACCGACGCCACGGCTATCAACTATGCCGCGCCGCTGTTTACCGTGCTGCTGGCGGCGCTATTTCTGCGCGAAAAAGTGCGTCACCATCGCTGGGTCGCGGTCTTTACCGGTTTCAGTGGCATTCTGGTGATGTTCTCCGGGCATCTCACACTGACACGTCAGGCAACATTTTCCCTTTCTGCATCGGCGGGTATTCTGCTGGCGTTGATGGCGGCCTTCTGTACCGCCTGTGCGCTGGTGCAGATCCGCTTTCTTAACGGCAAAGAGAAGCCGGGCGCCATCGCTTTCTGGTTCGCTATCACCACGGCCTTAACATCGCTGGTCACGCTGCCAGGCGGCTGGAAAGTGCCGCATGGCAATCAGCTGGCATTACTGGTGGGATGTGGGCTGCTGGGCGGTATTACTCAGATTCTGATGACTCTGAGCCTGCGCTATGCCGAAGCGTCGTTGCTGGCCCCGTTCGACTACACCACCTTAATCTGGTCAGTGGCGGTGGGTTATCTGCTGCTCGGCAATCTGCCAACCTCCACTACGGTGATGGGTGCGATTCTGGTGGTGGCAGGCGGCCTTTACTCGGTGCTGTACGAGCGTTACCGCTTCCGTAAAGCGCGGGTAGTTAATGCCAGTCGTTGATCGGCCCGTCCGGCATCGCCTTGTTATTTCCAGAGTGATAACGCAGAGTTAATAATTTGTGATCGCGGCGAAGGAACAGTCGGCTGCATTCGTTTACGTTGTGAGCAATCAGAATGTAATCGATTACTTATTCGTGAGGTTCCCATGATTGCAACAGTGCAGGAGAGAGCAGGCCAGCAGATGCAGCATAAGCTGCTGGTGCCGCGCCTCTCTCTGATGATGTTTATGCAGTTCTTTATCTGGGGCAGCTGGTCGGTGACGCTGGGGCTGGTAATGACTCGTCACAACATGCCGTTGCTGATTGGGGATGCGTTTTCGGCCGGACCTATCGCCTCAATTCTCTCGCCGTTTGTGCTCGGTATGCTGGTGGATCGCTTTTTTCCCTCGCAGAAAGTAATGGCGGTAATGAACCTGGCGGGCGCAGCGATTCTCTGGTTCGTGCCCCAGGCGCTAATCGCGGAGAACGGGGCGCAGCTGATCGCACTGTTATTTGGCTATACGCTCTGCTTTATGCCGACGCTGGCGCTCTCAAATAACATCGCCTTTCACAGCCTCGCCAGCAGCGAGAAAAGCTTTCCCATCGTCAGAGTCTTCGGCACCATCGGCTGGATCGTGGCGGGGATCTTTATCGGCGTGACCGGCATTGCTGACAGCGTGGCAGTGTTCCAGCTGGCGGCGCTCTGTTCGGTACTGCTGGCTATCTACAGCCTGACGCTGCCACATACGCCGGCTCCGGCCAAAGGATTGCCGTTAAAAGTTCGCGATCTCTTCTGCGCCGATGCCTTCGCACTGCTGCGACTGCGTCATTTCCTGGTCTTTGCGCTGTGTGCCACCCTGATCTCTATTCCGCTCGGCACCTACTACGCTTTTACCGCCTCCTGGCTGGCGGATGCCGGTATCCGGGAAGTGAGCACCCTGATGTCACTGGGTCAGATGTCTGAAATTGTTTTCATGCTGATCATTCCACTGCTGTTCCGCCGTCTTGGCGTGAAAGTCATGCTGCTGATTGGCATGACAGCGTGGTTTGTCCGCTATGCACTGTTTGCGCTGGGCATGAGTGATGAGACGCGCACGCTGATTTATCTGGGCATTCTGCTGCATGGCGTCTGCTATGACTTCTTCTTTGTGGTGGGATTCATCTACACCGATCGGATCGCCGGTGAAAAGGTCAAGGGGCAGGCGCAGAGCATGGTGGTGATGTTCACCTACGGCATCGGCATGCTGCTGGGATCGCAAATCTCCGGTGCGCTCTACAATCAGCTGGTGGCGGGTAACGCCAGCGCAGAGAGCTGGGCGATATTCTGGTGGATCCCTGCCGTGGCTGCGGCGGTGATTGCGATTATTTTCTTCTTCTCATTCAAATACCGTGATTAAGCGGTAACTGAAATCAGGAGTCACAGATGAAAACAGTTAAGGGACCCGGCATCTTCCTGTCTCAGTTCATTGCCACCCAGCCGCCTTTTAACTCACTGGCGGGGCTGGCGGAGTGGGCCGCCGGGCTGGGATACCGGGCACTTCAGATCCCCTGCCACCAGCCCGCTATTTTCGACCTTAAGCAGGCAGCGGTCAGCCAGACTTACTGCGACGAGGTGCGGGGAACACTGGCCGGTTTCGGGCTGGAGATCAGTGAGCTTTCAACGCATCTGGAAGGGCAACTGGTTGCCGTGAACCCCGCATACGATCTCGCTTTTGATAATTTTGCGCCTGCCGCGCTGCGAGGCGATCCCGCCCGGCGCACCGACTGGGCCATCGCTACGCTAAAGCATGCGGCTGCTGCTTCTGAAAAACTCGGCCTGCGCGCACATGCCACCTTTTCCGGCTCGCTCGCCTGGCCCTGGTTCTATCCCTGGCCGCCACACCATGAAGCCTTGTTTAATGAGGCGTTTGCTGAGCTGGCGCGCCGCTGGCTGCCGGTGCTGGACAGCTTTGACCATCACGGTGTGGACCTCTGCTATGAGATACATCCCGGCGAAGACCTGCATGACGGTGTCACGTTTGAGCGCTTTTTGTCAGAGGTGAATCACCACCCGCGCTGCAATATCCTGTTCGATCCCAGCCATCTTCTTCTGCAACACATCGACTATCTGCAGTTCATCGACCTCTATCATCCGCGTATCAAAGCCTTTCACGTTAAGGATGCGGAGTACCAGTTAAATGGACGCAGCGGAGTGTATGGCGGTTATCAGCCGTGGCTGACGCGCGCCGGACGCTTTCGCTCGCCGGGCGATGGCCAGATCGACTTCAGCCGCATTTTCAGCAAACTGGCCCAGTATGACTATGACGGCTGGGCGGTGCTGGAGTGGGAGTGCTGTCTGAAGGATGGCGAGACCGGGGCGCGTGAAGGGGCGGAATTTATCCGCCGGCATATCATCCCGGTAGCTGACCGCGCTTTTGATGATTTTGCTTTATCAGAGAACGCCCCTTCGGTGCGCCATCAGCTGGGTCTGGATCGCGACGTCTGAGGCGGCATGGATTCAAAGGTTTTCTGTAGGTGAGTTTTAAAACAGAGGGATCGCTATGTCTATTCAGAAAATCGCCCGGATGGCGGGTGTGTCGGTTGCCACCGTTTCCCGTGTGTTGAATAACAGCGACAGCGTAAAACCGGCTAACCGGCAGAAAGTCCTTGAGGCGATCGAAGAGAGCAACTATCAGCCTAACCTGCTGGCGCGCCAGCTGCGTACGGCGCGCAGCTCGATGATTCTGGTTCTGGTTTCCGATATCTCTAACCCATTCTGCGCGGAGGTGGTCAAAGGCATTGAGGAGCAGGCGGAGAAAAATGGCTATCGCATCCTGTTGTGTAACTCGGGCGCGGATATTGCCCGTTCGCGATCCAGCCTGCAACTGCTCTCCGGCAAGATGGTGGATGGCATTATCACCATGGATGCATTCAGCAAGCTGCCGGAGCTGAGCCAGCTGATAGGCAGGGCACCCTGGGTTCAGTGCGCCGAACATGATGATAATGGCCAGATCTCCTGCGTCGGGATTGATGATGACGTCGCTGCGCAGTCAGTGGTGCACTATCTGGCCGGACAGGGACGTCAGCGCATTGCGCTGATCAATCACGACCTCCGCTACCGATATGCCCGCCTGCGTCAGCAGGGCTACGCAAATCAACTCAAAGAGCAACAACTCGCATGGCAGGCCATCGCTTACGCCAGTGAGTTAAGCTTCAGCGCCGGAAAAGCCGCGATGAATCAGCTGCTGGAGGGCGAGACACGACCGGACGCCGTGTTTGCGGTTTCCGATACGCTGGCAGCGGGTGCCATGGCGGCGATACAGCAGGCGGGTCTGCGGATACCTCAGGAGATTGCCGTGGTGGGTTTTGACGGCAGTGAACTGGCCGACATGGTATCGCCGCCGCTGACGACTCTGGCTCAGCCCTCCAGGGAGATTGGCCGTCGTGCCTGTGAGCTGGTGCTGCAAAAAATCATCCGGCCAGACTCTCCGCCACAATGTGTGATCATGCAGGGTGAGCTGGTGGTACGAGCCAGTAGCTGAAGGATTAATCCGCAAAACCTGGCCCCGCTATAACCTCGTCTTTATTGTCTACTAAAACGCGACAGTCATTGCCAGTTCACGCCATTGTGTGACTACCTGGTTTACTTATATGCTGTTTCCATCGAAGGGCATTCGCACTTCCCGAATCAACGAAGGGGCAGAATATGATTGAGCAAAGATTGTCAGAGCAACGCGGCGTGGGCGATCACGGCTGGCTGAATTCACGTCACACCTTCTCTTTTGCAAATTACTGGGATCCAAAGCAGGCGGGCTTTTCAGATCTGCTGGTGATCAATGATGATCGGGTAGCCAAAGGTCGCGGTTTTGGCGCCCATCCTCACAGCAACATGGAGATTATCTCCTATGTCCTGGAGGGCGCGCTGGAGCATAAAGACTCCATGGGCATCGGCTCTGTGATTGTTCCCGGGGATGTGCAGCTGATGAGTGCCGGTAGCGGTGTGACTCACAGTGAGTTCAACCACTCGGGTACCGAGGGTGTTCACTTTCTGCAAATCTGGGTGGTGCCGGCAGAGAAAAATAGTCCGCCAGGCTACCAGCAGGTCTCCGTTAGCGAAGCGGATAAACGCGGTAATCTGCGACTGATTATTTCGCCGGAAGGTGAAAACGGGGCATTGCGGGTGCGCCAGGATATTCGCATCTATGCGGGACTGTTCCAGGGGGATGAGCAGCAGACAATCACTCTGCCGGACGACCGCTATGCGTATATTCATGTGGCGCGCGGCAGTGTCAGGGTAAATGGCCTGCAATTTAATGCCGGAGACGGTGCGCGGGTTCGCAATGAGAAAACGCTGTCGTTCAGTCACGGTGAAGGAGCGGAGGTGTTGTTATTCGATCTGCGTCCCAACGAAGTGAATCATCCAACCCGTTAAAATGAAAACTGCGCGGCTTCCACCGCGCAGTTTTTTTGCATCACTGCGCGTTAAGAAACGCCAGCAGATCCTGATTCAGTTGATCCTGATGCGTCACCGCAAAACCGTGCGGCGCATTGTCATAAACCTTGAGTTCAGCACCTTCTATCATCTCCGCCGCCACTTTGCCGGTGGATTCAAACGGAACGATCTGGTCGTTGCTGCCATGAATCACCAGCGTCGGCACATTCACTTTCGCTACGTCAGCACGGAAATCGGTCTCAGCAAAAGCGGTGACGCAATCAACAGTGCTCTTCAGCGAAGCGAGCAGCGCGATGTTCAGCGTCTGCGTCATGACGCCATCAGAAACGGTCTGTCCGGCATTGGTACCATAAAACGGCGTAGCGAACTCTTTGATAAACTGCGCGCGATCCTTAAGCAGGCCATCACGAATCCCTTCAAACACCGACATATCGACACCCTGCGGGTAGTCTGCCGTTTTGCCAAAGATTGGCGTGACGGCACCGAGAAGCACCAGTGCCGCGACGCGATCGCTGCCATAGCTGCCGATATAGCGTGTGACGTCGCCGCCACCCATTGAGAAACCCACCAGCGTCACATTCTGCAGGTCAAGATGGGTGATCAAATCGTTGATGTCAGAAGCAAAGGTATCGTAGTTATTACCGGTCCAGGGCTGATCAGAACGACCAAATCCACGACGGTCAAAGGCGATAACCCGATAACCGTGCTCCGCCAGGAAGTTCATCTGGCTGTCCCACATATCGGCATCCAGCGGCCAGCCGTGGCTGAACAGAACCGGCTTACCGGTGCCCCAGTCTTTAAAGTAGATCTGTGTGCCGTCGGTCGTTTTAAAGGTGCTCATGGTATTGCCCTCTGTATGACGTGATGGATGAAAAGATGGTGTGCCAGTCACGCTGGCGCCACCAGATAGCGAACCTCGGGTGAATGTTCACCCTGATGAAAAGCGAAAACCCGCCGCTCTATCTTTTTGTCGTTGATGGTGTAGCGCTCTTTCTGACGCAGATGCTCGACCCAGGAGCCGACGACAAACGTCTCAACGAAAATGCCGGGCTGCAGAATATCTTCATACAGTGACCAGTTGATGGCGCCACCGCGACGCCTGACCCGCCGCATATCCTGCATGCAGACGGTAAAGGCATGTGCATCATCAATAGTAATCCGGTATTCGTAATTCACCATCACCGGGCCGCGTTCATGACGAATATCCAGTGCGGGCGCGTTGACGCCATCACCAATCATATCGAGATTGAGGTCGGGATCCTGGTCGAGCCGCCAGCGCCAGACGGTGCTGCTGGCCAGCACCATGCCCAGTGCGGCGATGCAGAGCGACAGCGGAATGCTGAAGTGCGAGGCGAGCTGTCCCCAGAGTGCGCTGCCGGCGGTCATGGAGCCGAAGAACACCGTCAGATAGACCGCCAGCGCGCGGGCTTTTACCCATTTCGCGGCGCTGCGCTGTGCGCCGAGATTCAGCGTCGAGAGCACGGCAATCCAGGCAAATCCGGTAAAAAATTCAAACGCATTCAGTAGCCAGAAGTGGCGTACAAAAGCCAGCGCCAGCATGGTCAGGGCGAAAACAAGACTGGCGAGTACCATCAGGCGATCGGAGCTCAGGCGACGACGCAGGCGTGGCAGCAGCACCGCGCCGGTAATCGCGCCGACACCGATACAGGCCAGCATGATGCCGTAGCCGCCAGGGCCAAGGCCGAGTTCACGACGCGCCACCAGCGGCAGCAATGCCCAGCCCGCACTGCCAAACAGGAAGAAGGCAAAGGTTCGCACCAGCACGTTACGCAACACCGGTGCCGCGTGAACGTAGCGCAGTCCGGCACGCACCGCCGGAAAGAAGTGTTCGGGCGGGAGGCGCTGCACGCTCGGCTCCGCCTTCCAGCGCCAGAGCACCCAGGCGACGCCCAGCACTGAGAGCGCATTCAGCAGGAAGACCATCCAGGGACCAGTGAACGAGAGGATCAGGCCACCCAGCGCCGGGCCGATGGCACGACTGATATTAATACCGAGTGAGTTAAGGGCAATGGCCGCACCCAGCTCCGGTTTCGACACCAGATCCGGCACTACCGCCTGAAAGGGCGGTGAACTCATGGCGGCACCGGCGCTCAGCAAGAAGGCTGCCACCAGCAGCACCTCGGGAGTGACATGGCCGGTCCAGGCGAGCACCGTCAGTCCACAGGCGGCGATAAAGGTCCATAGCTGGGAAAACAGCAGATATTTGCGGCGGTCAACGATATCCGCCATCACGCCTGATGGCAGCGCGAACAGGAACATTGGCAGGCTGCTGGCCGCCTGCACCAGCGCCACGGCCAGCGGATCGGCACTCAGCGTCAGCATGCTCCAGTTCACACCCACATCGTTCATCCATGAACCGATATTGGAGACGACGGTGGCGATCCACAGCATGCGGAACACCGGCCTGCGTAGCGGCTGTAACGGCGAAATCTCGCCAGCGGCCTGGACCTCAGGCTGCTCCTGCTCCAGCTGGTGGATATCATTAACCTGCGCCATGACGAACCCCCTGATGTTTCACCGCGCCGATTCGCCAGCCGCCAGGCCCGGTCAGCGCCAGCGTGGTAAAGATAATCAGCAGCAGCCAGCCGAACTGGCCTTCCGCCACTGACCAGCCAGGGTGTACCACCAGCATCGCGACCAGCAGCACCGCGATGATCGGCAGGCAGGCAATCCGGGTACCCCAGCCGAGAATAATAAAGATCGGGCAGATGACTTCTGCCACTATCGCTGGCAGCAGGCTCATCATCGGTCCCAGACCAAACGGGTCTTCTATACGCGTCAGTTCTTCGCTGAAATGCAGAATTTTCGGCAGTCCATGCACCTGTAACAGCAGCAGGCTGCCGGTCAGGCGCAGGAAGAACAGCCCCGCGTTGATGCGGGGCGATTGAGTGATAGCGTTATTCATGATTAAAACGCGAAGCAGCTGCAGCCGAGCGCGCCCCAGAAGGCGTTATCTTCGGCAACCGGAACGCTGGAACCACGGGCGATCTCATGCGAGTGGCGATGAACACCGCAGGGGCCGCTGCAGTGGTGCACAGCAGGCATCATACCCGCACGGCTCTGCGCAACCGGTGGAGCGCTGCGATAGTGACCTGGCACATTCACCACCGGTGACCACTCAGGCAGAACCGGAATAGCGGGCGGCGCATCCGCGCTGAACGATCCGGCGGCATAGACAATATTGCCATCCACCACCGTCAGCACTGACTCAATGCCTTTAATTTCCTCTTCCGGCACGCTGAAGAAATCTTTGCTCAGCACGGCCAGATCCGCCAGAAGACCTACCTGAATCCGACCTTTTTTATTTTGTTCGCTGGAGAACCATGCGCTGCCCTGTGTCCAGAGCATCAGCGCCGTTTCACGGTCAAGGCGGGCATTGACGTCATACATCTGCATGCCGCCTACGGTGCGACCGGAAACCAGCCAGTAGAGCGCGGTCCAGGGGTTATAACTGGCGACGCGGGTTGCATCGGTGCCGAGTCCGACCGGGACGCCGGTTTCCAGCATTTTCTGAACCGGTGGGGTATGGCGGGTGGCTTCAATGCCGTAGCGTTCGGCAAAGTATTCGCCCTGGAATGCCATGCGATGCTGCACCGCAATGCCACCGCCCAGCTCTTTGATACGATCGATATTGCGCTGAGTGACGGTTTCCGCGTGGTCAAAGAACCAGTGCAGACCATTAAACGGGATATCGCGGTTGACCTTCTCAAAGACATCCAGCATCCGGCTGATCGACTCGTCATAGGTTGCATGCAGACGGAAAGGCCAGCGATGTTCCACCAGATGACGCACCACGCGCTCCAGTTCATCCTCCATGCCAGGCGCTAAGTCCGGACGTGGCTCCAGAAAATCTTCGAAGTCGGCGGCCGAGAACACCAGCATTTCGCCTGCGCCGTTGTGACGGAAATAGTCGCTGCCCTGGCCTGGCGTCAGCATATCCGTCCACTTCTCAAAATCTTCCAGTTCATGCCCCGGACGCTGAGTGAAGAGGTTGTAGGCGATACGCAGCGTCATCTGCTTTTTCTGATGCAGTTCAGCGATCACTTCGTAATCTTCGGGATAGTTCTGGAAGCCACCGCCCGCATCAATGGCGCTGGTCAGACCCAGTCGATTCAGCTCGCGCATAAACTGACGGGTCGAGTTGATCTGCTGTTCCAGCGGCAGTTTCGGTCCTTTGGCCAGGGTGGCGTAGAGGATCATCGCATTGGGACGGGCGATCAGCAGTCCGGTGGGATTGCCGTTGCTGTCGCGCTGGATTTCGCCACCCGGCGGGTTCGGTGTCTCTTTGGTGTAGCCGACGACTTTCAGCGCTGCGCGGTTGAGCAGGGCGCGGTCATAAAGATGCAGCACGAAGACCGGCGTGTCGGGGGCCGCTTCGTTGATCTCATCCAGCGTCGGCATCCGTCGCTCGGCAAACTGGAACTCGGTCCAGCCGCCTACTACACGCACCCACTGCGGTGACGGCGTGCGCAGCGCCTGCTCTTTGAGCATTCGCAGCGCATCGGCAACCGACGGCACCCCTTCCCAGCGCAGCTCAAGGTTGTAGTTCAGACCACCACGTATCAGGTGCAGGTGGGAATCGTTCAGGCCCGGCACGGCGGTGTGACCTTTAAGATCGATCACTTTGGTGCCGTCGCAGTGATACTCCATCGCCTCTGCCAGTGTGCCTACCGCAACGAATTTGCCATCACGAATCGCAACCGCTTCTGCCACCGGATTGCTGCGGTCAACAGTATGAAATTTGCCATGGGTCAGTATCAGTTCTGCTTTACCCAGCGTAACCATAGATCCTCCTCAACGGGGTTGTCCGACGTAATGCGGGACAGGAAGTGCCGCAGATAACAGGGCACGAATAAGCCGGATTATGGTGAGCGGGTTAATGCGTCGTCTAGTTATACAGAGGGATACCTATACCTTCGTATAGTTATACGCAGAGATAATAGTTTGCCTTCGCCCGTCGCCCTACACTGCGACCAGACAGCCAGCAGCAGGACGTTAAACCTGCACTGACCGTCCTTTTGCTCCGTGCCAATTGGCGAAAATTCCGTTACATAACCTCTATGGGTGAACGCATGTCCAACGCTAAGCTTGAAGTCCTCACGCCACATAACAGCCAGATTATTTTCATCGACCAGCAGCCGCAGATGGCCTTTGGCGTGCAGTCGATTGACCGCCAGGTGCTGAAAAACAACACCGTTGCGCTGGCGAAGGCGGCGAAAGTCTTCAATATCCCCACCATCATTACCACCGTCGAAACCGAAAGCTTCTCGGGCCACACCTATCCTGAACTGCTGGATGTGTTTCCGGGTCAGGACATTCTGGAGCGCAGCTCAATGAACTCCTGGGATGACCAGAAAGTGCGTGATGCGCTGGCCGCGAACGGCAAGAAAAAAGTGGTGGTGTCCGGTCTCTGGACGGAAGTGTGTAACAACAGCTTTGCGCTGTGCGCAATGCTGGAAGGGGATTATGAGATCTATATGGTGGCGGATGCGTCAGGCGGCACCACCAAAGAAGCGCACGACTACGCGATGCAGCGCATGATTCAGGCGGGTGTGGTACCGGTCACCTGGCAGCAGGTGATGCTGGAGTGGCAGCGTGACTGGGCCAACCGGGACACTTACGATGCGGTGATGAACATCGCCAAAGAGCATTCAGGTGCCTATGGCATTGGTGTGGATTATGCCTACACCATGGTACACAAAGCGCCGTCACGTCAGAAAAGTGAACACCGTACCCTGGCACCGGTTCACGCACCGGTCCGCTAAGGGGCGTCCTGCTGATCGGCTTACGTCTGCCGGTCAGCAGGCATAACAGGAGTCTGGTTATGAATCCTTTACTTCTTTCTCTGGCTGCAGGGGTATTGATTGGCCTGCTTTACGGCCTGCTAAAGGTGCGTTCACCGGCTCCGCCCGCGATTGCGCTGGTGGGGTTGCTGGGGATGTTGCTGGGTGGGGCGCTGGTGCACGCAGTCTTGCCCGCAGAGCATACGACCACCCTGCAGCGATCGGATGCGCCGTTTGTTACACCTGTTTCGCGGGTAAGCTGAACATGTTGAAATCCTACATTATTTCTCTCACGGTGGGGCTGCTTGCCGGGGTAATCTATGCCCTGATCAACGTGAACTCTCCGGCACCTCCGGTTATTGCTTTAGTGGGGCTGTTTGGCATGCTGGTGGGTGAGCAGTTGATTCCGCTGGGTACGCGTCTGTTCCGCCGTCAGCCGGTGACGCTGAAGTGGTTTCGCCATGAGTGTGTGCCAAAAATCAGTGGGACACCGCCACCCGATGGCGATGACCACCCTTAAGTCCTCGCGTGCCGTACGATGAGGCGTTTCAGAGGATAACTGCATGGCGCTGTCACAGCGTATTGTCATTGTGGACGATGAACGCGCGGTCCGCAGTGGACTTAGCAATCTGTTGCATTCAGACGGCTATTCGACCCGACTATTTGAGTCAGGTGAGGCGCTGCTGAGCGATGACGATGCGCTTTCAGAGGTGGGCATGCTGATCATCGATGTCGGACTCAAGGGCATGTCCGGCTTTGAGCTATTCACTATTTTGAAACAGCGGGCAGGTCTGCCACCGGTGATTTTTATCTCAGCAGATCTGGAAGAGACCACCCTGTGGTATGCCATTGCCTTAGGTGCCGTGACTTTTTTGCGAAAGCCGATTGATGTTGATACGCTGCTGACACTGATCCGTTGCGAGTTATCTCAGGGAAAGGTGCGCTGATGAGCATGCTTTCGGTTAATTTTCAGGAGAGTGACGACGCAGGGATCGCGATTGAAGATTTCGACACGCTGACGCCGCTGGCGCAGGATGGCTGCCTGCTCTGGATGCTGGCGCGCCGTCACTCAGGTGAGTCGCTGATAATCGCCACCGGACAGAGTGACGACGTCACGTTTCAGGCGACGCAGCGGCTGAAAAATGAGCGAGCGCTGGCCGCTTATCTTTCGCCCCGCTGGGCCATCACCGCGACGGGCACCACCCGTTACCTCAACCGCTATGCGCTGATCTACCCCACATTTCCGTTTCGCAGCCTGGCGAATAACCTCGCGACCCCTCCCGATAAAATCGCTGACTTCCTGCAGGTTGCATTGCAGCTTTGCTACACGCTCGGCCAGGCGCATCATCAGGGCATCGTGCATGGGGATATCAAGCCGGGCCATTTTTTTATCAGCGACGATGGCCGGTTCCGGCTGGGCGGGTTTGGTCTCGCCTCGCTGGCGGCGCAATCGGCGGAAAAAAACAGCCTGCGCGTCTCAGGCGGTACGCTGGCCTATATGTCACCTGAACATACCGGCCGCACACCGCATCCGGTCAGTAGCCTCAGCGATCTCTACAGTCTGGGTGTCGTGCTGTATGAGTATCTCACCGGTAAGTTGCCGTTTGGCTCACCGGATGCGGGGGAGGCGGAGTGGATTCATCATCACATCGCCAGCGCACCCCGGCCAGCCGGACAGGTCAGAGAGGATGTGCCGCCGATGCTCTCTGTGATTCTGCTGCGTCTGCTGGCAAAGTCACCTGCTGACGGGTATCAGACCGTGCAGGGGCTGATGGCTGATTTACGCCGCTGTCAGGCGACGCTGACCGCAGAAAACACCATTGCGCCGTTCACGCCCGGTCTGCAGGAGCGGTTCAGCACCAGTTTCCGGCCCGAGACCCTGTTCATGCAACATCCGCAGGCTCGCGTGCTGCTGACGACGCTGGATGCGGTCAACCGTAACGGCACGCAGAGCCTGGTGATGCTGAGCGGTGCGCCCGGCTCGGGTAAGTCCGCCATTATCGCTTCCGCCCTGAAAACCCTGCAGCACCGACAGATTCTGCTGGCCGCCAGCAAGGCCGATCAACATTCGCCTGCCGCACCTTATGCCGCAGTCGCCTCAGCGTTTCGCACGGTCACGCTTTATCTGCTGGGATTGTCAGCCCTGGAGCTAAGCAAATGGCGGGTTCGCCTGTTGCGCTTGCTGGGTGGCTATACCGATTTAGCCATTGAACTGGTGCCTGAACTAAAACAGCTGCTGAATATCCGGACGGTGCAGCCGGTGGTGCGCCATGCCCCGGACGCCCGCGAGCAGTTTAATCAGATGGCGTCTGCGCTTATCCAGGCCTTTGCCACGCCGGGCCGTCCACTGGTGATGCTGATTGATGATGTTCACTGGGCAGACAATGCCACGCTGCAACTGCTGGAAAATCTGATTACCCGTAATGAGCATCTGCCTTTTATGCTGGTGCTCGCCTTCCGGGAGGGTGAGTCGATGCCCTGTCCGATGATTGCCGGGTTTCTTCTGCGCCTCAGAGCGTCAGCGGCACGGGTCGTGGCGCTGACGCCGCAGCCGCTCAGCGTTAAGAGTATCACCCGCTGGCTGGCGGGGATGCTGCATACCCGTCCCGGCGGCAATCGTGAGCTGGCACAGATTATCTTTGAGAAAACCGGCGGTAATCCGCTCTCGATGCAGGAGTTCTTCCGTCAGGCGGTAGATGATGGGGTGATTGTCTATCGCCAGAACCCGCTGAAGTGGCATTACGACAGCCAGGCGCTGATTGCGCGTCAGTACACCGACAATGTGGCGACGCTGGTATTAAATCAGCTGGCGCGGATGCCGGAGGCAACACGCCAGCTGCTGGGTTCGCTGGCCTGTCTGGGGGCCAGCGGTGAACTGTCGCTGTTAAGTCATATCAACGCCACGTCCGTATCGCGGATTCAGCAGCAGCTTGAGCCTGCCGTCAGCGGCCGTTTTATAACCCTGACTGGCGGGAACTACGCCTTTACCCATGACCGGGTGCATAACGCGGCGTTTTTACTGCTCGACCTCCGGCAGCAACACTCTCTTCATCAACAGGCGGCGGCATGGCTGTCGGCCGCGGTTGTAAATGCCGATCACAGTGAGACGCTGTTCCGCGCGGCTTATCACATCGGCATGATTGCTGAACTGCCGCTTAGTGTCGCAGACCGTGAACGCTATTATCCCCTCTGTTTACGTGCTGCGCAGGGAGCGAAACGTGCCGGAGATTATCTCTCGGCGCTGCGCTATCTGCGCAGCGCCCAGCAACTCAGCCAGCGGATGGTGACCGGCAATGACTTTATGCTGGGCATCGATGAGGCGGAGTGCGAATTTCTGCACGGTAATCTGACGACCGCGCAAAAGCTCTGTACCCGACTGCTGAGTGAACCAGGCACGCTCAGTGAAAAATCGATGGCAGCCTGTCTCTCTGCCGAAATTCATATGCGCCAGTCCGATAACCATCTGGCGCTGGAAACTGCGCTCGCCTGGCTGGCAGTATTTGGTGTACATCTGAGGCGTGATCCGGACGACGCGGAGATTGACGCCGCCTGGCAGGCGATCAGGGCGCGGATTGGCGATTCCCCGCAAGCGGCTTTTTTCCGACTGCCACGCAACACCGATCAGGAAACTGAGTCGGTGCTGAACCTGATGGCCAGCACCATTTTTGTCTCCGCCTACGACTGCCCGCAGCTGCATCTGTTGCTGGTCTGCCGGATGCTGGAGATGACGCTGGATCACGGCGTGACCGGTGCTTCTGCGTTTGGTCTCGCCTGGTTCAGCGTGCTGATCAGCGAACGCTATCAGGCCTGGCATTTTGGCTATGCCTGTGGTCGGGTGGCCCGTGAGCTGGTGGAGCGGCATGACTTTACCCGCTATAAAGCCCGCACGCTGCTGCCTCTGGATCAGCTGGGGATCTGGACGCAGCCGCTGGATGTCGCCGTAGAAAGTGCCCGTGAAAGTTTTCGCGTCGCGGTGATGCACGGAGACCGTTCCTTTGCCTGCCTCTCGTTGCGTCATCAGATCATGAACACGCTGACACGCGGCGATCATCTGGAGTCGGTCATGACCTCCATTGAGCGCGGACTCGCTTTTACCCGCAAAACCTTTTATCCCGATGTAGAGAACGTGCTGGTCATGCAGAAGCAGCTGGTGATGCAACTGCGGAACAGCAACGGGTTCAGGGCAGGCGATCGCGATGGGGCTTTGCCGATGGTGGCGGGCAGCGAGCCGGGCGTGATCTCTGGCCCGAAAGCGATGGTGCTGTTCTGGGCGGGGTTGTATCGGGGAATGGCGCATTTCTTTGCGGCAGAATACCGGGAGGCGCTGCGCTGTTTTGCAGAAATTCGTCCGCTGACCAGCGCAGTGCCCGCTTACATCTACCTGATGGATATGCATTTTTACAGCGCACTATCGCTGAGTCTGCAGCCCGGTGCGGCTGACAGCAACACGCTGCGCTGCGATCTGGACAAATTTGCGGGCTGGGCCGACCTCAATCCCGGACTCTTTGCTGATAAATATGCCCTGCTCAGGGCAGAATGTGCGCGTCTTGAGGGCAACACGGGCGAGGCGCTGAAGCAGTATGAAAATGCGATCTGTCTCTCCCGCCAGGGGGGATATCTGCACATTCATGCGCTGGCGAATCAACTGGCTGGCCGCTACTGCAAATCATTACAGCTAGATACCGCCGCCGATGCTTACGTTAAAGCGTCGATGAGAAGCTGGGAGAGCTGGGGCGCGCTGGCGATGGTGCGCCAGCTTGAGCAGCACTATCCGCATCTGACCACGCCGATGCAAAACAGTGCGGTGGCGACCATTCCCTTTACGCAGGATGCCTCGTTCTACGACCTGGAGAGTGTGCTGACCGCCGTGCGCGCCCTGACGGAGGAGATCAACCTTGATCGGTTGATTCATACCCTGATGCGCATCCTGCTGGAGCGGGCCGGTGCCCAGCGCTGTCGGCTCATCCGGATTCTGGATGGTACGCTTCCGGAAACGCAGGCCTGGGCAGAAAGCACGGCTGATGGCGTGCGGGTGCAGATTGTCAAAGAGCGCCCCGTCGCAACTGACCTGCCGCTATCGGTACTGGCCGCGGTGATCCGTACCGGTCAGGAGATACGTACTGGCAAGCCGGAAGATTTCAGTCCGTTCAGTCAGGATCCTTACCTGGTGGCCTCGGGCGCTGCGGTGTTATGTGTTCCGATGTTCAGGCAGGCCAATATGGTTGGGGTGCTCTATCTGGAGAATCGCCTGATGCCCGATGCGTTCACGGCTGAACACTCCCACATCGTGAAAACGTTGAGTGCTCAGGCGGCGGTTTCGCTGGAGACGGCGCGCCTCTACGCTGAACTGCTGGAGGAGAACAACCATCGGCGAAGGGTTGAGAAGCAGCTACGCGCCAGCAAAACCTCGCTGATGCTCGGCGAGAAGATCAGTCATACCGGTACCTGGCGCTGGGAAGTGGCAGAGGACATGATGATGGTGTCTGAAGAGTATGGCCGTATTCTGGGCCTGCCAGCCCATCAAAAAGGGTTGTCGATGGCAGATTTTCTGACCCGCGTTCATCCCGATGATTATGAGTGCATCAGCGAACTGGTGACCCACAGCGTCAGTCAGGGACGTAGTATGCAGGCTGAGTTCCGTGTGCTCAGGCCGGATGGGGAATGCCGTTATATCAAAGGCATCGGAGAGCCGGTAGAAAACTTCCCTGAGGTGAAAGAGTACTTCGGCACCATTTCCGATATCACCTCGCAGCGCCAGGCAGAAGATGCCGCGCGCATGGCCCAGGCAGATCTGGCCCGTGTAACGCGCGCCACCACAGTCGGGCAACTGACTGCCTCAATCGCGCACGAAATTAACCAGCCACTGATGTCGATCGTGGCCAATGCCGGTGCCAGCCTGCGCTGGTTAAAGCGTGAACCGGTGATGCTGGAGAATGCCAGCAGCAGTCTGGATGAAATTATCAAAGAGGGAAAACGTGCCGGAGAGATAATTCGTGGCCTGCAGGCGCTGACCCGCAATCATGAATCGAGCTTTGCCTCGGAAAACCTCCATCTGATCGCTCGCGATATTCTGGCGCTCTCCCGGGTGGAGCTGGAGCGACGCGGAATTTCGCTGGAGCTGAAACTGAGGGCCGGAAAGGCGGATATCTATTGCGACCGCGTTCAGATTCAGCAGGTGCTGCTGAATCTGGTGATCAATGCCATTGATGCCATGTCCGACGATTTACCGCGCGCGGCGCTTTTGCGGCTGACGTCAGAGAACCCGACGCCGGACACGCTGCGTTTTGAGGTGCTGGACAGTGGTTGCGGCTTGCCGGATGGCGTGCGTGAACGGATTTTTGAGTCGTTTTACACCACGAAGAAAAGTGGCATGGGCATGGGATTAACCATCAGCAAAGGGATTATCAAAAAGCATTGTGGTGAGTTAGGCGCAGAGAACCGGGCGGAAGGCGGCAGCCGTTTCTGGTTCACTCTGCCACTGGGATAATCGTATTGAGGCCAGGTGTCTGCCTGGCCTTAGCGGCGTCGGGTATGATCAATATTGAGCCGCTCTGCCGCCCGCACCAGATCGGTGAGCGACCGTGCCTTCATCTTCTCCATCACCCGCCGCTTGTGAACTTTTGCCGTGATCTCACTGACGCCCATTTCGGCGGCGATCTGCTTATTCAGCAGGCCGCTAATCGCCAGCAGCATGACCTCGCTTTCACGCGGCGTCAGGGTCTGATGTCGCTCCAGTATCTCCCTTCGCTCCTCGGAAGAGGCCATATTCTGCCCGGCGATCTGTAAGGCTTCTGCAACCGCCTGCAAAATACGATCGGGATCGACAGGTTTAGTCAGAAACTCATAAGCACCGGTTTTCATCGCCCGCACCGTGACCGGAATAGTCCCGAAGCCGGTTAAGAAAATAGTGGGAATGGCGTAGCCACGATCGATCAATGCCTGTGCGACATCAAATCCATCTGCACCAGGCAGATTAATATCCAGAATCAGGCAACAGGGAAGGGGAGTAAAAGCGTGAGCCAGGAAATCATCAGCCGATGAAAAAGAGATAACCGTGTAATCGTCGGCAGTGAGCAGATTACGCAGTGCAGCAGTCACAGCAGCGTCGTCGTCAACGATATAAACGATGGGATTCATAGGGACCTCATTTCAGCCAGGTATTTACTGATAATTTAATTAAGCATGACGCGTAAAGAGGCCCTGATGAGAAAGTATCGGGCAGGGTTAACAGGATATTACCATAACAGTTATCATTATCATCTTATAATTATCAGCTTGTTAAAATTAAGATAAATGGCTGATAGGTATGACTAAAATGTGAGCGTCAACTCTGGGGTGGAGCGCCACTGTTCTGGCCGTCAATGCTGATAACTGTCATTTGATCGACATAGCTATGCCATAAATTGTTCGCTCACTCACGGGCAGGAGAATAGTCCCGTTTAATAGCTAAAATAATCCATAAACCCGTTATCCAGATTAAATCGTTTCAGCCTGATATGTACTGGAATAAGTTAGTGGCGGTGCGTAATTAATTTGGAAGTAGTCTGTTAACTCACGGCGGTCCTGATAATTAATTTGCCTGAGGGCAAAACGACGGATTGATAAGCGTGCCGATCTTTACCCTGCGTCTTATAGCGAAAGAATATAGTTGATTATATAGTTACAACATACATTGTGCTTGGTTATTAACCCTCAACTTCACCATTGTGCGGCCAATGCTTATCAACGCGAAGCCTCTGTGCCAGATTCTGACGATCTGCCGGGTAAAACCTGACCCGTATTTAGCCGGTAAGAAGTCATTACATTTAAAAAAGCCTTATCTGTCATCAAGTAACCTTGATAAGCGTAGCGGTATTCATGGCGTGGCTGCTAATCCTCACTAAGCTTGTGAAGCAACCCTTTAAATAGAGGGAGATTTTCCATTCGGTAGCTCGTCGCAATGTCGTCATGAGGCTTATATGAGCCAAAATTACTGCACCATTATCTACAATGGTGAACGGTTAAAAGGGTTAGCTGATCAACCGCTAATCGATTTTCTGGATGCTCAAGGGAAAAAACTACCTCATATCTGTTACCACCCGGCGTTGCCGCCGCTGCAAAGTTGTGATGTCTGCTGGGTAGATGCCAACGGCGAGCGGGTTCGCGGCTGCACGCTCCGCACTGAAGAGGGGCTGGAGGTGCAGAGTGAAGGCAGTGCGCTTAAGGCCGCGCAGCAGGAGGGAATGGATCGGCTGCTCAATCGTCATGAGCTTTACTGTACCGTCTGTGAGCACAACACCGGCGACTGCACGCTGCATAATGCCGTGGCAGATATGCACATTCCGATTCAGTACTATCCTCATGAGCCCAAGCCCTACGCAAAAGATCATTCCAATCCGTTTTACACCTACGATCCTGACCAGTGCATCTTATGCGGTCGCTGTGTCGAAGCGTGTCAGAATGTCGAGGTCAACGAAACACTTTCGATTGACTACACCCAGGCACATCCTCGCGTGCTCTGGGATGGCGGAACGGAAATCGCCGGTTCCAGCTGCGTCAGCTGCGGACATTGCGTCACAGTTTGCCCGTGCAATGCGCTGCTCGAAAAAACCATGCAGCCAGACGCAGGCCCCTTTACCGCGATGGATGAAGGGCTGAAGCGTCCGCTGATCGACTTTGTTAAAACGCTGGAAAACAGCATCGGCATGGAGCCGATTACCGGCGTTTCGAAAATCGATGTGGCGCTGCGCCAGTCGGAGATCAAACGCACCAAAACCGTTTGCACCTATTGCGGTGTGGGCTGCAGCTTTGAGATCTGGACCCGCGACCGCCATATCCTGAAAGTTCAGCCGGTCGCCGAAGCCCCGGCCAACGGCATCTCGACCTGCGTTAAAGGTAAGTTCGGCTGGGACTTCGTCAACAGCCCTGAGCGCCTGACTACGCCGTTGATCCGCGAGAATGGCCACTTCCGGCCTGCCAGCTGGGATGAAGCTTTGCAGCGGGTAGCCGAAGGATTACAGGGTATCGCTCAGAATTATGGAGGCGATGCGATTGGCTTTATCGGCTCCAGCAAGGCCAGCAATGAAGAAGCCTATCTTACCCAAAAAATCGCCCGTTTAATTTTCGGCACCAACAACGTTGATAACTCCTCGCGTTATTGTCAGAACCCGGCCACAGAAGGGCTGTTCCGCACGGTGGGCTACGGCGGAGATGCCGGGACGATTGAGGATCTGCAACAGACCGATTTGATCGTGCTGGTCGGCAGCAACCTTGCTGAGAACCATCCGGTGATTGCTTCACACATCAAACAGAGCCACAAACATCGCGGTCAGAAACTGCTGGTCGTTGATCCGCGCCGTCATGAAATGGCGGAACGTGCTGACTGCTATCTGCGCATCCGACCGGGTACTGACCTGGTCTGGGCCTCGGCGATGGCAAAATATATGTTCGATCACGGTTATGCGGATGAGGCTTTTCTGGCCCAGCGGGTCAACCAGGTTGATGAGTACCGCGCCTCACTCGCTCCCTTTACGCTGGCCTTTGCCAGTGAGACATGTGGACTGAGTGAATCAGAACTGATTGAAGCAGCGGAAATGATCGGCCAGGCGGGCAGCGCCTGTGTGTTGTGGGCGATGGGAATTACCCAGCACAGCCACGGGGCAGACACCAGTACGGCGCTGTCGAACCTGCTGCTGGTCACCGGCAACTATGGCCGGCCTGGCACCGGCGGTTATCCGATGCGCGGACACAACAACGTACAGGGCGCCAGCGACTTTGGCTGCCTCAGTAATCTCTATCCCGGCTATGAAAAAGTCACTGACCCAGCGGTGCGCGAAAAATGGGCGCACGCCTGGGGCGTCTCACCTGAAGCGCTTTCCGATCAGCCTGGTGCAGATAATTTCAAAATGGTGCAGCAGGCCGGTGAAGGCAAGATTCGTGCAATGTATATCACCGGAGAAGAGACGGCGTTTGCGGATGCCGATGCCACTTCGGTGCATGCCGCCTTCAGCAAGCTGGAATTTATGGTGGTACAGGACATTTTCATGTCACGCACTGCCGAATTTGCCGATGTGGTGCTGCCCGGTGCGCCCAGCGTGGAGAAAGAGGGCACGTTTGTGAACACCGAGCGGCGGATACAGCACTTTTCACCCGCCATGAAGCCGCTGGGTGATTGTCGGCCCGACTGGGAGATCTTTACCGATCTCGCCGCCCGTCTCGGTCATCCGTGGCATTACCCGAACCCAGGCGCGATTATGGCGGAAGCGGCAGGCATCGCAGAGATTTTCGCGGGTGTCAGCTATGAGCAACTGGTCGGCTGGCAGTCCCAGCTCTGGCCCGTCAGCGCCGCAGGCGAAAGCACGCCGCGACTCTACACGGAACGGTTTAATTTCCCGGATGGCAAAGCGCGACTCTATCCGCTGAGCTGGCAGCCGCCCGCCGAGCAGGAGGATTCACAGTATAATCTGCTGCTGAATAATGGCCGGATGCTGGAGCATTTCCAGTCGATGAATCAGACCGGGCAGGGTGGCCGCATGATGTCGCTGTCGCCTAATGCCTTTGTTGAGATCTCACCGGAGCTGGCCGCCGAGCGCGCGCTGAACGAAGGAGAGTGGGTACGCATTACCTCGCGGCGCGGATCGCTGGATGTGCCTGTTGTGATCACTGAGCGTGTGGCAGGAAACGTACTGTTTATGCCGATTCATCATGGCAAAGATGGCGTCAACGCCCTGACCGGCGAACATCATGATCCCGACGTCAACACACCGGCTTATAAAGAGATTGCCGTAAATATGAAGCGCGTTGATCGCCGGTCGCAGCCTAATCCGGTGCCACTACACAACTTCCGTCACGGCAGTCGTACGCCGCTGGATCACCTGCCGATAGAGCAAAAATGGCAGCAGGCTGGCTATCGGGAACCGCCTGAACATGTCGAAAAACCGGAGAAATTCTAATGGCAGAACGGATGAAATATCAGGTCCCGCCGACACCTACCGAGCCGACCGCCCGGGAGGCGATGGATGAGCTAATCGAAAATCTTCACCAGCACGGTTTTCTGCGGCTGGCGAACGACCTGGTTAAATCAAATAGCGAGGTGGGGAAAATCCTGGTTTCGGGCCTTAATCAGCCGGGTACGCAGAACGCGCTGCAGAATCTCTCGCTACTGATGATGACGCTGGGCAGCGTGCCGCCAGAACGGTTTAATCATCTGCTGTTGGCCGTTCGCGATGCCGCGATGGCCGTTAAACCAGCGCGCGATGAGGCCCGTCAGGATAAAGCCGCGCCGGGCATCCGCGGCATTATCCGGTTACTCAATGATGAGGATCTGTGGCGCGGACTTCGCCCCATCTTCGCGGCGCTTGAAGTCTTCTCACAACAGATTGACCGTGAAGAGCAGAAGCCGATTACCCGCTTCAGTGGCAAGCCCACACGGGAGTAGTTCAGCCTGCGATCGTTCAGGATTGCGTGGGGGTGTAGATCAGATGACCGGCTACACCGCCCGCGCCGCCATCTTTTGGATGATTGATACCATCGGATACCGGGACATCGGTGAAATCAAACGGCGAAATCCCCTCAAGGCAGGCGACATTCACCCCGAACTGATCGGGCTGTGAGCGGCTCTGATGAAAGGTGTAAATGCCGCAAACGGAACAGAAGTAGTGGCCCACCTCTTTGCTGTTGAAACGATACTCTGTGAGCTGCGCTTCACCGCGGGTCAGCTCCACTTTTGTCGCAAATACCACCACCGCGCCGCGCATCCGGCAAAACGAGCAGTTGCAGCGGCGCACCGTATTAAATCCATCCTTCAGCGTCACCCGGTACGCCACCGCGCCACAGTGGCATTGTGCTGTCATTTCATTTTGCATCGTGATCTCCTGTGTAGTGAAACCAGCCAGCTTTCAGCCTACGCCAAAGCCTGGGATTTGGCAGCATCGGGTGCGGATTTGTCGACCATTAGCACAGCCAGGGCAGGGTGCGTTCATCGGGTTCGTCTGCGACACGATTTATTTAATCACCCCGTATCAGACAGTAATAAGCGTCATCTCTTCCGCTTCAAACGCCTCAAGCAGTTCTTTATCGAGCTTCTCTTCCACGACGAGCGTTGAAATTTCACGGCATTTCGCCACGCTGAATCGCGCTACGGCAGGGATTTTATCCGCTGTCAGCCCGACAATGACCTGATTGCTTTGCGCCATGGCAACTTTCTTGAATTCGCAATCCGCATAGTTAAAACCGGTCAGACCGGCCTCCGGACTCATGGCACAGCCGCCAATAAACGCCTGATCAAACAGAATCCCCTGGATCTGGTTGATCGCGGTTTGCCCGACCGCGCCGCCGGTGCTCTTCTGTATCTGCCCGCCCAGCATAATCACCTCCGCAGCAGGATGGTTGATCAGTAGCGCAGCAATATCGGGTGCATTGGTGACGACGGTGATATTCAAATCTGGTGATAGCGCCTGTGCCAGCGCCAGATTGGTTGTACCGGCATCAATAAAGATGCAGCTATTGGCTTTCACCAGGCTGGCACAGCGCTGCGCGATCAGGGCTTTTGCTGCGTGATCGTGAGCTTTCCGGCTGACAAAGCTGCCCGCCTCCTGAAGCTGTAACACCGCACCGCCATAGACCTTTTTACATAAACCCTCTTTACTGAGTTCATGGAGATCGCGGCGGATAGTGTGCTCTGATACAGCCAATTGCCGTGCCAGGTCAGCGCAGACCACCCGTCCTTTGTCCTGCAATATCTCACGAATCAGCGCTTGTCGCTGCTGCGGGAAAGCTGCATAATCGAGCATATAAACCTCAAAATATTCACAATCGAGCTATAGTGAGCATAATCGTTCACTGCCGGGCAGGGAGTCAATAGCGATCTCTCGGTCCTGTCAGCTCTCCCCGACATCCCTGAAAGGAATGCAATGGCTAATAACGTCTCTTCCACGCTGGCAACACGCATCATCTTTTTTATAGCCGGATTTATAACCGCGACCTGGGCGGTGATTGTGCCCTTCGCCCGCGGCAATACCGGCGTTAATGAGGCGCAACTCGGCACCTTGCTGCTTTGTCTTGGCGTCGGCGCGCTGATTGCGATGCCGGTGACGGGCTGGCTGACCAGCCGCTTTGGCTGCCGCCGGGTGATTCTGGTCGCTGTCGCGCTGGTCATCATCAGTACGCCATGGCTATCGGTGCTGAGCAACCCGCTGTTGCTGGCGCTGGCGTTGCTGGTTTTTGGCGTCGGCATCGGAGTAACCGACTGCGCCATGAACATCCAGGCGATCCTGGTGGAGAAGCAGGCGGAAAAGCCAGTCATGTCAGGCTTTCACGGCATGTATAGCGTGGGCGGCATTGCCGGCGCGGGCTTTATGACGCTGCTGCTGGCGATGGGATTTACCGTGCTGACCGGCTGTTTGCTGGCGGTCGCGGCGGTGATTATCATGACGCTGGTCAGCGCATCGGGCTTACTGACCTACGCGAACCCCGCTGAAGGCCCGGTGTTTGCTGTTCCGCGCGGCAGCGTACTGATTATCGGCATCATCTGCTTTGCCGTCTTCCTGACCGAAGGCACCGTGCTGGACTGGAGTGCTGTCTATCTGACCGACGTCCGGGCCATTCCGGCATCACTGGGCGGACTGGGCTATACCTGCTTTGCCATTGCGATGACCGTGGCGCGTCTGACCGGGGATCGGATTATCTCATCGCTGGGACGTTTACCGGTTGTGCTGGGCGGCGCGCTGGTTGCCGCGGCTGGCATGGCAATGGTGACATTTATCGACTCCTGGCCGCTGGCGTTGCTGGGCTACACCCTGGTCGGCGCAGGCTGCGCCAATATCGTACCGGTAATGTTCTCCGCCGCCGGACGTCAGACGGTGATGCCGCAGGCGGTCGCCGTGCCTGCCATTACTACTCTGGGCTATCTGGGGGTCCTGAGCGGGCCAGCCGTGATTGGCTACGTGGCGCATTACACACATCTTGCTTTCTCGTTTTCACTGATTATGGCGCTGATGCTGATCGTCGGTGCGGTCTCTCTGACCCTGGATCTGGGCCGTAGCCGCGCGGGGGAGAATGCATAAAATTACCCAATCCGCGCTCCTGACAGAATTTGATTGAGCGGGGCGCGGAGTCATCTTCAGGAGGAACGGAAGCGGCGTGCCATTACTCTCCCAGCCTGACCCAGCGGCGGCCTGCCAGCACCGTCAGCGCCACGATGGTGATGCCCGCAGCCAGATGCATAGAAAAATCGATGGCGTGCAGATGGGTATCATGGCACAACGACAGCAGCATCGATGAGGTAAACGCACTGCCGCAGCCGCTCAGCGCCAGACTGCGCGCCGGATAGAGGGATCGGGTGCGCTGCAGGGCGAACACGGACATCAGCATCATCGGGACACTGGCCGACAGCATAAACAGATAGCAGTGCATCCCTTCACCCAACCGGTTCGCGCCCGATGGCGGTGCTGAAGATGACATATTGATCAGATTCAGAACCAGCCACATCATCGCCATCAGCAGCGGCCAGCGCAGGCTGATCGGTTTTCTGCCTGCAATACTCAGCGTAAAGGCTGCCGCCAGCGTGCTGCCCGCGATGATGAGTGACAGCAGCAGGGCAACCAGCGCGAAAAACGCGCCAGGCTGCGACCAGTCAGTGAAACGGCTGTGAAATGCCCAGCTGGTCAGCGCGCCACAGGGCAGGGCAAGGGCAATCCAGCCCGCAACGCGCCAGGCGGTGGGCCAGACGCGCTGCACCGGCTGGGCAGACGCGCTGAGCTGATTAATTAACTGGTCATGATTTCTCATGATGACCCCGTCCATATTTACGAAGGTTGACCATTGCGCGATGCAACAGAGATTTAACCGCAGAGAGCGACTGATTAGTTTCAGCTGCTGCCTGCGCCAGGCTCTGCTCGCGCAGATGCACGGATTCGACGATCTCCCGCTGGCGCAGCGGAAGGTTATCCAGATAACCGGAGAGGATATCCGTATCGGCTGAGGACTCTGCACTTGCAGCGGGTTGCCGTTGCAGCTCTTCCTCATCCTGTACTTCCTGGCGACGGCCGCGATCGCGCAGCGCATCTATGGCCCGGGCAGAGGCGATGGCAGCAACCCAGGGGAGTATCGGACGCTGCGGATCGTAAGTATGCCGCACCCGATGAATCGCCAGCAATGTCTCCTGAATGACATCCTCAACCAGTCCCTCATCACGGATTTTTTTGCATACCAATGCCCGGATGGCCGGAACCATCGCTTTCAGTAACTGGTTATAGGCAGCTCTGTCACCCGCCTGCGCCCGGGCCATTAATGCTGGCCACTGCTGTGCGCGTTGATCAGTTTCTGGCATCGATCATCAGCAGTTCAGCATGCTGTCGCCGCGCCCTGACCACGCGCCAGGCAATCGTTTCATCAGTAATCTCAGGATTTATTTCCTTTTTCTGTTGCCTGATCCAGCGCTGAAATCACAATGCCAGGCGTCAGCACCTGCGGCAGTACCTCAGGTTTACCGCCGTCAGCCGGATAGACCACATAGAGCGGTAATCCACCGCGTCCGAAATCGCTCAGTGCCTGTTCAACATCGGGATTGTATTTGGTGGAATCCGCGACCATATAAATGGTGTTGGTTCGCGCCATCGCCGCTTTTACCGCCTGCGTCGAAAGCGAAGTACGATCGTTAACCTGGCAGGTAATACACCATGATGCGGTAAAGTTCACCAGTATTGGCTTGCCCTGACTTTTGATGGCATCAACGTTCTGGGGCGACCACGCCACAGCGGCGGCAGCCTGTGAGGCGGTTGCCGTTTCAGCCGGAGCCTCGGCAAACCTGTTCAGGTTCAGTAACGGCACTACGACCAGCGCCAGGAAGAATGCGGTCGCCACATGCAGCACCCAATGACGCTGTCCCATCATACGGCGTTTCTGCGCCAAGCCATACAGCCAGGCAGCGAAACTAAACAGTAAACAGCAGGCCAGAATGGCAGCCAGCGCCGCCGAACCCGCCTGACGTTCAAGTACCCAGATCAGCCAGCCCACCGCGCCCAGCATGGGAAACGCCAGCCCCTGCTTTAACGTGATCATCCATGCACCCGGTTTTGGCAAAATTCGCGCCAGCACCGGGAAGAATGAGATGAGGGTGAAGGGCGCAGCAAAGCCCAGCGCCAGTGAAATAAAGATCACCAGACTGATCAGTGGAGGCTGGGTAAGCGCATAGCCTACCGCGCTGGCCATAAAGGGCGCGCTGCAGGGAGTTGCGACAATGATGGCCAGCGCGCCAGTCAGAGCTGAACCGACTAAACCACCGCGATCGCCTCCCACTTCGCCAACCCGCTGAACCGATAATCCTACTTCAAACAGACCGAGCAGGTTCAGCGCCGACCCAAGCATCACCAGAATCAGCGCGGCGATGACCAGCGGCGATTGCAGCTGGAATCCCCAGCCCACCGATGCACCGCCCGCCCTGGCCAGCAACAGAACTGCGGTCAGAGCGACCATCGTCACGACTACGCCCAGCAGAAAGGCCAGTCCTTCGGCTCTGGCGTGGGAAGGTGATTCGTGATGGCGGATCAGGCTCAGTGCTTTCAGTGAGATCACCGGAAACACGCAGGGCATGAGGTTCAGAATAATGCCGCCCAGGAAGGCGGCTGCAATCGCAGTCAGCATGATGTACCTGCTCTGAAGATTAAGTTATGCCGGATTGGCCTGACGGTATTTTTTAACGGCATCCATCGCTTTCTGGATATGCGTATCAGGATTTTTATCGGTGAAGCTCAGCAGGATTTTGCCATCGGGCGCAATCACGTAAGAGGTACGGTCTGAAAGCTTCTGACCTTTCATCTCCATAGTGCTCTTATATTCTGCCGCCACTTTGGCACCGGGATCGGCTGCGACGGTAAATTTGTCACGGCATTCAAGCTGCGAGAATTTCGCAATCTGATCGGTATTGCCCGCGGTCACGCCAATGACGGTCGCACCCTGCTTTTTAAATTCATCGGTCGCTTCAGCAAAATCGTGTGCTTCCAGCGTACAGCCTGCACTGAAAGCAGCAGGGAAGAAGTAGAGGACAACCGGGCCTTTCTGCAGCGCCTGTTGCAATGAGAAGGTGGTCGATTTACCGGCAAGCGCGGCTTCCAGTTTAAAGTCCGGCGCTTTTTCACCGACCTGTAACGCTGCAAAAGCAGATGTTGCCGGAACACTCAGTGCCAGCAGCGTAGCGACGGCCAGGTTTTTCAGGGTGTTTTTCATTGGCTTTACTCTCTCCATTGACGAACAGACGGAGTTGTCTGACGTCCCTGATAACAGGTTCGTTTAAAAATGGAATAAGTTGCGCGTTTGAAGATTTTTTTTAAATTATTTTTTAAATAGCGCTTCATCCGCCATCTTTTATCAGATCCCTCTTTTTGAGCTGAATCGAATAAAGCTAATGTCAGCAAATTTCACCTGATCCGCTGTAGTTATTCCTCTCTGGCCTGTAATCACTGTGATTTGGCCCACAATAATAGGTCTGAGTCGCAGCCTTTTCCCAACAGGTGAGCATCATCACGTTTATCTTCAGTCCCATTAAGTAAATTTCCCTTACGGAATGAAAAAACGATTCAGCCAATGGGGTGAAGGATGAAAATTAAACTGGCGTTAACGGTACTGGCAGTGCTGGTTTCAGGCTCTGCAGCGGCGAAAACCTGGGTGCTGACGAGTGCTGAACAGGGCACCGAGCAGGGAAACTGGAAGATTTCCAGCAGTGAGCTGAAGTCTCAGGGCAAACCGTTCAGCATCGAACAGAAAGTCCTGCATGGCGGCAAGCAGGAAGGCAGTAAAATACTGACGATCCGCAGCGAGGATGGCCTGACGATTACGCTAAGCCCGACACGTGGCATGAACTTACTGCGTGTTGAAGGCTTTGGCACCCGCATGGGCTGGGATTCACCGGTTAAAGAGGTCGTCAATCCTGCCTACATCAACCTTGAGAGCCGCAACGGTCTGGGTTGGCTGGACGGTTTCAACGAGATGATGGTGCGCTGCGGCTACGAATGGACGGGTCATCCGGTCACCGATGAAGGCCGAATCTATACGCTGCACGGTAAAGCGGGGAATACGCCGGTTTCTCAGCTGGAAGTTGAAGTGGCCGATGCGGCACCACACGAAATCCGTATTCGCGGCCTGATTAAAGAGAGCACCTTTAAGAAAGCTGATTTGCAGACCATGACCGAGCTGCGTTATGTGCCAGGCAGCAACAGTTTCAGCCTGCATGATGTGTTAACCAACCACGCCGACTATCCGCACGATTACCAGATCATCTATCACAGCAATTTCGGCAAACCGATTCTGGAAGAGGGCGCACGCTTCCTGGCGCCGATGTCCGGCATCAGCCCGTTCAACGACTACGCGAAAGCCGGGTTAAAAGAGTGGCAGACCTATAAAGGTCCGACCAAAGACTTCGATGAGATGGTGTTCAACATCAAGCCGCTTTCAGACAGCAATCATCAGACCATTGCTGCGGTGATAAATAAAGCGGGCAACAGCGGCGCATCCATTCAGTTCGATACACGTCAACTCCCGATGCTGACCTTATGGAAAAATACCGACACCCTGAAACAGGGCTACGTGACCGGTATCGAACCTGGTACCAGTTACGCCTATCCGGTCACCATTGAACGTGAACAAAAACGCGTGAAGCAACTGCAACCGGGTGCCAGTACGGCATTTGATCTGACTTACACCTTGCTGCACAGCAGCGAGCAGGTTAATGACGTTGAGAAACGCATTAAGGGCATTCAGGGTGAAACGAAGATTGATGTGAGCGAGACGCCAATAGCGAAAGAGTAACGACCCATCATAACCCCAGCTAAATTGTTGGGGTTTTTAGTTTACAGGTCAGCGTTCCGTCACGGGATGACAACACAAATGCGGGAAAGAGGCAAAGATCTGCGCAGGATACTGGCGATGCTATAAGGTCGCGAGGTTGGTCAACGCAAAGTTACACGCAGGTAAACATCTGGCAAACCTGTGGAAGGGTGTTAAGCCGAAAGTTGATAGAGAAGAGTAACTCTGAAATACTAACAGTTAATAACTGATAGTAATTCAGCGGGAGAGGAATCATGCCAACCAGCGTAGCACTCAGTCCTTATTTCGAAGCGTTCATCCGCGAACAGATTGAAAGCGGGCGATATAACAACACCAGTGAAGTGATCCGTGCGGGCCTCAGGGCACTGGAAGAACGGGAGCAGCAGATGAAACTTGATGCTCTGCAAACAGCGGTCAGCGCAGGTATAAACAGCGGCGAAAGCAAAAACGCGGAAGAGGTATTTGGTCGCCTGTCGCAAAAATATCGGCGGCAGGCCGAAGGTGGTAAAGCGTAATGAAACTGGGTATTTCGCCTCTGGCAGAACAGGATATGGAGGCCATCGGTGATTATATCGCGCAGGATAACCCGGTGCGCGCGGTGAGCTTTACGGAAGAACTATACCAGCAATGCTTGCTGATAGCCGAGTCGCCGGTTATCTACAAAGAAAGACCGGAACTGGGACAGAGCGTCAGAAGTTGTACTTACGGGCGCTATCTCATCGTGTTCAGGGTGCTGGACACCGAAGTCCGTATAGAGAGGCTGCTACATGGTTCGCGGGATATTATCACGCTGTGCTCTGAACAGGAGGCGTCGGGAAGCTCTCGCTGAGCAGGGTGCTCCCGTACACGTCAGAGCGTGCCGTCCGTAGTAATCATCCAATAAATAATCTTGCAGATTAGTTGCGATACATCCTCCTGTGTCTGAAGTGAAAATCCGAAGGAGGGTGAATTGAGATTACTTAGGCTACCTGAGTACATGTGCGATATGTTATTTAACATAAGATAGATTATGCGCACTTAAGGCGCGGCGGTAACATAGAGGCTAAAGCTCTAATCTAACCTTATCCGGGCGCTTCAGACAACCTGCTGAAGCCCCTTGTATGAGTATGACGGCCTCTGGTGATGAATTTTCACGATCAATAAAGCCGTCGCCTCACCACCACTGTATCTCTCACGGCGATCGGTTCAGGATAGACAGCGGCGATCATCGCTGGTTTAAGAAACGCGGTTCAGCCTGCACGCTGTTGCTCTCAACCCGTCGCGCCCTGACACACTGCGAATCGTCAGCCTCTATCACTGCGGCAACGAAGTCTCGTGCAGATGTCGCCACAAAACCTTGCCAGCATCATTTACCTCGAACACAACCGTAGAAAACCGCAGCGTGGCCTCCTGAGCCGGAAGCTGCTGCAACTCCTTATATACCACAGTGGCATTTCCTTCACTCTCAGCAACCATCTGCATGTCGCAGATATCAATCGCTAAACCTGGACGTGCACCGCGCTGAGTGCGGAAAAACCCATTTAGTGTCGTGAAATCCAGTAAGGCACCGCCCGGTGTCACCATGGAATATGCAGGACTAAAACGCGCTAAAAGTTCCTCACAAACCTCATCATGTGCTTCTTTGTTACCCAGCCAGTTGCGAATCAATTCGTGGGCGTCCAGTACTTCCTTAAAATAACGGTTCATTTTTGGTCCCCTTTAAGCATAGAAATAACCTTCTGATTTGAAATGCGTAAACAGCACAGAAGCGGAATCACAGCGCTGAGTGCCGCTATAACAAAACAGAGGTGATAAGCGTGTTCTTCAGGCATGCCGCTATTCGCAATCAGATTGAACAGCAGGCTGACCAGCGTAACGCCGAGACAAAAACTGAGCTGGCGATTGATATTCCAGAGTGCGCTGGCATCAGCAAGTTCGCTGTCGGTGATGTGAATAAAAGCAGAACTCTGGGCCGTGCTGCTGCACAGGCTGCCGCCAAATCCCATCAAGGCGAAAGCAAGTACAAAGACTAAGGTGTCCGATGTCTGGCCAGTCAGCGCCAGCAGGCCAATACCCAGCGCCTGAAACAGACAGCCGGTGATAAATAGCGGGCGTGGTCCCCAGAGGTTGAACGTCTTACCTGTCAGACTAATTGCCGCAAAGGAAGCCAGAGACCATGGCAGCATGAGCGCGCCGACAATGCTGGCATGCATACCTAATTGATTTTGCAGGTATAGCATAGTGATCATACTGACGCCGGTGAACACGCCTGGTATAAACTGATAGATCAGCATTGCGGTGTGTAAGAGCGGATCCTTTATCAGATGCAGGTTAATGAGTGGATGGCTTTTTCGAAGTGCGTCCCATACATAGGCCGCCAGAGTAATGACGCCAGCAAGCAGCATCATCGCCCCCTGATAAAGCCTGTCAGCATCGCCCAGGTAAGTCAGTCCGAGAAGGATCAGCGTGAGCGCGGTACAACCACTGACTAAACCCACCAGGTCCAGCGGTTCAGATGAGTTCGCAGGTTTGTCTGCTTTGAGCCAGCATCCCGCCAGCAGCAATGCCGCAACCGCGAGCGGCAGGCTCACAAGAAAAACCCAGCGCCAGCTAAGGCTCTCAACCACTATTCCACCAATAGCTGGCGACAAGGCGGGTGCCAGCAATGCAATTAACATCACGACTGACGATAACTTCGCACGTTCATTGCTCCTGTATAACGCATAGGTCATCGTCTGACCGATGGGTATCAACAGCCCGCCGCCGATGCCCTGTATCCATCGGAAGGCGATGAGCTGAGAAACTGACGCTGATGCCCCCACACCACAGGTGCCCGCAATGAAAATAAGCAGTGAGAGCATGAACAGACGTTTTGCGCCCATGCGCCGTACCAGCCAGCTACTGAGCGGTATGACCAGCGTCAGGCCTAAGATGTAGCCATTACTGATCCATGCCAGCTGGCTAACGGGGGCATCAAAATGTCTGCCAATCTCTGGATAAGCAACATTGGCGATAAACATGTTGACCAGATCAATAAAAAATCCCAGCAAATAGACACTGGCTACGCGCACACGATAGCTCATTTTTTTCCCAGACAGATCAGCGTAAGGCGCGCAGTATAGGTGCTTAAATTATCGGGATAAATTCACTTTCTGTTGTTACACTGTCAAAGATATTTTGACAATGAGATGTCGTTAACGGAGTTCACGATGATCAATATGCAACGGCTGGGGATCTTTGTCGCAGTTGTCGAGGCAGGCAGTTTTACAGGTGCAGCTCAGACACTCGGGTTAACTAAAGCCGTTGTGAGTTTCAATATTAAACATCTCGAAGAGGAGCTGGGTGTCTCGCTCCTCATCAGGAGTACCAGACGCGTTTCAGCCACGGATGCGGGTGAAAGATTTTATCATCGTTGCCTTCAGCTTCTTCAGGATGCGGAAAGCGTATTAGAGGATGTGAGAAGTGATCACGCTGGATTAAGCGGGACACTCCGGATCACAACCACTCTGGAATATGGCGCGCGTGTTATCGTCCCTGCCCTGGCTGACTTTGCAGCCCAACATCCGCAGTTACGCATACATCACGTCTCTTCATCAAAAAATGACGACCTGATTGCCGGCCGCTTTGATGTGGCGATACGACTTGGCCATCTTGCCGATTCCAGTCATCGCGCCCGCCTTATCGATCAGTTTGATATCCTGGCGGTCGCTGCACCTTGTTATCTCAACAGCCTGAATGAAGCGTCTATCCGGGATCTTTCACATCTCGCGTCAGCAAAATGGATTGCGCATAGCCGTTTATCGACGCCACTCAGCTGGCAGGTGATCACGCCCGAAGGCGAGTCTGTGCTGATGAGCGCATTTCAGCCTGCCATGATCACGGCTGACAGTGCCTCTTCTTTGCTCGCTTTTGCTTTAGCCGGTGCTGGCGTGGCGATTCTGCCCGCCTGGCTGGTACAGGATGAGATTGATAAAGGTGGATTAGTACGGCTACTGCCCGATCATCAATTCCCCCGTCAGGGAATTTACGCGCTCTACCCTAATACTCGTCATGTGCCAGAAAAAGTACGCGCGTTTATAGATTTCCTGCATGAACGTTTAGCGCTCTCCAGTAGAAAATAAGCACATCCATCACATTATTCTGATGGGCTAATCGTTAATTTATCTGAACTGATTTAAATCCCATAAACTTTATTTTAAGCAGCGCGGGAAGGTAAATATTTACTGTCTGGCTAATGACAATTCAGTTTAACGCAGGCGCATTACTTAATTCACTGTCCTGATAAATCACTGCTGCGCGATAACCTGTAAAACTGGCGCTGGGGCTTATCTTGTTATCCCAACCCCAGCGCCTGCGGCTTCAGGCCCGAACCTGCGTCACACCCTGGTGTGGCTCAGTCATTTGATGCACACTATTAAGTAAAAATTAACGCCGTATAAATAATTTGCACAGTATCTTAATAACATAAGATTTTAATCTGGATGATTGCGGTTTATTCGCTGGCAGGAAAACAGGTCGCATGTTATTAAATTTGAATGTCGCGCTTAAATTCATTTGCATCCGGGAATTAAAACATGAAAAAGAGCTTATCCCTCGCATTACTGTTTTCGCTCACAACAGTTAGTCACGCGGCACTGGCGCAGCAGACCCTGCGCTTTGGCGTTGACCCTACGTTCCCACCGTTTGAATTCAAGGCGGCTGATGGATCATTGCAGGGCTTTGATGTTGATCTGGGCAATGCCATCTGCGTTCAGGCAAAGGTGAAGTGCCAGTGGGTGCAAATGGGTTTTGATAGCAGCATCCCTGCCCTTCAGGCGAAGAAATTTGATGCCATCCTGTCAGCGATGTCGATGACCGATAAGCGTCGTCAGCAGGTGGCTTTCAGCAATATGTTGTACAACACGCCCAGTGCTTTACTGGCACCGGCTGCCAGCACGCTGACGACCGATGTTGCCTCATTGCGCGGTAAGACGATCGGTGTGGCACAGGGCACCATCCAGGAAACCTATGCCAAAACCAAATGGGAGCCGGAGGGCGTTAAAGTCATCTCCTATCCTAACCAGATGGAAGTTTATCCGGATCTGGTCGCCGGGCGTCTTGATGGCAGCCTGGCCAATGCGGTCTCTGCTGAACAGGGATTCCTGACCTCAGCCGAAGGCAAGCCGTACGCCATCAAAGGGACCCTGGTGGATAAAGTGATTTTTGGTGATGGCGTGGGTATCGCGCTACGCAAAGGAGATGAGGCAAACCTGAAGATGATTAACGCGGCACTGGCGGAGATGCATAAAAACGGGACTTATGACCAGCTCACCAAAAAATATTTTAAATTCAATGTTTATCCCTGAGCCGCTCAACGTGAAGAATCGCAGGAATATGAAGACTATGGCATTGCCCGAATACCACGTTCAGCGCGCGCGCTTTATGGCAGCGGCGCAGAGCAAAGGTGCTGAGACGACCTCTTATCCGCATCCTCTGCCTGGTCCTCTGGGAGAAGCTCTGTATACAGACGTGGCACGGATAGGACCGGCCAGCGCATCACGTCTGATGCTGGTCGTTTCCGGCACTCACGGCGTTGAAGGCTATTATGGTTCCGATTGCCAGATAGCCTGGCTCGAGACCCTGGATGAAAAAGCGTTGCCCGCTGATACCGCGCTGTTGCTGATTCATCTGCTCAATCCATGGGGCGCGGCGCATTTACGGCGCGTGAACGAAGACAATATTGATCTGAACCGTAACTTTATCGATTTCAGTCAGCCACCTCCTGCTAACCCGAATTATGCACAGTGGCACGGTATTTATCATGGCGACCGTGCAAGCGCCGATCGGCAACTGGCCGACGCACTCGAGGGCGCAGGCTGGCAGGCGGTTAAACGTGTCACAGAAGCCGGACAGTATAGTTTTGCTGACGGCTTTTTTTTCGGCGGTGAGAAGCCCTGCTGGTCACACCTTACGATGGCGGCGATCGTTGACCAGCATCTCTCTGTAGCGAAAACTATCATCAGCTTTGACCTTCATACCGGGGCTGGCGCATGGGGGCATCCGATGCTGCTCTCTATTGCGGAGCAGCGTTATCCGGCGCATGACTGGGGCAAAGTCATTTACGGTGAGTGGCTGACCTTATTGTTTACTGGTGCCGGACGTGACAGTGTAACTGGAATCACAGCAACGGCAACCGGCTATCTGTCGCACTATCTGCTGACGTCACTGGCTGACACCCGGATTTTGCCTCTGGTGGTGGAATGCGGGACTTACGAGGGTCAGGATATGCATCAGCGGGTGCGTGAAGATCACTGGCTGCACCTCTATGGCGACCCTGCCAGTGCGGGCGGCCAGGTGATAAAGCAACAACTGGTCGAGGGGTTCTGGCCAGAAGATGCGGACTGGCGTGCATTGGTGGCTTTCCGCACGCAGCAAATCTTTCTGCGCGGCTGGCGTGCCCTTGCAGACACGCCATGATGTCATAGTCTGCCGTAAAAGGTCATACGCGCGGTTTCTGACAACGCAATATCCGGCTGCGTATTGTAAGCCAGCACGGCCAGCATACGGGTGACCTCGCCTTCAGTTGGGGTCACACGGTGCAGGGAATTACGGCCGCGAAACAGCACCAGATCTCCGGCATCTATCTCCAGCGCGTCAACGGTCTGGCGTTCTTCCAGCACTGCGTCGACACCGGCAAAGTTCATCTCACCGGCATCGGCATCCCGCAGATCTTTCACATACTGAAACACGCCGCCCGCCAGCGGTTTCTGCACCAGTAAGGTGATGGCAAATGAGGAGTTGTCGAAGTGCCAGCCCAGCTCCTGGCCGTGTGATGCATAGTGCAGATTGATCGAGGAAAGCGGGTCAGCATAGGGATAGAGCGCTTTTTCACCCAGTACATCGCACAGGAAATGTTTGAACAACTCATCATTATAAAGCTGACGCAGCGGCGAGTCGGCAGCGATAACGTCATCCGTAATACAGCCTTTGGTGCTGATCACATCCCTGTTACGCGGATGCTCAGCACTGAAAGCGTCATCAGGTTTCATCAGATAGACATTGTGCTTGCTGCGGGTGTGATAAGCCTGGTGACGTTGTGCATTGCCCTCTTCGATGATCGCCACTAAAGCGTGTGGTTTTAAAAATTGACGCAGTACCAGCGCGCCGGACTGGTTTAACTGTTCACGACAACGTTGACGCCAGCCATGATCGGCCAGTGGATGAAGATCGAGACGGACAAGGGAACCAGACATAGCAACAATTCTCATGATGAGCAGGTGTGATGTTACTCTACCGGTCGCCTGCAACGCGGCGTAACGATAAAAACTTAATGCCCTGATAAGGAAGAGTTAATGCCTGCCCAATTGCCAAGGTTGCCAAAGATCAGCGTCATACAGTCATTTAAAGTGGCTGCCGAACTGGGCAGCCTGGCAAAAGCGGCCGCTCAACTGGCCTTAACCCCCGCGGCAGTCAGTCAGCAGATTCGCCAGCTGGAGGAGCAACTCGGCAGCGCCCTGTTTTTACGTACGCAGAGCGGCGTGATGCTGACCGAAACCGGCAAAGAGTATCTGCGCTATGTCACTGAGGCGTTTGATATTCTGCATCTCGGTCAGCAAAACATCCGCCATGCGGCAAGCGCGCCAAAACTCACGGTTTACACATTGCCGGCGCTGGCGTCCAAATGGCTGTTGCCCCAGTTGGCGAGCTGGCGCGACCATTGCCCGAATATCGATCTCTCGTTACACGGTACGCATTCTCAGGTCGATTTCACCGCGATGCCCGCCGATTTTGTGATCTGCTTTGGTGAGGATCGTTACCCGCAGTCAGATAAGCTGAAGTTGTTTCATGATGACGTGCTGCCGGTGGCCAGTCCTGCTCTGTTACATCGCTTTACGCCGGAAACGATCTTAAGCCAGGCGCCGCTGATCCACCTCGACTGGGGTAATGAAGGCCGTTTTCTGCCGGACTGGCGAAGCTGGTTTCAGGCTAAAGGCATGGACGAACCTCTGCCGCAGCCCGCGTTCAGCTTTAATCTGACCTCGCTGGCGATTGATGCGGCCGTCGCGGGAGCTGGTGTGTTGCTGGGGCAGCGACGCCTTATCGCGGCGGAACTGGCACGGGGCGATCTGGTGGTAGTGGATGATCTTTGCCTGCCGCTGAGCAAACCCTATTACCTTGTCTGGCCGCAACGCACCCTGAGCCAGCCAGGCAGTGAGGCGATGATTAGCTGGTTAAGCCAACTGGGCGCGAGCGGCGAATAGCCCGTCGCCGTGATCGGACTCGCCTGCGCCCGCCAGTCTGGAACCATCAGTGGGCACAGGGTCAGATTATCACTGCGTCACTACGTGATCAGGTGTCATCATCCTTCCGCATTATCCTCAACAATCACCGCCACGCGTTGCCCTGCACGTACAGCGCTGCCTGGCTGCACGCTGACCTGCTGAACAATACCGTCGCACGGCGCCAGAAGCGGGATCTCCATCTTCATCGACTCCAGCACCACCAGGATATCGCCTTCCCGCACCCGGCTGCCCGCCGTCGCCTGCACCTGCCATAAATTGCCGGAAACCGGGCTTTCAACCCCCTGCTCGCCTGGCTGCAGCGGCGCGTCGCCACCTTCATCGGCCACACTTTCCTGGCTGTCAAAATGGGCCTGTCCGCTGGCGATCCAGCGGTCACGTTCCGCATTGAACGCGGCTTGCTGGTGATCGCGAAACAGACCGATACTCTCCGCTTCACGGGCGAGGAAATCCTGATATTCCGCCAGCCGCAGCGTGCTGTGCTCGATGCGCAGCGGATAGCGACCGAGGGGAAAATCGCGGCGAATCTGCAACAGCTCACTGGCCGGGACCGGATAAAAACGGATCTGATCGAAAAAGCGCAGCAGCCAGGGTTTACCGCCAAAATCGGCGACTTCATGATATCGGTTCCACATCTGCAGCGTGCGGCCGACAAACTGATAGCCGCCTGGCCCCTCCATGCCATACACACACAGATAGGCACCGCCGATGCCAACCGAGTTTTCCGCCGTCCAGGTGCGGGCCGGGTTATATTTTGTCGTCACCAGCCGATGACGGGGATCCAGCGGCGTGGCGACCGGCGCGCCGAGGTAGACATCGCCCAGCCCCATCACCAGATAGCTGGCTTCAAAGACCGTGTTCCAGACAGCCTGCTCATCTGGCAGATCGTTTATACGGCGGATAAATTCAAGATTACTCGGGCACCACGGCGCATCCTGCCGCACGGTGGTCATATATTTTTCGATGGCCTTCTGACAGGCCGGATCGTCCCAGGAGAGCGGCAGATGCACCACGCGTGTGGGAACCTGAAGGTCATCACTCATGCAGACCCTCTCCCACTCACCGCGCACCCACATCAGCAGCACGTCGGGCGTCAGCGTCTCCGGCTGAAAGTGGATTTGCAGCGAGCGGATCCCCGGCGTGATATCAATAATGCCGTTGCGGGATTGCGCTTCCAGCGCCTGCATCAACGCATGAATGCGAAAACGTAACACCAGATCCAGTTCCGGCTCGCCAGCCTCCAGCAGCAGATGCTTATCACCAGAGAGGCGCGCCACCAGGCGTTTATCCGCTGCGCCGCAGGTCATCACGATGGGCGAAATCAGCGGTGCAGGCTGCCAGTCTGTTTCCTGTGGCTGGAGCGTGGTCAGCTCGGTGCGTCGGCCCTCTGCCAGTCGGCGGGCGGTGGGGATATCCACCGCGACAAACTGTACTTTGTCACCGGCTTTGAGCTGTCCCAGTTGCCAGAGGTCAGCCTCGATTACCGTCACCGGGCAGACGAACCCGCCAAGGCTCGGGCCATCCGGCCCCAGAATCACCGGCATATCACCGGTAAAATCGACCGCGCCGATCGCGTACGGGTTGTCATGGATGTTTGAGGGGTGCAGCCCTGCTTCACCACCGCTATCGCGGGTCCAGATTGGCTTTGGCCCGATCAGGCGAACGCCGGTGCGGCTGGAGTTAAAATGCACTTCCCATGCTGTGGTAAAAAACGTCTCGATATACTCCGGCGCAAAAAACTCAGGCGCACCGTGCGGACCATAAATGACGCGCAGCGTGCGCACCGTGGCAAGCTCTGTTTGCAGTCCGACGGGCAGTTCCGTTCCGGTTGCGCTTGCAGAACGCGGAGCGAGATGCAGCACGTCACCGCTACGCAGTGCCCGTCCGGCATGTCCGCCAAACTGACCAAGGGTAAAGGTGCTTTTGCTGCCTAAATAGTCCGGCACCTGAATGCCGCCGCTCAGACAGAGATAACTTCTGACGCCCGCGCCACTTATCGCGCCCAGCTTCAGCGTTGCCCCGGCCGGAATGGTAAAAACAGAATTCATTGACTGTCCGACGCCATCCAGTGTGACAGTGAGCGGCGCGCCAGAGATCACCGCCTGAATCTCAGTGTTAAATTTCAGCGTGGGTCCATTCAGGGTGATTTCCAGCGCGGCGTCACCCTCCTCATTGCCCAGCAGACGGTTGCCCAGACGCAGTGCGCGATCGTCCATCGGCCCCGACGGCGGCACGCCTACCGCCCAGTATCCCAGACGTCCGGGATAGTCCTGAACGCTGGTCTGGGTTCCGGCACTCACCACTTCAACCGTTGCCGCCTGATAGGCGAGCTGCTCCAGGCAGCGGGTCCAGGGTTCGCCAGCCGTAAAGGGCGAGAAGGCCAGAATCTGCAACAGATAGAGGCGATTGGTTTCTACGCCATAAAAACGGGTCTCCGCCAGCGCCTGTGCCAGGGTGGCGATGGCTTCCTCGCGAGTGGGGCGCCAGGTGATAACTTTTGCCAGCATCGGGTCGAAGAATGGCGGGACTTCGCACCCCGCTTCCACCCAGCGGTCAATACGCAGGGTTTTACCGTCGGCTGCCGGAAAGAGGACCTGGGTTAACAGCCCTGGCGAAGGCTGGAACTGCCGCCCCGGATCTTCCGCATAAATTCGCGCCTGCACGGCATGGCCCTGAGGATTCAGCGCAGCGGCTAACGCATGAAGCGGAGGAAGATCGCCTGCTGCCAGCTCAATCATCCACTGCACCAGGTCAACGCCCCACACCTGCTCCGTGACGCCATGTTCAACCTGCAGCCGGGTATTCACTTCAAGAAAATAGAACTGCTGCGCCACGCTGTCATAGACAAACTCAACCGTTCCGGCGCTGCGATAGTTCACCGCTTTTCCCAGCGCGATAGCCGCCGCGCATAAAGCCTCCGCCATACCTGCGGGCAGATTCGGCGCTGGCGTCTCTTCGATCACTTTCTGGTTACGCCGCTGTACCGAGCAGTCGCGTACGCCCAGCGCGATTACCTCGCCCTTGCCGTCACCGAAAATCTGCACTTCAAGATGTCGGGCGCGTTCGATATATTTTTCGAGAAATACCCCGGCATCGCTGAAGTTGTTCTGGCCGAGGCGCTGGACCGTTTCAAACGCCTCTGACAGCGCATTCGCATCACGACAGACACGCATACCGATGCCACCGCCGCCCGCGGTGCTTTTGAGCATCACCGGATAGCCGACCCTCTCTGCGGCGCGGCGGGCTTCGCTGATATCCGCCAGCAGTTCACTGCCTTCCAGCAACGGCACCCCTTCGGCTTCCGCCAGCGCGCGGGCCGTGTGTTTCAGGCCAAAAGTCCGCAACTGCTGCGGTGTGGGGCCGACAAAAATCAGACCAGCAGCCTCGCACGCCTCAGCAAAGGCGGCGTTTTCCGAAAGGAAACCGTAGCCAGGATGAATCGCTTTCGCCCCGCTCTGCTGCGCGGCGGCGATGATCTTTTCCGTTACCAGATAGGTTTGTGCGGCCGGGCCTTCGCCAAGACTTAGCGCCACATCCGCCTCGCGGATATGTAAACTGCTCAGATCGGCTTCGGAGTAAACGGCGACCCCTTTCACCTGCATGGCACGTAGCGTGCGCAGGATGCGACAGGCGATAGCACCGCGATTAGCAATCAGTAAGGTATCAAACATAAGCGAACTCTCAGGGATGCGGGTCGTCCCGCAAAATTCGATATTCCCTGGGGCCGTCCCCGGGGCTGACCGGCACGTAACAGGCGTGCGCCGGTCGTGTGTTGAGAGGTCTGACGCAAAAGGCTGAGAAACTCAGTCCCGCTTGTCGCCATGGCAACGCTGACTCAGTTCCACACCAGCACTTCGGCGGGCGTCGGGTTCCAGCCGTTACAGGGGTTATTCAGCTGCGGGCAGTTGGAGATCAGCACCATCACATTGCATTCGGCTACCAGCTCAACGTATTTGCCTGGTGCCGATAGCCCATCCTCAAAGGTCAGACCGCCTTCCGGCGTGACCGGAACGTTCATGAAAAAATTGATGTTGGCACCGATATCACGTTTGTGAAGGCGGCCATCGTGCATGCAGGCGCAGAGAAAGTTATCCCGACAGCTGTGCATGTAGCGCTTATCCTGGGCATAGCGCACGGTGTTGCTCTCCTGCGAGCAGGCTCCGCCCAGGGTATCGTGACGACCGCAGGTGTCGGCGACGATAGTCAGCAGCGGATTGCCGAGATTCGAATAGAGCACGCTGCCGGTGGTCAGATAGACGTTTCCCTGACGACGCAGCGTGCGCTGAGGATCGTAGCGTTCCCGCGGGTTATCGCTGTTATAGAACAGGGTATCAATTGCCTGATTCCCTTCGAGGTCGAGCAGGCGCAGCGTCTGCCCTTTTTTCGCTTCGAACAGCCACGGCTCGCCTGCCGGGATCACGTGGCGATAGACGGCATCTTCAGGACGACGATCAGAGTTAATAAGGGTCATCGCAGCCTCCTTACAGGGCAAAAAGTTGGGTGTTATGAAGCGCGCGCTGGTTTTCACCACGCGTGACCATCGCTTCGCTGACGGCCTGCATATCGTCGGCCTGATACCAGCTCAGCTGAACCGGTCGCGGGAGATAGTCAGCGGCGGGATCCTGCGGATGTGGCAGCGCGGTCAGCACCATCAGCACGTCCATGGGTGCGAACAGTTCAGTGAAATCGCCGGCGCGGCTGTTGCCCGCGCTGAACCGGAAGCGGCCCTCCTCATCAACCGTGACCTTGCTGAAAAAGTTGACGACCATCAGCAGATCTTCCAGGCCCAGATCCCATTTGCCCATCTCAACCAGCAGATTATCGGTGCCGTTGCGGTAGAAGCCGTTGCGCAGCTCCTGATAGCGTCCGGCTCCATACTTATCGTGTGTTTCCGCCGCGTTGAGAACGCCGCCAAACGGGTCGTGCCAGCCGCAGCTATCCGCCACGATCGCGGCCAGTACGCGTCCCATGTCGGAGTAGAAACAGTGCCCGGTGGTCAGGCGAGCCGTATGCTGGCCTTTCAGGGTATCCGGCAGATTCAGGCGTTCACTTTTCTCGTGGGGATTGAGCATCATCATGCTGACGTTCGCGCCGCCCTCGATGTCGGTCAGGCGCAGGATTTGCCCTTTGCGCAGAATCAGCGAGGTGTGCCCTCCGCCAGGCAGCTGCTCTTCGCGCAGGCTCGGAGCTGAATGAAAAAGTGCGGTCATTGAGCGGTCTCCTTGAAGGGATAAATATTGTTTTTGTTGCGGGTTGTCAGCTGCGACAGCCGCGTTTCATTAAGCGGGATGTCGTAAGTGATACGCGCGCCCCAGGCATTGGGGGCCTGAGGATCGATGCGCACTTTGTCGAAAACCAGCAGCCGGGTGCCAAGATTGAAGCCTTCGGCAAGGTCGTGAGTGACCATAAACACCGTCATGCGGGTTTCGCTCCAGAGCTGGAGCAGCAGCGCATGCATATCTTTGCGGATGCCGGGGTCCAGCGCGCCGAAGGGCTCATCCAGCAGCAGTACGCGCGGCTGCATCACAAAAGCCTGCGCAATCGCCAGCCGCTGCTGCATCCCTCCCGAAAGCTGCGCCGGATATTTATCGAGCGAATGGCCCAGCCCGACTTTCTCCAGCATCTGTTTTGCCTGCTCACGGGCATGGCGTTTTCGGGTGCCAAACAGCCGGCCAGTAAACGGTGAAGCCGGAAGTTCGAGGCCAATGGCGACGTTATCCAGCACGTTGAGATGAGGGAAAACGGAGTAACGCTGAAACACCACGCCACGGCTGCGATCGGGTTCCGCGCGCAGCTGTTCGCCATCCAGCGTGATTGTTCCCCGTGTCGGCTTTTCCTGACCCAGCAGCAGGCGTAAAAACGTCGACTTACCACAGCCGGACGCCCCCACCAGCGAGCAGAATTCACCTTCTTTGACCTGCAGATTGATGCGTTCCAGCACCACGTGGTCGCCATACTCCTGCCAGATATTTTTGATATCGATAAAACTCATTCCCGGCCTCCTTCCGCCCAGGGGAAACAGGCTTTGTGCAATTGACGCAGCGCGAGATCCATCAGCCACGCCAGCAGCGTGATCCAGATGACATAGGGAATGATCACATCCATCGCCATATAGCGACGAACCAGGAAAATGCGATAGCCCAGTCCGGCGGTTGCGGAAATCGCCTCGGCGGAGATCAGAAAGAGCCATGCGGATCCCAGCAACAGGCGCAGCGAGGTGATCAGCCGCGACAAGAGCTGCGGCAGCACAACCCGCAGCACCACCGTCCAGCTGTTCGCCCCCAGAGTTTGTGCTTTGATAAACAGTTCTGCGGGGATTTCCCGCGCCCGATGTTCAAGGTCGCGCGCCAGCATCGGCGTAATCCCGATAACAATCAGCATCACTTTTGACAGCTCATCCAGCCCGAAGACGATAAACAGCATCGGCAGGAGCGCCAGCGGCGGGATCATTGACACCACGGTCATAAAGGGTGACAGCGCCGCGCGACTCATCGGGAAGACGCCCGCAGCAACACCGATGCAGAGACCAATCAGTGAAGAGATCGCCAGGCCGGTCAGCAGACGGCTTAAGCTAATCCACGTATCCGCCCACAGCAGATATTCACCGCTGCGCTTGTCCGGCGTGAAGGCCATCCGATCAATAGCGGCGATCATCTGTGACAGGCCGGGCAGCAGTTTGTCGTGTGGGTTGGCTTCAAGACGCACCGCCGAACTGATAAACCAGACGGCGATCAGCAGCACAAAAGGTAATAGCATCAGCGTCAGGCGCATTCCCTGCCGGGGATAGCGGTTGATGTGGCGCATGGCAAATACTCCTGAGATCGGTGATTACAGCTTGCCCGCAGCGGCCATCTTCAGATAGCTGTCGTCAAAGCGCAGTTTGATGTTCGCTGTATCACCGACGGTGATGTTGCCAGGGAAGCTCATGCCGATGAAGTCAGCGCTTTGTGCACCCTCGCCCAGTAATCCCTTATCAAAGGAGAACGCGGCGACACGCTGCATGGTTTTCGCCAGATCGGGGGAAGAAACAAATGTCTGGGTTTCGGCTGGAGTCCAGAACAGGTGGGTGGTTTTCAGCTGCGCCTTGTATCCGGCGAGGTCAGTACCGGAATCGGCAGCCATCGCGCTAAGCGCCTGCGCATCACCGGCCTGCATTTTCGCCATCATCTCAAACCAGGCACCGGTCAGTGCCTTACCCAGCGCGGGGTTATCTTTCAGGGTCTCTGTATTCACCACCATCATGTCAATCAGTTCGCCCGGTACGGCCGAAGAGCTGAACACCTCTGTGGTTTGCGGGGTTTTCTTGATCACTGAAAGCTGTGGATTCCAGGCAACCGCCGCCTGCACGCCGCTGGTACCAAAGGCGGAGACGATATCGGCATCGGAGGTGTTCACGACCTTAACGTCTTTTTCCTGTAAACCGGCCTTCTCCAGACCGCGAACCAGCAGGTAGTGCGAAACCGACAGCGCAGGAAGATAGACTGACATCCCTTTCAGGTCGCTGAGTTTTTTATTTGCGCCTTTCAGCACCACACCATCATTGCCATCGGAGAAGCTGCCGGTGATCAGCGCTGTGGAATCAATGCCGCCCGCCGCAGGTATGGTCAGCGCATCCATGTTGGTCATGGTGCAGCCGTCGAACTGACCCGCGGTGTACTGGTTGATCGACTCGATATAGTCATTGAGCTGGGTGATATGAATTTTGATGCCGTATTTGCTGGCCCATTTATCGATGATTTTCTCGTTGCTGATGGTGCCCCAGGGCATCCAGCCCGCATAGATGGTCCAGCAGATATTGAACTCTTTTTTGACCGCGGCGAAAGATGGCGCGCTGACCAGCAGCGTCAGCGACAGAATAAGCGTCAGGAGGGGTGATTTCTTCATGGTTGACCTCTGGTTGGCACAAAAAAACGGGAGCAGCGCAAGACACCATTTGGTGCCGCTGTCTCCCGGGCTTTTGTCCCGCCGTGTAACCTCACAGAGGTCGCCAGCTCTCGGACCAGACATTCACCTGCGTGAACCGGAACCCTAGCCAGCTATTTGCTATCAATTGTGTCGAACGCTGCTTACTGTTCAGACTTCAGCAAATGGCGTGCCAGAAATTAACTTACGTAAAATCAGAGAAATAGAGAGAGCGGAATCCAGAAGGCACCGGGATGGTGAGTCAGTAACGGGCGTTGCACATTATCAGTGCCGGGCAGGCAAGAGATATCAGAACCCTCAGTCAGTCTCTTTTCGTACTCACATCTATGCCGGAATGCAGACCCGGACCGTGACGCCTGTCACTTATCGTTATATAATCCAATGCATAACGTATTTGAGGATAGTTAATGAAGCGCTTCTGGCAGGCATGCACACTCGGTTTACTGATACTCCTTCCGCTCTCTTCCCAGGCATCGCGCCAGATAACCGATCAGACAGGCCGCCAGGTCACGATTCCTGATCGTGTTGATCGTATTGTGGTGCTTCAGCATCAGACGCTGAACCTGCTGGTGCAGATGAACGCGACCGATAAAATCGTCGGTGTGATGGCGAACTGGAAGCAGCAACTTGGCGACAGCTATGCCCGCCTGGCTCCTGAGCTGAACCAGAAAGCGACACTGGGGGATCTGACGCATGTTGATCCCGAAAAACTGGTGGCGCTGCATCCGCAGGTGGTATTTGTGACCAACTATGCGCCGCATGAGATGATCGACAGCATTACCGCGCTGGGCATTCCGGTGGTGGCTATCTCACTGCGTCATGACGAGCCGGGTGAAAAGGCAAAAATGAACCCGTCTATCCGCGACGAGGAAATGGCCTATGACAAAGGACTGCGTGAAGGGATTACGCTTATCGGCGAAATCGTCAATAAACCGGCAGAAGCAAAAGCCCTGATTACGGCCACCGATGAGGGCCGCAAAATCGTCAGCGACCGCCTGAAGGATGTTCCGGCGGAAAAACGCATTCGCGCCTATATGGCGAACCCGGAACTGACCACCTACGGCTCAGGAAAATATACCGGCCTGATGATGCTGCATGCGGGCGCGGTCAATGTCGCCGCAGCGACCGTAAAGGGATTCAAAACCGTGTCGATGGAGCAGGTCATCGCCTGGGATCCACAGGTGATTTTTGTGCAGGACCGTTATCCCTCCGTCGTGAATGAAATCAACAGTTCACCACAGTGGCAGACTATCGACGCGGTAAAAAATCATCGTGTCTGGCTGATGCCGGACTACGCCAAAGCATGGGGTTATCCAATGCCGGAAGCGATGGGGATTGGCGAATTGTGGATGGCGAAAAAACTCTATCCGCAGAAATTTCAGGATGTGGACATGAATAAGCTGGCCAATAAGTGGTATCAGCGCTTCTATCGCACCGCTTATCAGGGAACAGAGTGATAAGCGTACTGGCGGCGGGCAGCCTGAAAGCCGTCTGGCCCGCGCTGATGGCGTACTTTCCTGAGCCAGTTGAAACCCGGTTTGGCCCCGCCGGTCTGCTTCGCGAACGGATTGAAGCCGGTGAGCCCTGCGATCTCTTTGCTTCAGCCAGTGAGGAGCATCCGCAAAAATTGCTGAACGCTGGGCGAGCGCTGGCAGTCATACCGTTCACGACTAATAAACTCTGCATCACGGTTCGCAGCGATCGGCTACAGGCGGGAGACGACTGGTATCAGCTACTGACCCGCGACACACTGCGGATCGCAATCTCTACACCCACAGCCGATCCCTCTGGCGACTATGCGCAGGCCCTTTTCACCCGGATGGGTAAAGCCGGTGAAGCGGTGCGCCAGCGCGCAAAGGCACTGGTGGGTGGGCGCGACTCTGCACCCATTCCCGCAGGCAGGCTGGCGGCAGAATGGATTATCCTGGAGGATCAGGCGGATCTTTTTATCGGTTATGCCAGCCATCGGGCGGCCCTGAGTCAGATTGCCGGGCTGACAGTTGTTGATATCCCTGCGGCTTTCAATCTTGTTGCGCGCTACGCCTGTGCAGTCATTACACCCGAGGCGCGTCGACTGGCGGATTTTTTAGAATCGGAGCAGGCAAAAAAGGTACTGCTGGAAGCGGGGTTTGGCGGGGGGTAAATGCCTTTTCTGTCGCGGATGACTTTGCGCCCTGTCAGCATGTCGCTTTAAGGGCGCGAAACACAGCTCATTAAAGCTTAGCGAAATCCACCTTAAGCTTGTGACTGATATGTTCAGCCTGCTCGGTAGCACTATCAGCGTCGCCAGTCAGGATAAAAGCGATCGCGAAGGCGAAATCAAACGCCGCGCCCAGATCCTGTCCACTCAGCAAATTGCCATCTTTCACTACCGAGGCATTAACGTAAACGCCATCGGTAACACCTTCTGATGACGTACCAGAACTGACATAGCGACGCCCCCTTAAAAGACCCTGTGGCGCCAGTACTCTGGCCGCTGCGGAGCAGATTGGGCAGACCAGGCGGCCCGCCTCATCATGGCGGCGAATAAAATCTATCACTGCCGCATTTGCCGCCAGATTTTTGCTGCCGTCAGGACCACCCGGCACAATCACCGCATCAAACAGCCTGTCCCGATTCGCCTCCAGCAGCTCATCGGCGACAACCTTCACATGATGATAACTGTTCACTTCGCGATAGGGCTGACAGGCCAGGGTTGTAACCTGAACGCCCAGGCGTGAGAGGATGTCGAGAGTGATAATAGCCTCAGCTTCTTCAAAGCCTGGGGCAAGCAGCAGAGCAACATTCTTATCCATGAAAATTCCTTTTTAATTGGTGTGGATGAAGCAGAGAGCGTTTAATCCTGGTCTGTGCAGGCGCACCCTTTACTGATCCGAATCAAGTCTGAGCAGGGTTTTTAAACGGCAGCGGGCGACACTACCGTGGTGCGTCATGAAGTAAGTGCGTTTAAAACTCCTCCGGCTCGCCCGGCAGTGGCTCGGTCAGTTCCTGCCCCTTTACACCGGCATAAGTAATCACCAGTTCGGCTGGCTCATCCAGGGTGTAACCGCGATGCGCGCTGTTGACCGTCTCATTGAGGGCTTCACCCGCATGGAAGGTGCGCTGTTCGCCGCTCTCTTTATCCTCAACAATCAGGGTGCCGGAAAGAATAAACGCCGCATTCGGCATTGGATGGGTATGCCAGGGCAATGACGTATGGGCAGGTAGCGAGAGCCGCATAACGGTCAGCTCAGGTTCGCCGGTGGGATAGGCCTCAAGAACGTCACCGTTCCAGGCCTGGCTGCTGCGCATTACTTCAACCGCGTTAATCCCGTTATCTTGCTTCGACATGGTTAATCCCTGTTAATAATCAATAGAATGCCAGTAGTGACCGATAAGTAAGCTTAGAAGAAAACTGTGTTGATGCCCGCCTGCGTTTTAATAAGCGTTTTAATAAGCCTGTTAACAGGAATTTTCCGCCAGCGAACAAAAGGATGAAAACCGGCCATTAGCGGACTGGCTGAATTGCTGATTAATTAATGTTCAATATTTGCGTTGTGGTTATAAGATATATTCCTCAGTCAGTACGCAACCTGTGAGTTCTGTATTATCTTTGAAGCCATCAACCACCTGAGGGATTTCTGATAATGAAAGGTCTGTTTACGGCATTACTCGCCAGTTCTGTTCTACTATTATCCGCCTGCTCAAAAGATGACGATAACAAAGTTAAAGTAGCAATCAATACCGGGCCTGATGAAGCAATCTGGCAGGTGGTAAAGCAGGTGGCGAAAGATAAATACAAGCTGGATGTCGAAGTGCTTAACTTCAATGACTATGTGCTGCCAAATGAAGCGCTGAATAACAAAGAAGTTGATGCCAACGCCTTCCAGAGCCTGCCTTATCTGGAATCACAGTCTAAAGAGCGCGGCTATAAGTTTGCGGTAGTGGGTAAAACGTTCGTCTTCCCGATTGCTGCCTATTCGCACAAAATCAAGAACATCAGTGAGCTGCAGAATGGTGCCACTATCACCATCTCTAACGAAGCCACCACGCTGGGACGCAGCCTGCTGCTGCTGCAGGCGCAGGGTCTGATTAAACTTAAACCGGATGTGGGTTATTTACCGACCTCACTGGATATCATCGAAAATCCAAAAAATCTGAAGCTGGTTGAAGTGGACACCCCACAGCTGACCCGCACATTAGACGATCCCAACGTGACCCTGTCGATCATTAATACTAATTTCTCGGCTCAGGCTGGATTATCAGCGCACCGCGATGGCTTATTTATGGAAAGTGCCTCATCGCCTTACGTCAATGCGCTGGTTTCACGAGAAGATAATAAAGACAGCGATAAAATTCAGAAGCTGAAGTCAGCGCTGCAGTCACCGGCGGTGGCGGCCAAAGCCGAAGAAGTTTACAAGGGTGATGCGATTAAAGGCTGGTAATTCGCCTGATAATCGATCATTAACGATCCAAAAAGGCCGCACTCTGTTGCGGCCTTTTTTTATATCTGCACTTTTACAGGCACATCTGCCAGCACTTACACATCCGCGCCAGCCCGCAAGATCACAGGAACGGTTACGCGGCTGCGCCTTTTGGCTGAGCAGAGAGATGCCCTGCCCACAGACTGGCGACCCATTTCACCCCTTTAGACGTAAAACGTGCCTGAGAGAAAGCGTGCTGATTTTCGCCCGTGCCGGTATGCAGCGTAAAGTAGCCGGCCTGCATATGATAGTGCTGCGGCGTCAGGGTGCCTTTTGCGCGATACATAATGTTGCGCTCCAGCAGAAACTGGCGAAACTCCGGTTCTTTCACTTTCAGCATTTTGCAGAGCTGCCGAAAACCCAGCGAGTCATCAACCTCAACGAAGTTATCAAAGAAAGCCGCCTTGGGTGCCGAGAGAGCCAGCTGCTGCTCCGCCGCCTGACGCTGTTCAAACTGTTCAGCCCAGGCGCGAGCGGCTTCAGCAGGATTGGTAAAGTCAGGCAGATGGGTCGTCTTCTCGCGATCCTGCCAGCGATCCAGCACTTCTGCAGTGAAGCCTGGCGACAGGCGTGCCACGGCCAGCAGCGAGTCACGCTTGCACAGACGGTACTCCTGACGCACTTCCCCTTCCCGCTCATACTCATTCACGCTGAGCGGCTGGGAGAGACGCTGAGCCGTCTCCAGACTTTTGATTAACCGCTTCACTTCTCCGTGTGTAATACCGGTCATCTGAGCCAGTTCACGACTGCTCATTGTGACCGATTGTTCCAGAGATTTGAGGCTTTCAGTTGAAATCATCATGGGTTCACCCCTCGCTAACGCTACCAATACCCGGCGGGCAGTCGATTAATTATACAAATACCTGTTCAAATATCCAGTATTTTATTTAAGCAATAACGTAACTGGAAGCTGTTACGCAAACAACAGGGTGTGAGGCGGTTTGGCGGGCTGAAGAGTGCGTGTTGAATGCTTTGCAGGAGGCGTTGCGGGCTTTTGCTGCAGCATAAGCGGGTAATCCATCGCTCAGTTATTTACATATAATCACAATGATGGACACAGACTCTTTACATTACAGTATAGTGAAGGCTGTCAGCAGGTTACTGGCCTGCCGGGCTCACTATTTTTGATTCGGGGTGCAGAGGCGCAATCTGGCCCGTTACCACTGGATGTCACCTTTTACTGGAGTAAGTCATGCAGCCGTTGAAAGTCGCCTTTATTAAAGCTAACTGGCACAGCGAAATCGTTTCTCAGGTTCTGACCGGATTTGAACAGGAACTGGAAAGCCGCGGTACCTCATATGAGATTAAGACATGGGATGTTCCGGGCGCTTTTGAAATGCCGCTGCTGGCGCAACGCCTGGCGCAGACCGGCAACTACGATGCGATTGTCTGTGCAGCACTGGTGGTGGATGGCGGCATCTATCGCCATGATTTTGTCGCGCAGGCTGTGGTAAGTGGTCTGATGCAGGCGCAGCTGACAACCAATGTGCCCGTCTTCTCTGTGTCACTTACGCCACATAATTTCCAGCCATCGGCAGAGTTTATCGACTTCTATACTCAGCATTTCGTGAAAAAAGGTCAGGAAGCGGCGCGTGCCGTCTGCCAGATTCACGCCCTGGAACTCTGATACGACTGTAACGAATGCTGACAATGCGTTTGCCTGCGCTGTTAAGGAGAGAAAGTTGGAAAATTCACGTCCGCCTCTACCGCCATTTACCCTGGCTGCACAGGCGATTGAAAAAGTCCGGCTGGCTGAAGATGGCTGGAACAGCCGGGATGCGGAGCGAGTCGCTCTGGCCTATTCAGCGGACAGTAAATGGCGCAATCGCGATACCTTTCTGACCGGCCGGGCAGAAATCATCGCCTTCCTGCAGCAAAAATGGCAGCGGGAGCAGCAGTATCGGCTGATTAAAGAGTTGTGGAGTTTTGACCAGAACCGGATTGCGGTGCGGTTCGCCTATGAATGGCATGACGAGCAACGGCAGTGGTATCGCTCATATGGCAACGAGAACTGGGCCTTTGATGAGCAGGGTTTAATGCAGCAGCGTTATGCCAGCATCAACGATCTGAAAATCAGTGAAGAACAGCGGCTGTTTCACTGGCCGCAGGGCCGACGCCCTGACGACCATCCTTCACTGAGCGAACTGGGATTATAGTGCCAGCCCTTCCAGCGGAGAGCGCAGCTCTCCGCCGTCATCCACTCAGCCCTGCTCGTCCTTGTTCTCAACAAAGGTCGCTTTGTTGCGTGTGACCGTATAAGCCACTTTTTTTACATCTTCCGGTGACGTGGTCACTTCTACCGGTGCAATGGTCACCCGACCCATGCCAAACAGAGTGGGTACATAGCCACCGACCTGGTGTTTTCCGGCCGGAACATGCAGCAGCATGCTTTCGCCGTTAGGCAATCTGCCGGCGTCTTTACCATCTACAGTCAGGAATACACTGGAGCCATCATCTGCGCGGGTCTTGATGTGTGAGACATCAATCTGCGTCGGGCCAGCAGCAAATTCATCTGGCGCATCGCTGGCGGCATGTTTTGCACAGCCAGTCAGTACAGCAGCAACCGTTACAACGGCGAGACTAAAACGATAACGCATTGGGCACTCTTTCTCCTGATCATCAGAACCCGCTATTTTAGCGATTTAGCGGGAGGATGTAAGGGGGATAAGAGTCGGCATGCTCTTAAAAGAGGCTTAAAAGTACCGATTTCCCGGTATATTTGCGTAAAGAATATTTACTGAATAAATAAACAGTATTTTTATTGCCTGATCGCAGCGCTTTTAACCTGCTGATCAGCATAAATTTAATCGGAGAATAACAACGAATAAGCGTAGCGTCACAGGCACATAGCGCCGATTTGCCTTAACTCTGCCTCTGTTAATTGGCTGTTATAAGGTTCATAGTGGTGGTTCATCCCCGGTTAATCCCGGCGGCCTTCCCCTCTACAGAGGGCACGATATGCATTCTTATACCACCGATACTGTTTGCGCCATAACCGGCACCCATCCCGCTAACCTGAAGAGCTGGATGAAGCAGGGATTACTGACGCCGCAGCAGTATCAGGAACGCTGGAGTGATCATCACCTCAGTGAAATCCAGACCCTGGTTGGCTTAACAGCCACTGGCGCGACGCTCGACGAAATCTGGCAAGGTCAGCAGGCTGCTTCGACGGTCACCACCTATGGCTGGGCGGCGCGCAAAGGCGACCTGCTCTGGCAACTGGAATTTGGCACACCGCTGTCGCTTTCACGCCAGATGCACACGATGTCCAGCCATTATAGCGGTGATGATTTCGTCATTAATCTGCTGCGGCCGCTGAGCGCCTGGCTTTACGCCGATCTCCGTCGGGGAGCGTCACGTCGCCTCAACCGTTTTGAGCAAACCGTGCAGCAGCAGGCGGATAAAGTCATGCGCGCCTCATCGCGCAACGAATCTTCTATTCCTCTGTTTCTGGAAGCGGTGAGCGTACTTGATAAAACCGAAATCTGGCTTGAAGCCATTCGTCTTACTGCGATGGGCTTTAATGTCGAGGTTGACTCGCGTGCAACCGGGCAGCCAGCCGTTAAAACCGACCTTCATCAGCATCATGTGATGTGGTGTGGTGCCGGCATCAGCCAGCAGATGCAGGACTATTTTGAACAGCAGAGTCTGGATGGCCATCCGGTAATGCTCAGTGGACCTGATTGTAACCTGCAATTTGCCCAATCCAACGCCTCCAGCGCTGCCTGACAGCAGGCAGCGCCTTCTTTACCCCTGTTTTTCCGCGCCAGTAAATATTTTTTTCGTTAAGAATCTCTTAAGGTGGTTCCGTATACTGGTGCCACAACCCTGACTCATTGACGAGACTAAGATGAAAAAGACCTTACTGACCTTCAGCCTTCTCCTGTTACCACTCACTTTTACTGCTGCTCACGCGGCCTCTGACCTGACCGGTTGTGCAGCCAAAAAGCAGGAGATTGAGACCCAGCTCTCTTTTGCCCGCCAGCACAATAATACCCATCAGGTTGCCGGCCTTGAAAAAGCGCTGAGCGAAGTAAATCAGAACTGTACCGAAAGCAGTCTGCTAAAGCAGCGTCAGGAAAAAGTGGCAGAGAAAAAGTTGAAGGTACAGGAACGCGAACAGGAACTGGCTAAAGCGAAAGCAGAAGGCCGCAGCGCCAGCAAGATCCAGAAGCGCGAAGATAAACTGGCTGACGCTCGCCAGGAACTGAAAGAAGCCGAGCAGGCTCTGCATCAGTAAAACTCATTCTGGCCAGCCACTGCGCTGGCCCGTTATTCTCCCTTCCCCAGCCCTGACCCTCTCTCCTTTCTAAATACCTGATTAGCCTGCGCTATTAACGTCCAATCCATTACTTTATGTAATCCTTTGATTACTTATTCTCATGCACTTAATTGGTGCAGCAAAGTCAACATGGTTACGATCAATTATTTAACTTTTTGAACGCCCTCAAAGATTTGAAAGATAGCGATATTTCCTGTCCTATGCAGAAAATACGCACTCCACGCGCATCTTTATTCGTCTGTAAGGGGTCAGCAATACTAATCTATTCACTCACCCTGCCCCAAAACAGGGCATTACAGCGATGTGGCATGGCTGATGCCACATCTTATTTGTTTCAGGAGTGTTAGATTATGTCGGCGCAATGCAATGCGCTCTCCATCCACGGCTCCACACAATAAATAACTTCATTAAGAAAGGTTTTTTATGGATAAGTTATCTTATGCGTCTGAAAGCAGCACATCTGCCTGGTCCACCTATTTACAGCAAATCGACCGGGTTGCGCCCTATCTGGGCGATCTTTCACGTTGGATAGATACTTTGCGTCATCCAAAACGTGCGTTGATTGTTGATATTCCTCTCCAGATGGATGATGGCTCAATTCGCCATTTCGAAGGCTATCGCGTTCAGCACAACCTTTCGCGCGGCCCAGGAAAAGGCGGTATTCGCTACCATCCGGATGTCGACCTTAATGAAGTGATGGCGCTCTCCGCATGGATGACCATCAAATGTGCGGCGGTTAACCTGCCTTATGGCGGCGCTAAGGGCGGCATCCGCGTTGATCCGTTCAAACTGTCCGACGGTGAACTTGAGCGACTGACCCGCCGTTACACCAGCGAGATCGGCATCATCATCGGGCCGCAAAAAGATATTCCTGCGCCAGATGTCGGGACCAACAGCAAAGTGATGGCGTGGATGATGGATACCTACTCCATGAACCACGGCACAACGATTACCGGCGTTGTCACGGGCAAACCGATTCATCTGGGCGGTTCACTGGGGCGTGAAAAAGCCACCGGTCGCGGCGTGTTTATTACCGGACGCGAAGTGGCACGCCGTGCAGGTATTGAAATTGAAGGCGCACGCGTTGCGGTCCAGGGTTTCGGTAACGTCGGCAGCGAAGCGGCACGCCTGTTTGATGAGGCGGGTGCTCGTGTGGTAGTGATTCAGGATCACACCGCGACGCTGTTTAATGCCGATGGCATCAACATGGCTGCCCTGACCGAATGGCAGATCGCCAATAAGCAGATTGCCGGTTTCCCTGGTGCGCAGAGCATTGATAAAGAGGCGTTCTGGACCACAGGGATGGATATTCTGATCCCGGCGGCGCTGGAAGGTCAGATTACCCGCGAGCGTGCTGAAGTCCTGAGCTGCAAAATCGTGCTGGAAGGCGCAAACGGCCCGACCTATCCGGATGCCGATGACATGCTGGCCACCCGCGGCATTATCGTGGTGCCGGACGTGGTCTGTAATGCCGGTGGCGTGACCGTCAGCTACTTCGAGTGGGTTCAGGACATGGCCAGCTTCTTCTGGAGCGAAGATGAGATCAATCGTCGCTCAGACAAGATCATGACGGAAGCGATGGTACACGTCTGGGAAAAGTCGAAGGAGAAAGATTGCTCGCTGCGTACCGCGGCCTATATCGTGGCCTGTGAGCGTATTCTGATGGCGCGTAAAGATCGCGGTATCTACCCGGGTTAATGCCTGTGGCGCTGTTGTCTGCAGCAGCGCCCTTTTCCCTGACTACTTCATCAGCACCTGAAACTTCGGATTAAATTCATCGAAAATCGGTAAAGCGGCGGCGCCGAGAGCGGCTGTATCGCTGCCGGTCATGCCAATTTTTAGTCGCATATCGTTAAGATAGCGTCCGCGCACCGACTGATAAAGCGGCGGCAATCGCTGCACCATCTGCTCCAGCAACGGCGCAGGCATCATCCCGCCAATAATTACCGCCTCAGCATCAAACACCGACTCCAGAATATTGATCGCCTGACGCAACGGCGTCGTCACATTCTCAATCCATGCGGTAAAACGCGCTGGTTCAATCTGCAACAGATCTTCGGGCAGCGCCCGCATTGGATCGAGACCGCAGAATTCATAAGCGGCCTGCAGCGAGACGTAGCGCTCGAGGCAGCCCTGATTTCCGCAGTAGCAGTCGCGACCGCCCGGCTCGACCACAATGTGTCCGATTTCGCCCGCATTATGAGCGTGGCCGGTATAGATATGACCATCGGTGAAGATCCCCGCGCCCAGGCCGGTGCCGATATAGAGATAGATAAAGGAGTTAAGGTGGCGCGCTGTGCCGTGAAAGCGTTCGCCGATGGCAGCGACCGTAGCATCATTTTCCAGCGTCACCGGCAGACCGCTAATGGTGGCGAGTTCAGCCTCGATATCGACCTGCTCCCAGCCGTTCAGCGTGGTCGGCCCCACTGATGAAATGCCCTCCACACCAAAAGGCCCTGGCATCACCACGCCAATCCCCAGCACTTTCTGCCACTGAGTACCCAGGAAGGCGCGCATCTCCTCCAGCACGCTGGCAATGCACGCCAGGGTGGCAGCAGGCTGAGGCTTTTGCACCAGAACGAGGCGGCGGAAACGCACTTCACCACTGAGATCGACCAGAACCAGCAGCAGCGTCTGGTGATCAAGATGGATGCCGATCGACCAGGCACTGGTGGGATTGAGCGTAACCGGAATTGAGGGCTGACCACGCCCGCTGCGGCGCGGCTGGCGGCTGGTCAGCAGTTCGGCCTGCTCCAGTTCCGCCACGATATTCGAGACGGTCTGCGGCGTCAGCGCCGTCATGCGGGCCAGTTCGGCACGGGTCAGTTCACCGTGCAGACGAATAGCTTCAATCACCACACGCCGGTTGTGCGCCCGCGCATGTTCAAGGTTGGTACCCGAGGTTTTCATGTTGTTTTCCATTTCAGCGGGACCCGACAGTATTGGTCTCCGAATGCATTCGGGCAAACAATATCTTTGATGCTGCACGCAATTCTCGCGCATCAGGATAGGCAATTTTGCCATAAAAGCGCAGTCTGAGTTTCAGCGTTGCTACGGCTTTGTTGCTATGCCCTCCGGCACTGTGGCACGCCGTTTGCTTAGATTCAGACAGGTCAGTTCACCCACTGACCAAAATTACGCCCCCGATTAAATCAATCAAATTGATTTAATTAACCGACAGCCTGTTGCTGCACAGTGGAGAAGACCATGTCACAGCGTTACACACCCCAACTAAAAGCCGGTTTTGCCGCCTTACTGATGTTAAGCGCAGGCAGCGCGGCGGCGGCCAGCCAGATCAATGCCCTGTTTATGACCCAGGCGGCTTACAGCGAAAATGATATCCGCGCGATGACGCAAAATTTTCAGAAGCAGCACCCGGATGTCACCGTCAATCTGGAGTTTGTTCCTTATGAGGCGCTGCACGACAAGATTGTGGCAGCGCGTGGCGCGGGCGGCAATGGCTATGATGTGGTGCTGTTCGATGCCATCTGGCCAGCGGAATTCGCCCGTTTCGATTTGCTGCAGGATGTCAGCGCACGCATTACGCCAGAGGATAAAGAGAAGGTCTTCCCGGGCGCGATGAACACCGTGGTTTACAAAGGTAAAACGCTGGGTATGCCGTGGATCCTCGACACCAAATACCTTTACTACAACAAAGCGATGCTGGCTAAAGCGGGCATCACCACGCCGCCACAGACCTGGCAGCAGGTGCTGGATGACGCGAAGATCTTCAAGGATAAAAAGATTGTCACCTGGCCGCTGGTCTGGAGCTGGTCCCAGGCTGAGGCGCTGGTGTGTGACTACACCACGCTTGTTTCAGGCTTTGGTGGTCAGTTCTATCAGAACGGCAAACTTAACTTCTCCAGCCCGGCTTCACTCAAGGCGCTTAACCTGATGAAAAGCTCGCTCGATGAGGGCCTGAGTAACCCGGCGTCGCGTGAATATCTGGAAGAGGATGTGCGTAAATCGTTTTCTAATGGCGATGCGGCTTTCGCGCTGAACTGGACCTACATGTACAACATGGCGAACGATCCGAAGCAGAGCAAAGTGGCGGGCGACGTTGGGATCATGCCTGCGCCCGGCGATGCGCCAGGAAAAGTGGGGGCGGTAAACGGCTCAATGGGGCTGGGGATCACCAAAGGCAGCACCCATGCCAACGAGGCCTGGCAGTACATTCAGTACATGACCTCACAGCCGGTACAAAACCAGTATGCGAAGCTCAGCCTGCCGATCTGGAAATCCTCTTATCAGGATGAGGCGGTGAAAAAGGATCAGGAGAGCCTGATCGCCGCGGCGGACAAATCACTAAACGTGATGCTGTCACGTCCGGAGACCGCTGACTATTCCCGTCTGTCGAACCAGCTGCAACAGCAGTTACAGCAGGTGTTGCTGGGTAAAGCCCCGGCGCAGGACGCGATGGCGACGGTTGATAAAAGCGCCGCTCGGCTGCGTTAAGGAGTCACGATGCTGAGTTTGCGTCAACGCGAACAGCGTCAGGCATGGGTGCTGCTGGCACCCATGTTGCTGGTGATGCTGCTGTTAACCGCCTGGCCTCTGCTGCGTACCATCTGGCTCAGCTTTACCGATGCTGCGCTGATTGGCAGTGGTGAAACGCCTGCCTGGATTGGGCTGGAAAACTATCTCTATGCGCTTAGCGATCCCGACTTTCGGGCATCGATCTGGCGCACACTCTATTTCACCCTTGTGTCTGTCACCGTTGAAGGGATTATCGGCGTGCTGGTGGCGCTGCTGCTGAATCAGAAATTCACCGGGCGCAACGTTTTGCGGGTGCTGGTGATTCTGCCGTGGGCGCTGCCGACCATCGTCAACGCCATGATGTGGCGGCTCAACTTCAACCCTGATTACGGCAGCATCAACGCCCTGCTCAGCCAGCTCGGTATCATTGACGGTTATCGCAGCTGGCTGGGATCGCCGGAGGCGGCGCTCAATGCGGTGATGTTTGCGGATATCTGGAAAAACTATCCGCTGGTCACCCTGCTGGTGCTGGCGGCGCTGCAGTCGATCCCCGAGGATCTGTTTGAAGCGGCACGACTGGACGGTGCCTCCGCCTGGCGGCGTTTCCGGGCGATTACCTTCCCGGCGATTGTTGCACCGCTCGGCGTCGCGCTGGTGTTACGCACCATCGATGCCTTCAAAATCTTCGACATCATCTACGTGATGACGCGCGGCGGCCCGGTGGACAGCACCAAAACCCTGAGCTTTTTCGTTTATCAGGAGTCGTTCAGCTATCTGCGTGCCGGCAGCGGTGCCGCCTACGCGATACTGATGACCCTGATGTGCGCCCTTCTGATCACGCTCTATCTGCTGATGTTATGGCATCAGCGCCGCCGGAGTACCGCTTATGAAAACTAAACTGCGACGGGTCCTGCGTTACGGGGCTGCGCTGCTGGTCGCCGTCAGCATTCTGGCCCCGATGGGCTGGCTGTTTCTGATGAGTGTCAGTTCTGCCAGCGATCTCTCCCGCGTGCCGCTGGAGTTGCTGCCTCGTCAGTGGGATTTCAGTCGCTATCAGGGGCTGGTTTCGCTGGCACCGAATCAGCCCGGCAACGTTTTTCTGCACGCGCTGGGCAACAGTTTGCTGGTAGCGACGGTGGCCACAGCGATCTCGCTGCTACTGGCGATACCCGCGGCGTTCAGCTTCTCACGCTACAGTGGTCGTGATGCCTGGCTTTCCGGCGCTCTGGCAATCTATATGGTGCCGCCCGTGGCGTTTGTGCTGCCGCTCTACTTTCTGCTGCAACAACTGGGGCTGCTCAACACCCGTCCTGGCCTGGTGATAGTCTACTGTTCGCTGATCCTGCCGTTTCTGACCTGGATGCTGAAGAACCAGTTCGACTCACTGCCACGTGATATCGAACAGGCAGCACGGCTTGATGGCCTGCGCTTCTGGCAGGTTCTGCTGCGCATTACGCTGCCGCTGGCAAAGCCGGTGCTGGGCGCTGCCGCGCTGTTCGGCTGGCTGCTCGCCTGGGATGAGTTTTTCTACGCGCTGCTGTTCACCAGCAATATTTCGGCACAGACCCTGCCGGTCGCCATTGCCGGTTTTACCGCAGGACGCGCGACCGATGACGGGCTGATCGCGGCTATCGGCATTCTGGCTTCGGTGCCGCCACTGTTTATTGCCATCTGGTTGCAGAAGACGCTGGTCAGCGGTCTCACCAGCGGCGGAAGTAAGGGATAATTATGGTCACTACCCTCACGCCCACCCTCTATGTGGTGGGCAATATAAATGTCGATTTAATCATGAGTACGCTCAGCGACTGGCCGCAGCGCGGCACGGAAGTGATGCTGCAGCACAGTGAGTTACGTCCCGGCGGGTCCGCAGGTAACTGTGCGCTGGCGCTGGAGGCGATGCAGGTGCCGCATCGGGCCATTGCCAATCAGGGCGACGATGGCTTCAGTCACTGGCTCGCCAGTCACTTTCCTCATAGCGCTGCATACTGGCCCCGCTATGCCTGTGAAACCTCGCTGACGGTAGGCGTGACCCATCCCGATAACGAACGCTCGTTTCTCAGCAATCACGGCCATATTACCGTGCTGACCGCGGACGATGTGCTGGCCCAGTTGCCGTCGCAGGCGACGTCGGGCGACATCGTACTGCTGTGCGGCACCTTTCTCTGTCTGGAACTCTATGATCACTACCCGGCGCTGCTGGCCGCGCTGCAACAGCGTGGCTTCTGTGTCGCCGTGGATACCGGCTGGCCGCCTGCGGGCTGGAGCGATGGGCTTCGCTTACAGATTGGCAACTGGTTAGCGGACTGTGACTGGCTGCTGCTGAATGAGGTGGAAGCGCTGGGCTTATCGGGCGCAGAACTGCTGGATGAAAGCGGTAAACAGCTGGCAGCCCGGCTCAGTGGTCGCGGCGGCTGTGTGATTAAGTGTGGCGCAGAGGGCGCACGTCTCTGGTCTGCCGCCTCTGTGCAGTATGCTGCTGCCCAGCCGGTAACGGTGGTAGATACCATTGGTGCCGGTGACAGTTTTAATGCCGGTTTTCTTACTGCACTGCTCTATCACCAGCCATCGCACACGGCGCTGCGCTGGGGCATTGAAGTGGCATCACAGGCGATAAGCAGCTCTCCGCGCCGCTATCCCAGCTGGCAACAACTCCAACTATCAAATGAGGTGCGCTGAACATGGCCAGTGTTGAACTTGTACAGGTGGCGAAGCGCTACGGTAAACAGAGCGTGCTGCACCCGCTGGATTTAACCATCCCTGATGGCAGTTTCACTGTGCTGGTTGGCCCCTCCGGCTGCGGCAAATCAACCCTGCTGCGGCTGCTTGCCGGTCTGGATACCGTCTCTGACGGGGCGATCATGCTGGATAAAAAACAGATTAACGATCTCGATCCTGCTGACCGGGATATCGCCATGGTGTTTCAGAGCTATGCGCTCTATCCGCATCTCACCGTCGCGGAGAATCTGGCGTTTCACATGCAGGTGAAAAAGGTGAAGCGCGAGGAGCAAAAAAGCAAAATCGCCCGCATTGCCGGCATTCTCGGCATCGATCAGCTGCTGCAGCGTTATCCAAGAGCGTTGTCGGGTGGACAGCGGCAGCGCGTGGCGATGGGCCGCGCCATGGTGCGCAATCCGCAGGTGTTTCTGTTTGATGAGCCGCTTTCTAATCTTGATGCGCAGTTACGCATGGAGCTGCGGGCCGAGATTAAGTCGCTGCATCAGCGTTTCAAAACCACTATGGTCTATGTTACCCACGATCAGGTTGAGGCGATGACGCTGGCGGATCAGATTGTAGTGATGAAAGAAGGGGTCATTGTGCAACAGGGTGCGCCGCTGGCGATTTATGACCGCCCGGTAAACACCTTCGTGGCGCGGTTTATCGGTTCACCGCCAATGAATCTGCTGGATGCCCGTTTCCAGACACGCGATGGTCTGCCTGGCGTCTGCTGTGGCGAGCAGTGGCTGCCGTTGCCGCGTCGCTGGCACAGTGCGGCACAGCAGCAGGCCGATCAGCCGGTCACGCTTGGCGTACGTCCGCACGATCTGATTTTTGATGCCAGCGGGCAACCCGCGGTGGTCAATATTGTTGAGATCACCGGCGAATCGACCCTGTTACATCTGAACTGGCAGGGTTTCCCGCTGCATATGCAACTGACCGGCCGCAGCGATGCCGTGCCTGGCGGCACGCTGCCGGTGACCGTTAATCCGGATAAAATGCACTTGTTTGATGCCAGCAGCGGTGTGCGGCTGACGGAACAGTGATAAAAATAAACCCGCCAGCGGTAATGTCAGTCAGTTAAGCGACAGGTGATAACGCAGTCTGGTGCCGGGCAGGGGCTGGCCAGGGAGGGCCGATCCCCGAACGGTTCGTCGGCACGACGTCAAAGCCGAAGGTACCGCGTGAGCGGCGCGAGGACGGACCGGCAGCAGCAGCGGTGCGCTGGCCCGCACTGCGGCTCGCTCGCCCGGAAAAAAAGCTGCCACGTTTGACCGTGACAGCCTTTACAAATCTAATCTTAACTGATCAGCATTACGCCAGCGGCGAGTTTTTTATTTTGTGAAGCAGAGTCTGGATCAGGAAACATACGCCTGCTTACGCCAGATGAAACTGCTCTACCGTCTGTGACAGCTGCTGCGCCTGATCTTCCAGCGAACTGGCGGCAGCCGACATCTGCTGCACCAGCGCGGCATTCTGCTGGGTGACGCCATCCATTTCATTGACGGCAATCGTTACTTGGCTGATGCCACGCGCCTGTTCGCTTGATGCTGTAACAATCTCACCGATAATCCCCTGCACCGAATTCACCGCCTGCATCATCTCCTGCATGGTTTTACCGGCATCGTTTACCAGCCGGACGCCGCTCTCGACCCGAACGCTCGACTCTTCAATCAGTGCGCCGATCTCTTTCACCGCGTTCGCGCTGCGCTGGGCCAGATTACGCACTTCAGAAGCCACCACCGCAAAACCGCGTCCCTGCTCACCGGCACGTGCAGCCTCCACCGCCGCATTCAGCGCCAGAATATTGGTCTGGAAGGCGATGCTGTTGATCATGGTGGTAATGTCGCCGATCTTTTTCGAACTGTCGTCGATCTGCGCCATGGTCTGCACCACCTCACCCACCAGCGAGGCACCACGACTGGCGATGTGGGTAGCGTTTTCAGTCAGGCTGGTCGCCTGCTGCGCGTTATCGGCATTCAGGCGAATCGTGGCGCTGATCTGCTCCATGCTGGCTGCGGTCTGCTCCAGCGCGGCGGCCTGTTGTTCGGTGCGTGACGCCAGATTGAGGTTGCCGCTGGCAATTTCGCCCGCTCCCTGGCGTACTGATTCACTGGAATCTTTAATCTGCCCGACAATCTGCCGGAGCTGGCTTTGCATGGTATCCAGGGCGAAAAAGAGGCTGCTGCGATCGCCGTTTTTCACCACAATCGCGTTATCCAGCTTGCCATCGGCGACGGCCAGCGCAATATGCGCCGCTTCAGCCGGCTCGCCGCCAATCGGACGCAGCACTTTACGGCTGAACAGCATGCCCAGCACCGTCCCGACCAGCAGAACGCTCACGACCATCAGGATCACCGCCCACATCAGCTGCCGGTTTGAGGCGGCCATCACCTGACTGACCGGTGCCACCACGCCCAGATACCAGGGTTTGTCGCTGTTACCTATCATCACCGGCTGCCAGGTGACTAAAGCGTCTTCACCCAGCACGGCATCAAATCGCTGGACGACTTTTGACGTAAAACCCTCTTTTTCGCCTTTCCAGGGCTTCCCGGCTTCATCTTTCACCGGCGAAGAGACCACATTCCCGCCGTGAGAAAGCAGCAGCGCATAGCCGCTTCCCTGCCAGGGTTTGATCTGATTCACTTTCTGTTGCAGTGATGCCAGTGAAATGTCAGAGGTAACGATCGCCTTTAAGGTGCCCTGATCGATAATCGCGGCGGCGACGGAGGTGAGCAATGTTGGCACGCCGTTATAGGCATAGCTATAGGGTTCTGTGAGCGTATCTTTTTGTGTTTTTTGCGGGATCAGATAGTAATCGCCCTGACCCGGTGTCAGATAGGAGAGCAGCGGATGCATCGAGTAATTACCTGACGCGTCACGATCGACAAAAAAGGCATAGCGGCCCTGCGGTGCCTGACCCGGCTGTGAAGCGAACTCGGCATCACGGCCATCAAACGCATTCTGTTCAAATATCACTGACATCGACAGATAGTCAGGGTTAGCACGCAGCGCATACTCCATCACCTTATCGGCCGCTTTGCGATCGGTAATGCCGACGTGGGGCAAGGCAATCAGACTTTGTCCAAGGTGACTCGCGACATCACGGGCATGGCTCAATTCCTGCTGCACCTGTAAGGCACGGCTCTGCGCAATCTGCTGCAGATATTGTTCGGCCAGCGCCTTCTGCTCTTTACCGGATTGCCAGCTGAGGACGCCAATCGTCACGGTAAATCCCAGCACTATCGTTAAACCACCCATGATCAGCATCTGGGCACGGGTACTCATTCTTTTCTTATGTGTTAACTGACTGACCATAGTGCTTCCCCTGAAATTTACCTGGCTCAATACCTCCTTGTAGTTATGGTGCTCCTGAGATCATCTATCGGCGGCGTTTTTTTGAACTTTAATGGCCATTTCCCCGCCGTGATGGGGGTCTCACAGCGCGTGATTACGGGAAGTTGATCGCAAAGGGATTATGGCGCTGCGAATGAACGGCCTTTTTTTGATCTGCAACAATACTGGTGCCCGCCATTACTGTCAGTTTATGTCAACAGTTGCTGTAGCCCCCTTATCGCAGTGGAGATAGAACAATGATCGGTAAATCAGGATTAGCTGTCGGGATGGTTGTCTGGCTGGCGTATGTCGCCTGGATCGTTCACTATTATTCAGACACCTTTATGCAGTTCTCCCGCTAAGCAAACAGGACCTTCGGGTCCTTTTTTTTGCCCTCACGTCAGCCGGGTTGGCCTGTGAGCCAAATATTCGCTATTATCGACTCATTCTGTGAGCCGAATAACCTCCTTTATTCGGCTCATCCACCCTTAGCGTGAGCCGATTATGAGCGTTACCTGGATCTGGCAACAGCCGGACTGGCCCCATTTTCAGTGGCAGGACGCCGTGCTGTTACCGCGCCTGCGCCATCTGCAGCAGCAGCGCGGATTGCTGTTGGGACGTGCCAGCCTGCATTCAGACAGTGAAACCCAGACGCTGGATACCCTGCTCAGCAATATCCTCTCCTCTTCCGCGATTGAAGAGGAGCGGGTCAACGTGCAATCGGTCCGCTCATCGCTGGCGCGTCGGTTAGGCGTGACGGAAGAGCAACCCTATCCGGTCTCCGATCGTTCAGAAGGCCTGGCTGCCATGATGCTCGATGCCATCAACAACCGCAGCCAGCCGCTGACGCCTGAGCGTCTCTGTCAGTGGCATCGCTGGCTTTTCCCTGCCGATGAGTGGACGGTGCAGCGCCTGAGCGTCGGCACGCTGCGCGGCAGTGAGCCGATGCAGGTCATCTCAGGTCGCATCGATCGTCCCACGGTGCATTTTGAAGCGCCGCCGCGACAGGGACTGGAGCCGCAGCTGGCGCAGTTTATTGAGTGGTTCAACAGCAGTCAGCATGATGTGATGCTGGACCCGTTGCTGCGCGCCGCCATCTGCCACCTCTGGTTTGTCACCCTGCACCCTTTTGATGATGGTAATGGTCGTATCACGCGTGCGTTAACCGATCTGGCGCTGGCGCAGGCCGACAGTCAGAGCATCCGGCTGTATGCCATGTCACCCGCCATTCTGACGCAGCGTGCCGGTTATTACCGCATCCTTGAGCAGACGCAGAAAGGCGGCCTGGATATCACTCACTGGCTGGTGTGGTTTCTTGATATCCTGGATGAGAGTCTGCAACAGGCGATGAACGTCATCGATCGCACTCAGATGAAAGCGCGTTTCTGGCTGCGGCATCAGGGAATGGGATTGAGTCCGGAACAGGTGAAAGTGCTGAACCGGCTGCTGGATGGCGGCGAGCAGGGTTTCGAACTGGGGATCAGCGCCAGCCAGTATCAGAAGGTCGCCAAAGTGAGTAAAGCCACCGCGACCCGTCATCTGGCCGATCTGGTTGAAAAAGGCTGCCTTTACCGGCTTGAAGGCGGAGGCAGGAGTACCCGCTATCAGGTTAACACCCACGAGACGCCCTGAGCCGGGCTGTTTTAACTGCTAACCGGGAGTACATCGCGATCGTTGTAATATACTCCTGAGTACGGGAATTACTCTTTAAGTGAAGCCCCGTTGGTCGCAATGACCTCTTTATACCAGTAAAAGCTTTTCTTCCGGCTGCGGGCCAGCGAACCTTCACCAGTATCATCGCGGTCAACATAAATAAAACCGTAACGCTTAGACAATTCGGCTTTTGATGCGCTGACAAGATCGATAGGTCCCCAGCTGGTATAACCCATGACCTCCACGCCATCGTCAATGGCCTCACGCACCTGAACCAGATGATCGTTGAGGTAGCTGATGCGATAATCATCCTGCACGACGCCCGTTGCATCCGGTATGTCTTTGGCGCCCAGTCCGTTCTCAACAATAAAAAGCGGCTTCTGATAACGATCCCACAGCAGATTCAGTAAGGTCCGCAAGCCCACCGGGTCAATCTGCCAGCCCCATTCAGAACTCTGAAGATGAGGATTTGGCACCATGCTCAGAATGTTACCCCGCATCTGCTGATTCAGTGCTTCATCGGCGGTTACGCAGCCGGACATGTAATAGCTGAACGAGATAAAATCGACGGTCGACTGGAGTATCTGACGATCGGCATCCGTGACATCCAGCTGAATATTATTTTCACGAAAGAACCGCAACATATAGCCCGGATAAACACCACGGCACTGAACATCGCCAAAAAATTGCCATTTCCGGTTCTCCTGCAGCGCTTCCAGCACATCATCAGGCTTACAACTGAGTGGATAGACCAGCCCTCCCAGCAGCATATTGCCAATGCTGGCGTCCGGGTTAATCTCGCGGCAGGCTTTCACCGCCAGCGCACTGGCGACCAGTTGATGATGAATTGCCTGATACACCTCAGCTTTGCTGCTGGTTTCCGGCAGACCCACGCCGGTCATCGGCGCATGCAGAGACATGTTAATTTCGTTAAAGGTCAGCCAGAGTCTGACTTTCTTCTGGTAGCGGGCAAACACCGTGCGAGCATAATGCTCAAAGAAGCCAATCACCTGACGGTTACCCCAGCCACCATACTGCTTCACCAGGTGCCAGGGCATCTCATAATGTGACAATGTAACAAGTGGGGTGATGTGGTGTGCGGCCAGCTCGTCGAATAGCCGATCATAAAAGGCCAGACCGGCCTCATTAGGTTGTTGCTCGTCACCGTTCGGGAAGATGCGCGTCCAGGCGATGGAAACCCGCAGACAGCTGAACCCCATCTCTGCAAACAGCCTGATATCGTCCGGATAGCGGTGGTAAAAGTCGATCGCGATGTCTTTGAGGCTTTGGCTGCCCTCAACGCGCTCCGATACCGGGCCAAAAATTCCCTGTGGCTGAACGTCTGAGGTTGAGAGGCCTTTGCCCTCTTCACGCCATGCGCCTTCAACCTGATTAGCGGCAACAGCACCGCCCCATAAAAATGAATCCGGGAAAGTTTTCATCCTGTTCTCCTTTTATTGACGAGTGACGCTGAGTAAAGGCGTACCTGCAGTGACCGCGGTCCCTGCCACAGTCATCACCTCAGGATACTCATCGCTGTTAGTGATAATGATCGGTGTTGCCAGGTCATATCCGGCATCAAGAATGGCCTGACGATCAAACTCCAGCAGCAGATCGCCGGCCCTGAATGTGTCGCCCACTTGTACATGTGCCGTGAAAGGTTTGCCGTCGAGCCTGACGGTATCGATACCCACATGGATCAACAGCTCAATCCCGCTGTGACTCAGCAGCCCTATGGCGTGTCGGGTCTGAAACAGGGAGGCCACCTCACCCGCAAAAGGCGCAATCACTTTGTTGTCGGAAGGGATGATGGCCACACCCTGTCCCAGCAGGCCACTGGCGAAGGTTGGATCGGGAATCTGACCAAGCCCCAGAACGGTGCCCGTCATCGGTGACAGAATGTCATCTTCGCCAGGGGTAATCGGGAGCGTTGCGTCTGGCGCCGTGTTTCGGGACATTCCGGCTACCAGCGTCATGCCGCAACCCAGTATCAGCGCGAGTAGCGTCCCGGCAATACCGCCCCATAACGTGGAATCCACACCGCCAGGTGGGATCATCTGTGCGATGGTAAAGATGTTGGCAAAACCAAATGAATAAACGTGGGTGCTGCTGAGGCCGACAATGGCACCGCCAATAGCGCCCGCCACGCAGCCAAAGATAAAGGGACGGCGCAGCGGCAGATTAACGCCATAGACAGCCGGTTCAGTGATACCAAAGATCCCTGCGGTCACGGATGAACCCGCCAGCATCTTCTGTCGTGCATCCCGACTGCGCAGAAACACCCCCAGCGCCGCGCCAACCTGGCCCATGACAGCAGGCAACAGCATGGGCAGCATTGAGTCATGCCCCAGTACGGCAAGATTGTTGATCATCAGTGGCACCAGTCCCCAGTGCAAACCAAAAATCACACAGACCTGCCACAACGCGCCCAGGGCGGCACCAGCCAGCCAGGGTGCCAGCGCATAAATCCACTGGTAACCGTTCGCCAGTATCTGACTTAAGCCCGTGGCCAGTGGGCCAATCACCAGGAAGGTCAGCGGCACGGTGACGCTCAGACAGATCAGTGGCGCAAAGAAGTTTTTCATGGAGGCGGGAAGTCGCCGGCTGCTCTGTTTTTCCAGCCAGCAACTTACCCAAGCAGCGAGAATAATCGGGATAACCGACGCACTGTAATTAAACCAGGTTACAGGGATGCCGAGAAACGCGTCCGTCATTTCACCTGACTGCTGGCTGGCATTAAAAGCTGCAATCATCGTCGGGTGGGTCAGCGCCCCACCAATCACCATGGTAATAAAGGGATTGCCGCCAAATTTCTTCCCGGCGGTGTAGCCCAGCACCAAAGGAAAGAAGAAAAACAGGGCATCACTGGCTGCAAACCAGATTTTATACGTTCCACTTTCAACAGAAAGCCAGCCACAGACCACGGCCAGCGCCAGTAAACCTTTTAGGATCCCGGAGGCGGCGAGAATGCCGATAAACGGGGTAAAAATGCCTGACACAATGTCGATCAGATGGTTGAAAACATTACCCCCGGTCTTTTCCCCTTCTGTTGCTGCAGAAAGCTCATCAGCCAGCCCAGCTTCACTACGCACAGCCTGCCAGACATCATGAACGTGGTTGCCAATCACCACCTGAAACTGCCCGCCGCTTTCAACGACCATAATAACGCCCGGATTTTTCTTCAGTCCTTCAGCATCGGCTTTATGGTTGTCTTTCAGTTTGAAGCGTAACCGGGTGGCACAATGAACCAGACTTACGATGTTCTCCCGGCCACCAATATGGCTGAGGATATCCTGCGCCAGCGTGTGATATTCCATCTCGATTTCCTTACAACCGATGCCTGCGGACATCAGTTAACTGAGCCAAAAATGAAAAAAAACCTGAGAACGTCCTCCTTTCAGAGTTCGCGCTCAGGTTTTGCCTGCGTTAAGCAGTAACAATCCGGTTTATAGAGCTTATTGCCCCTCTTTTCTCACCCGTTCGATGTTAATGGCGAGAAACATGATCTCTTCTGCAGTCAGATCACGCTGATAGCTTTGTTGCAGATGCTGCGCGATTTTCACCGCACATTTCCAGGCTTTGGGATAGTTATCTTTTACTGCTGTATGCAGCGATACATCGTCATCGTCCACCACGGTACGCGTCAGCATCCGCTGAGCAAAAAACTTCAGATGAGTGACAAAACGCTGGTAACTCAGCGACGATTCGATGTACTCCAGCTGCAGTTGATACTTCACCAGTTGCAGAATCTCCTGCATAACCCGGGTGACATGCATCACTTCCGGCATTTCATTATTGAGCTGCGCCGTCACCAGATGTAGCGCGATAAATCCGGCTTCATCCTCCGCCAGTTCGACATTCAGACGACGTGAAATGATAGCCCTGGCCTCCTGACCCAGTGCGAACTCTTTGGGGTAGAGGCGTTTGATATCCCACAGCAACACATTTTTAATTGCCAGACCTTTTTTCTGCCTTTCAATGGCAAAGTAGCAGTGGTCGGTCAATGTGATATACAAGCTCTCCTGCAATGTCCCCAGACGTTGTGTTGCCAGATCAATAATGCGGTCGCAGGTGGTCATCACTTCAGGAGGGATCTGGTGTAACAACTCCTCAAGACGACGTACCAGCAGATCACTTTGCAGCGCAAATACCTTCTCAATTTGCGCAGCGTTGAGACTGTCACCGATGCGCTTCTGGAAAGCCAGTCCACGCCCCATCACGACCTGTTCGCGTCCCTGCTCATCCTGAACCATCACCACGTTGTTATTAAGAATTTTGGCGATTTTCATCGGAACCCCAGAAACAAAAAAACCTGACATCCGACAGAGGCCAGAAGTCAGGTTTTGCCTGCCTAAGCAGTAACAATCCAGTTCGGGAACTCTATCAGTTTTAGTCGTGACCTCAATCTGTCAGGGCAAAAAGCGTGACAGCGATCGAAATCCTCTTATTAACTTAAAAAGTGACTACCGTGTTGAGTTCAGTCACCCAGGCATCCTGCGTGTGGCGATACCCGCCGGACGAGACCAGTATTAAAGCCCGGGGTGCGGTTCCGGGCAGCAAAAGGGGTATGACGCTCAGTGGAATGAAAACTCACGTTATGGAAGGAAGATGGTCATGCGAGGAAGGTCGTCTGAAAAATCGACTAATGGACTGCAGTGTTCATTAACTGCCATTTAGCGATTAAAAACACACCGCTTTGAACGCTTTTGTCACTGATCACAATGTTTTGATTTATCGGACGAAAAGTTTTTAACGTGTGAAATCGTTCCGTTGAGCGTCAGAGCCCGTTATGCAGGGTAAAAGAGTGGAAGGAAGACTATCTGTAAAGAAGTTAGCAGGAGAACAGCTCAAACCGCTATTCAGAAACAGCAACGCCGGAAGGTTCGCTTCCGGCGCTGTTGAGATTACGCGGCTTTAACGGCGCGTACTTTCTTTGCAGCAGGCTCTTCCTGCGACTCATCCGCGCTATCGTCTGAGACAGCTTCTGGCTGAGAGACGGGTGCTGCTGCCGCTTCCGGCAGTTTGCTGGTGCGCAGAATATGCTGAACGGCATCTTTCTGCTCTGCAATCAGCAGGCCCAGCGTTTCTGCCTGAGATTCATCCAGTGCAGGTTGATACTGTAACAGCCAGTCGGTGAAGGCTTCGGCCATATCGAGCATTTTGTCGTAGGCATCGGCCTCTTTCTTATTGGCAAACGTCATCTTCTCTTCACCCTTTCTGACTACTACAAACTTTGTTTCAACAGCCATCTTCTCGCCCTCAGGTACTGTGTATGCATACAGTATATCATGCCGATCCTGCTTTGCCAGCAGAGAATAGAGTTTATCGGTTGTGCACGGGCTAACCTTAACCTGGCACAGGCTTTTTTCATTTTTCCTGACGCATTCTCCGCCGCGAGGGTCGGCGGCTACACCAGCAGCTCTTCAAGAAACATCGCCAATGCCTTACGGGGATCGTCCTCTTCCGAGACGATCACCTCGATCCCCCACTGCCCCAGCACCTCTTTGGCCACAGGGTTGTTACGGTTAGTGAACAGGTACGATTTTGGCCGGGCGGTTGCCAGCCCGGTGCGGCCCCACATCTTGGTCAGACGGTAAAACAGCAGGCGAATATTGAAATCACTGATGCTGTAGCCGACAAACAGCACTGAGTTGCCCATCACATCGTGAGTCAGTTTAATGTCGAGCGGCGAATCAAAATAGAGGCGTTCAAAATAGCTGCTCTCATCGAGCACGATTGAAGTGTCATCATCAAAATCACCGTGCAGCTTGATGATGTGACGCTTATCTTCGGTGAGAGAAACCAGGTCCGCGGCGTTGGCCACTTTATAATAGGGTACGCCGTGCGCTTCATGCGCCGCTTCCAGCCAGCGATCGTAATTGGTGGTGTAGATTCGCGAAAAGTTACCCTGGGTAATCATGGTATGAATTTCAGAAGAGCGGACATCAATATCGGGGCGATGCCATTCGCGATCCATCCAGCTGCGCAGCGGGCCAAGCGAACCTTTTTTCTGTTTGTAATACTCCGCCAGCGACAGGTGCGTGCCATAGGTATTGAAGATTTTTGGATCGTAACCCAGCTCATTAGCAAGATGCGCAATCAGTTCATGCCACTCGGGCAGGCCAAAATTGCGCGAAATACCGGCACCGGCAAACAGAATCAGTTTGCCGGAATCATAGGCGCGTTTGAGTTCAGGTTTCATGCCATGCCCCGCGAGGTTTTTAAAAAGGTGGCGAAGCGATCCAGCGCGATGCGCCGCATCGAGATCTCATTCTTGAGTTCGCCCATTTCAGCAAACGTCTGCTCATAGCCTTCGGGAATAAAGACGCAGTCCCACTGAAAGCCACGCGTTCCGGCAGGTTTCGCGGCGATAGTGCCGCGCAGTTCACCCGAAAACTGGTACATTTTGCGGCCATCGCAGTAGCCAAGCACCGTTTTGGCCGTCACGGCCTGGCTGTCGAGCCCCTGCACCAGTGCGGTAAAGCGCTCAGCGTCCAGGCGGTTCCAGAAGATGCGGGTCAGACCGGCGGGCAGGCCATTGAGGCCATCCAGATAGAGGCCGGTATGCTCCACAAACAGCGGTCGCCCAATCAGCGAAAAGGCTTTGGTCAGTTTGTCGCGCACCAGGTCGAGTTCGTTTTCAGTCTGAATTTCTTCGATGCGACGGGCGATGGGCAGAACTTCGACCCCGACAGGTTCGAGTATTTTGCGCACCTCCGCCAGCTTTTGCTCATTGGCAGAAAGGAATCTGATTTTCATGGGGCTTCCAGGTCAATTACTCCGCCACGCAGTGAGGATTTTACGGAAACAGGCGGGCAGGATAAATCACTAACGCTGGAGAGTGTAGTTCAATTCTGTGCTCATCAGGTTGAAGTGCGCAGAACCGGCCGCAGCAGGCGGGCCGGTTCTGCAGTCTCAGTAAACAATGCCGGGTGGATTCACCGTGGACTGAGTGATGGCCTCATCCTGTTCGCCCCAGCGTGCCAGCACCTGCTGATACTGCCCGCCTGCGATGGTGCCATCCAGCGCAGCCTGCAGCGCGGGTGCCAGGCCATTGCCCTTTTTGGTGGTCACGGCGACCCAGGCGCGAAACGGTCCGCTGCCAACCAGCTTTGTCTGTCCGCGTGACGCCACTTTCCAGGCCGCCATAGAGTGAGGGCCAAACATCGCATCTGCCCGTCCCGACAGCAGCGTCAGCGTCGCGGAGGCATCATCAGTCAGGTAAATCGGCGTTACCGCAGGCAAACCTTTAGCCCGGTTCTGCTCATCCCAGCTCAGTAAAATACGCTCCTGATTGGTGCCCGAGGCGACGATAATCCGCTTACCGGCAATATCCGCCGGACTATTAATCTTGCTGATATGACTGTCGCTTTTCACCGCAAAAGCGTGGTTGTCGGCGCGATACGTCGCAAAATCGAACTTCTTCTTGCGCTCTTCGGTCACGGCAATATTGAACATCGCGACATCATAACGTCCGGCGCTGATGCCCAGTGGCCAGTCCTCCCAGGAAGCCGGAACCAGCCTGAGTTTCAGGCCCAGGCTATCAGCAAGGAGTCGGGCGATATCGGGATCGCTGCCGATCCGCGTGACGTTATCAGACGCCAGCAGCGACAGCGGCGGCGAGTTGGTCGCTGAGGTAGCGACCGTCAGGGTGCCCGGTTCGATAAAGCGGTAATTGGCCGGAATTTGAGCAATAGCCTGCGGATTGGCCGGGGCATGAATCGGCGTCTCGTTTTGCAGGACATCGAGCTTCTCAGCCGCAGAACAGGCCAGCGCCGGAAGCAGCGTCAGAACCGTTAACGTTAATGCCCTCATAACACGCGCGCCAGAAAACGGCGGGTGCGCTCATGACGCGGATTATTGAGCACCTGGGTGGTGCTGCCCTGTTCCACAATCCGGCCATCCACCATAAAGACCACGTTGTCCGCCACTTCCCGGGCAAAGCCGATCTCATGCGTCACAATCACCAGCGTGGTACCGGAACGCGCCAGCTTTTTAATTACATCCAGCACTTCGCCCACCAGTTCCGGGTCCAGCGCCGAGGTTGGCTCATCAAACAGCATGACCCGTGGATTGAGCATCAGCGCACGCGCAATCGCGATGCGCTGCTGCTGCCCGCCCGACAGGTGACGCGGCCACGCATCGGCTTTATGCCGCAGGCCCACAATATCCAGCAGTTCGCCTGCACGCTGTATCGCTTCCGGTTTCGTTAACTGACGATGGGCAATCGGCGCTTCAATCAGGTTATCCAGCACGCTGAGGTGTGGGAACAGATTGAAGTTCTGGAACACGTAGCCGACATTGATGCGCTGGCGCAGAATCGCCTTCTCTTTCAGTTCATACAGCTTATTGCCGCGCTGCTGATAGCCGATGTAGTCGCCATCAATCTGAATAAATCCTTCGTCGACCCGTTCCAGATGATTGATGGTGCGCAGCAGCGTGGATTTACCGGAGCCGGACGGCCCGAGGATCACCGTGACGGACCCCGGTGCCAGTGACAGCGATACATCATCCAGCGCTTTATGTTTACCAAATCGTTTACTGACGCCGGTGATGCTGATGGCACCGGTAGTGTGTGAGGTGCGGTAATCAATGGCTTCGGACATGGCTGATCTCCTCGGTCGGATGAAGTGGCGTGACGCGGTTGCGCCATTGTCGCCAGCGCGACGGTTGCGGTTCACGGGTGACGCTGCGGGCCATCCAGCGTTCGGCGTTGTACTGAATCACGGACAACACGGTGGTGATAATCAGATACCAGGCAGCACCGACCATCAGCAGTGGGATCACTTCCTGATTGCGGTTGTAGATCATCTGGATGGTGTAGAACAGCTCCGGCATCGCCAGCACATAAACCACGGATGTGCCTTTCGCCAGACTGATGATCTCGTTGAACGCGGTGGGGATAATGGCGCGCAGCGCCTGCGGCAGAATGATGCGGAAAGTGCGGCGTGTGGCAGAGAGACCCAGCGCGGACGCGGCCTCTACCTGACCGTGATCGACGCCGAGGATCCCGCCGCGAATAATTTCCGCGCTGTAGGCCGCCTGCACCAGCGTCAGACCGATAACGGCTGCCTGAAACTGCCCCAGCACGTTAATCGTCTGATACGCCCCCCAGGAGAGGCCGGTAAACGGAATGCCGACAGACAGGGTGTCGTAGAGATAGGAGAAGTTATAAAGAATGATCAGCACCACAATCAGCGGCAGTGACCTGAACAGCCAGATATAACCCCATGCCAGCGTGCTCAGCAGCCACGATGAGGAGAGACGTGCCAGCGCCAGCAGACCACCCAGAAACAGACTGAATATTGTACCCAGCAGCGTCAGCAGCAGCGTCTGGCCCAGACCGTGCAGGATCACCGGGTCAAAGAACCAGCGGGCAAACACGCTCCATTCCCAGCGCGGATTAAAGGCCACTGACTGCACCACGCCAGCCAGGATAAACAGCGCAACGATAGCCCCTGCGGTGCGTGCCGGGTAACGTGCCGGCACCACCTGCAGATGTTGATGTTTGCTCATGGTCACCTCTTAACTTGCCGCGGCGACGTTATAAACGCCGATCACTTTGATAAAACGCAGTCGTCCGTCGTGCGGCGGCTGGCCATAACGCTCCAGATCCCCGCTGAGATCGAACTGTGGCTGATAACCGTGACCGGTATAGAGCCGCACCGCCTCCGGCTGACGGAAGCCGGTGGTGAGAAACAGCCGCTGATAGCCCGCCTGTAAGGCGCGACGCTCCAGCTCCTGTAACACCACCAGCGCCAGCCCCTGACGCCGCAGATCGCTGCGGGTCCAGATGCGCTTCAGCTCGGCGGTCTGCGGGTCATACGGTTTATAAGCGCCCATCGCGATGATCTCGCCGTCACGCTCCAGCACGATAAACAGCCCCTGCGGCGGCAGATACCATTCGGTCAGCTCCTGTTCCAGCTCGTTACGACGGGAAAAATAGTCGCCATAGCGTGCGGAATATTCGCCAAACAGGCCGCCCAGGATCGGTTGCAACTCCGGCGCGTCGGGTGAAACTTCGCGAAAAGTGGATTCACTCATGGTCAGCTCCTTAGTCGCCCAGCCCGGCGGGATTGATTTCAGAACGATCGATCTTCTCAACACCTTCACCCCAGCGGTTCAGCACCTTCTGATAGTCACCGTTGCCGATCACGCCGTTCAGCGCGGTGCTGATCGGTTCCGCCAGGCCGCTGCCTTTCTTCACGGTAACGGCAATGTGCGCCGCTTTGGGCCAGCCGCCATCGACGCTGCCGACCAGACGGGTTTTACCGGTCAGTGCCGCTTTCCAGGCACCAATCACATTGGGACCAAAGTAGGCATCAGCCCGGCCAGCCTGCAGCGCCAGCGTCTGAGCGGCATCATCTTTGGTATAAACCGGCGTAAAGGCTTTCAGTCCCTTTGCCTGATTCTCTTTATCCCACGCCAGCAGAATCGCCTCCTGATTGGTGCCGGATCCCACAATGATCCTCAGCCCGGCAATATCTTCTGCTTTGGTCAGTGACTTTATCGGGCTACTGGTTTTGACATAAAAACCCAGTGAATCTTTGCGGTAGGTGGCGAAGTCGAACTTCTCTTTACGATCTTTGGTCACGGTAATGTTGGAGATCGCCGCGTCATACTTGCCCGAGGCCACGCCCAGCGGCCAGTCTTCCCATGAAGCTGGCACCACGTTGAGTTTTAATCCCAGGCTGTCAGCCACCAGCCGGGCAATATCCACTTCGCTGCCAAGCAGGGTTTTGTTGTCATCGGAAAACACCGTTAACGGCGGGGAGTTCAGCGCTGCGACTGCCACGGTAAAGGAACCCGGCACCACAAAACGATGACCCGCAGGCAGTTGCGCGATCGCCTCCGGATTCTTCACGGTATTGATCGGCGCTTTGTTAGCTTCAAGGCTGACGCGCTGGCCGTTATAGGAGACGCTGGTATCTTCAGCCAGCGCATGACCACTGGCCGCCAGAATAAGCAGGGCGATAAGACGCGATGTTTTGTTCATGGCTTGTGCTCTTATTGTGAGGTGAACTGATTAACGGGTTGTTTCAGGGCGAAGCTGTCACGAAGCGTGCTGCCCGGATAGTCGCGGCGCGTCAGGCCGCGAGCCTGCAAAATCGGCACCACGCGGTCGACAAAACGTTCAAAGGTATCGGGCGTGCCGCCATTAATGATGAAGCCGTCAGTAGCTTGGGTTTCAAACCAGAGCTGCAGGCCATCCGCCACCTCTTCCGGCGTGCCGTGAAACAGCGGGCGTGGTGTTGCCGCTTCCAGCGCGGCCTGGCGCAGGGTATGCCCATGCTGCTGTGCTTTGCGTTTGATCTCGTCGGTGGTGCTGCGGAAGCTGTTCTGACCGATGTCACCGATATCCGGGAACGGCTGATCCAGCGGATACTGAGAGAAGTCGTGATGGTCGAAGAAGCGCCCGAGGTAGTTAAGCGCATCGGTAATCGACACCAGCGCCGCCGTGGTCTGATACTGGCGCTCCACGTCCTCGGCATCATCGCCAACAATCACGCTGACACCCTGGAAGATATGTAAATCGTCTGGCTGACGGCCATTCGCCACCAGTTGCTGTTTCACATCCTGGTAAAATGCCTGCGCCTCTTCACGCGTCGGCTGATGGGTGAAGATGGCGTCAGCATGACGCGCCGCCAGTTTTTTACCGTCGTCGGACGCGCCCGCCTGGAAGATAATCGGACGACCCTGCGGCGTGCGGGCGATGTTCAGCGGCCCCTGTACCTGGAAGAAATCACCGTGATGATCGAGCGTGTGCAGCTTCGCCGGATCGAAAAATTGTCCGCTCGCCTTATCACGCACAAAAGCATCCTGCTCCCACGAATCCCACAATCCTTTCACCACCTGCAGATACTCATCGGCAATGCGGTAACGCAATGCGTGCTCCGGGTGCTGCTGACGCGAGAAGTTTTTGGCCGAGCCTTCCAGCGGTGACGTCACCACGTTCCAGCCCGCACGCCCGCCGCTGAGATGATCAAGGCTGGCAAACTGACGCGCCACGGTGAAGGGCTCGCTGTAAGAGGTCGATACCGTGCCAACCAGCCCCAGATGTTCAGTGACGCCCGCCAGCGCTGAGAGCAGCGTCAGCGGCTCAAAGCGATTCAGAAAGTGCGGGATCGACTTTTCGTTAATAAACAACCCGTCGGCGACAAACAGAAAATCGAGTTTGCCCTGCTCCGCCTTGCGGGCGATTTTTTTGGCGTAATCCAGATTAATACTGGCATCGGCCTGCGCCGCCGGATGGCGCCAGGCAGACATGTTTCCCGATGCGCCATGCAGAATGGTGCCCAGCCGAAGTTGTCTTGTGGTCATGATGCTCTCTCTTTTTTAGTCGTAGCGATGCCCGACGACGGTGGTCAGAACCGTCGTGCTGTAGCGGGTTGCAGATGAATTCAGTTCAGAATGGCTTCCCGACATCGCGCATTAAGATGTTGCAGCGCCTGGCGGGCCAGTCGGGCGAAGTAGTCGGCGGCGGGCGCAATCAGCGCCTCATCCGGGGTAAAGCTGGCATGGTGCAGACCAAAGTCACTGGCGCTGCCGATGCTGACAAACGCCCCCGGCACCTGTTGCAGATAGAAGGCAAAATCCTCACCCAGCAGATGGAGATCGGCGGTCTGCACCCGATAGCCTGCCTGCTGCGCCACTTCGCTGCTGAAGGTCGCCCAGTGCGCATCGTTAATCAGTACTGGCGGGCCAGGATGCCAGCTCAGGGTTGCCTGCGCGCCATTGGCGTCGGCGAAGTGCTCAACCAGCGTGCGCACCCGCTGTTCCAGTTCGGCGCGCACCTGTAAATCGTGGGTTCGGGCCGTGCCGCCAAACTCAACGCCGCCGGGTAATACATTCCAGCTTTTGCCGCCGTCGATGCGGGTAATGCTCAGTACCAGACTGTCCAGGGCACTGAAGCTGCGGCTGGTGAGTCCCTGTAACGCCTGGATAATCTGGCTGGCCGTCACAATGCTGTCGACACCCTGCTCCGGATACGCGGCATGTGCGCCTTTGCCGGTGACGCGAATAATAAATTTGTCAGCATTCGCGTAGAACGCCCCGCTGCGGGTGGCAAAGGTGCCGACGGGCAGCGAAGGCTCGTTGTGCATCCCGAAGATAGCCTGCACCTTATCCAATACGCCTGCCTCAATGAACTGACGCGCCCCGCGCGCTATCTCTTCAGCGGGCTGGAACAGGATGCGCACCCGGCCAGCTAACCGATCGGCTTGTGCGTTGAGCTGTAACGCCGCGCCCAGCATCACCGCGCTGTGCAGGTCATGACCGCAGGCGTGCATCACGCCAGGATGGCGGGAGTGAAAACGCACCCCGCTCGCCTCATGGATCGGCAGCGCATCGATGTCGGCGCGCAGCGCGATCACCGTCTCTCCGCTGCCAATTTCTGCCACCAGGCCGGTTTCCAGTGGATAGTCCAGCAGCCGGATGCCCGCCGCCTGCAACCAGCCCCGCAGTCGCGCGGTGGTGGCAAATTCCTGACCCGACAGCTCCGGCCAGGTGTGCAGTTCGCGTCGCCATTCAATCAGTTGTGACTCAGGGTTCATGATGACTCTCCACTGACGGGGATTCAGGCTGTGACCAGATGATGCGTGGCCAGCAGTTCAAGTGACTGCAGACGTGCAACCGGCTCAGTAATCGGCGTGTCGATAACAAACTCATCAATGTCAAAATTATGATGCAGCGCGTCCAGCTGGGCATGAACCTGCGCCGCCGTGCCTTTCAGAAGTGACGGCGTGCGCGGCTCAATCTGATAATCGCGGTATCCGCCCTGACGCACATAGCGCTCCGCCTGCTCAAGGCTGGCGACGTTGACGCTCGGGCCATCTTTCACCGCTACATGGTAGTGACGAAGATTGGCTACCAGCAGGTCAGCCCCGGCGGGTGAGTCGGCTACCACCACCTGCACGGCCACCAGGGCGCGCTGACCCTGGCTCAGGCGGGAGTAGGTACTCAGCGCATGCTCCAGTAACTGGCGGTCGCCATTGAGGTGAGCGGCAAAGACAAACTGCCAGCCCAGACTGGCGGCCAGCAGTGCGCTCTCTTCACTGGCACCCAGCAGAAAACGGTTCGCCGGACGTGACGGCAGTGGCGTGGCGGCTAAACCCTCATCGTCAGGATCAGCCTGACCGGGCTTCAGCCAGCTATCCAGCAGCTGAAGCTGTTCGGCAAAGCTCCCTTTTTTAGCGGCATCAACACCCTGTTGCAGCGCATGGGTGGAGAGTGGAAGTCCGCCCGGCGCTTTGCCCACGCCGAGGTCAATGCGGCCCGGCGCCAGCGAAGCGAGCAGATTAAAGTTCTCTGCCACTTTATAAGGGCTGTAGTGCTGCAACATCACGCCGCCCGATCCGACGCGAATATGTCGTGTCTGGGCAATGATCCAGGCAATCAATACCTCAGGTGAAGGACTGGCCAGCTGCGCGGTGTTGTGATGTTCCGCCAGCCAGAAGCGGTGATAACCCCACTCCTCTGCCCGCTGCGCCATCTGCAGCGTGCGCTGCAGCGCCGCGGTGGGTGATTCACCCTGCAGCACGGGCGCTTTATCTAACAGACTTAATCGATATGCCATTCACCTGGTCCTTGTTTATTCCGGTTGCAGACCAGTGTGCTGCGCAGTCGATCATTGGTAAAACATCATATTGTTTTATGCATTATTGATTTCGTCATAATGGAGAACAGTGAGAAGTGAAAGAGGGAAAACGGGCTCTGAAACAGGTAATCAGGCAGATATTTTGCGTATAACGCTATTTGTTGCCTGATATTCAGGTGAGTAAAATCGGCGAACTGGCAAAGGTTTGCAGAAAATCGTCTTACGTATGGAGAGATGACAGCTGTTGTTAGCCGCGACTGCAGAAATTCAGACAGCCTGAATTCATGGCATTGAAATACATTCTTCACAGGATGTTGAAGCACGGGTCGCCAGATAGATAAATAAGCATATGAAGAATGCAATTGAGTCAGAGATAACTCATTGCAACTGCCAGATGATTTACAGGACCTTATACATTATCCGGAATTAAGATCCTCTACTGTAATGAGAGGTGTAAACCGGGCATGAATCTGTCTGATAGGGTCATATCCGGGCACAGCAAAGCATTGAGCCCAGAAACAAGATTATTTTTCTAAGGCCGTTGCGAATTTTGTTTCAACGGGAAAAATCGGGTGTTGATAAGCGCCACATTGACTTCACATGGAACGCCGTCGTCGAGATAAACAGTTTCATTAAGCTGAATGACAGCATCCCCTTCCGCTAAATTAAGCAGTGTAAGCGACTGTGTATCCGTAAGATTGACGGCCGTTAAATGCTGGTCCCTTAGCTGCACTTTCTTACCGGTAACTTCTTCAATGTAGGCATATTTTGACAGTTCCAGCTTGCTGAACTCCATGCTGCTAAACATATTAACCGGCAGGTGAATATGTTCCAGAGCTACCGGGATGTCATCGAAACACATCAGGCGTAAAATTTTATAGATCTGATCGCTGTTTTTAATACGCAGCGCCTGAGCGATATCAGCAGAAGGAACCTTGATTATGCTGACCGATATGATTTTTCTTACACCTTTATGGCCATTTCTTTGCGCCTGGTAATCAAAAGGTGAAAGCACATGATATCGGTTCGCCTGGCTGCTCATCTCCGTGGAACCGACAAAAATACCCGACCCTTTAACCCGGTAAATTCTCTGCTGCTCCACCAGAATGCGTGTGGCTTCACGCACCGTTGCGCGAGTAATGCCGATGCTTTTGGCAATTGATATTTCGGTATCCAGTTTCTCTCCGGGTCGAAGGCCATCATCCTTAATTTTATTGAGGATGTAATCAACAACCTCTTTTTGTTTTTCAGTAATGCCATCAACCATTGGCTTTCTTCCCGTTTGAGTGAAGGACAGACTCCCTCTAATCCGTGTCAGTACAGTTCTGCCTGACATTGCCGGATGAGTACCACTTCCGCTAGCTGAATATGTGATCAACTTATCAAATTGGCACTGATGTTAAGCCTGATAAGCAATATTTTAACTTTACATGTTGTGTCCGTACACGTCGAAGGACATCATCAGGATGACTAGACACCTTTAACATGTACAGATGTGATGACCGTTGTGAAATATAACTCCATCTGAACGATGAGAAAATATTTTTTTAATAACTACATGAAAATCATGACTTTTAAGGATATTACCTCCTTTTACTACATTCGATTTTTGTATCGCTCTGCTGACAAAAAGTTTATCTAAAAAAGTGATAACGGGGTTTTTGAGGGAAACTGACTGTACATACTCAGGAATTTATGAAAAATCGGAATGCATAACAGGCCCTGTTCCGGTTGAGAAAATTTTATATGAGATGGGTTATGCGTAACCGGGAGCAGGCAAACGCCACACGGTTTATGCGTTTAGTTAAATTTTATTGCGCATTTAAACAGGAGGAGTAAGACGATGTCACACCTGGCTAAGTGGTTAAATAACGAGAAAATCCAGTACGTCGAAAGCGTGACTGACTGGCAGGAAGCGTTAGTTATTGCGGGACGTCCTCTGCTCAGTGAGGGCGCAATATCGCAGGATTATATTGATGCGATTATTCAGCAAAAAGAGGAGATCGGCCCCTTTTTTGTCATCGCGCCCCAGATTGCCATGCCCCACGCACGCCCGGAACAAGGCGCACACAAACTGGGGTTGTCGATTGTGCTGCTGGGTACAGCAGTGAAATTTGATTCCGAAGAAAACGATCCGGTAAAGGCTATTTTCATGTTTGCCGCACCGGACAGTAATAGCCATATCGAAATGATCTCCCAGCTGGCGGAAGTGCTGTCCGATGAAGAGATCATGGCTCAGATATTCAATGCGAGCAGCAAAGAAGCGCTCATGACGATTTTATCAGGCGTTTAGTCTGCCCGTTGAAACGCGACTTTTAATCATTAGTTAATGAGGTTTGATATGAAAATTATGGCGGTGTGTGGTTCAGGTTTAGGCAGCAGCTTCATGATGGAAATGAACATCAAGAAAGTGCTTAAAACGATCGGTGTTGAAGCTGAAGTGGAACATTCGGATCTCGGCTCTGTCACCCCCGATGTGGCAGATGTTTTTGTTATGGCCAAAGACATTGCTTATAGCGCAAACCTTCCTGAACAGAAGGTCATCATCATTAATAACATCATTGACCTGAAAGAAGTGGAGCAGAAAATACGTGAGTATTTTGAGAAAAAGTGACGCTAATAATTAGATAAACACCTTACCCTCGAGGTTAATATGTTTACTCAAAATCTTTTGCAGTTCGTCGTCGACGTGCTGAAAGTGCCCTCTATATTAGTCGGACTGGTGGCATTTTTCGGACTGATTGCGCAGAAGAAGCCGTTTCCTGATGTTATCAAGGGCACGGTAAAAACTATTCTGGGCTTCCTGGTGCTGGCAGGCGGTGCGACCGTTCTGGTCGGTTCACTGACGCCACTGGGCGACATTTTCAAACATGCGTTTGATGTTCAGGGCATCATTCCTAATAACGAAGCGATGGTCTCTATCGCTCTGGCAAAATATGGTGCGCCTACCACGATGATCATGGCCTTCGGCATGGTCGCCAACATCGTTGTCGCCCGCTTCACCCGACTGAAATATATCTACCTCTCAGGGCATGTGACGTTTTATATGGCCTGTATGATCGCGATTATTTTATCGGTTGCCGGTTTTGAAGGTATTCAGCTTATTTACACCGGGTCACTGCTGTTGGGCATTCTGATGGCCACCTTCCCGGCAATCGCCCAGCCCTATATGCGTAAGATCATTGGTGGCGATCATGTCGCGCTGGCGCATACCGGGACAATTGGCTATGTCTTATCAGGCTGGATCGGCTCTTTGGTAGGTAAAGGATCTAAATCCACCGAAGAGATGAACATGCCAAAAAACCTCAGTTTTTTGCGCGACAGTACCATCTCAATATCTCTGACGATGATGATTATCTACTTAATCCTGTCGGTATCTGCCGGTAAAGACTATGTAGAGGCTAATTTCAGCAATGGTCAGAACTACCTGGTTTACTCCTTTATCCAGGCCATTACTTTCGCGGCGGGTGTCTTTATCATTCTGCAGGGTGTGCGCTTAATCCTGGCTGAAATTGTCCCTGCCTTTACCGGCTTTTCAGAAAAACTGGTTCCGGAAGCCAGACCGGCGCTGGATTGCCCGATTGTCTTCCCCTACGCCCCGAATGCGGTGCTGGTTGGCTTTATCTCCAGCTTTGTCGGTGGCCTGGTGGGGCTGTTTGTTCTCGGTCAGCTGCATTGGGTATTGATTCTGCCGGGTGTGGTTCCTCACTTCTTCTGTGGCGCTACGGCTGGCGTGTTTGGTAATGCGACCGGCGGCAAGCGTGGTGCGATTTGCGGTGCCTTTGCTCATGGCCTGTTAATCACCTTCCTGCCTGTCGCCCTGCTGCCGGTACTCGGACAGATAGGGCTGACCAACACCACCTTCTCGGATACCGACTTCGGCGTCACCGGCATCCTGCTGGGTAATATGGCTCACTTTATGGATAAGGGAACCATTACTATGATTATCACCGGCATTTTTGGCTTGTTAGTGATTTATAACTTTACGGCTAAAAAGAAGGTGCCTGTAGAAACGAATGCAGGGTAATAGTAACGCTTAATGGCAACCAGAAAGGGCAATGAGCGCTTTCTGGTTGTTTGCGGAATACCTTCATCATTCAGTTTCCAGAAAAAAAACCGCACTCATATAAGTTCAGGCTAAGTTATTCAGCGAATGCTTCAAACGGCAGGTTAAAACGCGCTGCCAGTCGGGCTTTATGTTTATCCGTCAAAGGACGATCACCACGCAGGATACGACTGACATAAGAGCGCTGCCCTATTTCATCCGCAAAAGAGGATTGAGTCAGGCCGTGCTGATCCATGATGACTCGCAAAAGTGCTACTCCGCGCGGAATAGCATCAGTACGCGCGTTAAACGCAGCGAACTCAGGGGCGCTGTTTTCGTATCGGGCGACTTTATCAGACAGTATCTCTACTAACGGGCTGTCCGGCTGGTGCTCAACCAGATATTCAACCAGTTCCAGCGCCTGCTCGTAGTCCCTTTTATCGGTACTGCCTCCCAGAAAGGGAACAATTCTGACCAGGTCATTGGTCGCCTGGATTGCTTCGGTAATCATTCTTTACTCTCCCGGTACTTCTTCACCAGCTTGTCATATTCCGCATGCGTCACGATGTGTTTGATAAAAATTTTGCCGCGATCAAAGTCAGCATAAAACATGATTCTCAGGCTGTTTCCGCCCACATCGATTACCCACCACTTTTCCCGGTACTTCATGCGGTCAAGGCTCTGAAAGCGAATTTTCAGCGCATCTGGCGTGGCAAAGTTTTCGTCCCTTAGGACCAGATAAGCCGCATCCAGTGCGGAGGCATGATTTGGATAAATTATTGCCGCTTCCCTGAACGGCCCTCTTGAGATGATATGCATTTTTCTCTCAAACTTTCCATGTTGGAAACATTCTAACCCACAAAGCTAATGTTTCCAACATGGAACACACGCAGATGAGTTCTGAATGAATTGCTGGCGCTAAACCTAGTAAAAAAAGGACTATTCCGATCCAGAAAAGTGATCAACATCACATTTTCAACATTAGACATACTAATAAATAAAATTTAACAACAAAACATTTGAATGATAATGATTAACATTTACACTCTCATCCGCATATAACAAAGCGTTTAACGCTGCCAAATCCACAAATAATATGCGGTATTTACTCTTTTTAAGGTGAAAACACTAATCCATTTAATGGTCAGGGTTTTTATCTGGTTAGTTAGTTTTATGTTTACTGGAGTTGTTGAGCGGACATCCAACGCTGCTGACCTTACGTCGGCAGGGTCACTGGTATTAACGCACAGGAACTGAACATGCTTTTACGCTCATCCACTCAGGCGGCACAGGATCTCGCGCCAGCATCCAATGCCAGCGGTGCCGAAACGGCTATTTTTAACGATCAGCAACTGGCGGCCTGGTCGCAGCAGACTCAGGAGGTGCTGGCGCTGATGACCCGTACCGTTACCGGCGTTGAGAAGCCTTTCAGCGGTATCCTGCCCCATGAACTGGCGGCGGAATTCAGTGAGGTCGATCTCGATCGTCCGCTGGGTAACAACGATGACGCCCTGACAGAGCTGAGTCAGCTCTATCTGCGTGACGCCGTCTGGTTTCACCACCCTAAATATCTGGCGCACCTGAACTGCCCGGTCGTGCTGCCCTCTCTGATGGCTGAGCAGATTATGGCGGCAGTGAATAGCTCGGTCGACACCTGGGATCAGAGCGCAGGCGGTACGCTGATTGAGCAGAAGGTGATCGACTGGACGCTTGGCCGCATCGGCCTGCCTGCCGGATCTGATGGGATCTTCACCAGCGGCGGCACCCAGTCCAACCTGATGGCAATGCTGCTGGCGCGTGATAGCTGGTGCGCGGCACATCATCCGGGGCATCTGATTAAGCATCGCGGCCTGCCTGAGACCGCGTCGAAATGGCGAGTGTTTACCTCAAAACTCAGCCACTTCAGCATCCAGAAATCGATGGCGATTTTAGGGCTGGGCTATGACGCAGTTATCGCCGTTGATCACGACGCCCACTACCGTATGGATGCAGCGTGCCTGGCGCAGGAGATCGAAAAATGTCGCAGTGAAGGGCTGATCCCGATTGCTGTGGTTGCCACCAGCGGCACCACGGACTTTGGCAGCATCGATCCGCTGCCGGAGATTGCCCGTCTCTGTGACGATTATGGTTTATGGATGCACGTTGACGCCGCTTACGGCTGTGGGCTGCTTGTCTCTGAGAATCATCGCTCACGCCTGAATGGCATTGAACGGGCTGATTCCGTCACCGTCGATTATCACAAATCTTTCTTCCAGACCGTCAGCTGCGGTGCGTTCTTTGTGCGGGACAGCCACAACCTGAAGCATGTCACGCACCATGCAGATTACCTGAATCCGCTCAGTGCCCAGCAGGAAGGCACACCGAATCTGGTCAACAAAAGCATTCAGACCACCCGCCGATTTGATGCGTTGAAAATGTGGCTGACCCTGCGCGTGATGGGTCCGGCGGCGCTGGGTGACGCTTTCGATACGCTGATAGAGCTGACACAGGCGGCTCATGAGCGGTTAACTGCGCATCCTGCTATCGAAGTGCTGCACGCGCCTGAGCTGACTACCCAGATTTTCCGCTACGTGCCCGGCAAAAACGCCAGCGACGCACAGATCGACGAAATCAACGCCGCTATCCGTAAAGCGCTCTTCCGCTCCGGCAACGCAGTGATTGCCGGAACCAAAGTCGATGGGCGTCAGTACCTGAAATTCACCCTGTTAAATCCCACCACGACCATCGCCGACATCGAAGATGTGCTGAGCCTGATCGCGCACTATGGCCGCGAGCAGGTACGTGCGTCTGCGCTGAACGCGGCGAAACAGTGAGAGCTCTGAAATGAATAATTCCGTTTACGATTTTATTGGTATCGGTATCGGCCCTTTCAACCTGAGTCTGGCCTGTCTGAGTGAGCCGGTTGAGGGACTGAACGGTCTTTTCCTGGATGAGAACCCGGGCTTTGACTGGCACACCGGCATGATGCTGGAAAATGCCCATCTGCAGACGCCGTTTATGGCCGATCTGGTGACACTCGCCGATCCGACCAGCCCTTACAGCCTGCTTAACTACATGAAGGAAAAGGGGAAATTATACTCTTTTTATATCCGTGAAGACTTCTTCCTGATGCGCAAAGAGTATAATCAGTACTGCCAGTGGGCCAGTTCACGGCTCTCTAATCTGCGCTGGAACAGCCACGTTGAGTATGTCAGCTACGATGAGGCGGCTGGCGTCTATCAACTCCAGGTGACCGACACCCGGAATGGTCAGAAACAGAACTATCTGGCACGACATCTGATCCTCGGCACCGGGCCTAAAGCCTGGATGCCGGAGTGCAGCCAGCCGCACCGCCAGCGCCTGACGCACTCAAGCCACTATCTGGTCAACAAAGCGGAACTGCAGCAGAAGCGTTCCATCACCGTGCTGGGCAGCGGCCAGAGCGCGGCAGAAATCTACTACGAGCTGCTGACCGATATCGACCGCTTTGGCTATCAGCTCAACTGGATCACCCGCGCGCCGCGCTTCTATCCGCTGGAGTACACCAAGCTCACGCTGGAGATGACCTCGCCGGAGTGGGTCGACTATTTCCACGCGCTGCCCGCCAGCACCCGGGACGAACTGAATGCGCGCCACAAGAATCTCTACAAAGGCATCAACAGCAGCCTGATTAACGACATTTATGACCTGATGTATGTCAAACAGCTCGATGGCGATCTGAACGTTAACCTGTTTACTCACTCGGCGCTGACCGCTATGCGCTGGCTGCCACAGGGAGAGTTCGAGCTGACGCTGCATCAGGAGGAGCAGGATTGCACCTTCACCCGTCGCACCGAAGGACTGGTGATGGCGACCGGCTATCACTACCAGCCACCGATGTTTTTAGAGGGCATCAACGCCCGCCTGCGCTGGGATGACAAAGGCCGCTACGACGTGCAGCGCAACTACAGCATCGATTATCACAATCAGATCTTCGTGCAGAACGCCGAACTGCACACCCACGGTTTTGTTACGCCGGATCTCGGCATGGCCTGCTACCGCAACTCGGTGCTGCTGCGCGAACTGACCGGACGCGAGGTCTACCCGATCGAGCGTCAGATTGCCTTCCAGACCTTCCCGGCTAAATCGGAGCACTGAGATGAGTTCACAAACACTGTTCAGCGCCGCCCGCCCCGCAGGCCAGTTCACCCTGAGGCCCATGCTCGCCAGCGATGCGCCGCTGGTTCATAGCTGGGTCACCCGCGATTACGCCCGCTTCTGGGGCATGCAGCAGCAGAGCCTGAATCAGGTCGCTGAGTTCTATCAGACACTGACCGCTGCCGATCCCCATGCTGCGCTGATTGGCTGCTGCAACGACCAGCCGGTCTGCCTGATTGAGTGCTATCGCGCCTGCGACGACGAGGTCGGCAAATTTTATCCTGCCGCACCCGATGATTACGGCATGCATATCCTGATTGCCCCCGCCAGCCAGCCGATCAGAGCCTTCAGCTGGCAGGTCTTCACGCTGGTGATGGACTACATGTTCAGCCGCCCCGAGGTGCGCCGCGTGGTGGTAGAGCCAGATGTGCGCAATGAGAAGATTCACGTGCTGAATAAGCGTGCCGGGTTCCGCTATCAGCACACCATCGACATGGGTCATAAAACCGCCTGGCTGGCCTTTTGCCAGCGGGAAGATTATCAACACGCGTTACTGCAGGAGTCGCAGACTATGAACACCCCCTCTTCGCTGATGAACGGTACACATCTGACGGGCGACCACTGGGCGCAGGCAAACCGCATGCTGATCCGGAAAGCGATTGCCGAGTTCGCGCATGAGAAAATCATTACGCCACAGGAGTCGGGCGACGGCAGCTATCAGCTTGCGGTGCCAGGCGGTGAAGCGAGCTACCATTTCCGGGCGTCGCGGCTGGCGCTGGATCACTGGGAAATCGATGCCGGCTCACTGCGCAAGCAGGAGAACGGTCGTGATCTGCCGCTGGATGCGTTGAAGTTTATCGTGGAGTTTAACGGGGAGATCGGTATTACACAGGCACTGCTGGCGACCTACATGGAAGAGATCAGCAGCACGCTGTGCAGCAGCGTTTATAAGCTGCAGAAGAATAATCCTGACAGCCAGGCGCTGGTCTCAGCCGATTTCCAGACGGTGGAAGCGGCGATGACCGAAGGCCATCCCTGCTTTGTTGCCAACAACGGGCGTATTGGCTTCGATGCCCATGATTATCTGGCGTATGCGCCCGAGGCCGCCGCGCCCGTTCACCTCATCTGGGTCGCGGTTCATCGCCGCAACGCCCATTTCTCCAGCCTCAGCGAGCTGGGCTATGAGCAGTTGATGCGTGATGAACTGGGCGACACCACCCTGGAGCAGTTTACTGCGCAGCTGGTGTATAAAGGGCTGGCGGTTGAGGAGTATATCCTGATGCCGGTGCATCCGTGGCAGTGGCAGAACAAGCTGCTGACCGTGTTTGCGGCAGACATCGCCAGTCACGATATTGTTTATCTCGGCACCGGAGACGATGCTTACCAGGCGCAGCAGTCGATCCGCACCTTCTTTAACCGCAGCCAGCCCGCGAAGCGCTACGTGAAAACCGCCCTGTCGGTGCTGAACATGGGCTTTATGCGCGGACTGTCCCCCTACTATATGGCGACAACGCCTGCGATAAACGGCTGGCTGGAACAACTGGTTGCTGGCGATGCGTGGCTGAATCGCTGTGATTTCCGCATCCTGCGCGAAGTCGCGGCGGTCGGCTATCACAACCGCTACTATGAGCAGGCGATCAAAGGCGACTCCGCCTATAAAAAGATGTTCGCAGCGCTGTGGCGGGATAATCCTGCGGCCGGCCTGCAACCCGGCCAGCGTCTGATGACCATGGCCTCTTTCCTGCACGTCGATCACCATCAGCAGGCATTGCTGCCTGCGCTGATAGCGGATTCTGGTTTGCCCGCGAAGCAGTGGATAGAACGCTACCTGACCTGCTATCTCAGCCCGCTGCTGCACTGCTTCTATCAGCATGACCTGGTGTTTATGCCGCACGGTGAAAACCTCATCATGCTGCTGGAGAACAACGTGCCGGTCAGTGCATACATGAAGGATATCGGCGAAGAGATCGCCGTGATGAATCCGGATGCGGTGCTGCCGGAAGGCGTGCAGCGTCTGGCGGTGGATGTGCCGGAGAACCTGAAGCTGCTCTCGATCTTCACCGATGTGTTTGACTGCATCTTCCGCTTTATCAGCGCGATTCTGCATCAGTCAGGAACGCTGCCGGAGGAAGAGTTCTGGCAGGCGGTGGCGCAGTGCGTGAAGGATTACCAGCAGGCGCACCCGGAGCATGCCACTAAGTTCGCGCGCTATGACATGTTCGCGCCGGAGTTTACCCGCTCCTGTCTGAACCGCCTGCAGCTGGCGAATAACCAGCAGATGATAAACCTCGCCGATCCCGCTGAGAACCTCAAGTTCGCCGGAACGCTGAATAACCCGATCGCCCGCTGGCGATAAGCGTTACACCGTCACGCTGAAATTATGCGGTCACCCTGGTGGCCGCTTTTTTAATGGCTTTATCGCAGGTATCCGTAATGGTTTCTTTTGAACCGGTCGCGCAACTGACCCGACGACATCTGATCTTCCCGCTGTCGCTGGTGTTGTTTGAGTTCGCTACCTATATCGCTCACGACATGATCCAGCCCGGCATGCTGCTGGTGACTCAGGAATTTAAGGTTGGGCCGGAGTGGGTCTCTACTTCGCTCACCGCCTATCTGGCCGGTGGCATTATGCTGCAATGGCTGCTTGGCCCCCTCTCTGACCGTATCGGGCGGCGTCCGGTGCTACTTAGCGGCGTGGCCTTTTTTATGCTCTCGTGTGTGGCGACGCACTGGGTGCAAAGCATTGAGCAGTTCGTCCTGCTGCGTTTTCTGCAGGGCGTCAGCCTCTGTTTTATTGGCGCGGTAGGCTACGCGGCGGTGCAGGAGGCGTTTACGGAATCGCTCAGCATCAAAATGATGGCGCTGATGGCCAACGTCGCCCTGCTGGCCCCGCTGGCCGGTCCGCTGGCGGGCGCGGCTTTTCTTACCGTGGGTGAATGGCGCACCCTGTTCTGGCTGATTGGCGCTATTGCGGCGCTGGCGCTGGCAGGTCTGTGGTATGCGATGCCCGAAACCGCAGGTGACCGGCAGAAACCGCTGTCGCTGCGATCGATTATCAGCGGTTACGCGGCATTGCTGAAGGATCGTCAGGTGATGCGCGGCTCGCTGGCCATCGGGCTGGTCACCGTGCCCTGCATCGCATGGGTTGCATTGTCGCCGGTGATATTAATCCACGATGCGGGACTCAGCCGCATCGGCTATGCGTTGTTACAGCTGCCGGTCTTCGCCGCCATGATTGCGGGCAACCTGACGCTGGGACGCTTATCCAGCCGTCTGCCCATTGAACAGCCGTTACGGCTCGGTGCCTGGCCGGTGGTCTGCGGGCTGGCAATCGCAGTAACCGCTACCGTGCTAAATCCGCAAAGCTATCTGTGGCTGACTGCCGGAATTAGCCTCTACGGCTTCGGTGCCGGGCTGGTCAGTGCCGGACTTTATCGCATGACGCTTTTTTCCAGCAGCGCCGGAAAAGGCAGCGTGGCGGCGATGCTCGGCATGGTGAGTATTCTGATTATTGCGCTGGGCATTGAAGCAGCCAAAACCGCGTATTTTAGTTACGGCACCGGCGGCTTCAGTGTGGTGAACCTGATCTGCGGTCTGCTGTGGCTGGTTCTGGTCAGCGCTTTTCTGCGTGCAGGCCAGCGGAAATTGTGTACGGAATAGCGGCTCCCGATTAACCAGCCACAGCTAAGAAAATATAGCCCGGCAGGATGGCAGAAATTTATTTGCCATCCTGCAACTGAAATAAAGAGATTACATCCCACCCAATCCCGCATTTATTTTTTTCAGATAAGCTTTGACCAAATCGTTACTTTATCTGTGTGTTGCGTCATTCGATGATGATTCCGCCTGCTGAGGCAATTGATAACAAAGGAATTCACCATGAAGACGTTATTTCCCCTTAAACCACGCGCACAAACGCTGGTTTTTACTTTACTTGCCGGGACTCTGACCTTTAACGCGGTGGCTGCACCGGTCAAAGGCGGTACGCTGATTTATCTTGAACAGCAGGCACATACCAACCTCTATCCGCCTGCCGGTGGCTTTTACCCTAATGGCGGCATTCTCAATCAGATCACCGATAAATTAACCTGGCAGAATCCCGAAACGCTGCAGGTTGAACCCTGGATTGCAGAAAGCTGGACTACCAACGCCGACAAAACCGAATACACCTTTAAATTACGGCCTGGCGTGACTTTTTCCGATGGCACACCATTAGATGCGAACGCGGTGGCGAAAAACTTTGATACCTACGGGCTGGGAAATAAAGCGCTGCGCCTGCCGGTATCGGAAGTGATTAATAACTATGAACGCAGCGAAGTGATCGACCCGCTGACGGTGAAATTCTATTTCAAAAAACCCTCGCCCGGATTTTTACAGGGCACCGCCACCATTGGCTCTGGCCTGGTCTCGCTGAGTACCCTGGCGCGCAGTTTCGATCAGCTGGGCGATGCCCGTCACATTATCGGCTCCGGCCCGTTTGTAGTTAGTGATGAGAAGCTCGGTCGGGAGGTGGATCTGGTAGCGCGTAAAGATTATCAGTGGGGACCGAAAAACATTCAGCAGCAAGGTCCGGCCAATCTGGATGCGATAAAAGTGATCGTGACGCCGGAAGACAGCGTGCGCATCGGTGCACTGCTGGCGGGCCAGGCAGGCCTGATCCGTCAGGTGCAGGCCTACGACGAGAAGCAGGCTAAAGATCAGAACTTCCCGGTTTATGCCGCGCCGACCCGTGGCGTAAACGACAGCCTCAGCTTCCGTCCGGATAATCCGCTGGTCAGCGATATCCGGGTGCGTCAGGCGCTGCTGCACGCCACCAATTCCAAACAGGTGGTTGAGACGCTCTTCTCGCCGAACTATCCGCAGGCAACCTCGGTCGTGGCGACCACCGCCGCCGGCTACGTCAATCTGGCGGACAAACTCACTTTTGATCTGGCAAAAGCGAAGGCATTGCTGGACCAGGCGGGCTGGCAACCGGGTGCCGATGGCATCCGTGAAAAAGCTGGCCAGCGACTGGCGCTAACCGTCTATGAATCACTGCCGCAGCCGCAAAACAAAGAGGTGCTGCAACTGGTGGCGCAGCAGTGGCGCCAGGCGGGCGTCGCCCTCAGCGTTAAAGCGGGCGATGCCGGCAGCAAAACGCTGGATAACCTCGACCCCCTTAAGACCCCGCTGAACGTCACTGAAGTCGGCCGCGCCGATCCCGACGTGATCAAAAGCAGTTTCTACCCGGCTAACCGCGATAACCTCCTGCAGAAAGGCGGCTCCAGCGACAAAGTGAAAAACTTCCGTGATGACAAGCTGAACCAGCTGCTGGTCGCCATCTCCGCTGAAGTAGACCCGGCAAAACGATTACAGCTGACCGGTGACGTTCAGCGGTATCTGCTGGACCAGGCCTATGTGATTCCGATTTTCGAAGAGCCGCAGGTCTATGCCGGTGCGCCCTGGCTGAAAGGGGTCAGTTTTGAAGCGGTGGGCCGTCCGGCACTCTATGGCGCCTGGCTGGAAAAACAGTAACCGGAGGTGAGGATGCGTCATTATCTGCTGCAACGCGCTGGCCTGGGGGTATTGGTCCTGTGGGCCGCGTTTACCCTTTCGTTTGTGCTGCTACAGGTGCTGCCAGGCGATGCGGTCCTGATCAAGTTTCAGAATCCGGATCTCGGCCTGAGTCCGCAGCAGATTGCTGAGATGCGTCAGGCCTATGGTGCGGACAGCCCGCTGTGGCAGCAATATCTGCACACGCTGGCAGCAATGCTGCACGGCGACTTCGGCTATTCGGTGCAGGCGGGCGTGCCGGTCAGTGAACTGCTGACCAGCAATCTGCCTGGCACGCTGCGACTGGCCCTGTGCGGCTTTTTGCTGGCGACACTGCTGGCATTCGTGCTGGCGACACTATCGCGGCTGCCTGCCCTGCGCGGCCTGCGTAATCTGCTGCAGTCACTGCCCGCGCTATTTATCTCAGTGCCGACCTTCTGGCTCGGCATAGCCCTGATTCAGCTCTTCTCATTCCAGCTGCGCTGGATCCCGGTAATCAATCCCTCACCGTGGCAGGGACTGATTCTGCCCATTATTACGGTCGCCGTTCCGATCTCAGCGCCGCTGGCTCAGATTCTGTTGCGCAGCATCGATGAGGTTTCAACCCGGCCTTTTGTGGCGGTGGCGCGCGCCAAAGGAGCTAGCGAGCACTATGTGCTGTGGCGGCACATCCTGCGCAACGCCATGCTGCCGGTGCTCACCGTGGCGGGCCTGCTGCTGGGAGAACTGATTGCCGGTGCGCTGATCACCGAAACGGTGTTTGGCCTGGGCGGTCTCGGTCAGCTGACGCAACAGGCGGTGAACAATCAGGATGTGGCGGTGTTGCAGGCGGTAGTGATGATCTCCGCGCTGGGTTTTGTGGTGATCAACCTGCTGGTGGATCTGCTGATGCCGCTGTTTGACCCGCGCTTACAGCTGTTACGAGGTGCAACATGAGTCTGGTTGATTACGCTGCCGCGCGGCAACCCGTGGCGGCAAAGAGGCGCACTTTACAGTTCTCGCCGGGCCTGTGGCTCGCCGTTTCAGTCATGCTGCTGGCCGTACTGGCGGCCCTGTTCCCGGCCCTCTTTACCCAGGCCAGCCCGATTGAAGGCGTTGCGGGTGCACAGCGACTCTCTCCGCAGGCCGGACACTGGCTCGGCACCGATCAGCTCGGCCGCGATCTTTTTGCCCGCATCGTTTACGGCGCGTCCCATTCGCTCTCCGCCGCCGTCATGGCGGTGGCGATCGGACTGCTGGCAGGTACCGCGCTGGGTCTGGTGGCAGGGGCTATCGGTGGCAAAACTGAATCAATTGTGATGCGCGCAGTGGATGTCCTGCTGGCGATTCCGGCGCTGCTGCTCTCTCTGAGCGTGCTGATTTTACTCGGCTTCGGCACCCTGAATGCCGCATTAGCGGTGGGCATTGCCTCCATCGCCAGCTTCGCCCGACTGGCACGCGCCGAAGTGGTACGCATCCGTCACAGCGAGTATGTCGAAGCGGCTTACGGCAGTGGCGGCCGCTTTTTCAGCGTGCTGTGGCGTCACATTCTGCCCAATGCGCTGACGCCGGTGATCGCCTATGCCGCCCTGCAATTTGGTCAGGCGATTCTGGCGCTGTCGACTCTGAGCTTCCTCGGCTACGGCACCCCACCGCCGGTGCCGGAATGGGGTCTGTTAATCGCTGAAGGGCGTAATTATCTGGCTACCGCCTGGTGGCTGACCACTTTTCCTGGTGTGGTGGTGGTCGCTGTGGTGCTCGCAGCCAACCGCATCAGCCAGCAACTTTCAGGAGGACGCCGATGAGCGCTCAGCCGTTACTCGCGGTCAACAATCTGACGCTTAGCTATCGCAGCGGCAACCGTTGGCAGCCGGTGGTACATAACGTCAGCTTCGAGCTGCAGCCCGGTGAGATGGTGGCGCTGGTCGGGGAGTCCGGCTCCGGTAAAACTACCACCGCACAGGCGATAATGGGTCTGATGGCGGAAAATGGCCGTCGCGAAGGGGGAGAGATCCTGCTCAACGGCGTGGATATCAGTCAGTGGTCGCAAAAGCGTTTCGATACGCTGCGCGGGGCGCGCATCAGTCTGGTACCGCAGGATCCCGGTAATTCCCTGAACCCGGTGAAAACGGTCGGCGAACAGGTGGAAGAGATCCTGCGACTGCACCTGAAATTACCGTCAGCGCAGCGCCAGCAGCGGGTGATTGACCTGCTGAATCGCGTCGGACTTAGCCATCCGGAACAGCGGGTCAGGCAATATCCGCATCAGCTGTCGGGCGGCATGAAGCAGCGGGTATTGATCGCCATTGCCCTCGCCCTGCAGCCGGAGATCATTATTGCGGATGAGCCGACCAGCGCGCTGGATGTCACGGTGCAAAAGCGCATTCTCGATCTGCTGGACAACCTGCGGCAGGAATCCCGCACCGCCGTGCTGTTTGTCACCCACGACCTGGCGCTGGCGGCGCAACGCGCAGATCGTATTATCGTGTTTCGTCACGGCGAGATTCAGGAATCGGGCCGCACTGAACAGGTTATCAGCGCGCCTGCTCATCCTTATACCCGTCAGTTACTGAATGATGCGGCACCGCAGCGACCCGCCAGAGTTAAATCTGCAACCGCCCGTTTTTCTGCCCCCGCCATCCGGGCAACCGGCGTGATGAAAAGCTTTTCGCTGGGCAAACAGCAGCGTTTGCAGGCGCTGAACCAGGTCAGCTTTCAGGTTGCGCGCGGCACTACGCATGCACTGGTAGGCGAATCCGGCTCAGGCAAAACCACGCTGGCGCGCATCGTTATGGGTTTTGAAACCGCAGACAGCGGCGAGGTGACGCTGGATGGCATCGTGGTCAACGGATTACGCGGCGAGGCGCTGCGTCAGCTGCGGCGGAAGATCCAGTTTGTCTATCAGAACCCGTTTGCCTCGCTCGATCCGCGTCAGACGCTATATGCAATTATTGAAGAGCCACTGCGTAATTTTGAGCGGCTGAGCCGCAGTCAGCGCCGTGAGCGCGTAGAAGGGATGACCACGCGGGTGGCGCTGCCGCGCTCTCTTCTTTCACGTCATCCTCACGAACTTTCCGGCGGACAGCGGCAGCGTGTGGCGCTTGCGCGGGCACTGATCTGCAAGCCGGAGATTCTGGTACTGGATGAGGCGACCTCGGCGCTGGATGTCACGGTGCAGGCGCAAATCCTCGACCTGTTGCAGCAGCTCCAGGCCGAACTGGGTCTGACCTATCTGTTTATCACGCACGACCTGGCGACGGTGCGGCAGATTGCCGACAGCGTCACGGTGTTAAAAGCGGGCGAAGTCGCAGAGCAAGGTGACGTTGTCACGATTTTCAGTGCGCCACAGCATCCTTATACCCGGGAATTAATGGCTGCCATTCCTCCGCTTATTCCCTTAACCCACAAGGAGTCAGCATGAGCCGACGTCTCGGATTTTTTACCCGGCTGCTGGATAAGGTGCCGGCGAAACAGCGCTATCAGCTGGCCACCGAACAGATTCAGCATGCCGAACGCTGCGGATTTGATAATGCGTGGATTGCTCAGCACCATTTTCATCAGGATGAGGGTGGTCTGCCGTCGCCGCTGCTCTTCCTGGCGCATGTCGCCGCGCAGACCCGCACCATCCGGCTCGGCACCGCCATCATCACCCTGCCAATGGAAAATGCGCTGCGGGTGGCTGAAGATGCCGCAGTACTGGATCTGCTGGCAGATGGGCGGCTGGAGATCGGGCTGGGCTCCGGTGGCACGCCGGATTCGTTTTTGCCGTTTGGTCTGACCTTTGCCGAGCGCGGTGCCGCTTTTGCCGACCATCTGCATACGCTGCTCAGTGCCTGGCGCGGGGATTCACTGGGGCATCCTGATAATCATCTCTATCCCGCCGCGCCGCAGCTTGCCGGACGGGTGTGGATCGCCACCTTCTCGGTTGAGGGCGCGATCCGTGCCGCTCAGGGCGGCCATGGCCTGATGCTGTCCCGCACCCAGCCGCGTCCGGCGGGCCAGCCTGAGCTGCCGCTGGATGCATTGCAGAATCCGCTGATCGATGCCTATCTTGCGGCACTTCCTGCGGGAACCACTCCGCGTATCCTCGCCTCCCGTACCGCATTCGTGGCCGATTCTGACCGCTATGCCCGTCAGGTAGCTGAACCGGGAATTCGTCAGCAGGCTGCGCAGTATCGTGGTGAATTACGCGGTGAATGCTTTGATGACCTGCTGGCGCAGTTTGATGCCCATGTTGGCGGCATCGATCAGGTGCAGCACTCGCTGGCGCAGGACAGCACACTGGCGCGCGTCACCGACATCTCATTTCAGGTGCATTCGGTTGAGCCTTCGCATGCCGACACGCTGCGCTCGATTGAACTGATTGCCCAACATCTTGCGCCCGCGCTTCGTGCCGCTGGCGAACCTCACAGGAGAATTTCATGAATCAACCTGACGATTTGATCGCCACACTGGCAGATATCGATCCCGATTCCGAACTGGCCCATGCGCGCCAGACACGTCACGCCGCCACACAACATGCTCAGGGTAGCTACACCCTGTTGTTTAGCCAGGGTGATGAAGATTTTCCGCTGGCGGAGCGCCGTCTGCTGGCCGCACAGGTTGCCGGCTGGCATGCACAACCCGGCCTGCAGGCGCACTACCAGCCACAGGAGAGTCTGGCCGGGAGTGATCGGATCAACGCGGCACAGGCTTTTGCCCATCGCCTGACCTTTGAGCCGGTTACTGCTGCTCCCGCGCATCTGGAGGCTTTGAAACAGGCGGGCTGGAGCCTGCGCGGCATTGTCACACTGGCACAGCTGGTGGCGTTTGTCAGTTTTCAGAGCCGGTTGCTGGCGGGTCTGCGCAGCTTACAGGGCGATGAGGCACCGGATGAGGTTGCCCCGGTAGTCGCCGGTCACTGGCACGAGGCCTTACATACCGCCAGCGGCAAAACTGCCCTGACCGCGTTTACGCAACAGGAACTCGGCTGGGAGCCCTGGCTGACGGCAAAACCGCTGTCGGAATTCAGCGAGGAAGAGCAGGCGACACTGGCAAAATTCGGTCACACCGACTCCGACTATTTTCGCCTGCTGGCGCGCAATCTGCCGTTGCTGGAGCAGCGCACCCTGACCGATAAAGGCATTTTTTATACCGCAGGAGGGCTGCCACGCGCCGAGCGCGAACTGGCTGCCACCGTGGTGAGTAAGGTCAACGGCTGCATTTACTGCGCCTCAGTCCATGCGCGTAAAGCCAGCCAGCTCTCAAAGCAGGATGAAGCGGTACAGAAGCTGCTGAACGTCGCACCCGGCGCGGTGTTATCTCACGGACACACCGTGCGCTGGCAGGCGATCATCGCATTCTCAGCAGCGCTGTCGCTGACCCCTGCCCAGCCGACACAGTCGCTGCTCTCTGCACTGCGTGAACAGGGTCTGGATACGCTCGCCCTGCTCGATCTGATTCAATCAACCGCCTTTTTTGCCTGGGCTAATCGCCTGATGCTGACGCTGGGCGAACCTTTTCTGCCGGAACAACAGGGATAATCATGACTTTGCCTTTAACCGACCAACTGGTGCAGTGGCGTCGCGAACTGCATCAGCATCCGGAACTTTCGAATCATGAATTTGCCACCACGGAACGTATTACCCGCTGGCTGGAGCAGGCCGGAATCCGGCTGTTGCCGCTGGGGCTGAAAACCGGCGTCGTGGCTGAAATCGGTCATGGCGAACCCCTGATCGCCCTGCGCGCGGATATCGATGCATTACCGATTGAAGAAACCACCGAACGCCCGTGGCGATCACAGCAGCCGGGCGTGATGCACGCCTGTGGTCACGACGTTCACAGCGCCGTGATGCTCGGCGTGGCGTTACGGCTGAAACAGCAGGAAGACGCACTGCCAGGCCGGGTACGGATTCTGTTTCAGCCCGCTGAAGAGACTTTTAATGGCGCACGTCAGCTGATTGATGCCGGTGCGCTGGAAGGCGTTCAGGCGATATTTGGCCTGCACAACGCGCCCGACCTGCCGCTGGGCACACTGCGTAGCCGGGCGGGTGCGTTTTATGCCAACGTAGACCGCTTTGTTATCCGCATTGAGGGCAAAGGCGCCCATGCCGCGCGACCGCAGGAGGGCATCGATTCGATTGTGATTGCCAGCCATATCGTAACGGCTCTGCAGACCCTGCCGAGCCGGGTATTCAGCTCGCTGGAAACGGTGGTGCTTAGCGTGACGCGCTTTACCGCCGGAAATACCTGGAACGTGCTGCCACAAAGCGTTGAGCTGGAGGGCACCGTGCGCACCCACAACGGCGAAATCCGGGCGCAGATCCCGCACCGCATGCGATCCCTGATTCAGGGTATTGCCGCCGGGTTTGGTGCGACCGCCGAACTGGAGTGGACTGAAGGACCGCCGGCCCTGATTAACACGCCAGGCTGGGTGGATGTTGCGCTGGACGTTGCCCAACAGAGTGGCTATCTCGCGGAGCACGCTGAGTCGCCGCAGATGGGCGGAGAAGATTTTGCCTTCTATCTGCAGCAGGTGCCGGGGGCGTTTGTCAGCATCGGCAGTGCCAGCGAATTTGGTCTGCATCACGCCGCCTTCGATCCTGATGAAGCGTTGATTGGCCCGGCGGTGGACTACTTCACGCAGCTGGTGCCGCGCGCGTTGCAGATTGTGGCGGCGCAATGACGAAAAAAAGGAGTGCTGCTATGTCAGTTCAGGTTCCACAACCGATTCTTGATCATGCTGTGATTAACGTGGCCGACCAGCTCGACAGCGCCAGCGCGCGCTTCCGAAGGCTCGGCTTTCAGCTCACTGAACGGGGTCATCACTCTCTGGGATCGAGTAATCACCTGGCTATTTTTGGTGAGAACTACCTGGAACTGCTGGGCTATGAGACGGGCAAAGGGAGCCAGCGCGCCGATCTCTGGCAATCGCCGCTGGGATTGAGCGGTCTGGTGTGGAAAAGCAGCGATGCAGAGAGTGAGTTTCAGCATCTGCAACGGCAGGATCTGGATGGCGATCCGCCAGCGGCCTTTCACCGTCCGGTCACCCTGCCCGACGGTTCGGTGAGTGAAGCGCACTTTCGGACCGTACGGATTCGCCCTTCGCTGTTACCCAATGGCCGCAGCTTTTTTTGCCAGCATCTGACGCCCGAAGCGGTATGGCAGCCGGCATGGCAGCGTCACCCCAATGGCGTGCGTAATATCAGTGAGTTTGTGATTGTCGCGCAGGATCCGGCGCTTTCAGCGCTGGTCTATAGCCGCCTGTTTGGGGCCGCTAAGGTGCTCGCCTGTCCCGAAGGCGCCTTTGTCCTGCGCGCGGGTGCTGCCACGGTTCGTTTTGCTTCGGCAGACTATGCGCAGCAGCGATTTGGCCCGCTGCCGGAAGACTATGATGGCAGCGCCCGCATGGTTGCGCTGGGTTTTGAGACGGAAGATCTCGACCTGGTGAAACGCGCGCTGGTGAAGGGTGAAATTGCCTTTCAGGAGCAGCCCGAGGCGATTGTGGTGGAGTCGGCAGAAGGTTTTAACCTGGCACTGCGTTTTACCTGAGTGCAGATTCAGGAGGTGATGAAAAACGCCTCAAGTGAGGCGTTTCTTCAGAGCACGGACCGATAAAATATAAAGACTTATCGAATCTTAATAGTCCATCGCAGCACGCTTAAATCAGAAAAACAGAGATGGCGACAGGCCAAACCGGGCGCATAATGCCCGGATATGCGACACAGTCAACTGACGTTCGCCGCTGAGGATTCGGCTAACCAGCGATTTTTTACCGATCTCATTTTCGAAGTCGCTCAGGCTAAGATTGTGTTGCTCAATAAGCACGCGCAGAATGCCGGGGCCTGTGCTGATTTCATTTTGACGTGCATTAAATTCGGCCAGCTCCGGATCTTTATCTTCATAGTGAGCAATGCGCGCGCAAAGCAGGTCAACCAGCGGATTATCCGGCTCATGTTCAATCAGATATTCGACCAGTTTCAGTGCTTCTTCATAATCCTCGCGCTGGCTGCTGCCAGCCAGCAGCGGTACCGCTTCAGCGAGCTCATTTGACAGCCTGATAGCTTCAGTATTCATCCGGTAACCTCCCGATATTTTTTAACAAGCTTGTCGTACTCAGCGTGCGTGCAGATATGCTTAATAAAGATTTTACTTCGCTCAAAATCCGCGAAGAACATCACGCGCAACTGGTTGCCACTCACGTCGATGACCCACCATTTAGCACGATATTTCATACGATCAAGGCTTGCATAAAGCGCTTTAAGATCGTCAGGACCACTGAAATCGCCTTGCCTGAGATGGCGATAAAGCAGATTAAGTGCGGCCGCTGCATTAGGATATTTTCTGGCCGCCTCATCAAACGGCACACGTGAAATAACATGCATTCCATTGGCTCCTGACTGTTTCCATTATGGAAACCATCCTGTCACAATCCAGCCATGTTGACAAGATGGAAACATGTTAAATTTGCGTACTCAGTAGAGAAAATACGGCAAAAACTAATGTAAAACGGTGATTAAGGCATAATCGGCACGTGGTTTGGATGACCGGTTATCTCTGGTAATAACCTAAATGTAAGAGCAATATTGTGATCTGATGTCTGCTAACAACACTGCCTATGCAATGAAGACTCATTCACCACAAGTTTCGCCAACTGAGGTGATATAAATAATTGCACTCTGATTTGAAATAAAAAAAACGCCTCAACTGAGGCGTTTTTCACAGGCTTTACAACGACACAAATCAGAAAGTGTAGCTGGCGGTCACTGAGAAATTACGCGGTTCGCCGTAGACTACGGAGCTGGCCACGTTAGTGTCATACTCTTTGTCGAAGAGGTTATTGAGGTTGCCCTGCAGCGACAGATTTTTGTTCACCTGATAACGGGCGAAGAGATCAACCAGCGCATAGCTGCCCTGACGGGCACGCCAGGTGCCATTGCCTTCCGGGCCACCGACATCATTCCAGATATGTGTCTGCCAGTTCACACCGCCACCCAGCGTCAGCTGCTGCAATGTCGGCAGGCGATAACTGCTGAACAGGTTAAAGCTGGTCTGCGGCAGTTGCGGGTTAAAGGTGCTGCCATCGCGGTTTTCCGCAATGTAGCGCGTGCCGCCCAGGGTCATCTGCCAGTTGTCGGTTAATGCGCCGTTGACTTCAAACTCCACGCCACGACTCACCACGCCTTTACGGCCAATGTACGCGACATCACCTGACCCCTGAACCGTCTGAGTGGTTGCTTCACCGACATTATTCAGCTCGGTGCGGAACACCGAAATCGAGGTGGTGAAGCGACTATCCATCCAGTCAGATTTCAGCCCTGCCTCGTAGTTTTTGCCGATAACGGGCGACAGGAAAGCGCCGCTGGCATCGCGATAGTCCTGTGGCTGGAACACCGAGGTATAGCTGGCGTAAGCCGACCAGTTTTCAGCGAAGTCATAAATCAATCCGCCGTAAGGGGTGGTGTTATTTTCTTCCATTTCACCACCTGGCGTTTCACGGTTCCAGTTAGTGTAACGGGCACCGATAATCAGGTGCAGCGGATCGGCGAGCGACAGACGGGTCGCCATATAAGTCGATTTATGGCGAACCAGCTGGGTATCGCTGGCTGGCAGACGCGGCGTCCAGGCCGATTCCGGATACTGACCGTTAAACTCGTTGTAGTTGCCCAGCGACTCTGATGAGATATTCTCAAAGGTACTGAAGTACTTGTTATCCTGGCGGGTGTAATTGACGCCGACCATCAGCTCATGCTGACGCCCCAGCAGTTCATAAGGACCGCTGGCGAAGGCATCAACGGCATCCACTTTACGTTTACCGGTGTTGTAACCGGTCCCGCCTACCACCGGATAGTTGGCATAGGAAGAGACGCCCGCCCCGGTGTTACGATCGAAATAGCCATCAAGATAGATCTGCTTACTGTCGAGGCGCATCTCGTTGTGCGCGCCGTTCAGCGTGATGTTCCAGCCGTTATCGAAGTCCTGTTTCAGGTTCACAAAGACTTTACGGTTCTCTTTATCGTTGTAGGCCCAGTCAGGTGCGGTGTTGTAGCCGCGTCGGGTATGTATCTGCGTGCCGTCTGTGTACCAGCGCGGTGCGCCACCCCACATGGTGGAATCCGTATTGACCTGGCTGAATTCATAGCCGACCGAAAGCGTGGCAGAGTCGGTCAGGTCAGCGTCAACCACGCCATAGATAAACTGTTTTTTGGCGCCGTAGCGCTCTATGAAGCTGTTGTTATCCTGCCAGCCCGCGATCAGCCGGCCACGAACATTGCCGGAGTCACTGAGCGGAGCCGAGAGATCGGCCACGTAACGCTGCTTATTCCAGCTGCCGTAACTGGCGGAGACAGTGCCGCCGAACTCTTTGCTGTCGGCGTGTTTGCGCACCATATTGATGGCAGCTGATGGATTGCCCGGTCCGGTTAACAGACCGGTCGCTCCGCGCACCACTTCAACGCGCTCATACATTGCCATATCGGTCTGCGCATCGCCCAGGTTCCAGCGAGCGGCAAAGGCAGTAGGGATACCATCGACCATGTAGTTGTCGATCATAAAGCCGCGCGCATAGTAGTTGGTGCGATCCATATCACCACTGATACCGCGAATACCGGTGGTATTTGCGAGCACATCATTCAGCGACTGGAGTTGCTGATCGGCCATACGCTGCTTACTGACGATGCTGACTGACTGCGGGACATCACGTACGGTGCCCAGCATTTTAGTGCCCGCACGGGTAACCGGTACGCTGTAATCAGTGGCGGGCGAAGCGGCTACGGCATCATCGGCTGACGCGCTGACCGTCATAGTCTGGTTATCGCTGGCAGCGGGTGCGCCGGTCTCTGCGGCATGAGCAGCGTTATGCGCCAGCGACGAGGCGACGATGACAGCCAGCAAGGAGAAGCGGAATGGACGTTGCAGAGCAGAAGTGTCCGTTGCCCTGGGGTCTTGAAGATCGAAAGCGTTCATTAATTCCTCAATTATCTTTATGTTTTTATGCTGCCACTGTCACGACCATGCTTCCTGCGGACATCGCTGCCCTGCTTATGGTTTGAGGAACCAGAAACCTTTCCCTGAGCGCCTGCGCGCGGGTGTGATGAACTTCTAAAACAAATGAGAAATATACGCATTGCGATTATCATTGCAAGATTTTGTTAGCAAACAATACGATTTTTTTCAGGGAATTGTCTGCGCGTGAAAGGCTGCCTGAAGTTGATAAAGACAGGGAGACATTTATAGGGTCAGCACGCCTGCTGACTTGTCAGAGAAACAGGGCTGCTGCATCATTTTTAATAAAGATAAAATCCTGTAATGGCCGTTCATTGAACTGTAGTTGTCACTCCTGATGCCACAATATCTGCCTTAAATCTTTTATCACCTTATTTAACACCAGATATTGCAGGAATTCGTACGTGCGCAAAATTTCAATGCTTAAAGCGCTGATAACGACCACCGTTTTCAGTGTTTTTTCAGTCCACTCCGCCACACTTGTGGAGACCGTGAGTGCGGGCTGGGATAATTTCAGTGATAAAGTCGCCACAACCTGGCAGCAGCCTGAAGGTTACGACTTTTATCTGCCCGCGATTACCTGGCACAACCGTGCCACTTACGATCGTGAACACATCAATAAATATAATGAAAGACCCTGGGGCGCGGGCGGAGGTATCTCCCGCTACGATGAAAAAGGGAACTGGAACGGCATCTACTTAATGGCGTTTAAGGACTCCTTTAATAAATGGGAACCCTTTGGTGGCTATGGCTGGGTGGCAACCTGGCGTCCGCTGGCCGACCAGAATTTTCACTGGGGCGCGGGTTACACGGCGGGCTTTACCGCACGGCACAACTGGGATTATATTCCGGTGCCAGCGATACTGCCGCTGGCCTCTGTCGGCTATGGCGATCTCGATTTCCAGATGACCTATATTCCCGGCACCCATAACAACGGTAACGTCTATTTTGCCTGGCTGCGCTACCACTTCTGACAGTTGCCGATATAAGCGTTAGCGTGACATCGCCATGAGCGAGAGATCGTCCAGCGTGAGGGTTTCGCCATCATAGCGATGACGCAGCAGATGGTAGCTTTCGCATTCAATAATCTGCTCTACCGCGTCCGAAAAGATAGTCATGGCGCTGCGCATCTGACTCAGATAGTCATGGGTGTCATAGACCCGATCGATACCTTCCAGCGCATGGTTCATGATTTTTCGGGCGACGTCATTAGGCGTGTCGAGCGCTGAGAGTTTTGAACGCGCAGTCCTGCGCAGATCGCGCGGGGTAAACGCCTCCAGTCCCAGCCCACGGGGAGCGCGAATCATCCGGCGAAGTGCCTGATTCATCGCGCCTTTTGACAGCGGCTGTTGCGGATCGCGTGGCGCGGGCACCAGCCAGGGTGAGGCTGGATCGGCGGCGCGCAACAACGCTTCGATGCACTGACGCATCAGCGGTGAAATGGGCAGCACATGCTCCCGCTGCGATTTATTGCGCGTACCCTGCATCCACAATCCTAATTGCAGATCGAACTCCGCTTTCTGCGCCTGCACAATTTCATCCGGCCGCCGGGCGCTGACCAGGCATAAACGCAGCGCCCAGCGCGCCTGTTCCGAAAGCGCCCAGTTATCCAGCCCGTGCCAGAACACCCAGATTTCTGCATCGGTGAGTTGCCGACTGCGCGGCGGCGTAGCGCGACCCGCGACATCACGCTTTTTCATTGAAGCGATGGGTGAATGATCGAGATAGCCCTGCATCTCGGCCCAGGCAAGAAATTGTTTGGTCAGCGCGAACACCCGCCGCGCCTCCTCTTTTTTACCGTCGGCGATCAGAATGTTATAGAGCCGGTTAAGGCGTAAGCGGTTCAGCGTTTTGAGTGGCTGCGAACCGATGTTCGGCAGGACATGTTTCAGCAATGAGGAGATGGCGATCTCAGGACGACGCCGGCTGATCAGCAGCGAGAGTTTTACCCAGACCTTCATCACCTGCTCCACCGTGCCTTCATCGCCAAAATTATCCAGCTCGCTAAGTGAAGCCTTTTTAACCTGCTCCAGCCAGATCAATACATGGCGGCCTACGTGGACTGAACGCGCAGGGATCAGTGTCAGATCTGGGGTCACATTTATACCTGTTAGTCACTGCAGGGCGGGCCATTCTATCCATTGTTTATCTATGACTCCAGACCTAATAAGTCTGGAGTCACAAATACGCGTTCTGATGAAATCTGAGGAAGTTTTCGGGTGATGACCAACAAGTAAAACTAACGTCACTTCTCCCTTCTGGTCACGGTTATGGCGAATAAATAGCCCATTGTTATGGAATGTAAAGGTGGCTTACCGCGATATACAATGATAACTATTATCATTATCATACGCATTTGCTTACATACCTTAATACTTCAGGGAGATTTTCTAAGTGAATGTAACCATGCGTGTCCATAAGCGCCCTGTTGCGCTACTGCTGGCCGGTTTATTGAGTACCTCTGCTAACGGCGCTAATCAGGAAGAGACAGAAAAGCTGGCTGATGATGAGACGATGCTGGTCACTGCTGAACAGGAGCTGAAACAGCAGCCTGGCGTTTCGGTGATCACCTCGCAGGACATTGAGAAAAACCCGCCGGTCAACGACCTTTCCGACATTATCCGTAAAATGCCAGGCGTTAACCTTACCGGCAATAGCGCCAACGGTGTACGCGGTAACAATCGTCAGATCGATATTCGCGGCATGGGGCCGGAAAATACGCTGATTCTGATCGATGGTGTGCCGACCACCTCGCGCAATTCGGTGCGTTATAGCTGGCGCGGCGAGCGCGATTCCCGCGGTGACTCAAACTGGGTACCACCAGAAATGGTTGAGCGGATTGAAGTGATTCGTGGACCGGCGGCAGCGCGTTACGGTTCCGGCGCGGCTGGTGGCGTGGTTAATATCATTACCAAACGCCCGACCAATGACTGGAGCGGATCGCTGTCGCTCTACACTAACCAGCCGGAAGATGATAAAGAAGGCGCAACCCGCCGCGCTAACTTTAACCTGAGTGGTCCGCTGGCGGGCGATGCTCTGACCATGCGGCTCTATGGCAACATCAACAAAACCGACAGCGATGCTTTCGACATTAACCAGTCGCACAATGGCTCCGGCGCCGCCGGTCGCGAAGGCGTTCGCAATAAAGACATCAACAGCGTGCTGTCGTGGAAGATCACGCCATTACAGGTGCTGGATTTCAGCTACGGATACAGCCGTCAGGGCAACATTTACACCGGGGATACCCAGTACAGCAACGGTGCCGGTAATGCCTTGATCGAATCTCTCGATGGTTCAGAAACCAACCGTCTGTATCGTCAGACCTGGGGCCTTGCGCATAATGGCATCTGGGACTGGGGACAATCTAAGCTCACCTTTAACTATGAAAAAACCAATAACACCCGCCTGAATGAAGGCACGGCGGGTGCGGGTGAAGGCCGGATCAACAGCAACACGTTCTCAACCAGTCGCTTTGAAAGTTACCGGGCCGGAGGTGAAGTCAGCTTCCCGCTGGAACTGCTGCGTGAGCAGACCGTTACGCTGGGAGCCGAGTGGAACCGTGATGAGCTGAACGATCCAAATTCAATGAACGGCACCAGTGCGCCGGGCGTATCCATCGACGGTGTCAGTGGGGATGCGGGCAGCCGCAACAGTAAAAACAGCGCAACGCTGAGCTCACTCTATTTTGAAGATAATATTGCTGCGACCGATAGCACTGAAGTCATCCCCGGTCTGCGTTTTGATTATCACGACACCTTTGGTGCGAACTGGAGTCCGTCGCTCAATATTTCTCAGGCTCTGGGAGAAAGTTTTACCCTGAAAGCGGGTATCGCCCGTGCGTTTAAAGCCCCTAACCTTTATCAGTCCAGCGAAGGCTATTTGCTGGCGACGCGGGGAAATGGCTGTCCGATCAACGTTACCCGTGGCAGTTGCTATCTGCTGGGTAATGAAAATCTCGATCCTGAAGTCAGCATCAATAAAGAGCTGGGTATCGAGTTCAGTCAGGATGGCTATATTGCGGGTATCACCTGGTTCCGCAATGACTATAAAAACAAAATCGTCTCCGGGACGGAGGTGTTGGGTTACGCCTCTAATGGCAACAATATCCTGCAATGGAGTAACGGCGGCAAAGCGGTAGTGGAAGGTCTGGAAGGCAATTTCACTATCCCGCTGGTCAGTGACCAGCTGGAGTGGCGGACTAACGCAACTTATATGATCGAGTCGAAAGATAAAAAGACCGGCAATCCGCTGTCGATTATTCCTGAATACACCATCAATACAATGCTGGACTGGCAGCTGACGCAGGATTTCTCCACTAATCTGAACTGGACGATGTATGGCCGTCAGAAACCACGCCAGTATGCGGAATCCCGCACAGAAAGCAATTCAATGTCGAATCGCGAAGTTGGTGCTTATTCAGTATTTGGGGTCAATTTTAATTATGACATCACCAAAAATCTGCGTGCCAATGCCGGGATTAATAACCTGCTGGATAAACAGCTATATCGCGAGGCTGATGGCGCATCGACCTATAACGAACCGGGACGCGCTTATTATGCCGGGCTGACAATGTCCTTCTGATCTGCAGCAGCGCTTCCCGGTGGAGGCGCTGTTTTTTCGTCGTCGTCGAAAAACCCCCGGTTTACACTCCCCCCTATTTATCTTCTCAGTGCTAATCTCTGGCTGCCGCTTAACGAGCCGGAAAGTATCTGGCTCACGGGTATGGCATTAAATACTTACATTCCCTCTGGAAAGCGTAACGACAGGTAACTAATGTCGTGATTCCTGTATCCCGGCCAGCGAAACACCCCAGAGTGCGGCTATGCTCTGTCGGGTTCAACCTGCAACTATAACTAACTATCAGGATATTAAGTGATGAAAAAATTATCAGTTATCGTTATTGCTACCGGACTGTTTTTGTCGGTGAATTTACAGGCTAATGCCCAGGGCTGTCTTAAGGGAGCCGCAGTAGGCGGTGTCGCAGGTCATGTTGCTCATCATGGTGTGGCCGGTGCCGCAGCGGGCTGCGCAGTCGGTCATCATATGGCGAAGAAAAAACAGAAAGAGGCTGAGCAAAATCAGCAGTCTCAAAAATAAACTGAGTTTGTAGCACCGATGTAAATCAACTGATTACCGGGCATTGATGATGTCCGGTGATCGCTGAGTGATAACTATTCTGAGTCTGTTGCATCGCTAAAGTACGGCGCATTAATGGCAGCCGGTTATGGTAATTATGTTTATTTGAACCAAATGTCTTTAAAGGTGCAATGATTTAGGTGAGTGACCAGAAATTTGAATAAGGCACGCCTATTTTTAATTCAGACAGTGGAAAACGCCTTTTAAAAAAACGTCCTTTATCGACCCATCCGCACAATGCCATACCATCTGCATATTCAATTACCACCATTATTCTTCTTCTTTTTCTTCGCCGAACAATGGTGCCCACTTCAATCATGCGGATGCCTTAATTGCACTATTGCCGGTTACGTCATGGTTGTCTGAAAGTATCGTTCTGACAATGAAGTCATTACTTTTTCTCAGATCTCCAATCGCTGGCTGGAGTTTTCCATATATCCGCATACCTTCCAGCATCATGAAAATGCTTTGAGCCATGACTCGCGCATCTTCATCCTGGCGAAATACCCGCTCATCCTGGCCTCTTTTTAAGATGTTCTCTAACTCGTTAATTAAACGGTTAAATTTACAGGAAACTTTGCCTTTAACCTCTTCGTCTCCGGGTAAAAGCTCGCTGGCTGCCGCAATAGTGAAGCACCCTTTCTCTCCGGCAGGAGCTGATGATAACTGAGCCACAAATTCCAGCGTTTCTCGCAATGCAGCTTCTGGCGACATTTCTGCATTTCGTTTCACTGTCCTTGAAATGCCTTCATCCATGTATCGCTGCAAAGCAGCCAGGTAGATAGCGCGCTTATCGGGATAAAGTTTATAGATGCTGGCACTTGCCAGACCTGATGCTTTCATAAGATCAGCCATAGATGTTGCCTGATATCCCTTCTGCCAGAAGCATTCAAGTGCGGTGTTGAGGAACGTCTCTGGATCGAATTCTCTGGGTCTGCCTGCTGATGCTTTCATAAGGTTCTCCTGTGCTGACGATTGATTGTAGATCAATCAATCTACAATTAAAAGGCTTTATATAAACCTTGCGTTAAAAGTCATGCTTTTTGCCTGGTAAAATTTTATGCTGAGTCAGCGGACAGGTTCAGGTGAGTCATTGGCCGCCTTCTGGCGGCGGCAGGCAAATACTTATAATGGGATTACAGTCTGGACGTGATGCTGAAAAACGTAGGGATCTGATAGCAACTCATATTCTTCATCGTCCGGATAGGTAACGGCAATTTGATACTGTTCGCCTGCAAAGGCTTTTATGGCTTCTAAATCTTCCCAGTACGTCGCAAGGAAGAAATGCTCCCACTCACCCTGCGTTTCTCTGCGTACATAGGCTCCCAGATTCCCTGGCGTCGCTTCTGAATGTTCAACACCGGTCTTCTGCAAGTGAGTTGCAAAACCTTCGGCGTGCCTGGCCGGTACGCATCCGTGCCATGTTCTGACAATCATGTTGCTATCCTCATGTTGTTGAAGGGTTTTAACCATAACATGACAATGCAGGAACAACGATTCGTTTTCTGGGGGTGTAAGATGGAATATTAATAAATTACTTACCGGCTAGTTGACCATAAACAGAGCGTCGGGCATACAAACAATCGCCCATTTTGACCATCATAAAGCTCATGCTTTTTGTCTTAAGAAAGACCGACGTGATAACCTTCGAACATACGATAATTTCGCCTGACGTTTGGTTTACCATGAGAACTAACCGGTTCAGGGAACTGCCGCTTATCAGCGCCAAATACTTAAGACTCAGGGAGAGAGCTGCCAATGAATACCTATTCAACCCGCCGTTTCGCGCTGTTAATTACCGGAGTGCTTGGCTGCTTATTTACTTTTTTTGTGTGGCGCAATGAAATTGACCGTAATACCTTTCTGACTCAACCTGTGCTCGACGCATTATGGTGTGCCGTCCTGCCGCTGGGACTGGCTCTTTTTTTTATTATTAAAAAATGGGGTAAAGGTGAGGCTGTCAACGGCATAATGAATAACATCAAACTTTTCGCAGGGTCCGTTCTGCTGATGGCCTTTTTTAGCTATATGCTGCTGACCACGGTTACCTGGCTTCTTCCGGGCACCCTCAGCAAGTATACCGCTTATAGCGAGTTTTCGGGCGGCGGGCGTCACGACTGTTCGGGTGTTGAGGTTAACGACCCGGACCTGCAAAGACGGATAAAGGTCTGTGAACCCGTGGGCAATTATTTTGCCGGCGGAACGGTTCGCGTGACTAAACGAAGCAATGCGGCAGGCATGAGCATTGTTAACGCTAAAATCAAAGAGTAAACGTCATTACGCAGCTCGGGGCCTGAGTACCTTCAGGCCCACACATAAACAGCATGATTTCTTTATACAACAGCCGTCATTCTTTTGTTAAAACTCAGAACTCGATATCTTCCAGGCTGAAGATTTCAGTCTGATCATTGTAGGAAAAAATTATGCCAGAATCACAATCACCATCGTGAGCAATACCCAGCCTATGGCGTGAATATCTTTATGCATGATAGCCTGAGCCAGATAGCCGCCTACGCCGGGCAGCGTATAAGCGTTATTGCCCACGGTGATCGCTTCGGAGGCCACGAAAAAGAACCAGCCACCAGACATTGACATCATCATGTTCCAGATCAGCCCCGGAACGGCAAAAGGCACGTCCAGTTTCCAGAAACATTGCCATGCTGTCAGATGGAAACTGCGGGAAACCTCCACCAAATCCGCAGATACGGTGCGTAACGATTGATAGAAGCTAAAGGTCATGTTCCATGCCTGGCTGGTGAACAATGCGAAGATCGCCGCCAGCTCTACGCCCAGTACCTGTCCAGGAAACAGCGCAATAAAGAACGTCACGGTAAAAGAGATTTAGCCTAGCACCGGAACGGATTGCAGAATATCGAGTGTGTATGAGTAAATCCCTCAAATATTTTTTTATACCCGCGCCATGAATTTATAAAAATTATAGGCTGATGTCAGCTGATGTATCTTTATTGCAACGGTTGAATACTGTGATGACTGAATCAATTCACTTAAACCAGGGATACTCGTTTGTGTTAAAACAATGTTTCAAGGCAACCAGGCCTGAAACATGACGGAGCAGAAATGAGAACGCAGAAGCGATGTATGGGATATGTGGCCATCGTGGTTGATGACTATGATCGGGCAATTGAGTATTACACCGAAAAGCTGGGTTTTACCCTTGTTGAGGATACACCGCAGCCAGGTAAACGCTGGGTTGTAGTTACACCTGACCCTGAAAGCGATTGCAATCTTCTTCTGGCTCGCGCTTCAGATGACAGACAGGAAGGTTTTATCGGCAATCAGTGCGGCGGAAGAGTATTCCTTTTTCTGCAGACGGATGACTTCTGGCGAGACTATAAAGCCATGAAATCGAAAGGCGTTACATTCTCCCAGGAGCCTCGTGAAGAGGAGTACGGAACCGTGGTGGTTTTTGAAGATCTGTACGGCAACCGCTGGGACCTTTATCAGAACAGGCAGAATTAAAAACCAAAGCCAGTTGTGTATCAGGCATCCAGATGAACAATAAAAGTACGAACCCTGCCGGGATACTTCAGATCAGCGGGGAGTGTTTTTGAAGCATCCCCTGAGCACTCTGCTATCAATTAAGCGCTCGCGAGCAACAGAGCGCCGTGTGATAGCAGACTTACTTTCCTCACCAGCTATAATCTTCAGATCCGCCAATCAGTTTCGCTAATCCAGCGATCTATCCGATATTTTTAGCTGCGCCCTGGCATTATAAAAACGACGATAGGATAAATAGACAGCAATGATCGTTGCCAGACTGGCAGTTCCTATCAGCATAAACGTAACCATAATCTGATACTTAATCGCCTTGAGCGGATCTATTCCGGCGAAAATCAGTCCGGACATCATCCCTGGCAGGCTGACCAGTCCGACGGTTTTGGCAGCGTCCACCGTCGGCATCATGGCTGTACGAATGCTGTCGGCAATGATGCGGCCCGATGCCAGCTTCACCGATGCGCCAAGGCTCAGCATCTCCATAATTTTCTGCTGGTTGTCGCTGAAGCGCTGGTTCAGGTTGCTGTAACAGAGCCCTACTGCGACCATGGCATTACCGGCGATCATGCCCGTGATGGGGATGACCTGCATCGGAACAAACGCTATCGCCCCGCTCAGCACCAGAATCGTCAGCGTGATAACGGTGCCACTAAAAATAGCAACAAACGATATCGTAAAAGCGTTATCAATATTTCGACCGCGTTTACGGGCGTTGATCGCGGCATTAACGCAGATAAACAGCACCATCAGTACCGTCAGCCAGCTGTTATTAACATCGAAGATCGACTTCAATACAAAGCCGACAATCACCAGCTGAATTATCGCCCGGAATACACTCCAGAGAATATCTTTGCTCATGCCGAGCTTTTCTTTCTGGCTGATAAGCAGCGCTATAGCCACCAGCGTCAGTGACAGCAATAGAGAGGTGTCACTGATATTATGCTGATTCACGCTTATTCTCCTTTTCTGGCGGCTCAAGCCGAAGCACCTGCTCAGCCTGCTGGATATCGTTAACGTCATGGCTAATCCGCACCACGGCTACCTTTTCTTCAGCTGAGATCCGGTTAATCAGTGAAAGTACTGATAGTCTGTTCTCTTCATCAAGTGCGCTGGTGACTTCATCCAGTAACAGTACCTCAGGCATAAACTGCAGATTGCGCAGTAGTCCGACACGCTGCTTTTCTCCGCCTGATAGTTGTTCAACAGGTTTATTCAGCATATCCGGAGAGAGATTTGCGCTTTCCAGCGCAGCAACAAGTTTGTCCCGCTGAGGTTTCTGACGTCGAATCTGCCATGGCAGCGCCAGGTTGTCATATACCGTCTGACCAAACAGTTGCGGCGTCTGAAAACAGTACGAGACCTGCTGGCGATAGGCCTCTGCTCTCAGCGTGGTGATATCACTGTTCCTGAAGAAAAGTTGCCCGGAGGTGGGGGTAATCAGCGAAGCAAGGATTTTGAGGAAGGTACTTTTTCCGCTTCCGGATGGGCCGGTCAGCAAGACGCAATCACCCTGATATAACTGCAGGGAGACCGGTTTCAGTAGCTGCCTATCCCCGACTGAAAAAGCGACATCCTGCACATCCAGCAGGAGTGAAACTCTGTCCATATTTGCGCCTCAGGACCTGACAAATTGAGTGTTGGCAGTATCAAAAAAAGCAGGAGTTACCCTTCACAGGCAGATTACCGGTACTGCATGTTGCAGCGCACTCACACTGCTGGCGTGGGCGCTGCAAGGCAAATGTACATCAGGCTATGAAATATAAGGCATTTAATTGCGGCTATGCATCTTCTGAGTAAAAAATCAGTGTGTGGAGGTGTCCGCCAGCCAAAACTCAATATGATCCTGCACGAGGAACGTGGCAGGCATCGGGTTTAAATCAGAGTGGCAGACACGCTGCCACCCGACAATTATTTGTTTTTCCAGCTGGTAGAGACCGGGTTGGTTACGGTGTTTTTTTCCTGAGTATAGGTGCCGTTCTGCTGCGCAATGGCTTCACCGGTATCCACAATGGCATTCTGAATAAAGACGTTCTGCTCGTCACCCCTGATAAAAGTTAACTGATGAAAAGCCGTTTTATTGCCCCAGTCAGCAGAAGGCAGAGAGATAAAACGCACCGTGAAAGTTTCATCATCAAACTTGCCCTGCATGACGTAAACACCGTAGTGGTTTTCGCCCTGAGAAATGATTTTATAGGTACCGTTGTCGTAATAATAAATCTCCGCATCCGGAAACGGCTTTTTGTCATACATTTTTCGGTAGTGCAGCACCTGTTTGATGGTGGGCTGGCCGAAGCTGACGGCGAGGTTTTTACCATCTGCTGACGTCGTCAGACCTTCAGCGTGAACACTGCTCATCAGCATTAACAGACTTGTAGCGGCCATTGCGGTTGCTTTCACTCTCTTTCTCCTCAGCGGATTACGGGGACAACAAGCGTATGAGACCCCAGAACTTACACGGTGGTGAGTATCTGTTGAAGAGGCAGATAACATATTATTACACAATGTTATAATCACGCCCTGCAACCTGGCGACTTGAGCCGTAGTTGACCGGGTTGCCCGATATCGAAAGCGCTCGGATGCAGAAGGAAGCGGTTATCGCAATGAAAATAAAAAATAAACGCCAGGCTGACGTTTAAAGTTCGCCAGTGACGCTTAATGCCGCAACGCGGTGGAAAGCTGTTTAACTGCTTAAACGAATATCGGTCTGCTGCCGGCCGCTATAACAAAACGGCGCAGACCGATCTTTCGCGGGTAAATCCGGGCTGTATCCTGCTCTTTTACAGAAAATCAGGCACTAAGCGCAGACAGCCCAGGGCAAGGGGAACGTTTATTTCAGCGGTTCCGGCAGCGTTACGATCCATAACTCGCTGTCCGTCTCCGGTTTCTTCAGCGGCTTCACGCCGATCGTCGTTGCAACCGGCTTACCCTCTACAGTAAGTTCCCCCTTTTCATTCAGCCGATAATCCTTGCGCTTCTTACCTTCCACCGGATTTTGCATGACCGTTTTCACGCCGAAGTCATTGTCATTGGCGACCGCCAGGGTTTTACTGTCGATAAGCGCCAGTCCTTCGGCCTTCTCCTGCTGCCAGCCGAGTTGACGTAAATCGACCACCAGCGTTTTAGCTGCGAGCTTAATGCCTCGCTGCGCCAGCGCTTTCTCGTTGTCAGCCTCCGGATACTCACCAGGCTTGTCGAATGCGGCAAGATCGGTAGCCGCACTGAGATCCACCTTATAGATAAGGTTGCGCATCGCGTCGTTTTTATCGCTGCCTTGTTCAATCAAGAGAATATGCTGATTATCGAGCGCCACGATATCGCCAATTTTGGCGTCGCTGTTTTTACTATAAGCCTGGCTGTCGATAGGGTATCCATACATCGCGGTTTTCCCGGTCGCCGGATCGAAGCTCACCAGGCGGGTAAAGCGCGCCTGCTTTTTACTTTTACCGTTGATATCCAGCGTACTCTGCACCGCGGCGATGATGCGCCCGTCCGGCATACGGGTAAGCCCTTCAAAACCACGATTAGGCTGACGCCACTTAAGAATATTAGGCAGTCCGCCCGCAATGGATTTTTCCCCTTCATTAGCCTGCGGCCCGTGAATCGCCAGAATCTTGCCGCGTTGATCAACGTTAATCAGAAACGGGCCATATTCGTCGCACAACCAGTACCCGCCCTTCCCGTCCGGCGTAATTCCTTCCGTATCCAGACCACGGTTATCGCCCTTCAGCACTTTCAGTGTGTCGCTTAACGCGACTTCATTGGTTGAGCCGATGACACCATCCTGTAGCGGCAATCCGTTAATATTGCCCTTGTCGTCATGCAGCGGTCGGGCATCCGTGGCTTCTGCTTTGCCGTTCTGCACCCGAATATTCATCAGCAGCGGAGCGAAGTCTGGCGTGACGAAAATTTTTGACTCATGTTTGCCCACATCGGGTGAGTCGGCATTCGGCCCACGATCGGTGACGGTCGCGAAGGTGAGCGCATCCCCCTGCTTACCGGTAAACAGCAAACCGGAGCCGATTCCCACCGGCAAACCATCCGGAAACGTACTGGCGAACGCGCCGCTGTAGCTCACGCGCGTACCTTCCGGAAAACTGACGATATAGTGCTCAGCCTGAGGTTGCGCCGCAAGACCAGAAAACGAGAGCGCACAACTGATAACCAAAGAAATCGTTTTTATTTTCATAATATTAAATCCATGAGAGAAAGCTGACAGCGTAAAGAACATAAATGACAGGAAAATGATATTTGCGGTAAAAACGGACTGCTAACAGGTTGATTTTTCCACCGTTAAGGCGCCGGCTGGGGAGGTGTTGAACGTAGAGTGAACGTTGATTTGTGCGCAACGCTGTCTGCTCAGTGCCAGGAGCTGACATTGGCAGAAAAATGATTGTTATTCATCACCCTATTGCTATCATCATGCACTTCCGGATGTGAACCACAGATGAGAAAGCTTGCGGGCTACTTACTATCCAGATATTTGCTCTGAGGTGCTGAGTAACTCCCAGAGCAAGTTCGCATAATGAAATGTGAACCCACTCCGGGAGAATTTTCATAGGGTGAAACTGCGAACTGAACTGATGTTCTGGTTACAGTAAATCAAAGACATGCTGTGGTATCTCTTCACCAGAACATCCCTGTATTTACCTGTGGTAAGTGTTAATCAATGTGTGATGTTTATTGTTCAGGCGATTTTTCTATGCCGCTAGCCGAATTACTTATTCGCATCTGAAGACGAGAAATGTGTCCGGTGATATCTGCCGTTCTTTCCGCTAATCCCCGGATAGCACTGGCGATAACAGAAAATCCACGGCCATGTACACCTGCCCTCGCGGCTTCGATACTGGCGTTCAGTGAAATGAGTTTGATCTGCGCAGCAATAATCCCGTTTTCAGAGACGAGTTCGGCAATTTCTTTTGCGGTTTCGGCGGTCTGAATGTTTCGCCTGACTTCGCTTTCCTCATGTCGCCCACGGTCTTTACGGCCCTGAATATCAATAAGCGCGCCGACGGCACGCAAAGGGGTACCATCAGGTGCACGTTTAGTCTGCCCGCGGGCCTGAAACCACCGGTATTCACCACTTCGCAGTTTAAGACGATATTCAATATCAAAACCGGTTTTACCACTGAAGTCCATCAGGTGGCTGACGAAAGCATCGAGCGCATTCTGTTTGTCATCCGGGTGAAGGCGTGATGCCCAGCTGTCCATCACATCAGGGAACTCTTCAATGGTTTCAAAACCCAGCAGCTTCCTGAACTGCGGTGACCACCAGAATACGTTATCGGGATTCAGGGGATTTCCGCCAATAATATCCAGATCCCAGAGGCCGTCATTAAGCATTTCGCGCGACAGGTCAAAACGGGTGGAGACAATATCAAACTGGCGGGACTGGGACGTTTCTTCTTCTGTATTCTCTATAACGGCAACCAGGCGCGGCGGCGTAAATTCACGACTGTATGATGCACGAATGCAAAACCACTGAAAGGTATTTGCGCCAGTTTTTATCAGGCAGCGTAACAGCTTTTCATCACCGCTATGTTTGAGTGTATGACTTATCAAACCTTTGAACGCTTCCCGGAAATCCGCATGGATCATCTGGATCAGCGAAGAGAGCCCGACCTCCTTCTGCAGAGGCAATCCCATAAGCTGGCGTGCTTCAGGTGAAACAAATGCAGGCGCGTCACTTTTAAGATCGGTCGTCTCAACATACCAGTAGCCTTTCTGGCTGAGGTTCATAATACATTTCAGCAGCGTGGCATCACTATGATCCACATCCATCGTTTCATCGATAAATTTCTCAGCGATATCCATCGTTGTCGGCTCTTTGGCGGACTGTTTCCGGAATAAATTCAGCATTATTTCTCCTGGTGAGCATATACAGGCATAAAAATATGCCTGAAAGGGTTATCGGCAGAACCTTCTGGATATTCAGTTAAAGGTCGCTGGTTTGAATTAATACTGTAACAAGATGCTATAGATAGCTCGCCAGCTATAGCTACCGGAACAGAGATGATGGATGAGCATCACCACCAGCGTGCTAAATGTATTTTTTTGAAATCATGTGGCACAAAATTATCTTTGGTCTATGATATCTGAAAAATTTCAGGCCTTATAATCCCGACGCTCCGATCCCCCATGAAGATTCACAGTGAATTGTTATGCTGAGTTTTGACATACGGTTGTGAGTTTATATTTTCCGGCTATCGCAGGTATTAAATGAGTGGCTTAGCTTTGAGCTGCCACCTCTGCCTGCAGACAAAAGTCCGGACATGACTTATTGATATCCATAAGTATAATTCGTCAACGCATAAGAGAGCCTGGCTGCTGATCATATTAAATGCATTAACAGGGTTTAATATTTAACTTAAGCGATATTTTTATGGGATTGGTTTCAATTTGTTTCTGGTTTACCATACCAGATACCATCAGCCTCATGCAGACCCGTGAGTTAAATAAATATGGCATTTTATGTTCATGAAACTTGCCCGCTCACTGACATCATAGCTATGTATCTCGTACTTAATAACCGTAGACAATTTAAGGCCTCCGGAAAAACGACGTTTGCAAAAGATTAATTTCCCGCCGCAAACAAAACAGGGTTTTAAAAAAGGTTTTCTATTCCGTTCCCGCTCAGGTCATCAATGCCTTACAGAAATACGTTTCAGGATATTTAAATGAATGAAAAATTGAAAGATGCTGATGCTCGTGCAACTTATCAGCAGCTAATTAAGTCGGGCGAGTTTAAACCTTTTTTTCAGCCGATAGTCTCACTTGAGGATCAGCGCGTAGTAGGTTTTGAATTGCTGGCACGGCGTATTTTGCCCGAAGGGCTTATCGTATCTCCGGCTGAGTTCATTCCGGCTATGGAACATCATGGGTTACTCAATGAGCTGATGACAAGTCTGGCCGCTCAGGGATTCATGACAGCGAGCACCTGGCCAGAACACCAGTTTCTGTCTTTAAACGTTTCTCCTTCACAACTGAACGGTAAGCACCTTCCCGAAATTTTAAGAAAACTGGCTGAACGTTATCAGTTCAGCCTTTCGCGGCTCAGGATAGAAATCACCGAGACAGCATTGATCGATGATATTGAGACGGCTCATGCAGAACTCGAAGCATTGTCTGAAATGGGTTGTATGATTGCTATGGATGACTTTGGCACCGGCTGTTCAAGCCTTGCCTGGCTTATCCAGCTTCCCGCCAGCACGATTAAGATTGATGGCAGTTTTATTCGTTCAATGCTTCAGAAAAAGGATAGCCGGAAAATTATCTCCAGCGTAGTCGGTTTGGGCCGCAGCCTGGATATGGACGTCATTGCTGAGGGTGTTGAAACAGAGGAACAAGCTGAGATGTTGCGGGGTATCGGCTGCGCTTATGCACAAGGCTACTTATTCAGCAGGCCGCTCCCGGCTGAAGAAACACATAATTTTCTCACCGCTGGCTCTGGCCGTAAATTTCATAGTCGTGTGGCACGAATGTCTCTTGAGCAGCGCGCGCATCAGATTTCATCGATGTATGCTGCGCCTGACACCTCTATCTGTTTTCTCAGCCCTGAACTGATGATTGTTGACGCAAGTGATACCTTTGCAGCGCGGGTTGGCTGGCCAATGCAGGACATTACCCATCGCCATATTTTTGAAGTGATACCGTCTCAAGCTGAGAAGCTGCTTTGGTTGCAGGATTTCAGGACAAAAGGTCTTCCTTACCCTCCGTTTGAGGTAAAGCTGCCCGGCGGTAGCACCGATTTGGTTATGATTACGCGGGTGGAGGATGAGGCAAAAGATTTACTGGGGTTTTGTGTGTTTGGCTTTAACATTGACCGTCAGAACAACCTTGTTCAGCCTTAGTGCCAGTTCACCACATCAGCTGTTATTTCCCTGTCGCGAAAATAACCTTACCGGTGCAGGCTTCAGTTTCAGGTTGTTAGCTGAAGATGGGGAAAATGCCCGCTTAGTGCCAGAAGCAGTAGTTGCGAACAACATTCTGTGTGAATCATTGGTAAGCAGGCACATGTTCTTTGACCTATTTAAACGTTTTACCCTACAGAATGGAGGAATTTCCTGGCCTGTTTTCGATTAAGGCTGCCCTTTTACTTCAGGCCCAGTTTGACTGCCAGCCGATGAAGATTACCCGGATCTAATTCCAGCTTTCTAGCCGCCTTAGCCCACACCCGATCGCAGCTTTCATAGACCTGTTTGATGTAATCGTACTGAAATTTACGCGTCGCCTCGCTGAGGTTCATCACTGGCGTTGCTAGCAACGTTTTGATCGGTTCTGCATGAACAGCCCCGCTATTCTCCAGTTGGAAATGTTGCGGAAGCAGAATAACTTCGCCGTTGCGTGATTCGGCCTGCGCGATAATCACGGCGCGGTATATGGCATGTTCCAGCTCGCGCACATTTCCTGGCCAGCTCGCGGCTTGCAGCATAGCGCGGCAGCCAGAACTTAGCGCAACGCTTAACAGACCAAATTTAACCCGACACTTTTCACAGAAATAGCCCGCCAGCAGCACGATATCGTCCCGACGCTCATTCAGCGACGGGACGAACAGCGGGAAGACGCTTAGGCGATGATAAAGATCAGCCCTGAATTTGCCATCGGTCACCGCCTTACGCATATCGAGGTTGGTTGCGGCGATAATGCGCACATCAACGGTAAGTGGCTTATCTTCGCCCACCCGCTGCAGATCGCCATACTGCAGCACACGTAAAAGCTTGGCCTGCAGCGAAAGCGGAAGCTCTCCGATTTCGTCAAGAAATAGCGTACCTTTGTCCGCCAACTCGAATTTGCCGGGCCGATCGTGAATGGCACCCGTAAACGCTCCTTTGACATGTCCAAACAGCTCGCTCTCCGCCACGCTTTCCGGCAGGGCTGCACAGTTCAAATATACCAGTGGCCGCGCTGCGCGCTGCGATTGTTGGTGAATAGCCTGAGCAATCAGCTCTTTACCGGTGCCGGTTTCGCCCATGATCAGCACGCTGAGATCAGAAGGAGCAACCACTCCAATCTGCTGTTTGAGGTGCGCTAACGCCGCCGAATCACCGATGATTTCCACCTCTTCGTTCTCTTCGGGTCGGTGTGGTGACGGTGTAAAGGATGAAGCGGGTTTTTCTAAACGCTCCATCAGCAAGGCATTGTTCAGTGCGCCCGCCATCAGACTCGCCAGCACTCGTAACTCTTCATCGCTGTATTCATCAAACTGAGTGGCATTAATGCCATCCAGCGTCAGGGCACCGATCAGCGTTTGTCCGATAAAAAGTGGCATGCCGACACAGGCATGAACGTGTAAATCGCCTTGATCGGGAATCAATCCATCATAGGGATCGGGTAAATCGCTGTCGGCGGGAAAGCGCACCACATCGCCAGCGCGCGCGATGGCCTCAAGCCGTGGATGAACATCAAGATTGAATCGCCGCCCCATCACATCCGGTGCCAGACCCGCGGTGGCCAGCGGACGAAACTGCTGATTCTCGTAGCGTAACAGCGCGGTCGCATCACAGTTTAGCGCGCCGTGGATGCTGTTAATCATCCGCATAAACCGATCGCGTCCGTGTACACCATTTTGAATATCGACAGCCAGCGCCGCCAGTGTTTCAACAGAAAGCGTCATATTGTCACCTGCACATGAATTGTCTCAAAGACAACTAAACGCATTGTATTTAGCACAATCCCGTTTTGCCTGTTTGATGCAAATCAACGTGTTAAGTAATGGCATGGAATATGCCTTATCAGATTAGATAATGTAGCCAGGGAGTATGACCATGCCGCAAGCGCTTTTGACACATCACAACACGAAAAAAGGCGTATATGGCAGGCTTTCAGTTATGTGCGGTGCGGTGAAATATTATGGTTTCTCCGGTGAACACGAGACAGAACACGAAATGGAAACCACCATTATCGCCGGACAGTTTGGCATCAGCCCGCCGCAATACTGGCACCGCATTGAGGTGTTAAGAGATGACACTTATTTCAATCTTGAATTTTTTGCTGACCCAGACGTTGCATTAGAAGGCGACGGATTTGAACGCGAGCTTCATATTCCGGAATCATCGAAATGAGCCATATCACTGGCCCGCTGCGGCGGGTTTTTTATATCACATGTATTGTCATTTTAACAATTCGATGTCATTAACACAAAATATGCCAGTGTAATTTTAACAATGAAGTTAATGTAAACACCCAAATATCAGCAACTTAAAAACTGGCACATTTGATGCAAAGCTGGTGTGAAACCAACTTACGCTAACAGGGCATCAAATGAACATTCTTGTAAAAAACAATATTTTTTGGGTCGGCAAACGTGACTGGGAAGTTGAGCACTTTCACGGCAAAGAGTACAAGATGCAGCGGGGCACCAGCTATAACAGCTACCTTATTCGCGAAGCAAAGAACGTCCTGATCGATACTGTTGATCTGAAATTTCGCACTGATTTTGTTAAAAATCTGGCAGAAGAAATTGATCTGAAAAAAATCGATGCCATCGTAATTAACCATGCCGAAGAAGACCATTCTGGCGCACTCGCCGAACTGCTGGCGCTGATCCCAGGCACGCCGATTTACTGCACTGCTAATGGTGTCGATTCCATTAATGGTCATCACCACCATCCTGAATGGAATTTTAACGTGGTTAAAACCGGTGATTCGCTTGATCTCGGCAACGGCAAAAAACTGATTTTTGTTGAAACCCCAATGTTGCACTGGCCGGACAGCATGATGACTTACATGACCGGGGACGCCGTGCTGTTCAGTAATGACGCCTTCGGCCAGCATTATTGCGATGAACATCTGTTTAACGATGAAGTTGACCAACACGAACTGTTTGACCAATGTCAGCGCTATTTTTCCAACATTCTGACGCCTTTTGCACGTCTGGTTACCCCAAAAATCAATGAGATACTCGGATTTAATTTGCCGGTTAGTATGATTGCGACCTCGCACGGCGTGGTGTGGCGCGATAATCCAACGCAGATTATAGAGCTGTACCTGCAATGGGCTGCGGATTACCAGGAAGATCGCATCACTCTGTTCTACGACACCATGTCTAACAATACCCGCATGATGGCGGATGCTATCGCCGAGGGCATCCGCGAAACCGATCCTCGCGTTGCCGTGAAGGTTTACAACGTCTCCACCCACGACAAAAACGAAATCATTACCTCCTGCTTCCGTTCCAAGGGCATTCTGGTCGGTTCCTCCACCATGAACAATGTGATGATGCCGAAGGTGGCGGGCATGCTGGAAGAGATTACCGGCCTGAAATTCCGCAATAAACGCGCCTCCGCGTTCGGTTCTTATGGCTGGACCGGCGGAGCAGTGGATCGCGTAGCCACCCGCCTGCAGGATGCCGGTTTTGATATGACGATTGCGCTCAAAACTAAGTGGCGTCCCGACCTCTCCGCGCTGGAAGAGTGCCGCGAGCATGGCCGCAAAATCGCCCGTGAATGGGCGCTCATGCCGCTGCCGGTAGCCGTCGTCGCAGCGAATAATGCCGCTGCGGTTATGGCAGCCTCCGTGCCCATAAACCAGGATGGCGTCGGCGTGGTAGAAGCGGGTGAGAACATCGGACAGAAAATGATTTGTACGGTTTGTCAGTGGGTTTACGACCCGGCCGAGGGCGAACCAAATCAGGATGTCGCACCAGGAACCGCATGGGAAGCCGTACCAGACGATTTCTTATGTCCTGGATGCGCGCTGGGTAAATCCGTGTTCGATCCTTACGAGGACTGAGTCTATGTCAGCAGACATTGTGGTGATTGGCTCAGGTTTCGCCGCCCGCCAGCTGGTCAAAAACATCCGGCTTCTGGACAAAAATGTGCCGATTCGCATCATTGCTGCCGACAGCTGTGATGAATATAACAAACCCGAACTCAGTCATGTTTTCAGTATGGGTTATCGCGCTGAGGCACTCACTCGACAAGCAGCAGCAGACTGGGCGGAAAGCCAGAACATCATGCTGCATCCTTTTACCGTAGTTTCGCGCATTGATACGGCTGCACACATTATCACCACCAGCGCGGGCGATTACATCTATGGCAAGCTGGTACTTGCCACCGGTGCCGAGGCTATCGTACCGGAGATAGAAGGCAGTGATCTGATCTTCACGCTGAACAGTCAGCAGGAATACCGACGGTATGACAAAGTGCTTATTGATGCGCATCAAATACTGATAGTCGGCGGTGGCCTAATCGGCACAGAACTCGCAATGGATTTTAACCGTGCTGGTAAAGCAGTAACGGTAATGGATCGAAGTAACAGCCTTCTTTCAACGCTGTTACCACCGGAAATCAGTGCTCGGCTGCAAAACCGTTTAACGAACAACGGGGTAGAATTTATGTTGAGGCATGAACTCATCCAGGTCTCCCGGCATAATGATTTACTGGAGGCAAGTTTCAGTAACGGACAAAGAAAGACCTTTGACGCCGTGGTGTGTGCCATTGGCTTACGCCCTAATCTTACGCTGGCGAAGAGTGGTGGGATTAAGACACGTCATGGGATTGTAGTTGATGACACTCTTGCCACGTCGGTTGCCGATGTCTATGCACTGGGTGATTGTGCAGAAATACAGGGGAAACCGATGCCCTATCTGCAACCAGCAGCCCTTGCGGCAATGACGCTGGCTAAAAACCTTACCGGCCACAACGCCAAACTGATGCTACCAGCCATGTTGATCAAGATTAAAACGCCGGATATGCCGCTTCAGCTGGCGGGCGATCCAGCGAATGCTGCTTATCATTGGGAAATGGCGCTATCCCCGGCAGGCATAATTGCTCAAGGCCGTGACGAAGACGGTGCACTACGGGCATTTGTTGTCAGTGAAGATCATATGAAGCTTGCATTCAGTATGTTGAAGGACATTAAGCTACCGGGCACATCTTAATCAAAGCATTTTATTACCAGATGGTCGGACGCATTTATTTTCGATTAATAAATCGTCGATTTTGCTTACACCAAACAGGCCGGTTTTCCCCGGCCTTTGCTTTCAACTCAATACCAAAGGATGTGACATGATGAATATGCCTGAAGCCCCGGCAGTAACTAATATTACCCTTCATAACCCGTCGTCCTGCACTTGTGGCAGAATAATTTGGTTATCAATGCACTGTGATCTCTTCGCAATGAACATTGGAACAAGCGGCAATGATGCGCGAATTAGTGCAAGTATCGGGACGTTTTCGCAGAGTAAAACTTTCCCGCCCGAAATGCTCAAGGACGCCGTTGCAACAATATTTTGGGAGATGTGGAATCTCTGGGAACCCGCAGAAGGCATAAAGGTTGTGGCTGAAGGATAGAAAAAATAGAAATGATACTGATGCGTCCACATGCGCTCTTTACAGAACCATCACTATAATTTTAAGAACAACATTATTTCCCATAAAGAAAATAGCCAGCGCCACAACGTCAATGTTAATTCCCTGGCCGTATTTTCTATAAGCTCCGGTTAATGCCAGAAGCGGAAATTAACAAGGAGGGGTATTTCGCAGACTCCCATAGAGAAATTAAAAATATGATAACGCGTAAACCCAAGCGGGATGTCAATCTTCAATCAGCATCCCCTTCAGGAGAACCCACGGACAATACTTTCCAGTGGTTAACAACCATGATTGCCTTATTTTTTCAAGTTATTCGTGTACGCGCCGGCAGCAGCGTCACGTGTCTGGCCTGCCGGGGAATTCCACTGAAAACCTGTCTTTGCCTCGATACCCGGCCATAGCCGTTGCTAGTCGGTGTAATCTTCCCGCGGATGAAAAAACATTGGCGCTTCCCGCTCAATATGCCGCAGCCGTGTAGCCCACTTTTCCAGACAGGCCTCTCTGATTTCCTGCGACGTATTATCTGCCATCCACGCCATAAAATTGTCTTTACAGCCCCTTTAAACGACTGCGATTCCGGGTGGGCAAAAACGATTAGAACTTTCAGGGATTTCTCCCTGTTGAACGACGACGCGCAGCAGACCGGTCCAGCTTAGTGATAAACCACGGCCAGCCGCTGACAATAACGATCCCACTCAGGATAAGCAGCGTGCCCCAGATGAAGCCCGGCTGAGGCTGCTCGTCGAGAAACAGCATTCCCGCCAGGACACCGAAAACCGGCGTCATGAACGACAATACGCCGAGCTGTGAGGCCAGATAGGTTTTCATCAGGCTGAACCAGGTCAGGTAGCTGGCAAACCCGACAATAAAAATCTGGAAAAGCAAGCTCAGGCTTCCGGTGACTCCAGGCCTGAAATGAAGCTGTCCGCTGAACAGTGCGTACATAAAGAGTAAAATGCAGGCACCTGTGAGCTGATAAAACAGTGTATGTGTTGCCGGTGCCTGGCTCAGCGCAGTACAGCGCACCACGACAGTGGTAGCTCCCCATGCCAGTCCAGCCAGCAGGCCCATCACATCTCCAGTCAGCATTCTCACTGTGTCGCCGGTGCTGCTGCTCCCGGACAGGAATGCCACCGCAATCCCAATGAACGCGACAACGATGCCTCCCCATTGTGCAGGCATGAGCCGCTCATCAGGATGAAAAAGCTGCAGACCGACAGCGGCAAAGGCAGGCGCAGTGTAGAGAAAAACCGCCATATGGGAGGCAGAGGTATAGCGGAGCCCCTCAGCAACAAACAGGAACTCCAGTGCAAACAGCAGCCCGACCACACATCCAGCCATCAGATAAGGGCGGGACTGACGCAGCGACTCTTTTTTGCAGGTCATTACGACCAGCACAAGCAGAGCGGCAATGCCGGAGCGGAGAGCTACCTGTAACACGGGCGAAATTTCTTCTGCCACGCCTTTGATAGCGACCTGCTGTACTCCCCATATGATGCAGAGCACCGTCATTATTGCGCTTGCGCGCAGATCCGCATTTTTTCGCCTGAACGTCATCTCTGCCTCCTGAAAAAATTCAGTATGGCAGTGACGTGGATAGAGCATATAGTGTGAAAAGGACATCCTGTAGTGTAAAACAGCAGGAAAATACAGGAATCAATCGGGTTCAGTCATGCTAAACAAAAAGCTTATTTCTCCCCCCTTCACACATGAACTACCCGGCCCGGCATGGTTCAGGGTGGCTGACATGCCCGCCGGGGCTACCTATCCCGTGCACTCGCACCCCTGGGGTGAGTTTGTCTTTTCCTTCAGCGGAGTTATGGAAGTCAGGCTGGAAGGCGATCACCTCACTGCCCCGGCTAACTATGGTATCTGGCTGCCGCCGGGCGTCGTACATGAAGGGCTGAACCGCTACTCTGCTACCCACTGTTCACTTTACCTGATGCCTGAACTCTGCCTGGGCATGCCTGAAGTGCCCTGCACACTGCAGGTAAATCCTCTTACGATTGCCCTGCTTGAACATCTCCGGCTGCATCCTCTTCTGTCGCCGCTTTCTGAGGAAAACCATCGGCTCCTCGACGTGCTCCGTGACCAGTTGAAAAGAGCACAGCGTTATAAAAATTTTCTGCCCTACACTGATGATCCACTGCTCAAGGGGATTCTGGAAAAACTCGAAAAAAATCTGGCGGATGATACGCCGCTGGCAGAACTGGCTTCTTCATCAGGCACGACAATAAGAACGCTTAACCGGAAATGTCAGGAGGCACTGGGTATGCCGCTGAACGAGTGGCGTCAGCGGATGCGCGTGGTAAAAGCCATGCACCTGCTGGAAAAAGGTGGAAAAGTGGAAAGTGTAGCCTTCGAAGTCGGCTATAACAGCGCGTCGTCGTTTATTGCCATGTTTCAAAGGCAAACGGGGATCACACCCGGACAGGCGATATGTTCACGATCTTCATTTTGAATGCAGCGTTGTTGCCTGTGAGAAAATAACGGATCCTGATTCGGGTGATGTAATGATATGGGTGCTTCTATTTGCGCTCACACCAGATGCAACAGCCTTGTTGTTTGTCGGTTTTGTGCCAGACGCAGATATTTATTACAACGCGGTGTATTCATCGATTAATTGCACCAATTCACTTTCAATCTTTATGCATCAGCCTGGTCAGCATCTCGCAGAAGGCCTCGCTTGCTGGATTAACGCGGTGTTTATTCAGGCGTAGCAGGCAATCGACCGACGGCAGAGGCATCAATTTCTCAAGTTCAGGCACATTACAAATGGCTTTATCAACACTGTATTGATTGAGTATTCCCACACCCAGCCCGGTGGTTATCGCCGCAAGCATACCTGCTACTGAAGGACACTCCAGCATCACAGCAAATGAAATATTTGCCTGCCGAAGTTTCTCCTCAGCCAGATTACGATAATAGCAATCCGGTCCCCAGGTAATAAGCTTCAGGCTCTTATCCGAGTCATGTCGCCAGGCAGGCGTTGCATACCAGTATAATTTTTCACTCCACAATACCGTATCTTCCGTCGATGCCGTGCCCGTGAAATCCTGATGTAAAATGATCTCCAGACTTCCTTCAGAAAAATGCTGACGCAGGAGATGACTTTGCTCCACCACCAGTTGTATATCCATCTCTGGATGGTGGTGAGTGAAGGTTGAAATCACCCCGCATATTTCAGTCATTGAGATGTGTTCAGTGACCCCAATTCGCAGCTTGCCACGCAGCGCCGAAGGCGAAAAATAGGCTACGGCATGATCGTGTTCAGTGAGTATTTTTTCCGCATGTTGCAGCAGAACGCTGCCCTTTTCTGTCGGAACGGCTTTTCCGGCGATTCGCGTTAGTAGCTGGCATTGAAGTTGATCCTCAAGCCGTCTGAGCTTCCAGCTTACAGCGGACTGGCTCAGGTTGAGGAGTAATGCGGCCTTACTCATATTGCCCGTTTGCAGCACGGTCCGGAACACTCTGAGTGAGTCAACGGAGAGTCGTTTATTCATTTTTGTATGACAAAAGTAGGATTGCAGCGGGAAATAATGTCACTGGTGTCATATTCAGTCAACGGATAGCCTGACTGAAACAAACACAACGGAGAAAGCCGATGCCCGCTAATAACCCATTACTGAATGACGACGTTCTGATAAATGGTTGTCGCATTGCGACCGGAGTCCATGGTTCAGGAACACCTCTGGTGCTGGTTCATGGCACGCCCGCACACTCAATAATCTGGCAGTCACTGGTGCCGGTATTTGTCGATGCGGGTTTCCACGTTCATCTGTATGACCTGGCTGGGTTTGGCGCGTCAGAGCGCCCTTTGACGGCTGATACCTCGGTTGCCGCTCAAGTCGTTTTTCTGCTGAAACTGCTTGAACACTGGCAGCTCGAAAAAACAGATCTTTTTGGTCACGATATAGGCGGGGCCATTTCACTCAGACTGGCGTTCGACAACCCATCCCTTCTGAAGACGCTTACGATTGCGGATATTCCGAGCTACGATTCCTGGCCTTCGCCCACATGGAAAGATATGCGGGATCACTATGCGGATTATGCGCTGATCCCCGCCACTGAGCATTACCGCGCGATGTGTCGCCAGTTAAAGATGGCTGTTTTTAATAAGGATCGTATGACAGAGCAGCGGCTGGATAGTTATCTTGCACCGCTTTGTGGTGTGGTAGGGCAGCCTTCATTTTATCAGCATCAGGTTGCGCACTATAATGAGTGTTACACCAGTGACTTTGCAGAAAAATTGCCGCAACTCCGGCTGCCAGTACAGATTTTATGGGGCGCCGAAGATGAATGGCAACCCGTTGAGTATGCAAGGCGTTTGCAGCGCGACATCGTCTCTTCCACGCTGCATATCTTTGAACAGGCCGGACACTTTTTAATGGAAGATGCCCCCTTGCCAGTCGCCGCACAGGTAATTGATTTTGTTAATCAACATAATATGAGGTAGAGCCATGATCCTTATCGGAATGCTGGATTCACCCTATGTCAGACGGGTTGCTATTTACATGAAAGTATTGGGTATTCAATTCGAGCATCGCCCGCTTTCGGTATTCGGCGATTTTGATGCCTTAACGAAAATTAACCCGGCCGTTAAAGTTCCAACGCTTATCACAGATGATAATCAGGTGCTGATCGATTCCACACTAATCATTCATTACCTTGAGAAATATTGCGGTCATTCGCCTGCACCTACATCAGCGTCCGGCGTGGAAGAGTTCCGGGATCTGCATCTTACCGGCTTCGCCCTGGCCGCCTGCGAAAAAGCGGTGCAGATTGTGTACGAACAGCGTCTCAGGCCGGAAGAAAAACAGCATCAGCCCTGGGTGGATCGCGTAACTCAACAACTGCATGGTGCCTGGCAGACGCTGGAGAACGGGCTGCGGGAAAGTCATCCTGACATGCTGTCCGTGGCCGGTATCAGCATCGCAGTGGCCTGGAGTTTTACAGAATTGATGCTGCCGGATACCGTCAGCCGTGCGCTGTACCCGGAACTGGCCGGGTTTACATTGCTGGCCGAACAGCGACCGGAATTTCTGGCAACACCTTTGATTTAATGAGGATGGGTTTTGTATATAAGAGCCCAATGATGCCTTACCTAATGTATAAAGAACTTATAGCTTTAGAATTAGTCGATAGCAAAAGGTGACTCAATGAGCACCAATTGAATATCTTCATACAATATAAATAACTCTTAATAATCTACTAAAGGCAAATAAACGTAACATCCGCTTTTTGCATATAACGGGCAATGCTCTGCTCTATGCCAGAAACGGACGTTTATGATTTTGAATTAAGCATAAAAGTGCATACGATTTCAGAAAGCATTAACTTCCCGATACGGATTACAGAGACAGGCCTGACTCAGCAATAAAAACGATAAAGCAGCGTATTCTCGATGAGAGATATCGGCTGGCCGGCCAGAGTGCCGAGAAATACCCCTGCCTGGTACAGTAACCGGGCAATACCTCTTTCAGTTGCCCCGAATCCAAAGATTCACGTACGACAAAATCGGGCACATAGCTGATACCCATACTGACTGGTCTGCTACACGGATAACAACAATATATGAGTCAGCACCTGATGTCATACTGATGGCTTACGGTTAAACGTGACGGCCGGATTGAGAAATGAGCGATTGAAGAGCGCGAAAAATCTTAAACTTAATCTGATGTTCATCCTGTTAAGTGGCTGAAACACACAGCTAACGCGTTGCGCATATAGATAAATGCATTCCCCACTGGAACGATTAACCTGCCACCTGCTGGCCTTTCCTTAAGTCAAATCCGCACCCCACCGCCATGATCGGGTTACACGTCAGTTATTGATAGTACCAGCGAAAACTGGAGTGAAAATAACGCGCGTTATCGTAACCTTAGAACTCTACATTTTTCATTCAAAAACAGTAACTTCTCCTCTGATTACAGTTCGCCTATGCTGGCTGCTCATTAAATTTCACTTCAGAAGGATCTGTTATGTTTGTTGTGCCCGCATCCTACAGTGCAGAGGCTGTTGAGTGCCTTTATGAAGTCATCGGCATACTCAACCTGAACGGCGTACGCTGCCACGTTATCTTTGACAGTCAGGCATCCCGCGCCGCAGTGATCCAGGCGGACGCGACAGAGGAACATGGCGAAATGCGCCATCCTGTGCTGGCCGTGTTGGAAATGGAACGCGTAACGAGTATCAACACCATACTGCGCATCAAATCGTTCTGGACCGATTCCGAGGGCGCTCAATCAGGTGTGGAACCAGGCACGCTGGCAAAAGCGTTGTATAAAGCGCTGACAACAAAGAAACATATCACGCTGGTGGGATTGTAGGCATTCTGAAGCCCGTGAAGTACGGGCTGTAACAGTCAGATGTTGAGAGAGATACACGCCGGAGATGAGCATGATAATTTCACAGGTGCACAAGAGTGCTTAATGCTGATCCACGCATTCTGCCTGATCGGGCGTCCGATGCCCGTGGGAAGATTCCGCTTTATTATTGACGTGTTGATACTGCTCTGTGTGAAGACACAGAGAATGCCTTGCTGAAGTCCCGGATGCGTTCCTCACGGCCCACGGCAAGGGCAAACAGCACGCCACCCACAATAGAGAACAGCCCCAGAACACCCCATGCCAGCGTCATATCACTACCGCCACCCAGATGCTTGAGGTATCCGGCAACAAGGGGGCCGCCAAACTGTCCAATGAAGTTGCTGCATGCGCCGACAAAAGCCACCGCAGGAACCGCTTTCTTTGTCGGGAGAATTTCAGTCAGCCTGACGTAAACCAGCGGCACCAGCATCTTCATTGTCAGGCCGACAAACATGAACAAACCTATCTGAGCCCAGTAATATGACAGCGGCACAAAAGCAGCAGCCAGTAATGCCACACCACAGAGGACGGTGGGAATAGCGGCATGTAGTCGTCGCTCCTGGTTGTACTTATCTGAACGCCGGGTGATGTACCAGATGCCCAGCATAGTCATCAGGAAAGGCATCCCGCTGATGAGACCGACCATAAATTCACTGAGCGTGCCATACCCTTTGAGAGCTGTCGGCAGCCAGAGCGTAAAGCCGTAAGCGAGCATGCTATGCAGGGAGTAGCCGATCAGCATCAGCCAGAGGGCCGGTATTTTGAGAATGGTCCACCAGGGATCGGATTTCTCATTCCTGTAGTTTGACTGCTCAGCCGCCAGGTCTTTCTGGATATAATCCCGATCTTCGGCACTCAGCCAGCTAGCGGCCTGAATACTTTTGGGTACCAGATAAAACCAGATGATGCAGAACAGCCAGGCCGGTGCACCTTCAATCACCATCATCAGGCGCCAGTTATGATGTGCAAGGATCCAGCCAGATATCGGACCGGCCAGAAACGCGCCCGCACCCAGGCTAAGATTCCAGATTCCGAATGCACGCCCCCGCTCAGGCTTCATAAACCACTGGGCCAGGAACATGGCCGTGGCGGCCTGAATTGGACCTTCAGCGATGCCCAGTAAGAAACGGATCGCTACCAGTTCACCGAAGTTACGCGTCAGGCCGGTAAGCATTGCGCAGGCCCCAAACAGAAACAGGCTGATACCTATTATTTTCCGTGATCCAAAACGGAGAGCCAGCCATCCTGCAGTAAATTGTGTGGCGACGTAACCCCAGGCAAATGCGCCGCCAAGCCAGCCGGCTTCAACAGGACTCAGGCCCATTTCAGCTGTTATATGGGGCAGCGCCATGCCTATATTCACCCGATCAAAAAATGAAATGGTATACATGATGAATACGGCAGGTAATATGATTGTCCAGCGTTTATTTCCGATAAGCGCATTACCCTTAAGAGTTTTCTCACTCATAATAACTTCCTCATTTAACACTGTGGCAGGGGGAGGAAATGCTGACTTCAAATCCATCTGAATATCAGTCAAAATTTTTTTTATTCATTACCCGACGTAAATAACGGAGAAATGAGCAGTCTGAAAATAAAAGGCGCGGATAAACAGGCAAAACTCCAGAATTCATTATTGGTTCTAATTGACTGATATTTATGAAAATTTCTAGTGAAAATTTAACCCGATAAAAACATCTGAATATCGATAACTCAACGGATGGCTGATATACCCCCAGGCAGAGTTTATGCTTAAATCAAAGTCAGCTCTTCAACCAGAAATTATTAACAATGCTACCGTTTGCCAGTTCAATAACGCCCTCTCCTCTCAGATTCAGATAAATTTATTCTCGCTGAGGTGTCAGGTTAATTAAGAGATTGATATTTTCCCGCAGCCCCTCGGCTTAACGAGGGGCGCAGTGATATTAAACGTGCCGTAATGAAAGCGAAAACTTATTCAGCCAGCGCCCGCATTTCTTTAATAAGGTCTGATTTGCCTTCGAAACCGACACCCGGCAGTTCAGGCATAATAATATGGCCATCTTCAACTTTTACCGAGTCCGGGAAACCGCCGTAAGGCTGGAACAGATCAGGATAGCTTTCGTTACCACCCAGACCGAGGCCGGCGGCGATGTTCAGGGACATCTGATGGCCGCCATGAGGTATGCAGCGTGACGGTGACCAGCCAAACTGCTCCAGCACATCCAGTGTGCGCAGATACTCAACCAGCCCATAGGAGAGCGCGCAGTCAAATTGCAGATAGTCGCGATCCGGACGCATACCGCCATATCGCAGCAGGTTTCGCGCGTCCTGATGTGAAAAGAGGTTTTCGCCCGTTGCCATTGCGCCTGGATAGAACTCCGACAGGGCTGCCTGCAGAGAATAATCGAGCGGATCGCCAACCTCTTCGTACCAAAAGAGCGGGAATTCACGCAGCATTTTTGCGTAGGCAATACCGGTTTCCAGATCAAAGCGACCATTAGCATCAACGGCGAGGCGCGCTTCGCTGCCGATTTCCTCCAGTACGGCCTCAATACGGCGTCGGTCTTCGTCCAGAGAGGCACCACCGATTTTCATTTTCACAACGTTATAGCCGCGGTTCAGGTAGCCACGCATTTCCTGTCGCAGTGCGCCAAGGTCTTTACCTGGATAGTAATAACCCCCAGCTGCATAGACGAAGACGCGCGGATTAGCCTCAACGCCCTTCATTTCGGCCAGCAGGCGGAACAGTGGCTTGTTTGCGATTTTTGCCGTTGCATCCCAGATGGCCATGTCCAGGGTTCCCACCGCAACAGAACGCTCGCCATGACCGCCAGGCTTTTCGTTACTCATCATCACGGCCCAGACTTTATGCGGATCCAGGTTGTTACCTTTGGCATTCAGCAGGCTTTCAGGATCGGCTTCCAGGATGCGATCGCGGAAGCGTTCCCGGATCAGGCCACCCTGGCCATAACGGCCGTTAGAGTTAAAGCCGTATCCCACTACACGGCGCCCGTCGACTTCAACATCTGTCACAACGGCGACCAGGCTTGTCGTCATCTTGCTGAAATCGATGTACGCGTTACGAATAGGGGAAGCAATGGGTTTGGTAATTTCTACAACATCAAGGATGCGCATGATCTCTCCGGTAGTTCTCAGTCAAAGACTGTTTTACTAAAATACCTACGCAATCAGTTATGTCATGCCATCTGTTTATCGGCATTCATCAGCATAATGAAGTGACGTAGTGTAAGGGACCTGATTGTCCTGTCTGCTATTATCCTAAGCAGTACAAGGATTACGTTCTAATGCCAAAGAGGCAGCCTGTAATGCAAAATCGGCATCACCTGGAGTTAACCTGGCTTGAAGACTGTATTGCGCTGGCGCAATCACTCAATTTTTCCCGAGCGGCAGCTTCACGATATGTGACACAGCCTGCATTCAGCCGCAGAATCGTCTCGCTTGAAGAGTGGCTTGGCACGCCGATTTTTGAAAGAAACCGTCGGGGTGTCAGCCTGACCCGCGCCGGAGAGGTTTTCGTCAGGCAGGTGCCGGAACTTATTCGTGCGCTTTATACACTGAGAAGTGAATCTATCGAGGCCGCAGGAGAAGCCCGACCGGATGTTATTTTTTCCGCCACGCACGCGCTGTCATTTTCTTTTTTTCCGGCACTGATGCGTAACAACGAAAAAATTGCCCGCTTCGGATCTTTTCGACTGTTATCAGACTCATTAAGTGCCTGCGAACGCATGATTGAGAAAGGTGACGCGCAATTTCTGCTTTCTTATTACCATCCTCATATGCACATTCATCTCGATCAGTCGAAATATCTCAGCGTCCGGCTTGGACAGGAAATTTTACAGCCGTATTCACGATGCGATCCGACAACGCGTGAGCCTCTATTCCATGCGTCAGGCGGTAAGAAGTTTCCTTTCCTCTCCTATTCTGCTGAATCCGGCCTGGGCCGCATCCTGTCTAATACCTCACAGGTTAACCGGGCCAGACGCGGAATGGATATTGCCTTCACGGCCGATCTTGCTGCCACCTTACTCGCCATGGTCAAAGCCGGAGACGGCATCGCATGGCTGCCGGAAACACTGGCAGCGCCGGATGTTGATGCTGGCTCGATTGCCGTAGCAGCTAATAACGAGAGCGCACTCTGGATACCCATAGAGATCCGGCTGTTCAGACCCGCAGCGAGGATGTCCCGAGCGGTAGAAGCGTTGTGGGAAATTTTCTTAGATGGCCAGATCTGAGCGGCAAACCATTTTGCGCCGATCGCGACAACATCTGAAAGGGATAAAGCGAGAACACACCAGAACCACAAGCTGACGCTCTAAGTGGCCTGACAAGCAGAGTAGCACAAACTACCCATATCAATATAAACACCGCTTGCCTTCATGCGACCGACCGGAGATTAACTAGCTTGCGCTGCGGTTTCCCGGTTTTCACGCATGACATCGACTGGGTAAGACGTCCCAGGCACTATAAGCAGGTAATCGGGATAACCGATGATGGGAATGAAATCGGGTATTAAATCAAGTGGGTTAAACAGTATAGGCTGCGACAGTCAACGCCAGCACTTCAGCGAGCATCGGCGTGCGGAGATCGCGGGCGGCAAGCCATACCGCGTGCAGTCCCGTTTGATGTCTCACACCCATTGTCTGGTGTCAGCAATAAGTTTGATACTCACTAACAGGCATTAACTTATTGAGACGTGCTTACTTTACGCTTCCGCACAGTTGCTCTCTGACAGGCACAAGCTTCGTGCTGAAACTAAGCGCCGTTCTCTGTCACTCAACAACGTTCAGTGCATTAGCATCCCAGGCTTTCATCGCGGTTGATACCGCCGAATCGAGTTCATTGCCGGTTGCGCCATCACGGGCTTCAGTCGACAGGCCGATCTCAAAACTGTGAAGGGTCGTGGCCAGCGCGCGCACGTCGGTATCGAAAGCCAGGAGTCCCGCCTCTTTCGCTCTTGTGACACATCGCAAAAATCCCGCCCTGGTCCGATCGCGCTGCGCTGCCAGAATCTCACGAATGTGCTCGTTCGCTGGCGAACAGGTATTAACGGATAGCGCAATCAGGCAACCACTGGGATGCCCCTGTTCTGTCTGCATTTTTGCAGAACGACGCAACGCCAGTTCAATAGCGTCACGGGGTTCAAGCGTGTCATCCCATAGGCAATCGTTAACCTGACCAAAAGTCGTCATATAACAATCGACAACCTCCTCAAACAGCGCTTCTTTTGAACCAAACGCGGCGTAGAAACTTGGGGCGGTGATGCCGTTGCCGAGGTTTGACTTGAGCATGGCAAGCGAAGTGGACTCGTAACCATGCTGCCAGAAAAGGGTCATCGCCTGACGAATTGCCTCGTTCCGGTCAAATGTCCGTGGGCGTCCCATCTGAGCCATATCCGCTCCTTTTTCGCTTATCGTATATAAATACTAATCGATACATATATACTTGACAAGCCTCAGTGTAGCCTATACTTTCTGATATATACCGATCGGTATATATATTGTAAAACCCGTTATCCGGAGGGTTTCGCAATTTTTAGTCGTTACAAACTAAAAAAGGGGCCAACGTGCACGCCAATACAGTATTCAGTGAGACCACAACACAACGGGGTCTACCACTGGCTTCCCTGCTGGCATTTGCCATGACAGGCTTTATTGCCATCCTGACCGAGACCCTTCCGGCGGGTTTACTTCCGGAAATTGGAATGGGTCTTGACGTATCTCAGGTGATGGCGGGTCAGCTGGTCAGCATTTATGCGCTGGGTTCGCTACTCGCGGCAATCCCTCTGACGGTTCTGACCAGTGGCTGGCGTCGTAAAAAGGTACTATTACTCGCCGTAGGTACCTTCCTGATTTTCAACACTATTACCACCCTTTCGTTCAGTTACTGGCTGACGATGGCAGCCCGATTCATGTCGGGTGTGGCTGCAGGACTTGCATGGGGAATTCTGGCGGGCTATGCGCGACGCCTCGTTCCTGCTGAAATGCAGGGCCGCGCTCTCGCTATTGCTATGGTTGGAATACCGGTTGCCCTGTCCCTTGGAACCCCGGCTGGCGCATGGCTTGGCAGCATGATGGGATGGAGAGTCCCCTTTGGTATCATGGCAGCATTGGCAGTCATTCTGTTCATCTGGACATGGGTGGCGGTTCCTGACCTGCCGGGACAGCAGGCCGACCGCCGACTACCGGTATGGCAAGTTTTCCAGATGCCCGGAGTCAGACCTGTTCTGGCGGTTATCTTTCTATGGATGACGGCACACAATATTCTTTATACATTCATCGGACCGTTCCTGCAGTTGTCGGGGCTGACCGGAAATGTCGGGCTTATCTTGCTGATTTTTGGCATTGCGGCACTTATCGGCATCTGGATAACCGGGATGCTGGTGGATCGCCATCTGCGCAATCTGGTTCTGCTCAGTCTGGTGGCACTGGCGGCGGTTTCTGTGGCACTCGCCGCAGGCATGCGGGAACAGATTGTGGTCTTTGTGGCCGTCATCGTATGGGGATGGTCGTTTGGCGGCGCGTCAACTCAGATGCAGACGGCTGCCGCTGATGCGGCAGGCAATCATGTCGATGTCGTTCAGGCAATGGTTACAACTGCCTGGAATCTGGCTATCGCAAGCGGCGGCGTCATTGGTGGTCTGCTTCTCAATAATGCCGGTGCGGTATCTTTCCCATGGGCGCTACTGATCTTTATGGCTGTTGCGTTGATTATCGCCTGGTGCGCGAAAAAGCATGCTTTCAGGCCCGGTGCAAGAGAACCTTTAGTAAAATAGTGACTTCCAGGGACGTCCGGAACGGACGCCCTGTTTTGGCACCAACCGCCTGCTTTGAATATCTAAAAGAGACCTCAGTTATTTAAGTCGTCCATTTGGGCACTCTTTAAATAGAACTATCGGATTCGTTGCTTCCCGAAATATTCTTTTGTTTTTTGTCTGGAAGACAAGCCATTGAGATAATGCCAGTGAGTACGATGAGAGAACTCATGCCTGCAAAAACAACCATCAGACTCGCAGCGGCGGCCAGTCCGGAAAGGAGACCAGAAAGTGCTTCAGCAGTATTAGCCAGGGTAGAAAACGTGCCGAATGTCTTGCCTGTGTTCTCTGCAAAAGACCAGGACTGTATGAGTGTCACCAGAGAAATATCAACGAATGCACCACTCATACCAAGGACGAATGCTACCGGCAGCAGAGCCTCGAGCGAATAGAGGGCAATAAATGACATTAAAATCAGTAAAATTCCGTAAAAGAACCAATTGCGCATAACATTCAATGGTGAAATATTTATGGCAAACCGTCCGTAAATGAGCCCCCCGGTAATTGTGCCTGCAGCCATTAGAGAAAATATCCAGCTGGTAAATATCTCCCCATTCCCCTGACTGACAGCTACAGCGGGAATAATAAAACGAAGTAATGATCCGGTAAAGAGAATGCAAACAGATGAACCAAAAATAGCAATAAATAAGCCAGGAGCTTCCTGAAATAAACTTTTAATGCAGGATAGATTCTCCTGATATACTTGTTTCAATCTGAACGCCGACGTTTTGTTCTGTGAATTTTCTGAAAACGTACAAAGTATAACAATTGAAATTGCATACGTTAATGTATTGAACATCAGCACCCAGGGCTTGTCTGCCAATGAGAGTATAACTGAACATTTGATGCGCCAATTGTCTGCCATCCAGCCACCAGCGGGGCCGAAAAATAGAAAAGGAATAAAACGAAAAAAATAGACGCAGCCGGCAAGAAGATAATTATTATGCGTGTTCTCGAGCACAATAAACACAAAAACGACCTCATATACATAATCGCCCAACTTCGAGATGAAAAGAGAAGCGAGTAACGTGCGGAAATCTTTAATTTTCAGCCAGTTCATTGAAGTCTATTCCAATATTAAAATCTGAAGCACCTGGCGCAGACACACCCTCTGCAAATTCGATTATGCTAACGTCCCTGAGCATGTAATGTGAGTTTATGTGGCCAATAAACGACGAAGCAAAGCTGAGTGCTATGCCCATACCAATACACATATGCATGCCCGTGCCGAATGATAGTGGCTTTTCTTTTCGCCCCGCAATAAAACGGAATGGGTTATCGAAAACTTTTTCATCGAAGTTAGCCAGCGCCGTGTAAAACATGACCCTGTCACCTTCTTTAAGGTTCTGGCCTCGGAAAATCAGGTCCTGCGCTATTACTCTACCTACAGAAAGAACGGGACTGTATAAGCGAGAAGCTTCTACAACGATATCCCGAACATTGACTGTATTCACCTTCAGGTTGAAGTGAGAAATGGCCCAGAGCGCAGCGACAATGAGTGGCATAACGCTGTCGACTTTATCAGCCCCATAACCTCATTGATTACTAATCTGTACGGCAACGCTCTGGCCCCTCTTACAGAGAAGCCTCTAAACTAAAAGACATTATTCAATTTGTTAATATTGAAGCGCCGCCTGTTAACTTACATCAAAATTTTTCTCCCTGATATTATTACATTTTTTAGTTAACAACCTACTGCCCGAGCTGCGTAGTGTAATTAGCGGGCACCCAGCGATAAGCGTTACCTTCATGCTGAACATGGCCCAGACCAGGGAAGGCGATATGCGCCGCAGCCACCCAGTAGCCCTGATCTGCAGCCTGTTTCAGTACGCTTTCACGTGTAGTGATAGCCTGCTTCTGATTGACATCAAAATGGATGGCCACTTCAGGATCGGGCATTTGCACCGCTTTGGCATGGATGATATCTCCCCACAACACCAGGGTCTGGCCTTCACTCTCTACGCGATAAAGTACGCTACCCGGCGTGTGCCCAGCTGTCGACTCTGCACGGATTCCCCCCGGTAATGTGGCTGGTGCTATAAACGTTTTAAGCAGGCCAGCATTGATGACCGGGCGAAGCGTCCGTTCAGATTCTGCAAAGGTATGGGCCTGACTGGTCTCTACCCTGCTGACGTTAGCCGGATTAAGCCAGAAATCGACATCCCGTTTATCCACGAACACTTCGGCCTTTGGAAAAGCAGGCTTGCCCGCGCGTGAAACACCGCCTGAATGATCGGCATGAATATGGGTTAAAAGTACGGCATCGATCGACTCTGCCGGATAGCCAGCGGCGGCCAGATTAGTCAGCAGATGTCCGCCATTGTGTCCAAAAAGCTCACCGGCCCCGGTATCGACTAAAATGCGCTTTTTACCATCATCGATAACGAAGGCATTGATTGATGTTTCGGCCTGTGGCGTCATCGAATCTCTGGCCATTGCATGGTTTAGTTTTTCAGGCGAAATGTTAGTCAGTAATTTATTCAGGGGAACGGTTACCGTGCCGTCGGAAACCGCGGTAATGCGTAATTTCCCCAATGTCATCCGGTAATAACCCGGAGCTTGCTGATCCCGTACAGAGGTCTGTTCGGCAGCATAGACCGGACTGAACGCGATAAGAGAAGCCACCAGCATCAGTAAAATTTTCATAAATATCTCTCCAGAAAGTTTCATCACAACGTGGTGGGCAGTATCATTACGCAACCTGTATCACTCAAATTGATTAAACTGATGCTCACTATCAGAGAAAATGATTTTCATCGAATCGACCTGAATTTACTGACGGTGTTGTTGGTTCTGAAGCGGGAAGGCAGCGTGTCGCGTGCGGCAGAAAAGCTGCATCTGGGTCAGCCAGCAGTCAGTAATGCACTGGCCCGATTGCGGGTCATGTTCAGCGATCCACTGTTTGTGCGCACGGCGAAAGGCATGGAGCCTACCCCGCGTGCTGAAGCGCTGATCGCTGAGCTGGGCCCGTTAATGGCACAGATGCAGAACGTATTGTTTCAGCCAGCATTCTTCACGCCTTCTGAGGCGACACATGTTTTTCGGCTTGGGATGAGCGACTGGGTTGAACGCTGGCTGATGCCGGGACTGTATGCGCGCATCACGCGCACCGCTCCCGGCGTGACGCTTCAGGTCACGGCCAGCGATCCCTTCCGGGATGCAGAACTGGTCGCGCGTGGCGAGATCGATCTTGCCATTTCGGTTGGCGAGAGCACACCCGCCACGCTCCAGCGCGAGAAGATTGTGTCACACAACTTTTGTACGTTGTGGCACCCGGAACAGCTTTCGTTGCGTGCACCGTTGACGCTGGAGGATTATGTGGCGCATGACCATCTGCTGGTTTCCTATCGCGGGGCGAACTGGAGCGCCATCGATGACCAGCTTGCGGCATCAGGAAAGGCACGTTCAATTCGCTACGTGACGCCGCATTTTTCTTCTCTGCCTCCGCTGCTGGCGCGCGCACCCGCGTTAGCCACCGTTCCCGCTGGGCTGTCGGTTGAGTGGGTGACGCATTACGGCTTATGCTGTAGCCCGGTACCCATTGAAACACCGGAAATAGCCCTGTCACTGCTCTGGCATAAACGGCTTGATAACGATTTGTCACTGCGCTGGCTCAGGGAAGAACTGCGTAACGTGATGACAGAACGAACCTGAATAAATTACGGCCTAATTATTTGCTCAATAATCCATTCGCGAAATATTTCCATCGACTGGGTCATCTTTCTGGCTCTCTGCCAAGTTAACCAGTACCCATCATGACCAGAATAAATATTAAATGGTCTGGCGAGCAAACCTTGCTTTATTTCCGTTTGAAACATGACATCAGGTGCCAGTGCCAGGCCGCCAGTGATCATCACAGCATCTATAATAAGGCGTGAAGAATCGAATACAGGTCCATTAATTCTGAATGGGGAAATACCCGCCGCAGCAAACCAGTTATCCCACTCTTCAAGACGGTAAGAACGTAATAACGTCTCGCCGGATATATCGCCAGGTTTTGTCAGTCTCTTCGCCGTTTCAGGCCGGCATAACAGGGTCAGCGGCGCATCCAGCAATAGCTGGTTATGCGATGACGCCCATTTACCCGAACCATATCTTATAGCAAAATCCACTCCCTCTCCGGCAATGCTTACGACATTGTTGTTCGTCTGAATACTCAGTTCGATAGAGGGATGTCTCTCCTGAAAATCTTCAATTTTTGGTAAAAGCCAGCCCAGCGCAAAGGTGCCCACACAGGATATCGTCAGTGCCTCCCTGACTTTACCTCCTTCAAACTGACGATAAGCCTTCTCAATACGATGAAATTCTTCTGAAATTTTTGAGAATAGCAACCGCGCCTCATCGGTCAACTCCAGGCCCCGGGAAAGCCTTTTGAACAAAATCACCCCTAATTTCTCTTCCAGCAGCCTGACCTGCTGACTGACCGCAGCCTGAGAGACAAAGAGTTCCATGCCTGCCCTGGTAAAATTGAGGTGGCGGGCAGATGCTTCAAATGCACGCAGCGCATTGAGTGGGATATCACTTTTCAAATCAGCCCCCAGAAAAACTTATGACTGGCATCAATTTATACCGTTTTTTCTTACAAGGAAATTGATTTATTTTGGGGCAAATAATTTAAGGGATGCATTTTTTCTGCGTGACTTAAAAGACCCCATGATTTTACTAATGCCAGAATAAGGTAATGCAAGATGATAAACTTTAAAGGAAGCCTGACCGGCATGTTACTGATGGCCGCAACAGGTTGTTCAGTGTCAGCCCATGCTGCTTTTGACCAGCTAACGCTAAAGAGCCAGTTTGAGACACTGGAAAATAAATCTGGTGGCAGACTCGGCGTTACGGTCGTTGACACATCCGATGGTTCTGAATATTCATGGCGGGGCAATGAAAGATTCCCGCTGTGCAGCACAAGTAAAGTAATGGCAGTAGCAGCGATATTAAAGAAAAATGAAAGTGACCATAGTTTGCTTGATAAGAAAATTCATATAAATAAAAGCGACATGGTTAATTATAATCCCATCACCCAGAAACATATCGGCTCATCAATGACTGTTGCTGAACTGAGTGCTGCGGCGTTGCAATACAGCGATAATGCCGCGATGAATAAATTACTTGCGTATCTGGGTGGCCCGCAACAGGCTACGCATTTTGCCCGAACAATCGGCGATAAGGCTTTTCGCCTGGACAGAAAGGAACCAGAACTCAATACAGCAATCCCGGATGATGTGCGTGACACTACGACTCCTTCAGCGATGGCTGACACGCTTAATAAGCTTGTTCTCGGCACCGCCCTCAAAGGAGAGCAGCGAGCCAAACTGTCAGAATGGATGAAGGGCAATACAACAGGTGCAAACAGTATTAAAGCAGGCCTGCCGGCTGACTGGATAGTGGCTGATAAAACCGGCAGTGGTGACTATGGCACAACTAATGATATTGCCGTCATCTGGCCGAAGGATCAGGCACCCATCATCCTGACGACCTACTTCACCCAGAAGGACAAAGACGCGGTCGCGCGCAAAGACGTACTGGCCAGTGCGGCAAAACTAGTTGTGGACGCAATCAGTAAATAATTAGCTTCAGCTTCAGATAATCGGCTCAGAGTGGGCCGATTATCTGGCTTTCGCCCCGCTAACCCGCGCACCAGCGAAATACCACTTCAACTCAAAAACTCAGTACCTCGCCCGGCTACTGCTCAGGTGCGGAAAAAAGGCAGGCGACGGCAAGGCTTCCGGGGCAGTTGGCTCAGCGTTCAGCATACGCAAAAATGACTCAGCCCAGTGATGGCTGTTGTACATATGCAGTCCCTTTATCAGACAGGCATGCAGAGACCGCCGTTCGTGTAACGGCATCTGCAATGCGCGATGTACCGCACTGGCCATTGCATCAGGATCATAAGGATTGACGATGATGGCACCCTCCATCTGCCCGGCTGCACCGGCAAACTGCGAGAGGATAAGCACCCCGGGATTTTTCGGGTCCTGTAAGGCGATATACATTTTGGCCATCAGGCTCATGCCTGCCATCAACGGCGTCACCAGCGCAACGCGTGAGGCACGATAGATGCCAGCCTGCTCTTCGCGGCTGTAGCCATGAGTCAGATAGTTCACCGGATACCAGTTCATTGTGCCATGCACGCCATTAAGCTCCCCACACAGTGCTTCCAGAGCGTGACCGAGTTCTGACGCATCATGTGCGTGTCCGGCTGCAGGAGGCGCCAGCTGCAACAGCGTGATATTTTTCTGGTAGCAATCATGTTTTCGCAGCAACACTTCCATAGTGCTGATCCGGTAAGGCAGACCTGAACTCTCATCAAGATGGCCGCCGCTTAGCACGGTATTTTCGGGCAGGCTTTCGCGGCACTGCATTTCCATGTAAGCACAGCTGTTGCTATCACGCAGAGACTGGACATCGTCAAGATCTATTCCGACAGGTAACACACCCACCCTGATAATCCGGCCATGAACACGAAAGCTTTGCGCTTCCAGCCGTTCTATACGGAATTCGCTCTCCAGCCAGACCAGGAAGTTATTCATATCCTGCACGGTCTGAAAGCCAATCAGATCACAACATAACAGAGAGTCAGTGAACCAGCGCCATTCGGGTATGGTTTCAAACATTCTGCCAGCCGGGAAAGGTTGATGCAGAAAAATACCCACTAAGTTGGTCAATCCTTCTTCACGGATATAGGTGGCACAGCCTAGCAGATGGTAATCCTGAATCCAGATAACATCGTCGGGTGCGGCGTTTTCGCAGATGGCGCGCGCATAGGCTTTATTGATGTTTTTATATTCCTGATAGCCGCTGGCGGAAAAACGAGCCATGTCCGGACGCTGATGAAAAACAGGCCAGAGCCCTTTATGAATATAATTGTGGTACCCCTCATTAAGCTCGCCAGGCGTATACGGGAAGGTCACGGTTTCATACTGACCCATCTGCTGCACGGCGTAGGGTCTTGGCGCATCCGGAGGCATCACCCTGCTTTCACCATCCCAGCTAATCCAGACGCCTCCCTGACGGGAAAGGATGCCGTCATAAATTGCAGTAAGCGTCGAACGTTGACATTGATTATGCGAAACAAGAATAAGGCCTGACATGCTGTATTCCTTAAGAACCCGCTGCGGAGAGGCACCAGTGCCTGGCAGCGAGCCGCTATTAATAGGAGGTCGGAGAATAAACTGGAGAAAACCACTCATGAATGTGCACCCTGTCCACTTAATGCCTGCAGACGCTTTTTGCAAAATCGGGTTGTGACCGCCATCGTGTAACGTTGTCACGTAAATGCCCGGTGCCGTTAATTAAACCGAACGGCCTGTAAAAAAGGCGTAAAAAGAGTCTGATGAAGTGTAAAAACGCTGCAAATCACGCGCCCGATATAGCATTAGCGGGCAGCGATGGCGCAAAAAGTCAGTGAGTTGAAGACAGTGAATATACGCGGGTATAAATAAGGCGGGTTGGCCCGGTTCCGCTCACCCTCAAAGCTGGTTTGATAAATGCGTGGCCGGGCCGTTTTATTTCGGAAACAGAGAACTTAAAAATCTCTTTGTTAATTCAGAGCTGAGCGATCATTGTCTGGAATGATACGCCGTTAAAAAATTTGACCTCCCCGACTTTTTTAAATCCCCTTTTCTCATAAAAAGGGACGGCAAGGAGTGAAGACCGTACGCTGATTTCTGAACGCAATTCGGGAATCGCCCGCTGCCAGAGTGCCCTCGCTACCCCTTTTCGCTGAAATTTCGGATGTACAAAAAGGTATTTAACTAAATTGCCTTCGAAAAGGGTGAGTACGCCTGTCACCTCACCTCTTTCCACGGCAATCAGCCAGAGATAGTCATCTGAAACAATCAACGGCTGAAGCACATCGGGCTTTGTGCTGTCGATGAACCATTGCGGACAGGGCTCTGTCTCTGAAAAATTACATTGCACAGACACAAGCTGTATCAGCTCACTGATGCCTGCCGCATCAGACTCCAACGCCGTTCTGATTTCCATTCTTTTGTCATTCCCCCTGATTAGGTTAAGGCAAGGGCATGGAGGCCTGCCATTCGAAAAGCCATCCACTCCCCTTTTCCGCTGAATCCCGGCCCGAGAACCCGCGTCCTGAAGATTAAAGCAACGTGACTTTGCCCTGGAAAATCACCGGACCGGACGGCCCGCTGAGCCTGGAACCTCCCACCGGCTCCAGACTTACCGCCAGTACCGTCTGATTATCTAACTCGCCAGGCGGTAACCGGAAAACGTTACTGTCGCGGTGATTGATCAGCCCCAGAGATTGTGGCGCAGCACTGCCCCTGATCAGCCAGAGCTGCAGGTTTTTATTCTCTGGCAGCGTGATGTTCAGCGCCGAAACCTGAAGGAGTGAAGCTGACTTATCCAGATTCACCACAAACTGTGCATCGGGCTGTGCGCCGCTGAGTACCGCAATCAGCTGCAGGGATTGTGGGGCATCAGGGTTGCTTAAATGGGTGAAAATGAGGATGCCAGCCATTGCCGCCGCCAGGCCCCAGCCGAGCCAGAAGCCAGGATGCCTGCGGATTGATGTCGTGCCAGAAACGCCAGTATTCGGGCCAAGATCCTGCTCAATCTGCTGCCAGACCGCAGAAGGCGGGATAACGGCGTGAGTGAGCAGGTCAATGCCGCTGAACGCTTTCTGCCAGTGCAGCACCTCTGCAGCAAATACTGAATCGTCATTGAGCCGTTTATCCAGCCGATGACGGGTCTCATCGTCGGTAAGGCCAAGCACATATTCGGCCGCAGTGAGATCATGTTGTTCCTGACCAGTCATATGCCTATGCACTCCCGAAGATGGGTTAACGCGCGACGGATCCAGCTTTTCACCGTCCCTTCAGGCTGACTCATAGAGAGCGCAATCTCACTCTGTGACAGGCCACGATAATAGGCGAGCGAAATGCTTTGTCGCTGCTCAGAGGGTAAGTGCGCCATGCAGTGCTGAAGGCGACGCGCCTCCGCATGACTCGCATCGGCAGGAAGTGGCGTCTGGAAACCTGCTTCCGCTTCGCTGATCTCATCCACGGAACAGCTTCTGTTTTCATGTTTACGAAGGAAATCAATCGCCCGATTTCTGGCGATGTGACTGAGCCAGATATGCGGCTCACTGCGCTTATCGTCGTAATAGTTAGCCGACTGCCAGATTTGGATAAACGTATCGTGAAGGATCTCTTCTGCCCAGTCCCGGCGTCTCACCATTCGCAGAATGATCCCATAGAGTCGGGGCGACAGAACGCGATAAAGCTGCTCAAGAGCAGCTTTATCGCCGACGGCTATCTGATTCATTAAATCGGCCTGAATATGGGGCACATTTTTTGTCATCGGCTTCCCTGTGAAAGATGTAGCCACGCGATAAGTGGCTACACACAGTATAGGTAACGCCTTACGGCATCAGCACGGTATCAATAACGTCAATCACACCGTTACTCTGGTTCACATCATACGTGGTGATACTGGCAATATTGCCCTGAGCATCTTTAAGCTGAATATTGTGCGGGCCATTTGCCATCACCCACAGTGATTCGCCATTCACCGTTTTCAGCTCGGCTTTGCCTCCTCCCGCTTTGATTTTTTTTTCCAGCGCTTTCATGTCCAGTTTTCCTGCAACCACGTGATAGGTCAGGACACTGGTGAGTTTTTGTTTATTCTCTGGCTTAAGCAGGGAGTCGACGGTGCCCTTAGGCAATTTATCAAAGGCGGCATTGGTGGGCGCGAAAACGGTAAACGGCCCCTTCCCTTCAAGTGTCTGGACCAGACCGGCGGCTTTAACAGCCGCGACCAGCGTGGTGTGGTCTTTCGAGTTAACAGCATTCTCAACAATATTTTTCGATGGGTACATAGCAGCACCGCCGACCATCACCGTGTCGCTGTCCATGCTCGCCGCGTAAGTGGCGCCACTGAAGACTAATGCAGAAAAAATCAGAGTTGGCAGGAATGGTTTCATTTTCACTTCCCTCATTGAGTTAACGGACAGGGCGAGAGCGCCCTTATCTGTTAATACGAATGAGCAGCGAAAACGGATGCAAAAAAAATTTAAATTTTTTAAATCTGAGGGGGTTCAGGCTGAGGCGATATGCAATAAGCCCACCAGAGGTGGGCTTATCATAACGAGTCCATACTGCGTCAACGTCTGCTTTTCACGCACAGCAGACAGCCATCATTACTGGCAAGAAATAGCTCCCGGTCATACATTTCAGTAATGTAAAAACCTATGACCCGGACAGCTCAGATGCTCTCCACCCACGTCTTTCGCCGTGAGCTACACGCATGAACTTAAATGCGAAAAGCATTCACTGCTTCACGTAAAGCGTGTGCCTGGGCTGAAAGCGACTGTGATGCGGAAGAGGATTCCTCAACCAGCGCGGCGTTATTCTGCGTGACGCCATCCATCTCGTTCACTGCGATGCTGACCTGTGAAATGCCCTGCATCTGTTCAGCTGAGGCGAGTGAGATGTTATCCATCGCGACGGCAAGTTTTCCAACCATCGCATTGATATCAAGAATGCTCTTGCCGGTGCCGGTTGCCACGACAACACCACTTTCGACCTGCGCCACAGCCTCTTCAATCAGATGTTTAATATCTCTGGCTGCCGTTGCACTGCGCTGTGCCAGCGTCCTGACTTCACCCGCAACGACGGCGAAACCTCGACCCTGTTCGCCCGCTCGTGCTGCTTCGACTGCCGCGTTAAGCGCCAGAATGTTGGTCTGAAATGCAATTCCTTCGATAACGGAGGTAATATCCCGGACTTTCACCGCGCTTTTTGAAATATCATTCATCGTCTCTGACATGCGCTGCATATCGTGTTCACCCGAACGCGCCAGCGCAGCGGTTTCACGGGCTGAATCCGCGGTCTGCTGTGCGCCCGCTGCATTACTTTTTACCGTGACCGTAAGCTGCTCAATACTGGCGGCGGTTTCCTGCAAAGCGGCGGCCTGCTGCTCTGTACGGGAAGAGAGTTCAGTATTGCCCTGGGAAATTTCATCAGCTGCCATGGCGACCGAAGCGGAAGAATCTTTAATCTGCGAGACCAGGTCACGCAGATTGCTCTGCATGCTATCCAGAGAAGCCATCATGCTGACGGTATCCCCCTGACGCAGGGTCACTTTTGTCGTCAGATCGCCCGCCGCAATCGCAGCGGCCAGGCCCTGCGCATGCGAAGGTTCTCCACCCAGCTGAGTCTTGATCCAGCGGGTGATCAGCCCACTCATCACAAATCCCATCACAACAAACAGGGTGGTCAGGCCTGCCAGCGTCATATAAACACCGGAGAGCGCCTGCGTGGACGTTTCGGCCGTTTTACTCGTTACCCTCGCCTGATAATCAACCATCCCATCCACTGCATTGCGGTAGTGCGAAAGCGCAGGGATCAGTTCACCACGGAGTTTTTCCGGGAACGGAGTGGCGTTCTGCTTAAACAGGTTTTGCTCTGCCTGATGAAGCGGACCCGCTGCCACTTCAATTTTATTTAATTGCGTGGAAGCCTCTTCTACTTCAGCAAGATTGATCCCCGGAATGCTTTTGGCACCGTTGATCAGTTCCCGGAAATGCGCAGTGGTATTATCACTGTTGGTCTGCAATGCAGAGAACTCGTTTTTTACAGTGGCCTCTGCCTGAGGCTGAGTGACTGAAGCCACGGACAGTAAAAGGACAGTTTGCTGAGTTAAATTATCTTTTAGCGTCTGCAGGGCCTGGAGATCGCCCAGCCGCGCGCGCGTCAATTCCTGCTGATCGCTGGCCGTATTGAGTTTAAATCCGGCAAATCCTGTCACAAAAACGCCCGTTAAGATGACTGTGAGGAATGCCGCAGTGAGCATGACGCTTAATTTTATTTTTTTGTTCCGATACATACGAGACCCCGATGTTTGAATTAATAGGTTATCACCGACGTTCCGCTTCTATGGCTCGCTGGTACTGGATCTGTTATCGGCAGCGGGGAAAGAAATTACAGTAATGAAAGGGGTAAGAAGTGATGATTCCTGGGCGGAGTAAAAGGGTAAATCCCTGGCGGATGCTATTAAGGCAGTGAGTGTGATTCTAGTGACTTGTCGCCTGAATGCGGATAAAACCATTCCAGCTTCGCTTGTGGCACTACGGATTTAACAGACTCTTCAGCGTCATTTGAGATGACTGACAATAGAAGTGTCCTCGTGGTGAGAACGGAATCTCAGACCGCAGATATTTCATTAAGGGTGGAGAGCGGCGCAGCCATCAGGTGCATGCGTTTGCAGCTGGAGACGAACAGATAATAAGGTACCTTGCTTTCCGTGATTACCTCAGAGAAAACAGAGATATCGCAGCAACCTATGCTGAGATAAAGCGTGAAGCAGCATCACTCTGTAACAACGATGCTCAACGCTACAGCGCGCTCAAAGCGAACTTTATAGCGCATCATCTAAAGCTTGCACTGATTGACCTGAAACGATAGGTACTGAGCAGGACAGGATATATCCTCCTCACCCCCGTTTTTGATTCCATTCATCCTGACTCAGGGTAAACAGCATGCTTGCGGGCGCATTTTCCACATCATAAATATCCCGGGTATGACGGAGTCCGGCCTTAATCAGAACCTTTTGTGAAGCCAGATGATTCGCTCTTACGACTGCAGAAATTTCAGCCAGTTTTATCTCTTCGAACCCATAACTAACTGCATAGTTCGCAAATTCCGTCGCCAGTCCTTTCCCCCAGGATTCCGGAGAGAAACGATATCCAAGATTATTGATCGTGATATCGGCAAAGCTTCTGATGCTCAATCCCCCAAAACCGATGATTCTTTCTTGATTATCCTGAAGCGAGATAGCCCAACTGCCGAAGCCATTCAATTCCCAGTGACGGATAGAGCGCGATAGCACTTCCCGTGAATGATGGATATCCGGATGTGGGCCAGCGGGATTAAACGTATTCGTCGCAGGGTCGCCGTAGATCCTGAAAAGATCATCGGCATCTGATGGGGTGACTGGCCGAAGAAACAACCGCATAGTGTCTGGCTGCAAAATAAACGCTCTCAGATTAAGAAACGAGTGATCCTGTTTTTATAACGGGAAACGGTGCGGGAAACTATGTAAATCTCTCACCTCATCAGTCTGTTCAGTCAGGCTTGATCTCTTTAATAAGCGCTTCACCCTGATTGTGGATGTTGCCGACTTTGGCTGTAACAGGATGCCAGGCAAAGTCCTTTTCCGGTAATGCGGCTTCATGTGCAATTTCCTGAGCACGTTCTGACGTGGTTTCGGCACTGAGCCATTCGCGTACAGCATCCGCACTTAAAACCAGCGGGCGTCGGTCATGGATATCAACCATGCCTTTATTGCTCGCTGCCGTTACGATAACAAAACCCTCATGCCCATGATCCTTACCATAAGGAGCTTTGCCGATAGCGGCGAAGAACAGCGGTTCTTTCTCTTTGTGGTAGATAAAGTAAGGCTGTTTTTTATCGCCCTCTCGCTTCCATTCATACCAGCCGTTGGCAGGAACAATGGCGCGACCATGCTCCCACAGCGGTTTGAACATGCGTCCCGTCGCAGCGGTTTCACCACGCGCATTGATAAGCGGTTGTTTGTTCCACCACTCCGGACCGTAACCCCAGTAAACCGGATCAAAGTGCAGTTCATTATCCCGCTCATTGAGCAAGAGCACTTTGGTGCCTGGAGCAACGTTAAAGCGGCCTATCGGCTCCGGATCATAAATAATTTCATCGGGCTTCAGCCCCAGGGATGCAAAGTAATCGTCTCTGCTGCTGAACTGCGCAAACCGTCCACACATGGGGATCTCCTCTCATAAGGATAGCGCAGCGTTGAACGAGTTAAATAAATCTAAAAAAATTGTTCTTCTGGCTGAAGATGTCGTGATTTTTGACGAGAACATAATTAATGAATATGAATAAACTGGAGCAGTAATGAAGGGAATTATTTTAAGTCTGGCTATGGCGTCACTGATGGCTGACTCGTTTACAGCTGATGCGCGCGGCCATCGTGGTGGGGGTGGGCATAGAAGCTACAGCCATAGTTTTAGTTCAGGTTACTCATCACAAACAACAACACCCAGAATCAAGAAGAGATATTCCAGCAGCAAGCGAACGGCCAGATATGCTACTGCGGGCGTGGCGGGTTATGGCGCATACCAGGCCCATAACTACACGTCATCCTACGTGCGTGAGAAGGGCCGTCAGGCCGCAAGAAAATCCTCAACGAACAGCTATGACAACCAGTATCCAAATCAGCCCCAGGCTCAGCCAGTTAGCCAGAATATGGCACCGACATGTTCACCCTTATCTATGGTAAGCCAGCCGGGCTATACAAACCTGCCTGTATGCCTGGGCAGTGTTAATTGATTTCAAGCCTTGTAGCGATGAAACGACGATGAATTGATATTTTCAGGAAGACACATTTTACAGAATGCCACTTACCGCACCCCGGAGAGGTCATATTTTAGTGACTTCGTAGGGACACGAACCTTTAATAATATGAGATATAACTCATGACCATAGTTTTTATACCTGCCCTCATCCCATTACTGATGAGAATTGAGAATGAGAAAGGAAGCCCGCTTACTGAGCAGGAAGTCAGTAGCATCCGTGATAATGCCACAACTATCGAAGTGCCGCGTGATGTTGCTCTCGCCATGGCTGAATGCCGCGGTTACTTCGATATCAACCCTGAAAATTGCTGGGCTGAATGGAGCTTTTACCGGAGTAAGAGTTTGCTGTCAGTTGCTGACAACGGATAACTGCATCGCGGTACACATCTGCACCTCATGTTTTAGCAGCCGGTATCTGACGGCATAGCTTCAGAGATCGACATACTGTTAGCATCAGTTCTGGCTGGCTCATGGGCTACTACATATAGCCATACCGTGTAAAAGTAGTCAGGAAAATATTTTTTAACTGTGTTTGTTGTCATGAGCCGCAGAGAGGAAATTCCTGAAGCTGCAGAACGTTGCATGCAACAGAAAGGGTTTTATCAGACACCGGTTTAGCTTATTGTCGGTCTGACTTGAAAATTTTATAAAAATTAAGAAGCAATTATTTTCTTCATGATTATATCCCTGCTGTTTGCCCGGATTTTATATCATCTATTCTACCGTCTTAATATCCACAGCCACCAGAACAACCCAGTATTTCATCTGCTCAGTCATCAACTACGTTTTCAAAAAAAGACAGTGTTTCGGCGCTTTTTCGGCGGGGCTGCCCTACTGTTACCTGGCAATACACACCTCTCTATTATCTATAAATTTTTCTGTTCCGATCGAAATGCGTGGCCGTTGGTCATCATTCTGTACCCTGCTTCAGACGCGCAACAATCTCCCCCCTCTTTTCAAATCACGCCGATAGCGTTAAGCTATACGAAACATATACGTTTCATATAAGGCTTGCATGGGTATCGTAAAAATCTCCGACCTGATGCATGAGAATCTGCGCATCGCCAGTCATGCGATGAGCCGCTCAATTAATGCACAGGCAGAACACTGGCTAAAACTCGGTATGCTGGCTGAACTCTATCCGCAGCAGACCCAACATCAACTGGCGCAGATGCTAATCCGGCTTGAACTGGAAGGCAGCGCTGATATACGCAATATGCTCTCTAAAGAGAGCCTCACCACACAAGGAGACGTGTCATGAACAGCGTTAAAATTCATACCGCAGCGGAAATCGAAATGGCACGGGCAGCCGGACAGGCTGCGGCTCAGGTGCTGGCGATGATTACACCTCACGTCCGTCCCGGCATCACGACTGAAGAACTGGATGATATCTGTCACGACTTCATCGTGAATGAGCTTAAAGTGACGCCAGCAAACATCGGTTATCACGGTTATACCCGCACTACCTGCACGTCGGTCAATCATGTGGTCTGCCACGGCATTCCGGCCAGCAAAAAACTCAAGGATGGCGATATCGTTAATATCGATGTAGCGATCATTAAAGATGGCTGGTATGGCGATACCAGCCGGATGTACTTTGTCGGCACACCGTCAGTCCGTGCAAAACGTCTGGTCGATATCACCTATCAGTCGATGGTCGCCGGTATCAAAACCGTCCGTCCTGGCGCGACGCTGGGCGATGTGGGCGCGGCTATCCAGCGTGTGGCTGAATCGGCTGGCTTCTCGGTGGTTCGTGAATATTGCGGTCACGGTGTCGGCGAAATTTACCACACTGATCCACAGGTGCTGCACTACGGCACGCCGGGTGAAGGGATGCCACTGAAAGCAGGCATGATTTTCACTATCGAACCGATGATTAATGCTGGTAAAGCCGGAACCAGCGTGCTGTCAGATGGCTGGACGGTGGTCACCAAAGATCGCTCGCTCTCGGCACAATGGGAACATACTGTCGCCGTCACCGATGAGGGTTTTGATTTGCTCACGCCCTGGCCTGAAGGCACCGGCGACTACCCGGCGATTTAATCTCTCAGCCTGAGACAGGGTCTCAGGCTGCATTGTTAACTGCCCCTGACTTCACTCAGCGTTTCCAGCGTGCCGGAATGCCACAACTGCACATCGTTACGTCCGGCGCGCTTGACCTGATACAGCGCCTCATCGGCGCATCTCAGCCATTCATGAATTGTCGCCGCATCGCATGCCGGTGCAATCCCGATACTCACCGAGCACTGAAAGGTAGATGAAGCCGGCAGCCGCAGCAGGGCAATACCCTGTCTGATCTGCTCTGCCAGCAACATGATGCTGGTTTCATCCGCATCCCGCACAATCACACACAGCTCATCGCCGCCAAAGCGGGCAGGTATATCTTTCAGGCCGACGCTGTCACGCAGCAGTGCCGAGATTTCTGCCAGCAGGAAGTCGCCGGCTTCATGCCCGAAGGTGTCGTTAACCTGTTTGAAGTGATCGACATCCAGCAGCATCAGCCAGGCTTTACCCTCACCTCGCTGGGTACGTAAAAACTCGCTTTCAAGCCGCCGCTCAAACAGACGTCGGTTAGGTATTTTCAGACCAGGATCCATCAGCGCAATGCGTTCCAGCTCCTGATTCTTCTTTCGCAGACTCAGGGTCAGATTGTGTGAAACCACGCTGAGCGCCAGCAGATAGCCGCTGGCGAGCGGCAGAGTCAGCCAGACGGTGCGGGTAGAGAAGGTCAGCTGCAAAGGCGCCTTTTCGGCTAACCAGGCCAGTAAAAAGGTCAACAGAAAGGCCTGCAGAGCAGACTTTAGCTGAACCCAACCACCCGCCGAGTAACGATCAGAGATCAGTACCGCCATAATAATAATTGAAGGAAGCGGACTCAGCGCCATGGCTGCCACCCAGAAGCCGCCGAAAGCGGCATCCAGTGTCAGATTCTTACGTTCAAAACCCGTGGGATCGCGCGATCGCAATGCCAGTCTGAAGGCGGCATAGGGCCAGACAAACGCATTAGTAAACAGCAGTGCGCAGAGTTCCAGGCTTTTTCCCATCTCCATCAATACTGACAGAATGGGCAGGAAACAGAGAAAGGTGCCGAGCTGGCGCATCATGAACATGCGGCGCACAAATCGCGTCGATCGGCGCTTCAGCTGAATATCGTCAGGAGTGTAGTAATTCATATGCAGACTGAAGCAGCAACAGGTTATGGCAGTTTATCGGCAATTAATGAATTAAGGTAAACTATTTACAGAATATTCTTATTGCGGGTCGCGAAGGGGATCTAATCAGGCTTTGACTTGTGTGCCTGGGACGATGGCAGTCAGGGAACAATTGCAGTAATGTGAGAAGATACCGCGCGCCATGAATACGCGCGGAGGCTTTTTATCGGCGGCCTTTAACCACTGAGGCAGACCAGTTGAAATCGCTGACTTCGCTGGCGGTCATTGAAGAAGGTTTTTTCTTACGCAGCGGTTTTTTCTTCTCCTTCTCAGCCTGCGCCCTCTCCTTCTCCAGTTTGCTGGTCATGATGATCTGACGAGCTTCACTATTGAATTCTTTCTCTTTTTTGCTATCAGGCTCTTTACCGGTTCGTTGACGGTACTTCTCGGCCAGGCCCTTATAGGTTTGCTCGACGGCCAGTCGTTCATCAGCGTTGAACTGATCAATGGAAATCATCTTTTTATCGTTCATAGCGGCGTGTCCTGTGGCGAGTTATTCCGGCAAGTGTACCGCATTTGCGGTCCGTTAACGCAGGGAATGGCATTAATCCGGTGAGCTGCTGATTCCGTCAGCACACACAGCCCGGTAATTTCTCTGAAACCTGCGTTTAGCCCTGTAAAAAATAGGGTTATCTCTTAATATAAAACTAATGTTCATCAGGTTTACTGGCAGTGACCACGTACTGCCGAGGAGCTGAAGGAATGATAAAAGAGACCGATCGCCTGTCACAGGCATTATTACGGCGGCATGGGATTGGCGTTAAACAGAAACGTATACACTTCCGTGGCAGGGATCTGCTGTTTCAGCTGCACAACGCCCGCTATGAGGTGTTCAACGGCGATCGCTGTATTGCAACCGTCGATACCAACAATATCAATGAAGCCATTAAGCAGTTTAAAGCGCTGGACCAGCCTGGGGAGAAATAGCCATGCCAGACTATCGTCTGTTTCAGAAAGAGCAAACAGTCAGAGCCGTGAACACTGAGCGGCAGGATCAGCAGGACGCGTTAATGGCTGATGGCTATAAGATGGTGTGGGACGTGGTGCATGCCGATAACGCCGATAACGCCGATGCCGCGCTATCAGCAATTGCGTCACGAAGAGGATAATGCTGAGCAGAGTTTCGCAACCGATTCAGTTTCAGGTAGCCTGATGAACCTGATATCCCGCTGAGTCAGTGCGGGGCTGAAGGTATAAAGCCAAAGTTACTGTTAATTCATGCTGTGGTGATTAGAATAAAGGAAATTTCCCGAATACAGGTTTCTGATGAAAATCACCATTCACAAAGAAGATGAGCTGTTTATGCACAACTTCTTTGCTGCGCCATGCCACACCGTTGAAACAGACTCACCACAGGCACAACAGATTCAGCAATCGCTTCAGCTGGCCATCCAGCAAAAAGGTGCAGAGGCTGATGGCGACTGGAAACGTAGTCTGACTTTTCTGATTCTGTTTCTCTTTTTATATGCTGCGCTGGGTGCCTCGCTGACGCTTGATCTCAGCACCACTGGCACGCCTCATAAGAGTATTGAATATGCGCTGGAAGCGATTCCGGTGCTGATCGCTTTCTCCGGCTTCTTCATCTCTATTCTCTATCTGTTCCTGACCCGCGCCAGCGCGCGTAAACAGCGTAACTGGGAAAGGACTATCCTGGTGCTGGAGAAATACTCCATCGGAAATCTGTTTAAAGCGACGCATACCCAGGGCGGTGGTACCAGCAACTACTCCGTGCCCAACCTTTCTATTTCGCTCGCGCTGTTTATCTGCCTGACCTGGCTGGTGATTTATAACTATCTGACATTTACCACCAGCGGAGTGTTTGGCAGTGTCATCTCCCTGTTTATCAGCACCATGGTTTATGTGATTCTGGATATTCAGCTGCTTAAGCCTTTTACCCATGTTGTTGAGAAAGAAGAAGCGGAAAAGAGTGACACGGATAAAGAGCAGGATTAACTGCACCCCGTAAACGTCAAAACAGATACCCGGTCAATGAGCCGGGTATTTTTTTTTCTAATCAGAACGATCTTGCTGCAAGACCCCTGCTGCACGGAGTTCAATGAGGTGGGTTGATATTAAAGCATTTAAGTATGTTGTAACTATATGCAGGGCTTTATCTTTCGGGTTCATCCCGTGTAAAAGTCTGACGGCCCGCTTTCACAGCGGGCCGTATTCATCACCAGTGGGTTTTCTGCATATCGATGACAAAACGATATTTCACATCACTGGTCAGCATACGTTCAAAGGCAGTTTCGACCTCTTCACCGGTGATCATCTCAACATCAGCCGTGATATTGTGCTGACCACAGAAGTCGAGCATCTGCTGTGTTTCCTGAATGCTGCCAATCGAGGTGCCACTGATGCTCAGGCGACGAAACACCATCGGTGTCACATTCGGTGACGGATGAGGTTGATCGGGAATGCCCACCAGCACCAGCTGACCATTGGTTTTCAGTGCACCGAGATAAGGATCGAGGTCGTGTGGTGCAGCGACACAGTCCAGAATGATATCCAGTGACGCCTGGCAGTCAGCCATTTGTGCGGCGTCTCGTGAGATCACCACGTTCTTAGCGCCGAGCCGGCGTGCATCTTCCCCTTTCGCCGGAGAAGTCGTAAACAGGGTGACTTCTGCGCCCAGTGCGCTGGCCAGTTTAACCGCCATATGGCCCAATCCTCCCAGCCCGACCACACCCACACGATCGCCTGCTTTGACTTTAAAATGCTGCAACGGTGACCAGACGGTCACGCCAGCGCACAGCAGCGGTGCCACCGCATTCAGTGCCAGATTGTCGGGCACCGTGACCACAAAATGCTGGTCGGCGATGACATGCTGCGCATAGCCACCTAATGTCGTATTGCCGGTGTATTTATCCGTGCCGTTGTAGGTCGGCGTGAAACCCGCCTCACAATATTGCTCTTCCTGCTGCTGACAGAAATGGCATTCACCACACGAGTCGACCATCACGCCCACGCCAACCGTATCCCCGGCGGCAAATTTAGTGACGTTGCCGCCCACTGCCACTACGCGTCCGACAATTTCGTGACCGGGAACCAGCGGATAGCGGCTGACTCCCCATTCATTACGGGCCATATGCAGATCGGAGTGACAGACACCGCAGTAAAGAATTTCGATTTTCACATCGTCAGACTGCAGCTCGCGTAACTCTACCTGTCCTGCCCGCAGCGGCTGGTCTGCCTGGGACGCTATCAGCGCATTAATTTTCATCTGTTGCCTCTTTTCACCTGGTGGTCGTAAAGAAAGCGGCCCACTATAGACACACGGAACCCCATTTGGTAGTAGTTACCTTTTGGTTACCATCATGTCTGGGAAGTCACTATGCCGGTCTGGGTTGAAGGAAAACTTTGCTTTTATGCGGATTCACCGCCGCGCCGCCTGCTGGAACTCTTTTCGGTGAAGTGGAGCACGATGGTGCTGCATGCGCTCTATCACTGGCCGGAAAACCGGGCACGCACGGGTGAACTGGAGCGCAGCCTGCAGGGTATTTCGAAGAAGATGCTGATTCAGACGCTGCGTGAGCTGGAGCAGCGCGGACTGGTGTCGCGTCAGGTGTGGCAGGTGGTGCCACCAAAAGTGGAATACAGCCTCACGCCGCTGGGGCATACCTTCGCCCAGCCGATTGAGCAGATGTATCAGTGGGGACTGGAGAATCAGGCTGCGCTGGATGAAATGGAACATCACGCGCGCAGCCATCAGGAGAGTGGCGGATAGAAGGCCGCCAGTTCTCACGCAGTGCAGGCTTAATCGAACGGGAATTCGCGCGCCAGCACGCGGGAAATGACATTCAGCGCGCCTTCATCATTGTTGCTCTGCGTCTGATAGCGCGCCACAGCAGCGACCGAATCAGCGGCATTGGCCATTGAGAAACTGAAGCAGGCCTGACGCAGCATCTCAATATCATTGGCGCTGTCACCAATTGCCAGCACTTCGCAATCGCTGATGCCCCACTTTTCCTGCAGCAACGCAATGCCATGAGCCTTATGACAGCCGGGAATAATGAGATCAATAAAGCCAAAACCGCTGGATACCGGATGCATGATGTTTTCCAGCTCGCCCAGACGGGAATGCAGTCTTTGCAGCAGTGCATCAACCCCTTCGTGCTCCAGCTTCAGCGAGAATTTGAAAATGGTGTCGTCGATGGCATAGAGGTCATCGCGTTTTTCCAGCCGGTGATAGTGGTTTGCAAGCATTGCCATCACCTCATCAGAGGTGGATGAATGCATATAGGCGCCGTTGCGTCCACAGACCACGACCGCGATGTCAGGTTCATGCGCCAGGATATCGAGGATCTTATGCACTTTCTCCTGAGCTAACTCTCCGCAGAAGATCTCTTCATTACAGTCAGAAACCCATGCGCCATTTTCCGCCACGAAAGCGATCTCATCTTTGATGTCGGGAAAATAGCGCTGCAGCTGGTAATACTGATTACCACTGGCCACCACAAAACGGATGCCCTTCTGCTTCAGCAGCGCATACTGACGTGAAAACCGCTGAACGTTGTACTGCTTATTGTCGTCCAGAAAGGTGCCGTCCATATCCACCGCAATCATCTTAACCGCCATCTCGCCTGCCCCTATACGTTCGCCGTTCTGTCCTTTCGGCTGATTGATTTGATTCATAAAGCTTACTCGCTGTGTGGATTAATGAGAATGCAAATAGTGACTTTGCTAACGGCTTTCAGAGCGTTCCGGTTCCGGAGTTGTGTTATCACGCACGTTTTTTTTCGTTAAAAGGATGTTAACCTCAGTCGAATATTACGAATGAAGGTTATTTTAATTACATTCGTAACTCAACCCCCAGATATTCAGGAGCACGAGATGCGTGAAGATTCCCGATCAACCCCTTTACCTGACGACGTCAAAACCGCTATTCGCGAGATGAAACAGCAGTTACGTCAACAGATTGGTGATGTCGATGCCCTTTTCCGTCAGGTTTGCGACAACATCACTGCTGCGATTGCAGAAGCAAAAGCAGATGAAAAGCGCACGGGCAGTGCCTGGCCGGTAGTGCCCATGCAGGACATTGCAGCGGGAAAGGTTTCGGATGAAACCCGGGCGCTGATTAAACGTCGCGGCTGTGTGGTAATTAAGCAGCACTTCACGCGTGAGCAGGCGCTGGCATGGGATAAGTCGATGCTCGACTATCTGGATCACAACCGGTTTGACGAACACTATCGCGGCCCCGGCGATGACTTTTTTGGATCGCTGGCCGCCTCCCGCCCCGAAATCTATCCGATTTACTGGTCACAGGCGCAAATGCAGGCGCGACAGAGCGCGGCAATGGCTGACGCGCAATCTTTTCTGAACCGGTTATGGAAGTCTGAATCACAGGGCAAGCAGTGGTTTGACCCGGATGTCAGCGTTATCTATCCCGATCGCATCCGTCGCCGCTTGCCGGGCACCACCTCGAAGGGATTAGGCGCCCATACCGATTCCGGCGCGCTGGAACGCTGGTTACTCCCCGCGTATCAGCAGGTTTTCAGTAAGCTGTTTCACGGTGATTTTGCCGCTTACGACCCCTGGGATGCAGCTCACCGCACCGAAGTGGATGAGTATGATCTGCCGGGTACCACCAAATGTTCCGTGTTCCGGACCTTTCAGGGCTGGACCGCACTCTCCGATATGATCCCCGGTCAGGGCCTGCTGCACGTGGTGCCGGTGCCGCAGGCGATGGCCTATGTTCTGCTGCGCCCGCTGCTTTCAGACGTACCTGAAGATGAACTGTGCGGCGTCGCGCCGGGCCGGGTGTTGCCCGTTAATGAACAGTGGCATCCGCACCTGATTGCAGGACTCTGTTCGATACCGGCCTTAGAGGCGGGCGATTCGGTATGGTGGCACTGTGATGTGATCCACGCCGTTGCACCGGTTGAAGATCAGCAGGGCTGGGGCAATGTGATGTATATCCCCGCTGCACCTATGTGTGACAAAAACCGCGCCTATGCCCGGCGGGTTGCACAGGCCCTGGAGCAGGGACGTTCACCGGGAGATTTTCCGCCAGAAGATTATGAAACAGAGTGGGACCAGCGTTTTACGCTGCAGGATCTCAATCTTAACGGACGCCGATCGCTGGATTTGTCCTGATCCCAATCCCGCGTTGTACACCAGCGCGGGATATCCCTGTTACACTGGAGCTCTTTTTTTCTGCGAAACGCAATTATGAACCCGCGACATCATCAGATTATTCAACTGGTTAATAGCCGGGGCAGCGTAACGGTCAGCGAACTGGCGCAGCTTACCGGGGTTTCTGAAGTGACGGTGCGTCAGGATCTCACGCTGCTGGAACGCGACCGACTGCTGCGGCGGGTTCACGGTTCCGCGCTGGCGCTGGACAGCGATAACGTCGGCACCCGCATGAATACCCGCTATCCCATCAAGCAGGCACTGGCACGACATGCGGCCAGCCTGGTGCAGGCGGGTGAATCGGTGTTCATTGAAGGTGGCAGCACCAATGCGCTGCTGGCGCGTGCGCTGGCTGACCGCGCCGATCTTACGCTGATTACCGTCAGTCACTATATTGCCCAGCTTCTTCGGGAAGCCGCCTGTGAGGTGATTGTGCTCGGTGGCCTGCTGCAGAAAAGCAGTGAGTCGGTAGTCGGCCCGCTGACGCGTTATTCCATCCAGCAGGTTCATTTTCACCGGGCATTTGTTGGCGTGGATGGCTGGCATCCCGAAACTGGTTTTACTGGCCGCAACATGCTGCGCTGTGATGTGGTGGATGCCGTGCTGGCGAAAGGCGCTGAGAGCTATGCCCTGACCGACGCCTCCAAGTTTGGTCAGATTCACCCCTATCCGCTTTCATCCGGTTTTCAGGTCGGGCACGTGATTACCGATGAGACGCTGGATGCGGCGACGGTAGCGCAGCTCAGGGAACAGGCGATAGAGGTGATACAGATCGCCGCAGGTTAAGCAGAACGGCCGGGGCCTTTAGTAACGGAGTCCCGCAGCATCAGGCTGGCCGTGAAAGGTGCCTGAGTATGCCAGTCTCCGCCATCCAGCATGGTCAGCAGGCGGTTAATCGTCTCATCGATCATCTCGGTGACCGGCAGTTTCATGCTGGATAACGACGGCGTGATGAAGGGCGCCAGCGGAATATCATCGAAGCCAATCACCGAAACCTGCCCGGGTACCGCGATGTTGCATTCAGTCAGACGCTTGATTGCGCCAATCGCCATCTCATCATTACTCGCCACCAGCGCGCTGAATGTCACCCTGCGTTCCAGCAGCATGTCCACGGCCGCCATACCGCTCTGCGCCGTCCATTTGCCCGTCACGATTCGCCGGGAATCGGCTTCAATGCCCTGCGCGGCCAGCGCAGCGTGATAGCCGGAAAGCCGCTCCACGCCGGTCGGCGAATCGAGCGAACCGGTGATAAACGCGATCTCGCGATGCCCCTGATTCAGCAGATGGCTCACCGCCGCAGCGCTGCTGGCGTGCTGATCGCTGTAAATGCAGTAGCTATGGTTGACGCGCAGCCGCCGGTTGATCACCAGTATCGGCTGCTTGTGCCGGGAGATAATCGCATCCAGCGCGTCAATGCTCAGGAAGCGCGGATAGATAATAATGCCGTCACAGCGCAGATCGAGCAGAAACTGTATCGCCGCCTCTTCCTGCTCAGCGGTGTGTTTGCCGTCCGCCAGAATCAGCTGGCGGCCCTGCTGCTCCAGTATGCGCGCGGAGTGTGCCATTAGTTCAGTGAAGTAGCTGCCGCTGTAGAGCGTATTGGTGATCACCAGTCCAATGGTCTGAGAGGTTTTTGTCGCCAGGTTGCGCGCCAGCAGATTGGGCCGGTATCCGGTTTCGGCAATCGCCTTCAGTACTTTTTCGCGCTTTTCCTGCCCGACATAGCCATTGCCCGAGAGCACACGTGACACTGTCGCTTTTGAGACGCCCGCCCTGTTTGCCACTTCCTGAATCGTTGCCATGGTGATGCTCCTTTGCTGCGTCGTCCTGCAGTCTACCTAAGCCTCTCAATCTTGGAAATATTTACCCCGCCTTAGTATGAAGTTACCTGGCAGCATCAGGTGATGGAGTTCACAAAAAAGAGATCTTGATGATTTTGGCGCTTGTCGGCGCTGTGAAAGCACTTCATGATTTTGTGAAACCGGTTTCCTATTTGCCTGTCCGCAGGCGCAAAAACATAAAAACTTTAACCGATTTACCCTACAGAGAAGAGCGATCATGCCCAGAAATTATGCCGAGGTGTCACGCGCCATCGTCGATGCGCTAGGCGGCCTCACCAATATCGAAGCCGTAACCCACTGCATGACCCGCCTGCGGTTTGTGTTGAAAGATGAAGCTCAGGTCGACTATCCCCGGCTCAAGGCGATCAATGGCGTTATGGGCGTGGTGCACAACGACACTCAGTGCCAGGTGATCATTGGTAACAACGTGTCACAGGCTTATCAGGCGGTGCTGGAGCTGGGATCGCCCGCAGCGACATCGACTGCACCCGTGAAACGTAAAATCACGCTGCGAGGCATCGGCGCAGGGATTCTTGATGCGCTGGTGGGCACCATGTCGCCGCTGATTCCGGCCATTATTGGCGGGTCAATGGTTAAGCTGCTGGCGATGATCCTGGATATGGCGGGCGTGTTTGAGAAAGGCTCATCAACGCTGGTCATCCTCAACGTGATTGGCGATGGCGCATTTTTCTTCCTGCCGATCATGGTAGCCGCCTCTGCGGCGCTGAAATTCAAAACGAACATGTCGCTGGCGATCGCCATTGCCGGTGTACTGGTTCATCCCAATTTTGTTGAGCTGATGGCGAAAGCGGCACAGGGTCAGGCGGTGGAATTTGCTTACATCCCGGTGACCGCAGTGAAATATACCTATACGGTGATCCCGGCGCTGGTGATGACCTGGATCCTGTCGCACATTGAGCGCGGCGTGGATCGTATTACCCCTGCCGTCACTAAAAACTTCCTGAAACCGATGCTGATTGTGCTGATTGCGGCACCCATCGCGATTGTGCTGATTGGTCCGATTGGTATCTGGATCGGCAGCGGCATCTCCGCGCTGGTCTACACCGTGCATGGCTATCTTGGCTGGCTTTCCGTCGCGATTATGGGCGCAATCTGGCCGCTGCTGGTGATGACCGGGATGCATCGGGTGTTCACCCCCACCATCATCCAGACCATTGCCGAAACCGGCAAAGAGGGCATGGTGATGCCGTCAGAGATTGGTGCCAACCTCTCGTTGGGGGGATCGTCGCTGGCGGTGGCGTTCCGGACCAAAAACCGTGAACTGCGCCAGACCGCGCTGGCAGCGGCGGCATCAGCGATTATTGCCGGCATTTCAGAACCGGCGCTGTATGGCGTTGCGGTCCGTTTAAAACGACCGCTGATCGCCTGTCTGATCAGTGGTTTTATCTGTGGCGCGGTCGCGGGCATTGGCGGGCTGGCCAGCCACTCCATGGCCTCTCCCGGCCTGTTTACCAGCGTACAGTTCTTCGATCCCACCAATCCCATGAGTATTGTCTGGGTCGGTGCGGTCATGGTGTTGTCTGTGGTGCTCTCATTTGTGCTGACGCTGCTGTTAGGTTTTGAAGATATTCCTGAAACCGAGCCTGAAACCAAAACCGCACCAGAAAGCGCAACGCAACCTGCGCCCGTTACCGAACGCGCTAACGCGATTAATAGCCACTAAAGGAAAGGGTCATGCTGACCCGGAAAAGAGGATTGCATGTCTGATTCAAGGTTTCCGCAAGGATTTTTATGGGGCGGCGCACTGGCCGCCAACCAGTGTGAAGGCGGCTTTCGTGAGGGCGGAAAGGGCTTAACCACCGTCGACATGATTCCACATGGACTGCACCGTATGCCGGTCAAACTCGGTCTGGAAAAGCGTTTTACCCTGCGTGACGATGAATTTTATCCCAGCCATGAAGCCATCGATTTTTATCACCGCTATCCGGAAGACATTGCGCTGATGGCGGAGATGGGGTTCAGCGTGTTCCGCACGTCGATTGCCTGGAGCCGTCTCTATCCCAATGGCGATGAACTGACGCCCAATCCGCAAGGCATCGCCTTTTACCGCGCGGTCTTTGAGGAGTGCCGGAAATATAATATCGAACCGCTGGTCACGCTCTGTCACTTTGATGTGCCGATGCATCTGGTGACTGAATATGGCTCGTGGCGCAATCGCAAAATGGTCGACTTTTTTGCCCGCTATGCCCGCAGCTGCTTTGAGGCGTTTGATGGCCTTGTGAAATACTGGCTGACCTTCAATGAGATTAATATCCTGCTGCACAGCCCCTTTTCCGGCGCCGGTCTGGTGTTCGAACCCGGTGAGAACAAGGATCAGGTAAAGTATCAGGCGGCCCATCATGAACTGGTCGCCAGCGCGCTGGTGACGCGCATCGCGCATGAAGTGAATCCGATGAACCAGGTCGGCTGCATGCTGGCAGGCGGCAACTTCTATCCCTGGTCGAGCAAGCCGGAAGATGTCTGGGCTGCGCTGGAAAAGGATCGCGAAAACCTGTTCTTTATTGACGTGCAGGCGCGTGGGGCCTATCCGGCCTACGCCGCCCGCGTATTCCGTGAAAAAGGTGTGACGCTTGAGATCGCTGACGGCGATGACGACATTCTGAAAAACAGCGTCGATTTTGTCTCGTTCAGCTACTACGCCTCACGTTGCGCCTCGGCAGAAATGAACGAGCAGAACAGCAGCGCCGCCAATGTGGTGAAATCCCTGACCAATCCCCATGTACCGCGCAGTGAGTGGGGCTGGGGTATCGATCCGCTAGGCTTACGCATCACGATGAATATGATGTATGACCGCTATCAGAAGCCGCTGTTTCTGGTGGAGAATGGCCTGGGCGCGCGCGATGAGATCGAATCAAATGGCGAGATCAACGATGATTACCGCATCAGCTATCTGCGCGAACATATCCGCGCCATGGGCGACGCGATCGAGGATGGCGTGCCAGTGATGGGTTACACCAGCTGGGGCTGTATCGATCTGGTTGCCGCCTCAACGGGTGAAATGAGCAAGCGCTACGGATTTGTCTATGTTGACCGCGACGACCTGGGTAACGGCACGCTGGCGCGCACGCGGAAGAAATCCTTCTGGTGGTACAAAAAAGTCATTGCCAGTAATGGTGCGGATCTTGAGTGACAACGTCACTTAAAATCTATCGTCATGCTGTTACTGGCGCGACAGCAACGCCGGAACAGAACGCTTATTTCTGCCGTTGTACTCCGGCAGTAATTATCGTATAACCAATGTCTCCGAGGGGTGTCCTGTAATGGGCTGAGATGGCGTAAGCCGAACCCTTTGAACCTGATCTGGGTCATGCCAGCGAAGGGACGGGTCGGCAGATTTTCTGCGTCATCTCCTGCAACATTCCCTGTTCCAGACCGTATGCCCGGATCTCCCTGTTACTGGAGATCCTATGTCACATCCGCTTTTCGACACCGGCTTTTATGGTCGTCTGCGCCAGCAGGCGGGCAGTCAATGGCACGCCTATATCGGGCACGATTTTGTGCGGCAACTCGGTCAGGGCACCCTGCCACCCGCCGCCTTCCGCCACTATCTCACCCAGGATTATCTGTTTCTGTTGCACTTCGCCCGTGCCTGGGGCCTGCTGATCAGCAAACTTTCCGAGCCAGCAGCCTTACGCAGCGCAACGGCATCGCTTAACGCTATCGTCAGCGAACTGCCACTTCACCAGGCTTACTGCCAGCAATGGGGCATCAGCGAGGCGGCAATGGCGAGCGAACCCGAGGCAGTGGAAACGCTCAACTACACCCGCTACGTGCTGGACGTGGGTCACACCGGGGATGCGCTGGAGCTGCTGACCGCGCTGATGCCGTGCGTTGCCGGTTACGCTGAAATTGGCCTGACACTACTGCATGATCCCGCAACCCGCTTTGAGGGGAATCCTTACGCGGCATGGATAGAAAATTACGGCGACGAAGCCTATCTGGCTGGCGTTCGCTCCTCAATTTCACTGTTTGAAACCCTGGCCCGGCAGCGCGCCGGTGAACACCGGTTTAACCCGCTGGCGGAGATCTTCACCACCGCGACCCGGCTGGAAGCCGCTTTCTGGCAGATGGGTCTCAACCATGCTGCCGCCCAGCGGATCAGCTCATGAACCTGCCGTGCAGTCCGGTGCCGCCAGGCATTTCAATTCGCCAGCTCAGCCTGAATTATGGCCAGCAGCCACTCTTCAGCCAGCTTGATCTGGAGATCGCGGGCGGTGCTTTTACCGCTTTACTGGGTGCCAGCGGCGTCGGAAAAAGCAGCCTGATGCGGGTCATTGCTGGTCTGACGCCACCCACCGCCGGGCAGGTCAGCGGCAGCGACGGCCTGCCACTGACCGGACGCATCGCCTGGATGGGGCAACAGGATCTGCTCTATCCGTGGCTCACGGTTGAACAAAATGTCTGTCTCGCCAGTCGTCTGAGAGGTGAAAGGGTTGATCGCGACTGGGCGCAGCATCTGCTGATGCGGGTAGGTCTGAGCCACTCTGCGAACGCGCGACCCGCGACACTTTCCGGCGGGATGCGTCAGCGCGCCGCGCTGGCCCGCACCCTCTACACCCGTCAGCCCGTTGTGCTGATGGATGAGCCCTTCTCCGCACTGGATGCACTCACCCGCCCTCAGATCCAGACGCTGGCCGCAGAAGTGCTGGTCGGACACACCGTGCTGCTGATTACCCATGACGCCGCCGAAGCCTGTCGGCTCAGTCACCACGTGCTTATGATCGGTTCTGCGGGAATTGAAACCTGCCCGCCCCTGGCGGGCCAGCCACCGCGGGCTGCAGACGACATACAGGTATTGCAGAGTCAGGCCGCATTGCTGAAGCAGCTGAGCAGGATAGCGGGATGAGATTACACAAAGGTTTTGCCGGTCTTCACCGTGGAGTGATGCTGTTTGCCGGACTAATTGCGCTGTGGTGGCTCGCCACACTGACTTCGGTTCCGGCCTTTCTGCTGCCCTCACCCGCTGCGGTCGCCATCGCACTGTGGCAAAACGCAGGTTATCTCGGCCATCACACTTTGATTACCCTGACCGAGATCGTCAGCGGCATGGCCCTCGGCGTGCTGCTTGGGAGCGTGCTGGCGCTGGGCATGACCTTTTCGCCATGGCTGCAGCGCTGGATGATGCCGCTGGTGATCACCAGCCAGGCGATTCCGGTTTTTGCCCTGGCGCCGCTGCTGGTGCTCTGGTTTGGTTTCGGCATGGGCGCCAAAGTCGCGATGGCCGTCCTGGTGATCTTCTTCCCGGTGACCTCCGCCTTTTTTGATGGCCTGCGTCACGTCACGCCCGGCTATCTCGATCTGGCTCGCACGCTGGGCGCATCACCTGCAGCGCAACTGCGCCATGTCCGGCTGTTAGCCGCGCTGCCCGCCCTGGGCTCAGGATTGCGGATGGCGGCAGCCGTCGCGCCAATAGGCGCAATCATCGGTGAATGGGTCGGCTCGGCCGAAGGGCTGGGCTACGTGATGCTGAATGCCAACGCCCGGATGCAGAGCGACCTCTGTTTCGCCGCCTTGTTTATTCTGGTGCTGATGACGCTAGCCCTGTGGCTGACCCTCGACATCCTGCTGCGCCGCCTGATTAGCTGGGCACCTGAGACACATTAATGACTAAACCAATGAGACAACCCATGACAAAAATGCCTCTGTTTACCCTGCTGTTCAGCGCCACTTTAGCCACACAGGCTCAGGCGATGGAGAAACTGACACTGGTGCTCGACTGGTATATCAATCCCGATCACGCACCAATTATGGTGGCCCAGCAGACCGGCGCGTTTGCGGCAGAAGGGCTGGAGGTTAACATTGTGCCACCTTCCGATCCGGCGCTGCCGCCGCGTCTGGTGGCAGCCAGGCAGGCGGACTTAGCGATTACCTATCAGCCGCAGCTGCATTTCTTCGCCGATCAGGGATTGCCCTTGATGCGGGTGGGGACGTTAATTAACAGTCCGCTGAATACGCTGATGACGTTAGACGAAACGGTAAAAAAACCAGCCGATTTAAAAGGGAAACGTATCGGCTATTCGGTCAGCGGCATTGAACAGGCGACGCTGGCGACCATGCTGAACCATGATGGTGTTAAGGCCGATCAGGTTAAGCTGGTTAACGTCAATTTCCAGCTCACCAGCGCCCTGATGACCGGGCAAGTGGATGCGGTTATCGGCGGCTATCGCAATATCGAAGCGCTGGAGATGAAACAGCACGGTAAAAACCCGGTAGTCTTCAACGTCGAGGATTATGGTGTTCCGGCCTATGACGAACTGATCATCGTCGCCAACCGTGATGAGGCACACTCGGAGAAAATCAAAAAGTTTTTGCGGGCACTGAAGAAGGGTAATGCGCAGTTGCAGGCGCACCCGGAGGAGAGCTGGCAGGCCTTTGCCCGCGCGCATCCGGAGCTGAACACGCCGCTGAATCATCAGGCATGGCGTGCCACCCTGCCGCTGTTTGCCGCCGATCCGGCAAAACTGGATCGCGCACGCTATCAGGCTTACGAGCAATTTCTGTTTGATAACAAGCTGATTAAAAGCATCACGCCGGTTGAGCGCTACGCCACCGGCAGTGAGTAATAAGAGAGCCCGCAACGATCGCTGCGGGCCATTTGCCTGGCATCACTTCTGATAAAGCCAGTGTTCAATATCGCTGGCTGGCAGCGGTTTAGAAAAGAAGTAGCCCTGGATTTGATCGCAACCGTAAGTTTTCAGCAACGTCAGGGTGGCTTCCGTCTCAACGCCCTCGGCCAGCACGGTGTAGTTCAGCTCTTTCAGCATCTGAATAATGCATCTGACGATGATTTTTGATGCGTCATCTTCACCCATACGCGAGATCAGGGATCGGTCGATCTTAATCACATCCAGCGGGATATCCTGCAGATAGCTGATGTTGCTGTAGCCAGTGCCGAAATCATCCAGCGAGATCACAAAGCCGTGTGATTTCAGCGCTTCCAGCCCGCTGATCGCCACATTGGTTTTGGTGATCAGTTCATTCTCCAGGCACTCAATGCCCAGAATAGAATTGGGTAACTGAGCCGCCGCTAATTTTGCCACCAACAGATCGGCAAAATCGGGCTTTGCGAAGTCGCGTTCGCTGACGTTGATCGAAACCGGAATCAGATCGTATTCGCGATCCCAGCGCGCAAGCTGCTCAATGGTGTGATCGATAACCCAGTTGGTCAGATCGGAAATCAGGTTGGTTTTACCCGCTAACGGAATGAATTCTGAAGGGAAAAGCTCGCCCCGCTCAGGATGATTCCAGCGGATAAGCGCCTCCAGCCCGACCGTTTTACCGCTTTTGAGACACACTTTAGGCTGCCAGGCCAGGTAAAGCTCTTCGTCTTTATTCAGCGCCTGAGCCAGATCGTTCATGATCATAAAGTCATCGGTGCGCCGCGAGTCGTAACTCTCTTCAAAACACATTGCACTGATGTTCTCATCCACCGCCTCATGCAGCGCGCTCACGGCCTGACGCACCGTTTCATTGGCATCCATCTGGCCCGGTACAAACTCTGTTTCACCGGTAAAGACATCCAGGTCGAGCGTGATATTTTCCGCCAGATCGGCCTTCATGCCCTTAAACAGGTCGATCATGTTATGTGCGGTATAACGACCCGAGTAGGGCTGAACAATGGCAAAACGGCCTGGAGCGAAAGTATAGAGCGTTTCATTCTCCGGAAGATTGAGCCGGTGAGCGACATCCTGCGCCATCTGCTTTAGCAGTTTCTCCATCGGCGCAATGCCCACCGCACGGGAAAGCTCATAGGCGCGAATGATGTCGAGGCAGTCGATAAGAATCAGGCGAAAGCGGCTCTGTGGTGCGACAAGGGTCAGTTGCTGAATATCACGAATCAGACGTGGGCGATTCGGCAGGTGCGTAATGACGTCGGCAAAACCCGCATTGTTCCAGGCATCCAGAAATGAGGTGACCAGCGTAGCCAGTGAGCGCAGCGTAGCGAGTTTCTCATCCGTAAAGGGATGTGGCTGGGTGTCGGTGACGCAGAGCGTGCCCAGCACCGCGCCGTCTAGGTTCTGCAGCGAGACACCGGCGTAGAAACGAATATGCGGATCGCCTTTCACAAACGGGTGCGTGACAAAGCGCTCATCCAGTAAGGTGTCATACACCACCAGATGTCCCTCACCATCAATGACGTGGCGGCAAAGAGATTCATCACGGGTCGATTGCTTAAGATCGAAGTTGCGGGACGCTTTAATATATTGGTTATGATCGTCAATAATTGAAATGAAGCTGCCAGAAATACCCAGCACCTGGCTGGCGAGATTAACGAATCTTTCCAGCACCTTATCCCGGGCTTCATCCGGGGACAAAAGTGCCTTGATCGCACTCAGACGTTTTACGTCGCTGCCATTTTGCTCGTTATGCACTGAAACCTCTCCTATGCAGGCGCAAAAATCGAAAATAATTTAGCTCAGGAATGCTCAATTAGCGCCCAATTATCAGATAAATAGCGGCTCAATCTGACAGTACTTTCACAGTGAAACAGTGTCGCATGATATCTGATCGCTGTCGAAATCATTTAACGCTCTTCTTTCATGCGCGCAACCTGCGGCGACTCCGTCCTGAAGCCCAGACCGATAAGGCGTCCCAGTACAAAACGCAGAAACGGCAGGCGCTGGATAATCGCGGGAACCTTGCTGCTTCCCGTAGGTTTTCTTTTTGCTTTGCTGCGGCTCATTTTGATCTGCAAAAACTGTGTGGCGACGGTAGGGAACTGACGGCGCTTCTGCACTTTTTCCAGGTCGCGCAGCTGCAGTTCTCCTCGCTTCAGAGGATCGGTCAAAAGATTCGCCGTCGCTACCGCATCCTGAATCGCCAGATTTACGCCAACCCCACCAATCGGCGACATGGCATGCGCCGCATCACCAATGCAGAGAACACCGGGTTTCGCCCACTTATCCAGGCGGTCAATCCGTATCGACAGCAGCTTAAAGGCTTCCCAGCTCTCGATTTCCGCCATGCGCGTCGCTTCAAAGGGCGACAGGGCCGCCACTTCTGCTTTAAACGCGTCGAGTCCGGCGGCCTGTTTCGCTTCAAACTCCCCTTTCGGAATGGTCAGTCCGCACTGCCAGTAGTCGCCGCGATCGATAACAATAAAGTTCTGGCGTGGCCCTTTATGCCCCATACCCAGATCGGGATCCTGCGGCTGTTTACTTAAGCGGAACCAGATGACATCGCGTGCTGCGCCGAATTCCTGTCCGGTCAGTCCTGCCGCTTCGCGTACGCGTGAATGGCGGCCATCTGCACCGACCACCAGTTTACAGCGGATGTGCAGTTGCTGATTCCCGCGGGAAGCTATCACACCACTGACCTTGCCATTTTCAACATTCAGCGACTCAAAAGAGGTCGACTGCAGCAGGCTGAAGCCCGAATACCGGGCGCTCTGTTCAGCCATATAGTTCAGGAAATCCCACTGCGGCATAAAGGCGATAAAACGGCACTGAACCGGCAGGCGTGAGAAATCAGCCATCGTAATACTCTGTCCGCCGATTTCCGCCTCCAGCTTTTCAGCACGCTGATGCGGCAGCGTCAGGAAAGATTCCAGCAGACCCAGCTGATGCATAATTTCCAGCGTCGAGGGATGGATGGTGTCACCGCGAAAATCGTGGAGAAAATCGGCGTGCTTTTCGATCACCACCACGCGCAGGCCTGCGCGGGCGAACAGATAACCCAGCATTAATCCGGCCGGGCCACCGCCGACGATACAACAGTCAGCGGTGAGAATTTCAGTGGAATGTGGCTGCATGTCAGCTCCCTGTCACGCCAGTATTGCTATGATTATTGCGTCGACCGTGGCGACATTGCCGCAGTCGGTCGGGGATATTGTGCTCAGGCTAATCACTCAATGCGATTAATATCAACTGAAAACTGCCGAAGACCCGATCCTGTCCTCAGCAGTCAGGAGACCATCATGAACGTGATCCGCAACACGCTGTTTATTCTGCCGCTGTTAAACCCGCTGATTGTGGCAGCCGCACCCTACGACACGCTGAAGTTTGCGCTGCGTCAGCAGCAGATAACTGACGATCTGCGCCAGAAGTGCCAGTTATTACCAGCCATCTCCGATGAAAAACTGCGTCAGACGTTTCTTAACGATAAGCAGAACCAGAAGCAGAATCAGGTCACGCTGACCGCGGCGGCTCAGGCGCTGAAAAACCAGGATGATCCAGCCTACCGCGAACGCATGGCGCAAGTGGTTTGTCCACCACAGACGAATTAACCCTTTACCCCGATGAAATTGATCCTGACGTTTGTTTTCACCTTATCACTCAGTAAACTGGGGCGCTGGTCTGGTTGAACAAGAATGTCTCTCAATGAATGAAGAATCACCGCAGCCGGTTTATGTTCCCCGCTCCATCGCGGCGCGCAGTCGGATGTTTCGCGCCCTGCTCTATCGTGATAAAACGCCGCTGGCGATGCTGTTCTGTGCCGCGCTGGTCGGTACGCTGGTTGGCCTGGCGGGCGTGGCGTTTGCCCGGGCCGTTGAAACAATACAGCAGTGGCGTGCTGACACGCTTATACCATCGCAGTTTCAGGGCTGGATGCTCTACGCCGCCGCCTTTGCCATCTCGGCTCTGCTGGCGATGGTGGGATATTTTCTCGTCAGGCGCTTTGCTCCCGAAGCGGGTGGCTCCGGTATCCCTGAAATTGAAGGGGCGCTGGAAGAGCTGAGGCCTGTGCGCTGGTGGCGGGTGATTCCGGTGAAGTTCTTTGGCGGCATGGGCACGCTGGGTGCCGGTATGGTGCTGGGCCGGGAAGGCCCGACAGTGCAGCTGGGCGGGAACATTGGCCGCATGGTCATTGATATTCTGGGGATGCGCAGCAATGAGGCACGTCATACGCTGCTGGCAACCGGCGCGGCGGCCGGTCTGGCGGCGGCGTTCAATGCGCCGCTGGCGGGCATCCTGTTTATTATCGAGGAGATGCGTCCGCAATTCCGCTATAACCTGATTTCAATTAAAGCCGTGTTTACCGGTGTGATTATGGCCAGCATTGTGTTCCGCTGTTTCAACGGCGAAGAGGCGGTGATCTCCGTCGGCAAGCTGGCTGATGCGCCCGTGCAGACGCTGTGGCTCTATCTGGTGCTCGGGATGATTATCGGTATGGTCGGCGTCCTGTTTAACCGCCTGATATTTATCACGCAGGACCTTTTTGCGCGCTTTTATGCCGGTAAAACGGCACGCGTGGTGCTGGCCGGTGCATTGCTGGGCGGCGGTTGCGGTATTCTGGCTCTGATGTTTGCACCTGGCGCAGGCGGCGGTTCAGAACTGATCCCACAGGCGGTCCATGGCGTCTTCCCGTTCACCCTGCTGCTGATAATCTTTCTGGTCAGGCTGGTGACCACCCTGCTCTGTTTTGGCTCAGGTGCGCCGGGCGGTATTTTTGCGCCGATGCTGGCGCTGGGTACGCTGCTCGGCACAGCCTTTGGGGTGGCCATGTCGGACCTCTTCCCGTTTTATCATCTGGAAGCGGGCACCTTTGCTATCGCGGGGATGGGAGCACTGTTTGCGGCGTCGGTAAGGGCACCGCTGACCGGTATCGTACTGGTGCTGGAGATGACCGATAACTATCAGCTGATATTGCCGATGATTATTACCTGTCTGGGTGCTACGCTGCTGGCGCAGTTTCTGGGGGGGAAACCACTCTACTCCTCAATACTGGCCCGCACGCTGGCGCGTCAGGCAGAAGCTACCCGCCCGAAGGGGCGGGTGACCGGCTTAATTACTTACCATCAAAATAGTCAGCAGGCATCTGTCCGGGTGCCTGATTGATCACTTCATCGTTATCTGGACCTTCATTTTTCATATAGGTCACTTTCGCAAACTCTGGAATGATCACATACGGATAAGCCGGGCCTTCATCGCGGAAGCGGTGCATATCCTCAATGAAGTCATTCTGATAACAGATAGTTTTTTCCGGATGCTGACCTTCACCGGCAATCCACTGCGGGAAGAAAATTGTGCCGTGAACCAGGGTGCGATTCAGATCAAACAGCAGGCTGACGCAGGTGCCGGTGGGTTCATGCCAGTCTACTTTGTAGATGCCAGGGGCGAACTGAATCGCGTGCATTTTCTGGTTGGTCACCCAGCGGCCACCTACCAGTCCCTGATGAATGCGGTAGTCGCAGGTGGTTTCATTGCGAGCGTACCACTCATATTTCCAGCCATTATCGTAGGTATAGACAAAATGCGTACCGACGAACTGTGAAAGATCGCTGGAGATATTCTCTGGAGATTCTGCAGACATTTTAACCTCTGTTTGAATAGCGCACTTAACAGGCGCAGATGAATTTCAAAAGAAAGCTATAGCGCAATAACTCGATGAATATTGACTATGACGCAGATTGATTTTTTTGCCATCTGAAAACGGAAATGGTTCGCAATGGGTAAATTAAAAACTCCTTAAAAAACCCTTCCCGGCTCCCTGAAGGCAATAGAATCCTGAAAAGAGATACTTTCATATGAATTACTAGTGGAAACTTATAGATGCATAGTGGTGAGACGAGATATCTATCAATCATCAATCACCTTGCTGAGTAACTCTTTTGTCAGTCAATTTTAAATATACTCCTTATTTTTCAATATATTGAAAGAGTGTAACGTATACTTTCCTTTTCTTGGGTTGAATATGTTTGCATCATTACTTTGCCAGATAAGACCCTGTCAGGACAATTTGAACATGGGAAAGTTGATGTGGCGTTGCTGACGCCAATGACCACGCCGCCGACATTGCATACGCGGCAACTGTTCAATGAAGAATATTTTTGTCTGCTGAGTGAAAATCATCCTCTGGCGGGCAGTGCGACGCTGTCGCTGGATGAGTTCTGTGCGCAGGATCATGCGCTGGTTACGTGGCCCGGCGGAAATTTTCATGGGGTTACCGACCAGGCTTTGGCTGCGATTGGCCGGGCCCGCCGGGTAACGCTCTCAGTTTGCAGTTTTCTGGTGCTCCCGGAAATTTTGCGCGTCACTGATTTGGTAAGCGTGGTACCGAAACGACTGGCGGTCGACACTACGGGTCTGGTCATGTTGCCGCCACCGCTGGTCATCCCCGGCTTCAGTAAAATCATGGCCTGGCATAACCGAACCCATCATCACAAAGGGCATGAGTGGCTGTGTGAAATACGGCCGTCCGTGGCTAAAACGGTGGTGTATTAACAAGGATAGCGGACTGCGGCTCACTGTTTTGCGATTTTGTTTAAGCAACAGACAGGATAACGGGGCGTTATATCGCATTCTGTCCGACGTCGAAAAGGCAAAATCGCGCTTTACTATGTCGATAGCGGGGTAAAAGTGATGCTGGGGAGATCAGGAAAGAGAGTGTTGAACTGAGGAAACAATAGCAGGAGAATAAATCGCGCGTGAATCACTTTAAATATTATCGATAAAAGCTGCTTTGATAATGTTAATTACTCATATTTACGTTCTGAAAAGAACTGACAGACAACGTAAAATGATAAAAGCCCTGACTGAAATAGCCAGGGCTTTTAAGGTACTACAGATTTTACGTTTACCATTAACTAACTTAATTGATAGGTACTACTTCGGTACTGCTATTTATGAACAGATCCTGCGGATAATAATGATCACGATACTGAAATGTCACTATTATTATCGGTTTCAACCACCTGATAGTCTTTCAGGAGACAAAGACAGGTCAGGCCCGTATAAATCTGCACACCCCCATCGCGATATATACTCTTTGATGCGTTGCCTTACTTTCATTACGACGTTTAAACCGCAATCGTATCCTGTCGTAACGTAACGTTCAGAACTACGAGGCCTTACATCATCGCGACGCGATACTACATACTTCTTAAAGACTTACTTCGACTCCATTTAACAGGGTTATCTTAACTAACGAACAGTTTCAAAGAACAATGTTTAACAGAACCACCGACAACTTCAACTCAAACACTTGTCGGCACCTTTAACACATAACACCTTTGTTTTTCAGTCTATCAGGGCAACTGCACGCCGCTGATGAATCCTACTCTACGGATATAAAAAACGATGTCAACACTGGTTTTAAAAACATGTTTATATTTGCAGTGAATTTTTCAGGCAATCATTTAGCTCTGAAACGCCCGTAAATTTATTATCAATGTTAAGAAAAATTGAGTCCTAATCTATTCAACCTGAATAATTAAGCAGGTCACTATCTATCCTGACGCTTAACGGTAGCAATAAAAAAAGGCGCCCGCAGGCGCCCTCAAAACTCAGCATGCTGTAAAGATCTTTATTTCGCCAGGCTTGCCAGTAAAACCTTCGCGGTCTCGGCTGAGGAACCTGGGTTCTGACCGGTAATCAGCAAGCCATCCTGAACCGTATAGGACTGCCAGTCATCACCGCGTGAGTAAAGGCCGCCGTTCTGTTTTAGTACATCTTCAACCAGGAACGGCACCACGTCAGTCAGGCCAACGCCCTCTTCTTCACTGTTCGTAAAGCCAGTAACTTTCTTTCCTTTGACCAGAGGCGTGCCATCAGCATTTTTCACATCACGCAGGACACCTGGAGCATGACAGACCAGCGCAACCGGTTTGCCCGCCTGCAGGGTTTGCTCAATCAGCGAAATGGAGTGTTTGTCGTTTGCCAGATCCCATAAAGGACCATGGCCGCCTGGGTAGAAAATGGCATCAAACGCTGCCTGATCAACAGTATCAAGCTTGACGGTCGAGGCCAGTACTGCCTGAGCAGCAGAGTCGGCATGGAAGCGACGGGTCTCATCAGTCTGAGAATCGGGTTCATCACTTTTTGGATCGAGTGGAGGCTGTCCGCCCTTCGGTGAAGCCAGGGTAATCTCTGCGCCCGCATCAAGAAATGCATAGTAAGGTGCCGCAAGCTCTTCCAGCCAGAAACCGGTCTTCTTGCCAGTGGTGCCCAACTCATCATGCGAGGTCAAAACCATTAAAATTTTCATTTCCGCTCCATATAACAGTTAGTCGGTTTCAGGTGTAAGGATAGTCAGAACCAGCGTCTGAGCCGCTATCTTCTGCGTTGACCCGTTAATCATGGCGGGGTTACGAATATTTATGAAATTTATTTCTTCAATTTCAGTTATTCACATAGCATTATAGATTAATGAAATACGATCTGAATTTACTGCCAGTTTTGCTGGTCATGATGGAAGAGCGCAACGTTACTCGCGCAGCGGAACGGCTTGGTATAACCCAGCCGGCGCTTTCTAATGCATTAAACCGGCTGCGTGAAACGCTCAACGATCCGCTATTTATCCGCGAGCGTTACGGGATGCGACCGACGCCGAAAGCGGAACAGCTGGCTCAGGTGGTCGGTGCTGCGCTGTCATCGATCGACAAGGTTATTCTTGGCCAGCAGGACTTTGATCCGCTTCATGCCACCCGGCTCTTCACGCTTGCGCCAAACAGCTATGTAGAATTCATCATGATGCCTGCCATCGTGGCCCGCCTCAGGAGCTGTGCGCCCGGCATCCGACTCCGCCTCACTCCTTTTGGCAATGACGTCACTGAAACCGGTGTGATTTCAGGTAATACCGATATGGTGCTGGGCCGTATCGTGGAGCCGCCCGATAATCTCGTCGTTCAGCACCTGATGAATGAAGGTCTGGCCTGCGTGATACGCGCCGATCATCCGCTGGTGGGCGAAAACCTCAGCGCAGAGCAATATGAGCAGCTAAAGCATGTCAACGTTCTGCCGCCTGGCCGTATGCGCGCTGGGTTATATCAGGCGCTTGAACAGCGCGGCCTGCGTCGTCAGGTTGCAGTCTCCGTCACACACTTTCTGGCCGTGCCGGAAATGATTGCGGTCACGGACTACTGCGCGACCCTGCCGCGTTTGATCTGTCAGCATCTTTCAAGAGATTAGCGGCTCAGGATCGTTCCCGCGCCGGTTGACCTGGGCACCTTCCCGGTTGAAATGGGCTGGCATGCACGCTATCGCGACGATCCTGCCCATCGCTGGTTCAGGACGTTGATTATGGAGACGGCACAGTCGCTGTCTGATCCCCAGATAAACAATTAGCACGATCACCATTGCCGCACTAATAGTTAATATTGATATCATAACCTGAGTTACTATTATTCCCATCGGAGGCAAACATCCTCCCAATTCATAACTCAGGAATATGACCATGAAAAACGTAAAAGCACTTTCAATCGCCGCACTCGCAACTCTTTCTCTGATCTCTTTTGGCAGCTTTGCCGAGAGCGTTTCTGTCACCTCATCCACACTGGATGGCGCAGAATCAAAAATTGCTGCTCAGGCTCAGGAACAGGGTGCGCAGTATAAAATTACGGAAGCGAACACCAACAACCGTGTTCACATGACCGCAGAACTGTATAAGTAACGGATGGTCGCAAACGGATTTGCCAGAAGAGGCTGCCCAATGGGCAGCCTTTTTTGTGTCCGATCAGGCCAGATGGGCGGCTGGGGCGCTACCGGTGCGCCACCATAGAATCAGCGCTGCCAGCGCAATTGCGCCGAGTACCGCAAACGCGGTGCTGTAGGAATAACGTGCGGCGATCATGCCCGTCATGGCGGGACTCAGCGCTGCACCTGCGCCCTGCATCAGCATAATAACGCTTTGCCCGGCGTTAACATGCCCCGTACCCCGCAGCAGGGAGACAATATAGCCTGGCACCGCCACACCGAGAATCCCGGCCGCAATACCATCCAGAACCTGAACCGGAATGACAAAAATCGGCCCGGCAAAGCCGGCGGCGAGAACCGCGCGCAGCGGTAATATCATCAGGGCGACCATGATGAACAGGCGATAGCCGTGCGTATCAACGCGTTTAGATACCCACAGCGCGACCGGGATCATCACCAGTTGGGAAATCACCACCGTTGCCGCCGCGTAAAGGCCCGGACTGATCGCCGCCTGGCCGCCTGCCGAGGCGACGCGCATGCTCAGCATCGGCAGCAGCGCGGCATTGGCAAGATGAAACAGCAGCAGCGTCAAACCGGCGATCATCAGCGCCGGGTTTCGCAACAACATTGATAAGTGCAGCGCTGGCTGACGCTCTTCATGCGGTTCATAACCGCGCGCCACATCGTTATCGATCTCATTTCCGCGAATTGCCAGCGTTGCGAAGGCAGCGAAAACCGCCATTACCGTCATAAGAATGAAAACGGCACCCATGCCCCAGTACCAGGCTGAAAAACCGGCCAGCAATGCAGCAATCGTATTACCGCCATGATTAAACGCCTCATTGCGTCCCATCTGCTGGTTAAAGCCGCGCTGACCCGTGAGCCCTAAGGTGATCCCCGCCACAGTCGGGCCGATAAACGCCGCAGCCAGGCCGGCTACAACCTGCGAGACCATCGCCGTCCAGGTCTGATTGCTGTACCACAGCAGCAGCGTGGCAACGGTAATCACCAGACAGCCCAGCAGCACAATGATTTTTTTATGGCGGGTCGCATCGGCGGCGATCCCTGCCGGCAGCGTGGCAAGTAATCCGGCGATACCGCCACAGGTCATTACCAGACCGATTTCGTCGGGTCGCCAGTGTCGCTCCGTAAGAAAGATGCCCAGAAATGGCCCCAGGCCGTCGCGGACATCGGCCAGAAAAAAGCTCATTAAACAGAGCGCGTAGAGTGAACGCTGAGACATGTTATTTCCCTGGAAAGTAAGTGTTAAAGGCGGTTGCGCTTCGGTTAAAAGGGAAATTATGTGTTACGACGTGGAAAGTCACCTTTCGTTATAGTAACAAAATGAAAAAGGCCACCCGTAAACGCTACGGATGGCCTTGTGCTATTCACTCAATAACGAGAGCGAACTATTTATCTGTGCCAAAACCCTGCTTCAGCAGTGCTGGCAGTACATTCGGGAAGTAGATGTTTTTATAGTAACCGCTGACGCTTTCGCTCCAGCTCTCACCGTCATTACGACCAATCGTCTTCCAGTGCTGAACCATCTCATCGTTGTAGGCCGCAATCTGCTGCTCCAGACCCTGCGTCTGGTAAGTCTCATCATGGCGGAACGTCGCCAGAGGCAGACGTGGTTTCTGATGAGCCGGTTCGTCTACGTGACCGATTACCACACCCGCTACCGGGAAGGTCAGGGGCGGCAGCTCCAGCAGTGAAATCATCGCCTGCGGGTCGCGACGGATACCGCCAATTGGCACAATCCCCAGACCTTCGGCACGCGCAGCCGCCATTACCGATCCCAGCGCGATACCGATATCAGTAGAACCCGACACGATACTCTCAATGCTCTGATGGGCGATCTGCTGCTGATCGACCGCGGCCATTCCCACTGCTGATTTATGCATATCCAGCACAAAGGTGATAAACACCGGTGCTTTGGCAATCCACGGCTGACCGCCTGCAATGGCGGCGATCTGTGCGCGACGTCCTGCATCACGCGTGATCACCACAGAAACCTGCTGCGAGTTTACTGATGTCGGTGCGCGATAAGCGGTACTGATAATCCGATCCAGCACAGCTTCATCGACAGGTTGCTCAGTGAAACTGCGTTCACTTTTGTGACTTGTAAAAATATCAATCAGTTCGCTCATGGTTCCTCCCATATAAAGCGCAAGAATAGCAGCAAGTCACAGGGAAAAACTTAACCGCACTGGTCATGCTGTCGCGGCGTTTCTTAGCCTCCCCAGCGGCCTTTAAGATAGCTTACCGCCTGCTGAGTCTGCGGCTGATTCAGATAGTTCTCTCTGAACAGAATCGTGCCATCAATATTGGGGTTCGATTCATTAAGGTCGAGCTGCTTTTTCAGCTCCGGTACGCCGCCCTGCTGTGTCCAGTCAGGCTCAACTTTTGACGGCTCGCCCACTTTATAGAGAGCAAGGCCGATGTAGAGCCGGGTTTTGGTCGGTTTCACGACCTCTGCCCACCAGTTTGCCAGCACATCGTATCGGGCCGCCTGACGGGAAAAAGGCCAGTAGAGCTGAGGTGCAATGTAATCCAGCAAGCCCTGCTGCACCCAGCGGCGGGTATCGGCAAAAGCTTCATCATACGCCGCCGCTCCGCGGGTATCGGAACCGGCAGGATCATGCGACAGATTACGCCAGACGCCCGCCGGGCTGACACCAAACTCCACGTCCGGCTTCAGTTGTTTGATGGTACGTGACACCTGCTCAATCAGCTGCTGAGTATTGTGACGCCGCCAGTCCGCTTTGCTGGCAAACCCCTGACCGTAGCGGCTGAAGGTCTGATTATCGTTGAGCAGTGAACCGGCAGATTCCGCATAGAAGTAGTCATCGAACTGCACACCGTCGATGGGATAACGCGCCACCACCTCGGCCACAATACTGGTGATCCAGTCACGCGCCTCAGGGATACCCGGATCGAGTACATAGCGATCGCCTGCAGTGCGGATCCAGTCGCGATGCAGCACAAAAACGCTGGCCGGATGCAGTGACAGCGTGCGGTTGAGTTCGCTGACGGTAGACGATTTAGTGTTTACCGACACCCGGTAAGGGTTGAACCAGGCATGGACTTTGATACCGCGCTTATGCGCCTCATCAAGCATAAACTGCAGCGGATCATAGCCCGGATCTTCACCAATTTTTCCTGTCAGCATATCTGACCAGGGGAGGATTTTTGAGGGCCAGAGCGCCGTGGCATCAGGCTTAACCTGGAAAAACACCGTGTTGATGCCCAGGCTTTTCAGCTTATCCAGCTTGTCGATCAGCGATTGCTGCTGCTGGCGGATACGCTGCGCCGGATTGGTGCCATTCACCGAGGCAACCGGCGGCCAGTCAAGACGTGAAACCGTGGCTAACCAGACGCCCCGCATCGGTTCCTGCGCATGAGGTTGTGCTGGCTTGCCGGGCGTCGGTAGCGGCTGTTTCGTCACGGGCGGAAAAGGTGTGACCAGCGATTTCGGCGGCTCAGATGCGCAACTGACCAGCAACAGCGCGGCAGCCAGCGCGGCGCCTCGCTTAATAGCCGCACGGGCCGGTGCAGTAAAGGGTTTAAAGGCGATGATAGACTCCAGTATTGTCTGGTCGGGGCGCAAAGAGGAGTATTCTCGGTGACTCTGATTAAATGTCAATGCGTTAGCACAGAGGCGGCAGTAAAACCGCCCTCCTTCAAAAAAAGCACCCTTGAACCCGCTAGCGCTGCGGAGTGAATACCATTCCGGCGGACGCAAGACAGGCTTTAAGTGTGCCAAACGCATCCTGACACTGCCGCTCATTGACGCAGGCGTAACCCAGCAGCAATCCGCGCGCCTCCTGAGGGTGCATATAATATTGCGAAAGTGGCCGTACTTTGACGCCGCGCTTTAGCGCCTCCGCGGCTATCGCCACGTCATCCGCTCCTGCTGGCAGCGGGATCACCAGATGCAGCCCCGCTTCATGATTGAATGCCGGTAAAAAGGCTGGCCCCAGATAGCGCTCGATCAGCCTGCAGAGAAACTGCCGCCGCTGGCGGTAAAGCAGGCGCATCCGGCGGATATGCTCCATGTAATGGCCCAGCCGGATAAACTCCGCCAGCGCACGCTGAATCAGCAGATGTCCGCCGCGATAGAGCTCTGCCGCGGCGATGCGCAACGGCTGTGCCAGCGGTTTCGGCACCACCATGTAGCCAATGCGCAGCGCGGGATAGAGCGTTTTGCTGAACGTTCCCATGTAAATGACCGGCGCATCCGCTTCCAGCCCCTGCAGTGAGGGATGAGGCTGGCCGGAAAAACGAAATTCGCTGTCGTAGTCATCTTCCACAATCCAGCTCTGATGGCGTCGAGCCAGAGAGAGCAATGCCTGACGTCGGGCCAGGCTCAGATGCACACCCAGCGGATATTGATGAGAGGGCGTCACAAACACCATCTTTGGTGCCGGGCCGCTGTCCGGCACCAGTCCCTGCTCATCCACGGGCATCGCCCGAATCTTCAGGCCATTCATGCGCAGCAGATTGCGCGTTCCCCAGTAGCCTGGCTCCTCCATCCAGACTCGATCGCCAGGATCGCACAACACCCGCGTCACCAGATCAACCGCCTGATGAACCCCTTCGGTGATCAGGATCTGGTCAGCATCGGCCCGCACTGAGCGTGCCACCCGCAGATAATCCACCAGCGCATGGCGCAGATCGGGACAGCCACCGCCGCTGCTGTAGACCAGGCGGTGAACGTCAGGTTCGCGATTCAGACGCGCCTGAATCTGACTAAACAGCTTATGGGGGAATTCGGTCACATCGGGCGCGCCAGGGACAAACGCGCCCCACTGGTAAGGCGATGCTGTAGCATGCCCCAGCAGACTGGCGCCACGCTTCGACAGCGTTGCCGGTCGTTGCGCCTTCACCGCCTGAAGGTCGGCAATTGCATCACTCTGCAGAGAGTTTTCCGGCAGCGTCTCTGCAATCCAGGTGCCGCTGCCGGTCCGCGCGGTAACATAGCCCTGAGCCATCAGGCTTTCATAAACATGCATAACCGTGTTTCGCGACACGCCCAGTTCGCGCGCCAGATCGCGGGTTGGCGGTAAACGGCTTCCGCGCGGAAACACCTCTTCAGCGATCGCGGCCTGCATGCAGTTCAGCAGCCGCTGATGTAATGAGCCAGTTCTTAAAAACTGTAACCGCGCTAATAGATGATCTGCGTATAAGAGTCGCAATTGGCTCCACCTTTCCTCTGACAATTGGCTCTGGCAACTCACCACGCCTCAGGCATAAATAAACGTGTTTGTCGGGAATTGTAAACACGCATATTAACGAGGTGGAATAAATGAGCGAAAAAAATAACCTGTTGCAGCAGCGCAAAGCACAGGCTCTCCCCAAAGGTATCGGTACGCTGTGCGACTGGTACGTTGCCCGGGCAGAGAACGCCACCTTATGGGATCAGGAGGGTAATAGCTGGATCGACTTCGCGGGCGGCATCGCGGTACTGAACACCGGCCACCGCCATCCACGCATTGAACAGGCGATTGCCGATCAATTAACAAAGTTTACCCATACGGCTTTCCAGATCACCCCTTACGAAAGCTACATCGCACTGGCCGAGCGTATTAATCAGCGGGTTCCCATCGCCGGTGCGGCGAAAACGGCCTTTTTCACCACCGGGGCGGAAGCGGTAGAAAATGCCGTAAAAGTGGCGCGTGCCTATACCCGCCGCCACGGCATCATCACCTTTGGTAACGCATTCCATGGCCGCACCTTTATGACCATGGCGATGACCGGAAAAGTAGCGCCCTACAAGCGGGATTTCGGCCCGATGCCGCCGTCAGTCTTCCATGCACGCTATCCCAGCGCGGTTCAGGGGATCAGCATCGAGGCGGCACTGACCAGCCTTGAAGAAATTTTTACGCAGGACATTGCGCCTCATGACGTCGCCGCGATTGTGCTGGAGCCGGTGCAGGGCGAAGGTGGATTCCATGCGGCACCTGAAGAGTTTATGGTGCAGTTGCGGGAGCTGGCTGACCGTCACGGCATTCTGCTGATTGCGGATGAAGTCCAGAGTGGATTTGCCCGTACCGGCAAGCTGTTCGCCATGGAACACTACCCGGTGAAGGCCGATATCATCACCATGGCGAAAAGCCTGGCAGGCGGGATGCCGCTCTCCGCGGTCGCCGGTCGTGCAGAGGTGATGGATGCACCTGCACCAGGTGGGCTGGGCGGAACCTATGCCGGAAACCCGCTGGCTATCGCCTCGGCCCATGCGGTGCTGGATGTAATAGTAGAGGAGCAGCTCTGCCAGCGCGCCGTTGATCTCGGTGCCCGGCTTGAAGCAGAACTCCAGGAACATCAACGCAAACATCCGGACATTGCTGAAGTGCGTGCGCTGGGTTCGATGGTGGCGATGGAGTTCTATCAGGCCAGCACCGCGCAGGCGGTTCAGAAGATGGCGATGGAACAGGGCTTGCTGCTGCTGACCTGCGGAGCCAAAGGCAACGTCATCCGCTTCCTCTACCCGCTCACCATTCCGGATGTCCAGTTCAGCCAGGCGCTGACCATTCTCTCCACGGTGATCGATCACTGTGTCGCACCCGCCGGACATCCCGTCGTCCCGGCCTGATTTCGCTGATGCGTTAACGCAAGTTCATCCCCGTTCGTCCGGCCATCCAGGCTGGACGTCGACAGGAGACGTTTACATGACGATGACTCAGAGTGCGAATGCAGATTCGCTGGCTCAAAACCTGAAACCGCGCCACGTGCGTATGCTCTCAATTGCGGGCGTGATTGGCGCTGGGCTGTTTGTTGGCTCCGGCCATGCTATTTCTGAAGCGGGCCCCGCGGTGTTGATCTCTTATGCCGCCGCCGGTGCGCTGGTGGTCCTGATTATGCGGATGCTGGCCGAGATGGCCGTCGCCTCACCCGATTCAGGCTCGTTCTCAACCTACGCCGATAAAGCGTTGGGACGCTGGGCCGGATTTACCATCGGCTGGCTCTACTGGTGGTTCTGGGTGCTGGTGATCCCGCTGGAAGCCAATGCGGCGGGAACCATTCTTCATGCATGGTTCCCCGATGTCGCCATCTGGCAGTTCACGTTTGCTATCACCCTGTTGCTGACCATTACTAATCTGCTCAGCGTGAAAAATTATGGTGAGTTTGAGTTCTGGTTTGCATTAATCAAGGTCGTTGCCATCATCCTGTTCCTGGGCGTGGCAGGTGCGGCAGTGTTTGGTGTGCTGCCTGACAGCAATACCAGCGGCCTGTCGCATCTCTATGACACTCACGGATTTATGCCGAATGGTATCGGCGCGGTAGTGGCTGCCATCCTGACCACCATGTTCTCTTTTATGGGCACAGAAATTGTCACGATTGCCGCCGCAGAGTCGAAGAATCCCGGCAAGCAGATTACTCAGGCAACTAACTCCGTCATCTGGCGTATTGCGCTGTTCTATCTGCTGTCGATTTTCTTTGTAGTGGCGCTGGTGCCGTGGAATGCACCAGGGCTGGTTGAACAGGGTTCATGGCAGACAGTGTTACAGGCGATGAACATCCCGCACGCCCGGCTGATTGTCGATCTGGTGGTGCTGATGGCGGTGTGCAGTTGTCTTAACTCTGCACTTTATACCTCTTCGCGCATGCTCTACTCTCTGTCACGCCGCAAAGATGCACCGGCGGCTGCCTCACGTACCAATCGCAGCGGCACGCCGTGGATTGCTGTGCTGCTCTCTACCGCGGCTGCATTTCTGGCGGTGATCGCCAATTATCTGGCGCCCAGCGTGGTGTTTGAATTTTTACTGGCCACATCGGGAGCGATTGCACTGCTGGTCTATCTGGTGATCGCTGCGTCCCACCTGGTGCTGCGTAAAAAGCGTGAGAAAGCGGGTGAAGTCCTGAGTTACCGGATGTGGTTATTTCCTGGCCTGACGTGGGTCACTATCCTGTTTATCGTCACGGTGCTGATAATCATGTTGTTTGATGCGAAACATCAGGCTGAATTACTGGCAACCGGCGGTTTGACGCTGCTGATTATTACCACCAGCCTGGTGCTGCGTCGTAAAAAGGAGAAGCGTCAGAGCACGAAATATTTTACTCAGCGCTCTTCTGACTCTTACTGATCTTCACGCAAGCTTTTTATAAATTAAACCCACCTTTGACAGCAAAGGTGGTTTTTTTTTGCATATCAACAGATGCAACGCGTATTAACCCTCGATTATGCAAGGGATTAATAAGATGCACACATTATCTGCTGATGATGAATATGGTAAACTGAATTCCCCGATGCTGACTTAAAAATTTCAAAAAAGATACTTCACTGGCTCTTAGTGACTTAATGATAAACCCTGTATTGGTTATGGGTTTATATCTTTAGGTTCCATGTCACCGTTGCTGCTAAGGCATTGCACTGTCGTTCAGAATAAAACTTCAGGAGAAGCGTTAAAGATAGGTAACGTAAAGTATCCCTTTGCTCTTTTCAGGATTAAACCAGTGCATTTTTACTTCCAGAGGTAATTTGGTCAGCGATTCGGGATTCATCAGGTCAGCAGTAGTGGCCACAGCCTTACCACTGGCGGGATCAAAACAGTCAAACACGACAGGATTTTGTCCGACATTCATATTACATGAACCATTAGTAATGGCTCCGCTGAAGGTAATAGTGCCAGTATCTGAATCCGCAATAACCGGTCCGGCCAGGGCAATCAGCAGCGTGCTAATGCAGACAGATAAAAAAGATTTCATTGTGCGTCCTCCTGAGTATGTATCACCTGTTATCGGCTCACATTCCCAAAGATTAAGTGCTGAGTGAACGAATAAATGTAAATGTACGAACGCTTAGCCCAATGAAATCCCTTAAAAAACTTTTGTTAAGAATAATCCTAATCCAGCCAGCTAACGAGAGTGTAGACCATCGCGGGATAAATTTTCTTTCTTACATTCATTTTTTATTATGGCCTTGTAGCAGCAAATCATGGCCGCCTGTTACTTAATGACGCTTTGAAATAGTTAACACGCTATGCATAGCGCCTTCCGTTAGTGGAAAAGGTCATGATTAATGTGACGGTGGTAAACAGCAGGTAACTCTTCGCGCTTTAGATGACTTCACTACGCTGCTATCAAAGGCTTCCGTTGATCATGATTGAACAGTCAATATAAAAATATCCGAAGAGAATGTCTATTTTACTCAAGCCATTCTCCTGCTGATTAATATTGCCAAAAACATTCAACTTATTCCAGATACTGGCTGAAACGCAGCAGATAACCATCGGGGTCCTGCACCAGAAACTCCCGCTGACAGGCGGTGGTCTCGCCGATGTCATAGTGGTTGTCCCGAAGCGGCCGATAGAGCGGAACAGCATGCTGCTGCAAACGCATCAGCACAGCCTGAACATCGTCGACTTCAATCTGGAAATTAATACCTCGCCCCAGCGGCCAGCGCAGATCGGCTACGTTCCAGCCCTGCGGGTGGAACTGCTCAATCATCAATTGCACCTCTCCATAGCAGAGGTAAGCAAAATCAGGCTGCTGGCGCTGTATTCTCACACTGAAACCCAGCACCACGGTGTAAAAATGCAGCGAAGCGGCAAAGTCAGTGACGGTCAGTTCTGGCACCATAGGGTTCCAGTAATGGGTTTGATTATCACTCATAGTAAGGTTCCATTTTGATCGGTTACTCGCCCCTCTGATCACCCGTTCTGGATTCTGCTTTGCAGCTCATCCAGCATCAGCCGCAGTGCGGCAGACTGGTGCTCACGCGACAGGTAAAGCCCCCATATGCCGATACGTTGCGGCTCATAATCGGGCAGTAATTTTACCAGCTTCCCTGTATCCAGTGCGTGGCGAGCCTCCTGCTCAGGCACCATCGCTATCCCGCAATGCGCTATCGCCGCGTCACACAATAGTGAAGAGATACCCGCACTGAAATTTCCTCTGACGGCAACCGCGATTTTCTCCCCGCCAGCCGCCGTAAAATGCCAGCTCTGTCCGGCAAAGCGACTGTAGTAGAGGCAGTTATGCTGAGCCAGATCGTCCGGGGTTTCCGGGTTACCCCGCGCCTTAAGATACTCAGGTGAGGCGCAGAGGACCGAGTGGCATTCGCCGAGACGGCGTGCGATCGCCCCCGGCTCTGGCGAGTCGGTGATGCGGATAGCGAGATCGATACGCTCACCAATCAGGCTTACTGGCTGATTGTTAATTTCCAGCTCAATGCGCAGTGCCGGATAACGCGCCAGAAAATCGGGGATCACCGGGCCGACAAGATGAAGAGCCGTAAAGTGGGCGCAGGCGATGCGAAGCGTTCCGGCCGGGACGCCCTGGGTAGTTTCCTGCTGGATCGCCTCTGAGAGCAGGGCCAGCTGACGGGTTTTTTGCAGGATCGCCTCTCCGGCAGGCGTAAGGGTCAGCTGGCGTGAAGAGCGATGCAGCAGACGCGTTCCCGCCCACTTTTCCATCTCCTCCAGATAACGGCTAACCATCGGGCGGGAGATCCCCAGCGATCGTGAGGCGGCACTCAGGCTGCCCAGTTCACATATCCGGTTGAAAACGGCTGCCGCCGTGACTCTGTCCATCCACTCCACCTGTTCGGATTATGAAACTCAGCATCTCTGATTGCGGGAATTCTAACAGATAGCCAGATGCGTAGAATAGCGCCACTGATACTGAACATCGCCCGTTACGCCTGCCTGAATCGGGCATTTATCTCTGAGGATCCTAAATGAAAACTAAGCTGTTACCTGTGATGCTGGTGCTGGCCTCGGCCTCCGCCAGCGCAGCCACCCTGCAACTGCAAACCTATAATCCGCAGGAAAAGGGCATCTTTGCCGTCTCCTCAACACTGGTTACCGGGCCAACCGAAGCGATTCTGTTTGATGCCCAGTTCAGCACCCAGGACGGTGAAAAACTGGCAGAGATGATTAAAAAGAGCGGAAAAAAGTTAAAGGAAATTGTGATCACTTCTGGCGATCCCGATTTCTACTTTGGTCTGGAGCCAATTGTTAAAGCCTGGCCGGACGTGAAGGTGGTTGCCGCGCCGGCGGTGGTGAAGCATATCCAGCAGACGCATGACGCCAAGCTGAAATACTGGGGTCCACAGATGAAGCAGGGCGCGCCGGATAAGGTGTTTGTGCCTGAAGTGACCCATCAGACCCGCTTTAGCGTCGACGGCGAGGTGCTGGAGCTGCGTCATCCGGAGCAATACGCCGCTTATATCTGGATCCCGTCTGCGAGCACCATTCTGGGCGGTACCGCCCTCTCCTCTGGCATTCATGTCTGGACGGCTGACACTCAGACCGTTCAGAGCCGCGCTGAATGGCGTCATATCCTGACCGAAATGCAGACGCTGAACGCGAAGAACGTGATTCCGGGTCACTATCTCGGTGCCCGTCCGGCCGGTTCACAGGCGGTGGATTTCACCCTGAATTATCTGAAGAGTTTTGAAGCGGCGCTGGCGCAACATAAAACCTCAGCGCAGGTGATTACCGCCATGAAAGCCGCCTGGCCGAAACTGGCAGAACCGGCTTCACTGGAACTCAGCGCCAAAGTCAATACCGGCGAGATGAAGTGGTAAACCCCGCTGAGAGGCCAGCTGACTACCAGGGTTGCAACGTTTAAGCAGACCCGGCTGAACCCATTGACCTGATCTAAAGATGCCCGGGCGCTATCTTTTAGCCAGATAGCGCCTGTCATCGCGCGCCTGCAACCGCGCCTCCGCTGGTGAGGGGAAGATATAGTGAAACAGATCGCGGTAAAAACTCAGGTGCTTCAGCAATCCTTCCTGTATGGATCTACTGATGTCTTTGATCAGAAATTCCTGAGTGGTGCTGAAGTTAGTCACGCTAAAAAAGGTTTTGTCATAGACGTTGACCACACCTTCCCATTTCATCACCTGCTCTTCCGGGGAAGCCCCTTCTGAGGCGACAAATATCCCTTTATGGGATTTCACACCCTGCTTACTGACATAAGTAGTTAACGCATCATAGCCGCGCTTGTTACGCCAGCGGCAGAATTCGTAGGGCACATCGTAATGGGGCAGCACAAAGTCCGGACTATGAAAATGTTCATCACCAATTAACCCATCCAGCGTAACCGTGAAATGCAGAAAGTCCTGCAGGAAGTCGAACTGGCGGGTTTTAGTCAGTGTGACATTAATGGTGTAGTGACCTGCATGCACATACCAGTAATTGGTAAAGCCGGTGACCAGAATACAGAACGCCTGCCAGTCACTGAGTCTTCGATCCCCCGCCAGCCCCCTGAAACGACTGATCATCATCCGTGATTTGGGATGCTGATACGCTTTCAGCAGCGGATCGTTCATACCTTTCAGTAACATCAGGCACACTCCTTGATAGATTGCGCTTATCCTGCCACGCCCTGATCAGGGTGAAAAGTGTCGTTGGTCTGAATGTGACCCCTATTAAAATCTGGCCGGAGGCATGAAACGGACTATCGGATTGGGGAGAGGGGTTAGCGTTTTAAATTCGTCAGAGAGGGGAAAGCGGAGGCATCGATAATGAAACAGGATGCCAGCCTTACGGGCTGGCCTGTCAGAGCTTCGCGAGCGTCTTCAGCGTTTCTGGGTTCTGCTGCACCATGCGGATCAGTAAAACTGCCTGGGCGTTAGGTCTGGCCCTGCCCTGTTCCCTGCAACCCCACCAACACCTCACTTAAGTGTGTGACCAGCTTCCGCACTTTAACCGGGATAAAGCGGGCATCGGGGAAAACAGCATAAAGATAGCGGTCGGGAAGCCGCCAGTCCGGTAAAACCCGCACCAGTCGGCCGGATGCCAGCGCGTCTGCGCCGATAAGTGTTTGTAACCCACCGATCCCCAGCCCCGCTTCAAGGGCCTGCATCATTGCATCACTGTTGTTAGAGCGAAAAGCACTTTCCACCGGCACAGACACCCTCGTGGTCGCGGACACCAGCTGCAGCGGCGCATCGGGCGATACGCCGCTAAAACGTATGTGGGGATGGTGCTGCAGGTCACTGGGAGTTTGCGGCGTGCCGTTTCGCGCTATCCACTCAGGGGAAGCCACCAGCACGGTTTCAACCGTGGTGAGTGAACGGGCAGCCAGTGTAGCGGGCGGCGATTCGCTGAGGCGGATTGCCACATCAACGCCTTCACCAATGAGATCCGACAGGCGATCCTCCAGCGCAATATTCAGACGCAGCGCGGGATGCGCCTGCTGGAATGCAATCAGATGCGGCATAAGCCGCTGCCCAATGCCGCTCGGTAGTTGCATATAGAGTTTGCCGTGAAGAGGCTGCGACTCAGGCCGTAGTTGCTGCTCCAGCTCTTCCATCGCGCTGAGCAGCTGCCTGACCTGCTGCAGATAATGCTGACCCTGCTCCGTCAGCGCCATTTTGCGGGTGGTGCGGTGCAGCAACACAACCCCCAGCGCCTCTTCAAGCGCGGCAATCTGCTGGCTTATCGCCGACTGCTTCATGCCGTTTTGCCGGGCTGCCGCCGAAAAAGATCCCGCTTCCGCCACCCGGATGAAGGTCTGAATCGCATTCAATTTGTTCTGCATTTATTGATTTTCCTGATAAGTGACATCCGGTTCAGGGGATTTAATCAGAAATAAACGCAGGTGAGAATGCAGCTTCTCTCTTAACAGGGCAATGATCATGAAAACGACGCAGGATAAGAAGGTTGCGCTGGTGGCGGGTGCCAGCGGGATTGTCGGTCAGCAACTGAGTCAGGCGCTGGTAGCAGACCACTGGCAGGTCAAAGCACTGACGCATCGGTCAGACTATGCAGTCAGCGGCACAGAGGTGATTGCGGTTGATCTGCGCGATAGCCAGCAGTGCCAGCAACGGCTGGCATCACTCACCGACGTCACGCATATCTTTTACAGCGCCTGGCTGAACGCTTCTGACTGGGGAACGATGGTCGGGCCAAATCTTGCCATGCTGCAAAATCTGGTTCAGACCATGGAGGATGTCGCCCCACTTGAGCATGTCAGTCTGATGCAGGGATACAAAGTGTATGGCGCCCATCTCGGACGCTTTAAAACGCCGGCGCGGGAAAGCGATCCTGGTGTACCGGGTGCTGAGTTTAACGCCGCGCAGCTGAACTGGCTGACCGCACAACAGCAAGGTAAAGCCTGGCACTGGAGTGCGCTGCGGCCCGGTGTGGTCGGCAGTGACAGGCCGGGCAACAGCATGAACCTGGCGCTGAGCCTAGCGCTGTATGCTTCAATCTGTCGCGCGGCGCGGCTGCCCTTACGCTTTCCCGGTTCGCCGGAAACCTGGCACAGTATGGTCGATTTTACCGATGCCACTCTGCTGGCCGACGCGACGATCTGGGCCGCGCGTACTCCAGACGCACGCAATCAGGCCTTTAATATCAATAATGGCGATCTCTGGCGCTGGAGTGAGCTATGGCCGGTCATTGCAGCGTGGTTTGAACTGGAGATCGCGCCGCCGGTTTCGCTGTCGTTCCGGCAACTATTTCAGGATTATCGTGCGCTGTGGCGGGAAATCGCCGCTGCCGACGCGCTGCTCCAGCCCGATATTCTGGCGCTCAGTGATGGTGTCTTCGCTGATTTTGTTTTTGGCTGGGATTACGACATGTTTGGCGACGGCAGCAAGCTGCGGCGGGCGGGATTCCACGGTTATCGCGCAACGGATAAGATGTTCTGCGATCTGTTTGCCCGCTTCCGGGCGGCCCGGATCATTCCGTGATGATCCGTTGAATACCGATGCAGAGAGCAGGAAAGTCGCTCTCTGCATCGGGCCATTATTAGCGCCCTTTCTTCTTACGTCCCGGCTGGACAAAGCGCTTGCGTGAGGCACCGTTAGCATCCGCTTTTTCAGCGGGTTTCGACGCACTCTTCTGCGGTTTTTTAGCGGCGGCCGGTTTCGCCGGAGCTTTAGCTTTCTTCGCTGGTTTATCTTCTGAAGAGGAGTTCTCCAGCAGTTTAAACAGCTCAACGAGTTCGTCGTCAGTGAGATCGCGCCACTCCCCCAGCGGCAATCCCTTGAGATTGACGTTCATGATGCGGGTGCGCTCAAGCTTGGTCACTTCAAAGCCAAAATGCTTACACATACGGCGGATCTGGCGATTCAGCCCCTGGACCAGCGTGATGCGGAAGACAAACGGCGCTTCTTTCTTCACTTTGCACTTTTTGGTCACCGTGCCCAGCATCGGCACGCCTGCGCTCATTCCGGCAATAAACTCATCGGTGATCGGCTTGTCGACCGTAACGACATACTCTTTTTCGTGGTTGTTACCGGCCCGCAGGATCTTGTTGACCAGATCACCGTGGTTGGTAAGGAAAATCAGGCCCTGAGAATCTTTGTCGAGTCGGCCAATCGGGAAGACGCGCTTGCTGTGATTGACGAAATCGCTGATGTTATCGCGCTCGCCCTCTTCCATGGTGGTGATAATCCCCACCGGCTTATTCAGGGCAATCAGCACCAGATCGTCTTCATCGCGCGGCTCGATAAGCTGACCATTGACCTTCACCACATCGCCTGCAAATACCTGCGCGCCTACAGTGGCGCGTTTGCCATTAATGAAAACGTTGCCCTGCTCGATGTAACGATCGGCGTCACGACGGGAGCAGATGCCGCTCTCGCTGATGTATTTATTAAGACGAGTTGATGAGTCAGTCAGCATGATTCCTCCAAAAAACGCGGACTATACCTTACCGGCGGGGGCTTGCGAAGTCTTTGCACCGGAAACTTTTGCTCAGCTTTGCCAGCCTGACGGCAGCGGGCATTCACAGATCAATTGCCATCTCAGTACAGCGTAAATCGCTGCCCGCCAGCTTTGACGGATAGAAACTTTCGCCCAGCGGCCGGAAGCCATGCTGCTGGTAAAAGCCCACGGCGTTCGGCGTCGAAGCGAGCGTCAACCGGTGGTAGCCACGCTGCAGCGCCTCCGCTTTGATGGTGTCGATGATCAGCCCAGCCATTCCCTGTCCGGTGAACCCAGGCAGGGTAAAAATGGCTTCCACGCTGGCGGCGGCAAGGTCCAGCGATCCCATAGCAACCGGTACGTCGTCCGGACCATCAATCACGAAGAAGGGATTCATGCGGATCATTGCGGGAAAGCTGGCGGGCATGCGGTCTGGCGTCCAGGCGGCGAGCACGTCGGGTGGATAAGCATGCTGGCAGCCATGACGGATGGCCAGATTTCTGATGTTCCATAAATGGTGCGCCTCTTCGGGCGATGCCTGTCTGACAATCATAGTGCCCTCCGGCTCTGCAACAGAACCGCTACGTTATCACATCGCTTTGCGGCTATCTGCGAATACCGCCGGGTTCAGTGCCCCTGGCCTCGCCGCAGTTACGCGCGGTCATGAAGCGCTGCTGCATCAGCAACCGTGCTGTTTCTGTGTTGCTGCATTTGCAACAGCTCGCTTATGCAAAACTGGATTTTAATCCTTTAACTTCAATTATTTAATCTCTGGCATGGTTACTGCTTGGTCTTTTCTTTTATATCTGAAAGTTTGGAAGATTTAACTGTTCCATTAATCCAGCTATATGCCAGGAGAAAACCATGTCACTGAACCAACCTTTACAGTTCGCCTACTGGGTGCCGAATGTCTCGGGCGGACTGGTGATCAGTCAGATAGAGCAGCGTACCCGCTGGGATGCCGAATACAACCGCAAACTGGCGCAGATCGCTGAACAGGCGGGTTTTGATTACGCGCTGACGCAGATTCGCTTTACTGCCGGATATGGCGCAGATAATCAGCATGAATCGGTCACATTCTCGCAGGATTTACTCAGCCACACCTCGAAATTAAAAGTGATTGCCGCTCTGCTTCCCGGCCCGTGGAATCCGGTATTGGCGGCAAAGCAGATTGCCACTATCAGCCATCTTTATGGTCCACGCATCGCCGTTAATATTGTCAGCGGCTGGTTCCGGGGCGAGTTCAAGGCAATTGGTGAACCCTGGCTCGATCATGAAGAGCGCTATCTGCGTTCAGAAGAGTTTATTCGCTGCCTGCGCGGCATCTGGCGTGAAGAGAGTTTTAGCTTTGCCGGCGATTTTTATCGCTTCCGCGATTACGTGATGAAACCCAAGCCGTTGTCACCGCTCCCGGAAATTTTCCAGGGTGGCAGTTCACGCGCGGCGCGCGACATGGCCGCCAGGGTGTCAGACTGGTATTTTACCAACGGTAATACCCCGGACGGTGTCCGTCTGCAGGTCGCGGATATCCGTGAAAAAGCCGGACGTAATCAGCATCAGGTCAGAATCGGGCTGAACGGTTTTGTGATTGCCCGCGAGAGCGAACAGCAGGCGCAGGCGGTGCTTCATGAGATCATCAGCAAAGCCAACCCGGATGCGGTAAAAGGCTTTCAGCATGAGGTCAAAAATGCTGGCAGTGCCTCACCCGAAGGAGAGGGGAACTGGGCGAAATCGTCGTTTGAGGATCTGGTGCAGTACAACGACGGCTTTAAAACCAATCTGATTGGCACACCGCAGCAGATTGCTGAACGCATTATCGAACTGAAGCAGGCCGGTGTGGATCTGCTGCTGCTGGCATTTCTGCACTTTCATGAAGAGGTCGAATTCTTTGGCCGCGAAGTGATACCGCGGGTCCGCGAACTGGAGGCGCAGGCTTTGATCGAAGCGTGAAAAAGGTACGCCACAGAAGAGAGTTATACCCGACTGCATCCGGGGTGTGATGAACGCTCAGATCTGCTGCAACGTCGCCCGCCGCTATCATTATGAGAGCGACGGACAACGTCTGCAGGGCTTTTCACTCCGCAAAGCAGATCCGTTAAAAGCGGGCGTTAAGCCCGACGTTCCATGTCACCTGATGCATGTCGCTGTTGCCTGTTACCGCCGAGACGCCCGCAAAGGCATTCACCGAGGTGCCAAGCGGCACGCTCGCACCCACCGCCATATCGATCCAGTTATCATCACTGGAATCGCTGCTGCGGGTAAAGGCGGTGCGGGTCGATTTCAGTCCGGCGGTCACCGCCGAATCGCTGTCACCAAACTGGTGATTGTAGCTGACCTGCGCCCAGGGATTGATCAGCAAATCTTTGCTGTCGATACGCCAGCCCACTGCGCCGATTTGAGAGTGCAGCGTCTGGTCACCAAAGCGCATTGAGGTGCTGCTGTTGCCTTCCTCTTTATAGCCATCGACCTGGGTGTAGTCGAGCGCATAGCTGGCCACCGGGCCGGTAGAAACATAGCTACCCAGCGGCAAATCCCAGCCGGCCTGCAGCCGCATCCCCAGCACCTTACCATTGCTGTTGCCCTTTTCCGTGCGGGTCGCCGGTCCCAGCCTGACCTGACGCTCAATATCATCAAAGTCGAGATCCGCATAATGGGCGTCCGCATTAATCCATCCCCGATCGAGATAATTCAACTGACTCCAGAGCGCCACCAGATTGCCACGTAAACGGTAATCAAAGCGCGACGAGGGATCCTGACGTTGCGAGGTCGTAGAGAGCATGGCACCGGCCTGCCAGTGATCGGTCAGCTGATAGCCCACACCCACGGTGCCGCTGGCGCTGGTCGCATCGCCATCCTGCAGGCTGTCACCGCGGAAATCACGCTGCTGTCCGGCATAACCGCCGAAGACCGTAAACTCCCCGGCGTTAGCGGGCTGCTGACGCTGCTGCTGCAGATGTCCATCCAGCGTATTGTGCGCATCGCCCACCAGCATCGACGGCGCCCGACTCAGCGCAGCCACCTGCAGCGGCGCATTCAGCACCGACTGAATGTAATCGGCGATCAGCGCATGGACCGCCGGGCTGGGATGCAGTCTGTCTGCAAACAGATACTGCTGTGACTGCGAAAATCCTGTCGTCGAGGAGGTGCAGTCCATCGCCGAGACACCTGGCGGACAGGCCATTCCGGCCGTATTCGTGAGTCCATACAGGCCCGGATTATCGATCACCTCATTAAACAGGCCATTGATATCCACTCGTGCGATGTTCCCGCGTGCGGCCACCAGCCCCTGCTCTTCAGCCTGGTTGTAACGGTCCGTGAGTGCCGCCGCCTCCTGACTCAGTAACTGCCAGGCGGCAATCAGCTGCTGCGCAATGGCATCCCGGATCAGCGGGATTGAAGAAATTTGTCCGGCCGCCTCGCCAAGCGCGGTTTCAATCGCCTGCTCTCTTGCGGCACGGTCAGGCGTAGTGGTGGTGCTCAGCGACTGAAACAGCGCCGCCGTGGCAGGTTGTGCCGCTGGGCCAAGCACCTGCAGAATCGCCTGCAGCAGGGCGGGCGTTGCCCCTACATTGGGTACCGTCGGTACAATCACCGTTCCGGCTCCGGCATCCAGCAACCGGCTGACCTGTGAGGCCGCTGCACTGGCGCTGTTATCCACTATCTGCCGGGCAGCGAGAGGGGCAAGAGCCGCCGCCGCTAAATCATTGCCACCAATCCAGTGAATATAGAGACCGTCCGAATCAGCTCGTCCGCCTCGCGCCGCAAGGTAGTTATCAAGCTGATCCTGAGTGTTAAACAGGGGATTAATCGCAGGTACCGCAACTGCGCCACCTTCGGCATAGTTGCTTCCGCCCTGCGATGAAGGGCGCAGGTTATCACCCAGCGACTGCGCTACGATCTCGTCATAGAGCGGATGGGTCGCGCCATCATAGGTAAAGCGCCCGACGTTCCCGCCATCACTCAGGCTATCGCCAAAGACGGTGAGGTCGCTCCAGGCCATCGCAGGGAGCGGCGACAGCAGGCTCAGGGTGGCACAGCAGAAAAGGTATTGCGCGTGAAGGGGTTTCATCAGCAGCTCCGCACAAATCAAATGAAAGTCAGTATGAGTAAGAACCGCACCGGCTGGCGCAGCAAGCTGTAAGCGTAGACGGCTGAGGAAAGGGGTGGCAGAAAATACGGGATCGCGCTCGCAAAGCGGAGAAATTTGACTTAAAGATCAGCCGTGCTGGTTCAGGTGAAATACCGGGAACCCACCACGGCGTCGTTACACTGGCTACTTTTTGCTGGCGGGCTTCAGCCCGCGATTAAGATCCTGTAACCGTTTCATCGTCTTAACGGTACGCTGTGGCAGCGTTGAGGCAACGGACAGGATCAGCATCTCCAGACAGACCATAATCGTGCCGTGCAGGGGAATGCGTCCCTTCTCGCCGCCGCGCGGCACATTGATTACGACATCCGCCTCGCGGGCGAAAAAGGAGTCGGTGGCGTTGGTCAGCAAAATAATCGGAATATCCAGCCGCTTCGCTTCACGCACCACGGTTGTCCCTTCCCGGTGCGCCGACTGTTGCGCCATCATGATCAGCACGTCGCCACGCTGTAGCGCCAGCATCTGCTCTGCCAGCGCAATTCCTGCACGGTTAAGGGAAAAGGCGGGCAGACCGATACGGTTGAGCAGCCGCACGCTGTAGTCCGCCAGAATACCTGAGGCGTTGATGCCAAAAATAGCGACCTGCCGCGCTTCGCCCAGCAGCGCCACGCTATCCGCTACCGCCACCCGATTCTGCGGCTGCGACAGCACCTCACAGGCGTGCCGGTGGCCCTCCAGCACAAAGTCGATGGCGCTGTTCACATCACTGGTCACCTCACTGACGGTGGTAATCATCTTATCTTCAGAGGTCAGCGAGGGACCAAACCAGGCCTTTAGTGTCTGTTTGAGGTCACGCAGCCCGCTAAAGCCCAGCGCCTGAATCGCGCGGATTACAGTGGCATCAGAGGTGTGATTCGCCACAGCGATCTCCATCGCGGTGCTCTCCAGCACCGTTTCCCGCTGTTGATCGATATAGCGCGCCACCGCCAGCAGGCGGGGTGAAAGCTGCTTTTCACGGGCGCGAAGACGTTCTGCCACCACATCCACTCTGTTTTTAACGGGCCTGCTCTGTTTCATGCTGCACCTGCAACTGGAGTTAAACGTGTGAAAAGGCTCATCGCTGGTCTGGCTAAATGGAGAGTTTCAGGGCCGGGAGATGTAGTAAAAGCGTCATGCCGCTTTATATTTCACCTGCTGACAATGTGGATTTAACCAAACCTTTACCTCTCTATAAGAATATATTTATTATTTTCAATAAAATAAAACTGCCAGCCAACATTTTTGCAGCGATAAACGACACGGAAAAAATGTAGTCAATTCTATTCAAATTATGTTTACTACTACAATATCGGATGTTTGAATGATTCTCAATTACAGATGAGAAAGGTTGTCGTCCGGCCGGCATAATGACCTTGAAGGCCTGATACTGATCTCCTCTGTTTAAACGCTGCATATTGCAGAACACCTCCAGGGTAGACCTGCAAGACAGACAGATTGTCAGTCGCCAGGTCCTTTGCTTCAGATACGAAAAGAAAAATGAAAAACAAAGACTCACGATATCCGGCCCGGCACCCCGCTCTGGTCGTGGCGATCTGCAGCAGCATTATGCTGCCACAGGTCAATGCAGCAACCGACAGCGCCCCGGATATGACCGTGACCGCGGATGCCAGTTCAGAGGGAAATTACAGCGCCACTCAGAGTAGCGTCGCCAGTAAAATGCCGACCGCGCGGCTTGATGAGGCGCAGTCGGTCAGCGTGGTGACGCAGCAGCAACTGGACGATTACCAGGCAAGCTCACTGGCGGATGCGATGCGCTTCGTCAGCGGTGTGACCGAAGCAAACACGCTGGCTGGCACCGAAGATGGCTTTGTACGACGCGGATTTGGCAGCAACGCCGATGGCTCCATCTACCGGGATGGCATTCGCAGCAGTCAGGGATTGAATTTCGATGCCACGACCGAGCGGGTTGAGGTGCTGAAAGGCTCCTCCTCGCTGCTGTATGGCATTCAGAATCCGGGCGGCATTATCAATGTGGTCAGCAAAAAGCCGCAATACAGCTGGCACTCCAGCGTCAGCGGACGTTACGCCAGTGAAGGTGGCGGTGCGGGCACCCTGGATGTCACCGGCCCGCTTGGCAACGGCTTCGCCTTCCGGCTGATCGCCGAAAAGCAGAATCAGGATTACTGGCGCAACTTTGGCAGTGAAGAGCACACACTGCTGGCACCCTCTCTGCAATGGTATGGCGAGCAGGCAAGTTTTCTGATCAGCTATGCCGATTACCGCTATGACATTCCCTACGATCGCGGCACGGCCTTTATCGACGGCAAGCCGATCGACATCGGTTATAAAGATCGGCTGGATGACAAAGCCAATCACGCCTGGGGGCATAACAAAACCCTGAATGCTCATTATGACTGGCAGTTTAATGATGAGTGGCGCACCCGGTTAACCCTGGGCTGGAACCAGCGGCGTTATGACAACAATGAAGTGCGCGTGACGGCGGTGAACGCCAGCAGCGGCGTGGTTACACGTCGCGCCGATGCCAATCGCGGGTTTAACCACAAAACTAAATACCTGAGCTGGGATCTGCTGGGTAATCCCGAAATTCTGGGTATGCAGCATGCGCTGGTGGTGGGCACCGACTATGAGATGAACCAGACTTATCGTGCCCATCAGTATCAGGGCAAGGTCAACCGCCAGTTCAACTATTACTCGCCTGAATATGACCTGCTGTCACCGGTCACGGACGCCAGCACGGAAAATAGCGCAGCCGCCAATAACCTGAACCGCATTCATAGCCGGTCACTCTACGCCAAAGACAGCATTTCTCTGTCACCCGACTGGATTGTGGTGCTGGGCGGTCGTTATCAGCATTATGAACAGCGCGCCTCGCGCGGCTTTAATCCGCAGGTGGAAACCCTGAATGATGAGGGTAATAAGTTTCTGCCGCAGGCGGGGGTGATCTACAAATTCACACCTGATCTCTCTTTCTACACCAGCGTCAGTAAGTCGTTCACCCCGTCAACCGACGTGGATGATGAGGGCAATGTCGGCAAACCGGAACAGGGCACCAGCTGGGAGGTTGGCAGTAAATGGCAACTCTCGCCGAAACTGTTCGCCACCGTCGCGCTCTATCGGATAGACGAAAAAGCGATGTCGCTGAATATTAATGGCAGCACGCGGGCCATTGATAAAGCCCGATCGACCGGCGCTGAGTTTGAGCTGAACGGCGAAATTGCACCCGGCTGGGATTTGAGCGCGAACTACAGCTATGATCAGGCAGAGATCGTAAATGACCGGGTTAATGCGGATAACAATGGCAATCGTCTGCAGAATGCGCCGCGCCATGCCGGTGCGCTCTATCTCAGTCATGAGATGCAGATCAGCAGCCTGCCCGGCTCGTTCCGGCTCGGTGGCGGTGCACGCTATGTCGGCAGCCGTGCGGGCGATCCCGATAACAGTTTCACCCTGCCCGACTATGTGGTGGCAGACAGTTTCGTGGCATGGAACAACCGCCTGTTCGGTGAAAAAACGCAGCTGCGTCTGAACATTAATAACCTGTTTAACCAGCACTATTACAGTTCAAGCGGCGGCAACCTGCGCGTCCGTGAAGGTGAAACCCGCAATCTGATGGTACAGGCCCGTGTTGAATTTTAAATCGCTGCGCTGTGCGTTATTAATGCTGAGCGTGATACTGGTCAGCGCTGGCGCACACGCCCGCACGCTGACCGATATCACCGGCCGCGAAGTAGAGATACCCGACCATCCGCAGCGTATTGTGCTGGGTGAAAGCCGGATGCTCTACAGCGTCGCGCTGCTGATGCCCGGCAATCCGCTGCAGCATATCGCTGGCTGGCCACAGGATCTGAAAAAGTATGATCCCCAGACGTGGCAGATTTTTGCCAGTAAGTTTCCGCAGATGGAGGACATTCCGGTTCTGGGTCTGGATGGCGTCAATGACATGAATCCCGAACAGGTGATCGCACTGAAACCGGACCTGGTGATCCTGCCGCAGCTGGCGCGCGGCAGTGAAAGCGGAGCAGTGCTGGAGAAGATGCTCAGCGCGGCGCATATCCCGGTGGTTAAGATCGATCTGCGGGTTGAGCTGCTGAAAAATACCGAGCGCAGCATGACCCTGCTGGGCGAGGTGCTGAATCAGCCCCAGCGGGCTGCTGACTTCAATCGCTTTTACCGCAGCCACATGCAGCGCATTGAGAGTCGACTGGCGGACTATCACGGTGCTAAACCTAAAGTTCTTTTGCAGCTGCATCTCGGGAGGCGCAGTGAATGCTGCGTGACGTCGGTGAATGGCAATCTGGGTGAGTTGCTGCGCTTTGCCGGGGGCGACAACATCGCCAGTCAGCAGATCAAAGGCGTGTTCGGGCGGCTGAGTGAGGAGAGTGTGATTGCGGCACAGCCAGACTTTTACTTCGCCACCGGCACCGGCAGCGCCGATGAAGCGGGAGCCTTAAAACTCGGCCCCGCCGTCACAACAGCGCAGACCCGGCAGAGCCTGCTGGCGCTGACCGGTCAGCAGAATGCGCTGAAGCAGCTGACGGCATTGCGGGACGGTCATGCCGGGGCAATCTGGCACAACTTTTACCTCAGTCCGTGGCACGTGGTAGCGACAGAATTCTTCGCCACCACGCTCTATCCGCAACTGTTCCGCGATGTCGATCCTGAACAGACATTGCGGCAGCTGTTCCATGATTTCCTGCCGATCCCCTATTCGGGCAGCTACCTCTACCAGCTCGCACCGGAGGCGACGCCGGACTCAGGCGGCTGACAGCCCGCGATTTTTCACCCGGACGATATCGGCCATCACCGACAGCGCAATCTCCGCCGGGGTTTTGCTGCCGATAGGCAGGCCGATGGGCGCATGGATGCGGTCCAGTTCGGCACGATCCATGCCGGCGATCTGTTGTAGTCGCGCCCGTCGTTTCTCGCTATTTTTCGCCGAGCCCATGATGCCGATATAGAACGCGGGTGTCGCGATCGCCTCCATCATCGTCAGGTCATCAATGCGGGGATCGTGGGTCAGTGCCACAATCGCCACCGCTGCATGCGCGCCGTTCAGCTCCAGCCAGCGCGCCGGATGCTGTGACACCAGCGTCACGTTGTCCGCAGCGCTGAAGTGGCTCTCCAGCTCCGTCAGCATCTCCGGTCTGTGCTCACAGACCCGCACGTGAAATCCCAGCATCTGCCCGAGCCGGATGCACTCATATGCCACAGTCGAGTAGCCCGCGATCAGCAGTTCCGGTATCGCACCAACCGGCAGTAACATCTGCTGCTCACTGGCATCCAGCGCAGGCAACACCCTGTCCGGGGCGAGCACTTCCCACTGCGCGCGTTCGCCGGGTCGTATCATTTTTACCATCGGCTGCTGTCCGCTCAGCGCGCGCTGCATGGCCGTCAGCAGCGCCAGCGTGGCATCATCGGGCGGCAGAAACTCAATGACGATCTCCAGGCTGCCGCCGCACGGCAGGCTGACGTCAGGACGCATTCCGCCTTCACCGTACCGCACCCGCTGACTGCTGGCGCGATAGGCTCCTGCCGCCAGTTGCGCCAGAAAGTCCTCTTCAATGCAGCCGCCCGACAGCGATCCGCAGTAAGCACCCGTTTCGTTGACCGTCATCAGGGTGCCAGGCGCGCGCGGCGAAGATCCATAGGTGCGCAGCACCGTGCAGAGCCAGACCTGCTGACCCGCCTGGCAGCTGCTCAGTGCCGCATTAATCACACGTTGATCCAGCGTAATCATGAAAATTCCTTTATTAACTGCAGATCAGCAGGGAGATCGATATCACACAAACAGCCGCGATCCTGAAGCGGCAGCCGGACGGCGAGTGACTTCACCGCCGCCTGCGGCCCGGCATCGCCCTGTAGCGTGCTCAGCATCGGATAGCAGGGGCGCTGAAAGCCAACCGGATGGCCCGGCCTGCCGTCAATCCACGGCCTGACGATCGGCGCGTAAGCCAGCGCAGCGCTGACGGCGCGGTAACTTTCAGGCGTGACAAACGGCATATCGCCCAGCGCAATCAGCCAGCCGTCATAGTCACGGCTGGCTTTGACACCTGCGGCGATTGATTCGCCCAGCCCGCCGCTGTCACACAGCACCAGGGTAGCCTGCGAGCAGAGCGCCTTAAGCGCAGCGGCGTCCGGGCGCGTGACCACAAACAGGTCAAGACCACTGGCAGCGGCCTGCTCCAGCGTGCGTTGCAGCACCGGTTTGCCATCCAGGTCGGCCAGCAGCTTATGCCCGCCCGCCTGCTGGCGAAAACGGCGACTCAGCCCGGCGGCCAGCACAATCAACGCTATCTTCACTCTTTCTCTCCGCTAAGCGTGAAAAACGGGCGCAGGTTTCAGCCCGCGCCCGCATATCCTCACATCGACCTGCTGGCAGCAGGTCAGGAACAGGCTCAGATAATCTTATCGAGAGTAATAGGTAAGTCGCGCACCCGCTTACCGGTGGCATGGAACACCGCATTACTGATCGCTGCCGCCACGCCCACGATACCCAGCTCACCCACGGCTTTACCGCCCATGGTGGTCGCCTCAAAATCGGGCTCGCCAACGTTAATGGTAGTAATGCTGGGGATGTCACCGTTAACCGGCACCAGATAGTCGGCCAGGTTGTTGTTGATCACCCGACCATTGCGCGGATCGATGATGCCCTCTTCCATCAGCGCCTGACCGACGCCCATGATCATGCCGCCAATCCACTGGCTGCGCGCCAGTTTAGGGTTGTAGAGACGACCGCTGTCGAGCGCCGCCACCATCCGTTTGACCCGGATAGTGCCGAAATCTTCATCGACCCGCACTTCCACAAACTGCGCGCTCCAGCTGTGGGCCGAGAATTTTTCAGGGCGGCTCATGTCATTAAGGTTGCGCACCATCTTGTCGCGCTCGCTCTGTGACAGATCGTCCGGGAAAGTGCCGCCTTTCACCGTCAGACTCTCCGCCGGTGCCAGGCTTGCCAGCCGGGCAAATGAGACCGCCAGACCGCTGCGCAGATTATGCTGAACCCCGTCGCCTTTCAGCGTGAGCTGAGATTCCGGAGTGCCATTCAGTGGCGACTGTGGCAGCTCGCTGGCGAGTTTCAGCAGCTGGTCGCGCATTCGTCTGGCGGTATCGTTCACCGCCGCGGTCACGTTGCCCGCCAGCTGCGATCCACCTGCGACACCGGCACGCGGCAGCTCAGTATCACCCAGCTGAACCTCAATGGTGGTGGAGGCGACGCCAAGAATGTCGGCAGCGGTCTGCGCCAGGATGGTATAGGTCCCGGTGCCGATATCCGCACCGGCGCACTGCACCACAAATTTACCCTGTGGGGTCAGGATGATTTTTGCCTCAGCAGGCAGTTTGTTGACCGGATAGGTGCCAGAGGCCATGCCCCAGCCAATCAATTCACGCCCTTCGCGCATCGACCGCGGCGTCATAATGCGCTTATCCCAGCCAAAGGCTTCAGCCCCTTTCAGATAGGCTTCTTTCAGGCGACGCGAACTCCACGGCAGATCGAGCTGATAATCTTTGTCTGCCCAGTTGCGCAGACGCAACTCCAGCGGATCGATATTCAGGGCATAGGCCATCTCGTCCATCGCCACTTCCAAGCCAAAGGCGCTGGGGTTTTCACCTGGCGCCCGCATCCAGCCTGGCGTCACGGTATTGATCGGCCTGACCTGATGCTGGGCGGAGACGTTGCCCACCGCATACATGCGGGCGGTGACTTTGCTGCAGTTCTCAGCAAATACATCGATTAATGAGGTTTCACTGAAGCTGCGCTGGATAATCGCCTGGATTTTGCCGTCACGCGAGGCACCCAGTTCCAGCTGCTGCGAGGTGGCGGGACGTCCGCCCAGACCAGTAAAGGTCTGCGGTCGGGTCAGCGACACTTTGATAGGACGCTTCAGCGCTCGTGATGCCACACTGGCCAGTGCGACGTGGGTGTAAGGCACCGGCTTGGACCCAAATCCCCCGCCGACATAGGGCGAAATAATCCGCACATCTTCAACGTCAATGCCCATCCACTCGGCGATTTCCACCTGCGCGCCTGCCACCCACTGACTCGGCTCCCAGACGGTAATGCGTCCATCCTGCCACTCAGCGACACAGGCGTGCGGTTCCATCGGCATGTTGTATTCGCGCGGCGTGGTATAGCGCTGGCTCAGACGCACCTCGGCCTGCTGCATCGCCACCTGTGCATCGCCCATATCGATATCCTGTTTCGATACCGGTTTCGGTTCGACACCCTCATCGGTGGCAAAAATCAGTGCAGGCGAGGTTTCATAGTCGATCTCCACCAGCGAGGCGGCATAAGTTGCCTGCTCAAACGTCTCTGCTACCACCAGACCGATGTTCTGACCGTTGTGAATAATCACATCGTCCTGAATCGGGGTATAGGTTGACTGCGCCGCGCCGCCGTCTGCAATCGCGGTGGGTTTGTTGATCTTCAGGCTATTCAGATGGGTATAAACCGCCACCACTCCCGAGGCCTTCTGCGCCTTTTCCGTAGACATCCGGCTGATACGGCCGCTGGCAACAGTAGACTGGATCACCACGCCATAGAGCGGATTTTCCGGCTGATGTTCTACCGCATACCGCGCCTCACCGGTGACTTTTACTTTGCCGTCGCCCCGCGAGCGCCCGGCGCCCAGTCCCTCAATCGGATCGGTGGTTTCTGGTTCTGCCGTGGCAGTATCACTGGCACTGGCGCTTTGCATACTCAGCCCCAGGCTGCCCGCCGCTGAGATCGCCGCCGTCGCCTTCAGTAACTCCCGACGTGATTTGTCATTTACGTCACTCATGCGGTTTCTCCTGCTGCCATCAGCGCACGTGCAATCACACGCGGCGCCAGTTTTACTTTATAGGCGTTGTGGGTCAGCGCCTGCGTCTCCTGTGTAATCCGTTCTGCCGCCTGGAAGACCGTCTCTTCATTAAACGGCTGGCCCTCCAGCGCCTGCTCCACCGACCTGACCCGCCAGGGTTTGGTGGCGACGCCGCCCAGCGCAATATGGACCTGACGCATCACGCCGTTCTCCAGCGTGAAGCCTGCGGCCGCGCTGGCTGCAGCAAACTCATAAGAGCTGCGGTCACGGACTTTAAGGTAGTGTGAGTGTCGCAGTGACTCGGTTTGCGGCACTTCAATGGCCACAATAATTTCGTCATCGCGCAGATCGTGCTCACGATCAGGTGTGTCACCCGGCAACAGGAAGAAATCATCAATCGCGATGCGACGGGTTTCGCCCTGCTGATTCTGCAGGACCACGATGGCGTCAAACGCCACCAGCGCCACCGCCAGATCGCCGGGATAGACCGCGATGCAGCTGTCGCTGGCGCCCAGGATGGCATGATTGCTGTTAACGCCATCCAGTGCGGCGCAGCCGGAACCCGGATTGCGTTTGTTGCAGGCGGAAAAGGTCGCCGGATCGCGGTAATAGGCGCAACGGGTACGCTGGCGTAAATTACCGCCCAGCGTGGCCATGTTACGAATCTGCGGTGACGCGGCCTGCCACAGGCTGCCGTAGATGGCTGGCGCGTTCTGCTGGCAGGCGGGATGATCTGCCAGGCCGCTCATGGTGACCAGCGCGCCGGCCGTGATCTTATCGTCGTCAAACTGCAGGTTTTTAAGCCCGGCCAATCCAGTGATGCCGATGAGCTGCGGCGGCGTGAAGACCCCACACTTCATCAGATCGAGTTGTGTGGTGCCCCCTGCCAGAAACTGGCTGCCAGACTGCTGTTTCAGGGCTGCGGCTTCCTCAGGCGACTGCGCGACTTTCCAGCTGAATTCATTCATGCGGACTCCTTCGCCATCTCTGCTGCGGCCTGTTTAATCGCATCCACAATGTGCGGATATGCTCCACAACGGCAAAGGTTGCCGCTCATATACTCACGGATCTCATCTTCTGAACCCGCATGGCCCTCTTTGATGCAGGCGACGGCGGACATAATCTGACCCGGTGTACAGTAGCCACACTGGAAGGCGTCATTCTCCATAAAGCAGCGCTGCACCGGGTGCAGTTCACCTTCGGTGGAAGCCAGCCCTTCAATGCTGGTCACTTCGGCGCCATCCGCCTGAGCCGCCAGCGTCAGGCAACTCAGCACCCGCTGGCCATTAATCAGTACCGTGCAGGCACCGCACTGCCCCTGATCGCACCCTTTTTTGGTGCCGGTCAGGTTAAGATGCTCACGCAGCGCATCAAGCAGGGTGACACGGGGATCGACCTGCATCTGCTGCGACTGACCATTAACCTGCATTGTTAGCGATATTTTTTCCGACATTGTCTGCTTCCCATTGTTGGGGGCCAAAAGATGTAATTTTTTATAGGTTTATTTCTGACGGGGTTCGAATCGGGGGAAAATCGTGATAACCCTAATCTTTACGCGCGTATCTCTGCTTTAAGGTTTAGCAGCTTTTTGGCAATTTTGCGGGGAAGCCGGGAAAAGTAAGTGTTATCTGAATGGCGGAGCGAGGTTGAATCGAGATAAATATGTGTTCATACAACGCTCATCTAAATGATTTTATTAATTTTATTGAAAAAAGCTTTTATAGCCGTCGTTCATAGGGTTTATCTGTCCGCCTCATTAATCCTGCCGCGAAATGTGTAACCCTGAAAGGCAATTTCGGGTCTGATAGCAGGTCGGGTAGCGAAGCCGTAGTTAACGTCGATAAATCGGCCTGTCCCGACCGGGATAACCGATCAAACAGGTCAGAGGGCCTATGCTGAAAGAAAATTTTAACGATCTAATCTATCTGGTGGTGGTAGCAGAAGAGCGCAGCTTCACCCGGGCAGCGGCGAAGCTGGGTGTGTCGCAGTCGGCACTGAGCCACGCGATTCGCGCTCTTGAAGAGCGTCTTAGCGTCCGGTTGCTGACGCGCACTACACGCAGCGTTGCCCCGACAGAAGCGGGTGAACGGTTGATCACTACCCTCGCCCCGCTGTTCAGCGAGATTGAGTCTGAACTGGTCAATGTCACTGACCGTCAGGGTAAAATCTCGGGCAACATTCGTATCACCGCAGGCGAACATGCGCTCACCTCTACACTCTGGCCGCTGCTCAGGCCCTTTCTTCAGCAATACCCCGATGTCCATGTTGAAGTGTCGGTGGATAACAGTCTGACCGATATTGTCAGCGGCCGTTTCGATGCGGGCGTGCGACTGGGTGAGCAGGTCGAAAAGGATATGGTGGCGGTGCGCATCGGGCCGGACTGGAATATGTGCGTGGTGGCAGCCAGCAGCTATTTTGATCGGCACGGCAGACCTGAGACTCCCTATGATTTACAGCATCATAACTGCATCAACCTGCGGCTGCCGACGCTGGGTGGCCTCTATAACTGGGAGTTTATGCGTGATGGCAAGGAGATCAGGGTCAAAACACAGGGTCAGTTAATTTTTAATCATCTCGCGTCGCGCATTGATGCCGCACTGAGCGGGATGGGAATCTGCTATGTGCCGCAGGATAGCGTTACGGAACACCTTAAAAGTGGCCGTCTGGTTCAGGTGCTGGCTGACTGGTGTGAGCCTTTTCCGGGTTATTATCTTTACTATCCCAGCCGCAGACAGCACACCAGCGCCTTTACACGCTTGATTGATGCGGTGCGCTATCGCGGTTGAGAGACAGCCGCCATAGCCAGTCAGCTGGCATTAAGCCGCTGTCGTTCAAGCTGTCGCGTTTTGCGGCATGAAATCACCATCGCCACAATAAATACCAGTGCAAACAGCACCACGATCGTGGGTGCTGGCGCGCTGTCGATAAAGAACGAGAGATAGACCCCGCTCAGTGACACCAGCACCGACACCACGACCGCCACCAGCAGCGCATGTGAAAAGCGGCGGGTAAGCAGAACTGCGATAGCACCGGGCGCGATCAGCAGGGAAATCGACAGGATGATCCCTACTGCTTTCAGCGTCGCCACAATGGTCAGCGAGACCATGCAGAGCAGCCCATAATGCAGCCAGCGTGCGGGTAAGCCAGAGACCTGCGCCTGCTGCGGATCAAAACTGAACAGCATAAAATCACGCCATTTCACCGCAATGACCCCAACGATCACCGCTGCGATAAGCGAGGTCTGAATTATGTCAGCGCCCGTAATGCCCAGCATGTCACCAAACAGAATGTGATCAAGATGCACCTCCGGTTTCACGGCGATATAGAGGATCAATCCCACCGCGAACATGCCGGAGAAGACGATTCCCAGCACCGTATCCTGCTTGATGCGACTGTTGTCCTGCAGAAATCCACTGGCAACGGCACAGAACAGACCGGCTACAAACGCGCCCACTGCCAGCGGCAGCCCGGCCATCCAGGCGAGGACGATGCCAGGGAATACCGCATGGCTCATGGCATCGCCCATCAGCGCCCAGCCTTTCAGTACCAGAAAGACCGACAGCAGCGCACAGGGGATCGCCACCACCAGCGCAATCAGCAACGCGCTGTTCATAAAAGCGAACTGGAAAGGTTCAAAGATCCACATCAGCCAGGCTCCTTTTCGGGACGATGGCGGCCACGACGCCGGTTAGCCAGCAAGCCATGTTTGGGCGCAAAGACAAACGCCAGCAGGAACAACAACGTCTGCGCCACCACGATGATGCCGCCCGTTGCGCCATCCAGGTAGTAACTCGCCCACGCACCGAGAAAACTGGTGATACTGCCAATCGCTACGGCAATCATCAGCAGACGCGGGAAGCGGTCGGTGAGCATCCAGGCCGTCGCGCCTGGCGTCACCACCAGACAGATCACCAGAAATGCACCGACTGTTTGCAGCGCCGCCACGGTTGAGACTGCCAGCAGGGTAAAGAAGAGGACTTTCAGTCGTTCAGGACGCAGTCCGATGGCGCGCGCGTGATTCTCATCAAAGAAGGTGACCATCAGATCCTTCCACTTAAACAGCAGAATGATGATCGACAGCCCGCCAATCAGCGCCAGCTGAAGTATATCTGCGGGCGCAATCGCCAGAATATTGCCGAGCACAATGGTCTGAATGTTTACCGCGGTCGGATTGAGCGACACCATAAACAGACCCAGACCAAAGAAGGAGGAGAAGATCAGGCCGATGATTGCATCTTCTTTTAAGCGGGTGCGCTGATTGAGTAACAGCATACTGCCCGCCGCCAGCCCACCTGAGAGAAACGCGCCCAGCGCAAAGGGCAGTCCCAGCATGTAAGCACCCGCTACGCCCGGCACGATGGAGTGCGACAGCGCATCGCCAATCAGCGACCAGCCTTTGAGCATCAGATAGCAGGAGAGAAACGCACACAGGCCGCCGACCATGGCGGAGACCCACATCGCGTTGAGCATGTAGTGATAACCAAAAGGCTCCAGTAACAGTTCCATGGTCAGTTTCCGTCTTCAGGTGCCGTACGTGGCGCAATAAAAGGCCGTTCATCGTCGGTGATAATCTGATCGTCCAGCCCTTTCACCATCACATGACGCAGCACCCCACTGAATGCACGCTCAAGGTTGGCGGCGTTAAAGGTGGTGCGGGTCGGGCCGCTGGCCAGAATGGTGCCTTTAACCATCACGGTGTAATCGCAGAACTCCGTGACCGATCCCAGATTATGCGTTGAGACCAGCATGGTCTTGCCTTCATCGCGCAGCTCACCCAGCAGGCTGATGATTCTGGCCTCAGTCTGAACGTCCACGCCGGTAAACGGCTCATCCAGCAGGATAACGCTGCCCTGCTGGGCAATGGCGCGCGCCAGAAATACCCTTTTTTTCTGTCCGCCGGAGAGTTCACCGATTTGACGATGGCGGTAATCCAGCATATCGACCCGCGCCAGCGCATCACTGACAATCTGCTGGTCGTGCGGTTTCGGTCGACGCAGCAGGCCCATATGACCGTAGCGACCCATCATTACCACATCTTCCACCAGCACCGGAAAAGACCAGTCCACCTCTTCCGACTGCGGCACATACGCGACCAGACTCTGACGCAGTGCTTCACGAGTTGGCATGCCGAGCACTGAGATGCTGCCCCTGGCGAGCCGGACAAAGCCCATCAGCGCTTTGAACAGGGTTGACTTGCCTGAGCCATTGACGCCCACCAGCGCCGCAATCGATCCACCCGGCACGCTGAAGCTGGCATCATGCAACGCGGTGTGACCGTTGCGATAGGTCACGGTGACATCCGAAACAACGATGGTGTCTGTCATTGCGCTTTCTCTCCCGCTTTGATGCCCTGCGCCAGCGTCTCCGTGGTGACTCTGAGCAGATCCAGATAGGTCGGCACCGGTCCCTGAGCGTTGCTTAATGAGTCGACGTAAAGCACCCCACCGTAATGCGCACCCGTTTCCCGCGCGACCTGACGGGCTGGCTTATCCGACACGGTGCTTTCACTGAACACCGCCGGAATCGCATTTTTCTTCACCTGGTCGATCACTTTTCTCACCTGTTGCGGCGTGCCTTGCTGATCAGCATTTACAGGCCACAGGTAGAGTTCTTTCATGCCCAGGTCGCGAGCCAGATAGGAGAATGCGCCTTCGCTGGTCACCATCCAGCGTTTATCCTCCGGGATGTCGGCAATCTGCTGGCGAAGCGGATCCAGCTCTGCGGTGATTTTTTGTTTATAGGCAGCTGCGTTCTGACGATAGGTTTCCGCATGCGCCGGGTCATATTTCACCAGCGCATCACGGATATTATCGACATAGATCAGCGCATTGTCCGGAGACATCCAGGCGTGCGGATTCGGTTTACCGTTATAAGGCCCCTCGCCAATACCGATCGGTTTTACCCCGGCAGAGACAATCACTTCCGGCACCCCATCCAGATGCTGATAAAAACGCTCAAACCAGCGTTCGAGATTAAGCCCGTTCGCCATGATTAACTGCGCACCCTGCGCACGTTTGATATCGCCGGGCGTCGGCTGATATTCGTGTATTTCAGCACCCGGTTTGGTAATGGAAGTGACTTCGGCCGCATCGCCCGCCACGTTTTTTACCATGTCAGCGATGACCGTAAACGTCGTCACTACCTTAAATTTTTCTGCTGCATAGCTGCTGGTCGCCATCAGGGTTGTCAGTAGCGCACTCAGTAGCATCATGGTTATTTTTCTTTTCGGGACCATAGGGCGATCTCCAGAGGTGATTAAAAACAGAACATAATTAGCATAGGCTATTTTTTATAGCACAGGCTATACCTTTGTAACAGCGAAGGGTTGTGAAGTTTCTTCAGCGTCCGGGCCCGAATGTGAAGTTTTGTAAGCTAGGTGTTTTACTTATTGATATGTAAAAAGTTAATTTCAATGATGGGAAGTTTATGGAAAGCGTGATGTATAGCTATAACCGGGTTTTACGCCTTTCTCATCTGTGGTTGAGTAAACCGCAGGAACGATAACAGGATTACAAAAAGCCCATCCTGACGGCGCAATTTACCGAACAGCGTTCTGACACCTGGCGGCACTCACATGACACGCATAGCAGACCGACAATTAAAATAATCTTATTGATAGGCTGAATTGATTAAGCTTCGTAAATTTTTTTGCTACAGTTAATGTTACTTACCGCAATCACCCAGGAGGATAATTTGTATTTTTCCAGCGACGAAAAAGCGAATGTCATCATTGGCGAAGCCGCAATGAACCTGTTTAATGCCGGTCAGGAAGTGAATGTTGAACTGCTGATTAATGAACTAAGGGTCATGGCTGACTCTGAAGTTAATGAGACTCGCCTTGAGCAGATGCAGCATGCGCTTCAATGGCTGATGGGGTTCAAAACCATCGGTTCCCGCAGCACCGCCCCGGCGACCTGGCTTGCCAAAACCACTGGCAAAGAGCCCGCTGCTCCCGTCTCTGCCGATGACATCTTCTTTAAACACTAATCCATGTATGCCTTTCCTCTCCGGCCTTAATATTCAGGTCGGAGCGTCGGTGGGGTGTGAATGATACAAGAATCTGGTACAATTTTTACCTCGCCACAAACTCCTCGTAACACCCTGTTTTAAAAGCCTTAGCACTTTTTGCACAAAAAAATTAATCCTAAAAATCCAAAATTCTGTACAAGTTTTGCAAAGATGTATAACTTGCGCATCAAGAGTGCATACATTTAAACCACCTGAGGACAACAACATGCGTCAGAACGGACAAGCCCCGGAAACGATCAGCGATATTGCCCGTTACTTCAATCAGGCCAGCTCACCGTCGCAACAGGAGACGCTGGGTTCGGTTGTGGTGGAAATTCTGCGCGCAGGTCATAGCCTTAGTCGGAAAACGATTTGCAGTAAACTGCTGAGTCGCCTTGAACTGGCTGCCACGCCAGAAGAAGAGAGTCATCTGCATGAACTCATTGCGATGCTGTTTCGTCGCGAAGATTAATGCCCTCTCACGGTCGTGCATGTTAATCAGGACGCCTGTTTCAGCCATCACCCAGGAAGATCTACCCTAGCAATAAAGCCCAGTTCTGCTTCCCGTATCGGGTGCACTAAGTCGCACCCGCTGACGCATACGGACCCGCAGCATGGCCATTGATTCGCAATCAGAGAAGCCAGTATGTACAGAAGTGAAGATGAGAAACTGACAGATGTTATGATCGGCGAAGCCGTTCTGACATTACTCAAGTCAGACAAACCGGTATCCAGCAACGCCTTAATCGCACAGCTCGAACTGATGGCTGCTGATGCTGACGACGACGTGAAAGTGTCAGTCATTCGAAAAGCCATCACCGAAGTCCGTAATGGTATGGTTGCCGCGCGCAAACGCGTGCAGGGCGACGGTGCCGAACGTGATAACACGGCTCATCGTATGAACAGTGATGGCCCGCCTGAAGGTTCGAAAAAGCACTGATTGAGCGTACTGCGTACCTGATACATGCGGCTAATTTTAAGCGAAGCGGCAGACCTGAACAGAATTTTTAAGGCGGGCTGGGCAAAACGAAAACTGCGCCTACACTCGTTTTTGACTTCAACCATTGCATCTGACCCATTTTCCTCAGAGAAAGAATAATCATGCAGCATTCATCATCAGATTCTTCAATCATTGACTACTTCCGTAGCGCAGGCGATCAGCTTGCTCCGGAAACTGAACTGCTGGGCGCAGTGATTCGTGACATTGTTGCTGATCAGGGACGTGTAACCAATAAAGCGATCATCCTCTATTTGATCGCTGAACTGGAATGCACTTCAGATGTTGTCAGGCTGGATGTGTTACGCAAAACGCTGGAAATCGTGGTTGGCCGCACGCCAGACGATACCGGCATCTGATACGCCATTCTGCGTTACCTCTGGTAACGCAGGATACTCTTCCCACCTCGCCCGCTTTTGTTTCCTTCCCTCACTTTCGCTGTATACCCGATATGCCACACAGAAATTATCCGATATAAAAATTCTTTTGCAGGTTAATGATGTAGCAGGGATTTGATCCCGACGATAACGCTTTTTTGCAATCATGCCAGATGATGATCATTCAGGCTTAATAAGACCTGCCAATGAAAAGGCGAACTTCTTTATCAGAAATTCGCCACCCCTAATGAATAATCAACAGAAAGATCTGACTGACATTTTTAATGCGGTCATCAACCGTCTCGCTGAATAAAAAACAAACGACTCACAAAAAATCCGTTTTAATGGCTGCCAGCAATATGCAATGCCTCTTATTCTCGCCGATGTCAAAGGTAGCAGGGCCGCTATCATGACACAGGCCGGGACAACGCCCGGCATCAGGCCTGGCAACCTTAATGCATCTTACGAGTGAAAAAGCTTATCGCTTCCTGACACAATGCTTTCAGCCTGCTGTCACGCGTCTCTTCGCTCAGGCGAAACAGCGCGTCCGTAATGTCGTGGAAATGAACCGGCTCTCCCGCCTTGATCAAATCACTGACTACCGCACCAACCAGCGCACGGATTTCATTATCGTTGTCGTACTTCACACGACCTCCCGATGGTGTATGCATATACAGTCTATCATTAGCGGGAGCCAAAAAACAAAAAAGCCGTCAAGCGGGAAATATAAGCGAAGCGGCAAAAAGGTTATTAACTATACAACCTCAGAATATTATCTTGCTTTATTTTCACCCCATGCAGCCCTGAAGCTATAAATAGCCAAAACGTGGTAGCAACCGCTGTAATCTATTTATGCCCATGTATATTGAGAGTTGGATAGTTATATATCGCGGAAACAGACTTTTGGCTGAATGTGTTATAAACACTTTTACGACTCACTGTTTGTTGCGATAACCTGCGCGGCAGGCTTCCCTGCCTGATATGTTCTGACCAGCCTTTCACAAATGATCATCTGACAATGGCCAGCAGTATGATAAAACTATCGTCATCCTCTGGTGTCACGAGCAGCACATGGCTAAATTTACCCTGAAACAGATTGCTGCCCAGTCGGGACTCAGTCTGGCGACCATCGACCGGGCACTGCATCAGCGCGGCAACGTGCATGCCACAACCCAGCACCGAATCCAGCAGGCGATAGCGGACCTGGAACTGATGCAAAAAGCGGGACTCGCCAGGGGAAGAACGATCTATTTCGACGTCATCATGCATACACCTGACCGCTTTCAGCCACTGATACGTGAGGCGTTCAGCAGTCAGATTGCCAGTTTTACTGCCTTTAAACTTCAGCTGCGTTTCCACTTCGGCGCGAATTTGACTGCGGAGGCGATTAACGCGCTGCTGAATAAAAAAGCGTTGCATAGTCACGGCGTCATTCTTAAGGCAGCCTGTTCTGGTGAACTTCATCCCACCCTTGAATCACTGCTGAAACAACGCGTTCCGGTGGTCACCATGATGAGTGACCTGCCCGGCAGCGCGCGCCTGCGCTATATCGGCATGGATAATTTTGATGCCGGTAAAGTGGCGGCTTTTCTGATGTCAAAATGGCTGCGGGTGAGTCGTTCGCATATTGTGGCTGTGACCGGCAGTCACGATTTCATTGGCGAACAGGAGAGAATTCAGGGGTTTCAGCGAGCAATGCAGGAGTTTGCGCCCCAGCATCAGGTGAGCGTGGTTGCAGGCGGTTATGGCATTGACGCCCGGATGCAGCAGTCGGTGACACAGTTTTTGCAGAGCCATCCGGATGCAGATGCGGTCTACACAGTCGGTGGCGGTAATCCCGGCATACTGCGCGCTTTTGCCGAACAAAAACGGACGGTTAACGCTTTTATTGGTCACGATCTCGATCGTGAGAATCGTGCACTGCTGCAGGCCGGTAAAATTGATGCATTAATCGAGCATAATTTACAGCTTGATGCGCTGCACGCCTTCAGAACGCTGCTGGCGTTTCATGGATTTTTGCCCGCCTCAGAACCGGCCGCACCCTACTCTAAAATTAACATCATCACCCGTTACAACATGACAGCCTGAAAAACTGTCAGGCAATTAATGAGCCCGGCTCATAACCGTTTGCCGACTGAGCGGGCTAATCACGCTCCGGCTTGCCGGTTACACTGTGCATGACACGTTAACAACAGGAGTGAGTAATGAAAATTATCGCCAACGGATCGCTGCCTTCGCGTAAAGGACCTGCTGAATATTTTACCGGTACGGTTCGGATTGATGCACCATTCCAGGCAACCGAACCCGCCCGCGTGGGTGGCGCAACGGTGACTTTTGAACCGGGTGCCCGCACCGCATGGCATACCCATCCACTCGGGCAAACCCTGATCGTCACGCATGGCCAGGGCTGGATTCAGTGTGAGGGTGAAGCCATTCAGGTGATGAATACCGGTGATATCGTCTGGATCCCGGAAAACGTGAAGCACTGGCACGGTGCAACGCCGGATAACGCCATGACGCATATTGCTATCGCTGAGTCACTGAACGGCTCGCCGGTTGACTGGCTGGAGCAGGTCAGCGATCAGCAATATCAGCGCTAAATCAGGCGTGCACTCTGTCGCTATAGTCTGACGTGATCGATCAGCGCCCTCAGCTTGGGGGCCAGGTTTTTGCGGCTGGGAAAATAGAGATAGAAGCCGGCAAAGGCGGGCAACCATGCGTCGAGCAGGGTCACCAGTTCGCCACGTGCGATGTAAGGCTGGAAGGTTTCTTCCATGCCAAAGCTGATGCCGCCCCCGGCGCAGGCGGTGCGGATCATCACCCCCATATCGTTGGTGGTGAGTTGCGGATTGACGGCAACATCAAACTCGCGTCCCTGCTCTGCGAACTCCCAGCGATAAGGGGCCAGACCTGGCCCTTTTCGCCAGCCGATGCAGCGATGATTGACCAGATCCTGAGGATGTTGCGGCGTGCCTGCACGAGCCAGATAGGCGGGTGACGCCACCGCCACCTGACGCTGCGCGGTGGATACCGGCACCGCAATCATATCCTGAGCAATCACCTCCCCCAGCCGCACACCCGCGTCATAGCCCTGCCCGACAATATCAAACTCCTCATCGGTGACGGTGATTTCCAGCTCAACCTGCGGATAAGCGGTAATAAAGCTTGCCAGCAGTTCTCCCCCCAGCATCCGCTCAGCAATCGAGGAGATCGCCAGCCGCAGCTGGCCCCGAGGTTCCGCAGCCAGTTCGGCAATATCGGTCACGGCGCGATTGAGCTGGTTGATCGCCGGCGCCACTTCGGCATAGAGCCGCTGTCCGGCTTCTGTCAGCTGAACCGATCGTGTGGTGCGCTGCATCAGCGTGATGTTAAGCCGGTCTTCCAGACGCCGCAGACTCTGGCTGATCGCCGGACGCGTAACACCCAATTGTTCTGCGGCCAGCCGGAAATTTCGCGTCTGCGCCACAATCACAAAAACTTCGAGAGCATTTTTATCGGCATTCATTGGTCAGATTGAGTTACCAGTGCGTAAAGCGTTCGGTGGATTATCTTTATAATCCAGTCGCCGTATGATCGCCAGTGACAACCTGACTGGAGAAACAAAATGACTCAGAAAGTGATTTTAATTACCGGCGCCTCAAGCGGCATCGGTGCAGGCATTGCACGTGAACTGGCGAAAACAGATGCCATTCTGCTGCTGGGTGCGCGGCGGGAAAGCCGCCTGGCCGCGCTGGCTGAAGAGCTGCAGTTCAATGGTGCAGAGGTGGCGATCAAAGCGCTTGATGTTAGGCGCCGCGAAGAGATGACGCAGTTTGTTGAGTATGCGCTGGAGAGATGGGGCCGGGTGGATGTAATGATCAATAACGCCGGTATTATGCCCTTGTCACCGATGGCGTCGCTGCGGGTGGAAGAGTGGGAACAGATGATCGATGTAAACATCAAAGGGGTGCTGTATGGCATTGCGTCAGTGTTGCCGACCATGCTGGCCCACCAGCGCGGTCACATCATCAACATCGCGTCGATAGGGGCGCTGGCCGTGTCGCCCACCGCAGCTGTCTACTGCGCCACTAAGTTTGCGGTGCGGGCGATTTCCGACGGATTACGGCAGGAGAACAATCAGCTACGGGTGACCTGTGTCCATCCCGGTGTGGTGGAGAGCGAGCTGGCATCAACCATTACCGATCCGGCAGCCGCCGAGGCGATGCAGCACTATCGCGCTATCGCGTTGCAGCCGGACGCCATTGGTCGCGCCGTGCGCTATGCCATTGAACAGCCTGAAGAGGTGGATGTGAACGAAATCGTGGTGCGGCCAACCCGAACGCAGCAGTAAGCAACCCGCCCGATGCGCTGTGTGCATCGGGCGGGCGGTTTTACTGTCAGTAGAGGCTTCTGCGGGTACGCTGCACGGTGATGGCGATGGCCGTCAGTGCCACCAGCATCAGAAATATCCCCAGTCCAACCATGGCGTTAAAGCCATAGACTTTAAACAGCAGCAGACCGGCAATACAGCCGCTCAGGAATGAAAACACGGTAGTCAGATGGGTGTGCAGAACCTTCTGGAAAAAGCGACGATCGTCGGTTTCAAGATGCACGGCGTGCGACGTGTGGGCAAAGATCCACGACCCCAGCGCAATACCCGCATCGGTCAGCGTGCCGGTAATGTGGGTCGATCTGACGCGGCCATTGGAGAGCTGCGTCGAGGTCGCATTATGAATCCCCATTAAAAAGCCCAGCATTAACAGCACTTCCCCGTTAAAGCTTGGCCGGTAGAACACGATTTCAAAGATTGATGCCGCCGTCAGTGCCGCCCCTTCCGCCAGAATGATCAGACAGAATATGGTGCGTAACTTATGTCTGATCCCCACTACCACCGCCAGCCGGGCAACGGTACAACCCAGCACAAAGGCAATAATCAGTGCCATCAAAAACAGCATGGTATGGAGGTCGCTGGTGGTCACTTCCTGGGAGATTTGCGACGTGTTACCGGTCATATGCGATGGAAAAAATCCAAACGCGCCCAGCGCCATGGCATTAAGGATGCCGGCGGTGGTGGCAAGCACCAGCGCCAGCAGTCGATCTTCGGTATGCGAACGAACTTTCTTCTTTTTTATCAGCACAGGCTTCCCCACCTCAGGTGAATGCAAAACGTTCTTATAAGGCTTCCAGCATACAGCCTGATGGGAATTATTCCTGTCAGAACCAGATAACTCTGATGAAATAAGCCATTAATTTTGCTGATTTTTATAAAGCTGATTCAGTTTACTTTTAAAAGTGTCAACGACGCGATGATTCACCAGAAGGTGATCACCAGAGAGGCTGATGGTGAACTCAGTCAACGATAAAAAGTTGCGCGCCTGTGGACGTAAAGGAGCGATGTGGTTCAGCATCGTCCGCCACCTGATAGCTGACGCCCGGTGTCAGCACGAAACGGCGACCATCTGCCAGTTCAGTGTGCAACTCACCCGCCATGCACAGCAAAATATGGCCCTTTGTGCACCAGTGGTCGGCGACATAGCCTGGTGAATAGTCGACCATCCGCACCCGGATATCGTTAAACTTCACGGTTCGCCAGGTCGCCTGTCCCTGGTCGCCGGGGTGAATCGTCTCTTCAATCTGATCCCACTGGGTCAGGCCAGAGCCTGGATAACGGCCTCTTCCGCGTGGATAAGCGTGGTATCAAACAGTGGCACACTGGCATCCGTGGCATCCACCAGCAGTGTGATTTCGGTGCAGCCCAGAATAATGGCCTCCGCGCCCTGCGCGACCAGCTGCTGCATGATCTCACCATAACGGCGACGCGACGCGGGATTGATCTCGCCCAGACAGAGCTCGTGGTAAATCACCTCATGCACAAAAATCCGATCCTCTCTATCCGGCGTGATCACCTCAAGACCAAACTGCTGCTGAAGTCGCCCGCGATAGAAATCCTGTTCCATGGTGAATCGCGTCGCCAGTAATCCGACCTTACGCACCCCGGCCTGCTGAATGCGCCGTCCGGTGGCGTCGGCGATATGCAGCAGCGGGATGCCCGTTGCGGCGCTGATTTGTGCTGCCACTTTATGCATGGTGTTGGTACAGAGTACGATGAACTGCGCGCCAGCCCGTTCCAGATTGCGTGCCGCTTCAGCCAGTATCTCTCCCGCCTGCTGCCACTCGCCCGCGGCCTGTAGCTGCTCAATGCGCTGAAAATCCACGCTATAGAGCACCAGCTCCGCCGAGTGCAGGCCGCCCAGCCGCTGTTTAACCTGCTGATTGAGAATGCGATAATAGAGCGCGGTAGACTCCCACGACATACCGCCTAACAGACCAATGACTTTCACAATGCACTCCGGGTTCAGGGGTTTTATTCCAGCATGCCAGATCGACATTGATCGGCAACGGCTTTGTTCAGTTGATACTGTTCTGAGGTCTGAAGCGTCGGGCAATCACCATCAACAGCACCACGCCAGCGCTCATGATCAGCCAGGCCTGGGTCATTGACGTGCCGCTATCACGCACCCAGCCTGCCAGCAGCGGCATCAGAGCCGCAATCAGATATCCGCCTCCCTGCACGCGTGACAGCAGAATGCCCGCCTCTCTGGCACTGCGCGCATGATCCAGCGTGACAATCAGCACAGCGGAAAGAGCGCACCGATGCCCGTACCCAGTAACAGTGAAGAGAGTATCGGCATCGTACCCGGGTAAAAGACCAGACTCAGCAGCCCCAGCAGCAACAGGGCCAGCACGCCGAGCAGCAGCGGACGGCGATCGGGAAAGCGATGTAACGTCGCCGAGACGATGAATCCTGCCACCACTTCGGTTAACGTCAGGGCCGCGAGCAGATAGCCACTGTGGCGAGCACTCCAGCCCAGTTGAATATAGAATGGCGGCAGCCAGGCCAGCACTAATGTATAAGCACCCGTGCCAATGCCGAAAAAGAGCATCAGCAACAGGGTACGCCGCACAGGCAGCGTCGCTGCATCAGAGGCCACGCTCACCTGCGGCGATCGTCTGACTAAAGTCAGCCAGATCAGCAGTGTGACCAGCGTTAACCCGCCGGAAAGCGCCAGCGCGGGTTGCAGGCCCAGCCATGAAAACAGCGGGTCAGCACCGGCAGCAGTCAGTGCCGCGCCCGCCATAATGCCCGTGCTGAACAGCGCCATCAGCGTCGCCGCGGCCTCAGCAAAGCGTTGCCGGATCAGAGCGGGCATCAGCGCCTGTATCACGCCAATTCCTGCGCCCCCCGCCAGCGCGGTGAGCAGCAGCTGAGAGGGAGTAAGCGTAACGCCGCGCCACAGGCAGGCGAACGTCAGACAGAGCAAACCGGCGGCGATTCCCTTTACCGGCCCGATGCGGGCGATCAGCCACGGGCCAGAGAGTGCGGCCAGGCCCATCATCGCCACTGGCAGCGTGGTCAGCAGACTGAACGTCGTCGACGACAATCCGGCCTGCAGTTGCAACACCGGGAACAGCGGGCCGATAATCGCCAGCATAGGCCGCAGATTCAGCCCGATAAGAAAAGCGATCACGGCAAACAGAATGGGGAACAACACCTTATTTTTCATCATCGACGCCTTAACAGAGGATTGACGATGACAGCACCGGGCTGCCACCATTTATCTTAACGTTAAGATAAATTCCCCCCGATGTTAAGAGGCTGCGCACAACCCGACAACATAACCACAATATTTAAAGGTGATTTATGCATGACCATATTGATTTCGTTGTCAGTCAGTGGGACGACGCGATGCCCGATCTCGACGCCTCTTCAATGCGGATCTTCGGCAGGGTGTTGCGTCTGATGAAACATCTGGCGAAAGCGCGCAGTCAGGCACTGGAGCCTTTTGGTTTTCAGGAGGGGGAATTTGATGTGCTGGCGACATTGCGACGGGCGGGATCGCCTTTTCGCCTGTCGCCCACCCAGCTCTACCAGGCGCTGCTGGTGACTTCCGGTGCGATGACAAATCGTCTGAACCGGCTGGAGCAGCAGCATCTGATCGAGCGTATTGCCGCGCCAGAGGATAAGCGCAGCATGCTGGTCCGGCTGACGCCCCACGGGCAGCAGCAGATTGAGCATGCACTCCGCGTCCATACCGCTACGCAGGAGGCGTTGCTGGCACCGCTTGGCGCTTCAGAGCGTGCCGAACTGGAAAGGTTGCTGAAAACGCTGCTGCTGGCGTGTCCAGGCGAAGCGACCGCCGCAGAATAGCGCCGTCAGCGCTGCAGTTCGGCCACTGTCATGGTGAAGATAACCGGCAGGTGATCGGCACTGGCATAGGCATGCGGCATATCGGTTCGCGCTACGGCTGCACAGCCCTGCTGCACCACCAGGGTCTGCTCACCCACCGTTAAGGCGAGCGTGCCCTGCTCGACGTGCAACAGTTCGAGCGTGCCTGAAGAGTGACCGGTTGAACGGAAAGCTTCGCCCGCAAACATCTGCCAGCGCCATAGCTCGATCATATCCGGCCCACGGGTTCCCGCCAGCAGCTGCGCATAACCGCCCTGCTCGCCCTGCCACAGCCGGGGCATTTCGCTGTTCTCAATCAGCCAGGCGTCAGGCGCATGCGCAACGTTGACGATATCTGCCACCGAGACGCCCAGTGCGGCAGCCACTTTACAGAGAATGGCAATGCTGGGATTGGCGACACCCTTCTCGATCTCCACCAGCATGCCTTTACTGACGCCAGCCCGGCGTGATAACTCATCCAGCGAGAGTTTCTGACTTTTACGCCAGCTTTTGATGCTGTCCGAAACAGCCTGATTGACACTGGCGACATCGGCACCCGCATCGGTCGTTATATTGACTTTTTTGGTCATCGGTCATTACTATGAAATAAATTAGTCACTGAGAGAGTATCCGATGTTATCTGTTCACCCGTCAATCGCTCCCGCTGTTTTCGCGCTCGCTCCCGGCTTTCGTGCCATGAGTATTGTGGTGGAAGCCACACCGATTATCCGACCAGAAGTTGCCAGCGATGCACTGAAGAGCGCATGCCAGCAGGTGTTAAATGATGATGCGGCGTGGGCAGACGCGCATCTCGCAGCCTGGGCTGAGGTGTTTAAAGCCTTTGGTGCCAAAGCGAAACGTACACCCTGTTCGGCAGAAGCATTGCGTAAGCGTGTGCTGCGGGATGGCGCATTGCCTGCCATCGATCCGGTTGTCGATCTCTATAACGCCATCAGCGTTCGTTATGCGCTGCCGGTCGGGGGTGAAAATATCGCGGCCTATGCTGGCGAGCCACGTCTGGTGATTGCTGACGGCAGTGAACGTTTCGATACCGTTAAAGAGGGCGAGGTGGTTTATGAGTCGCCGGAACCGGGTGAAGTGATCTGGCGCGACGATCAGGGCGTGACCTGTCGCCGCTGGAACTGGCGTCAGGGTGTAAGAACCCGACTGGATGCCAGCGCGCAGCAGATGTGGTTCATTCTGGAAAGTCTGCCCGCTATGCCGCTCTCCGCGCTGCAACAGGCCAGCGACGATCTGGTTTCGGGATTACAGCAGATGATGCCGGGTGCGCAAATCAGTACGACGCTGATTGAAGCGCCAGCAAACTGAACATTGCCTCAACAGCGGCTAAACGAGATTAACGGTGAGCGGAAACTGTGGCAGGATACGCGCCCTGCGTCTGGCCATACCCGGCTGACTTAACGGCACTCAACCGGTGACTAAAATGGCTAAAGTAAAATATATCCTGCCCCTGCTGCTGATCCTCGCCCTGGCCGCCTGGTGGTTTATCCCACACGACAGTGAGGAAGATAAGGCGTATTACGTCGCGGTGTTGTGCGCGGTTGATCATGATAGTAAGCAGCCCCTCGACCGGCAGATGCAGAACGTCATTGAAGGCGGCAACTCTGATTATGCGCTGCAAAAAATCACTTATAAACCGGGGCTGGGCCGCAGCGTGATTGCTCGCTTGCAGCAACTGACACCTGATGAACAGCAGCGCGCCGTGCAGGATAACCTCGCCTGCCAGCAGATGCTGAAGCGCTGATTTCTGACGGGCGTGTTGATAGGATCATTCATATGATTTCGCGCTGGCTACGTATGATTGAATTTAAGCCTGAGTCCGCTCAGGTCTTTCTAAAGGCCTGATCAGCCTTAAATCCCCGCGTTGGGGTTACTGATTTGGCCGTTCAGGTAAAATCTTACCGATTAAACAGACAACCAAAACTGACAATCCAATCGCTATAAAACGCTCATGCCAGGTTTCATAGTGAAAGAACCAGTAGCAGCACAGTAAGAGCAATAGACCGCCTACAATTGCGCCTGAAGCTTCTATGAGGCTATATAGGATGCGTTTACCTAAGCTCAGCCTGGAAGGCTTATTATTTCGCATTAGCATTGATCTCTTTTTCTACCATTTCTATAATCTTTTCAAACGCTTGTTGCCCCTGCGTGCGCTTCACATTCAACGCTTCAACAAACGGGTTTAGAGCTGGCTCTACTAAAAAGTAAAGTAAGTCATAGTTTCGCGTTCGTAAGGCGTTATAAACTTCAGGATTGTTTTTCAGCAACTTCTCAGAGGTATAGATACATCTCTCTGTCATGCCGCCAATCAATAAGGCATTACCGATCAAGCCACCTCTGACCGCAACAAGAAACGAGCTACGTTGCGCAATCGTAGTGGCTAATCTTCCTGCTATAAGTGAGTTGGTAAGCGTCCGACCAGCAACTGAAGCCATTGTTTTGCTATAAATAGCGTTCTGCCTGAGTTCTGGCACGTTCCTGTTGAAAATATTGAGCACGGTCTCAATAGTTTTCATGAAATAGTGATTTTCAAGAATGCCGTGCCGGATGGCCCCGACCATCCTGATTTTTTCTGTCTCGCGTTGATAGCGGCTGTCTGTATCAAGGAAGCCATAAGCTAAATAGCCTATGTCTGTAGGCACAGAAAGGACACCATGAACGAAACCTATAGCAGATTCAGGTGATATGATGATTTTGGCAATACGCTTCGCAATCTCACTGTAGCTACGCATAAATGAATCCTTTCGCTTTATGTCAGGCGTCTTTTTACCCGATAGTATTCTCTTGCTCCTTCTACAAGCTGTTCAACCTGTAGTGCTGCGCTGACCTGATTAGCTTCTTCAACATTAAGGCTATCTACCTTGATGTTCACTATAGATGGAAGATGCCAATGATTATTTTTATCATGAATTGCCAGCTTATCAAGCTTGCTGATGCTAACAGCACTAACAAGATTGAAGTAGTAAGTACTGTATCTTTTAAAGCATGTTTTAAAGTTAAGATGCATCAACCCGCTGCGAATATTAATCACTCCCTCTTGCTGAAAGGCTTCCCGAACATGCTCTTTATCTAAAGCATCCATCAACCCGCTATCGACTCTCAGCCTGCTTTAATGCCAGTAGCCTGTATGGTATGAAATCACTTAAAATAGGAAAATATGACGATGCCAGAACGCAAAAATTATCCGCAACTGGGCGAAGTAAAAGCGCCTTATGTCCACGCAGTAAAACATGGCGAAACGCTGTATGTCTCTGGGCTGACCGCTTTCGGTACGGCGGCTCAGCAGGGAGATATGGCTGAACAGGCAGAAGCAATTTTTAATCAACTCAGGGCGGTTGCCGCGGCTGAGAATACGTCGCTCGCAGCGCTGCTGAAAGTCACGATATTCATCACCTCTTTCACAGAGATCACCGCGCTGCGGGAAGTGCTTTATCGCAACTACGGCGAGCATCTGCCCGCCAGCTCACTGGTACAGGTCAGCGGACTTTTCTCCACTGACCTGCGCATAGAGATTGAAGCCATTTTTGCCCTGTGAGTAGAAAGCAGCGACATTCCCGATGCTAGAGCTGCAGATCCGCGGCGGCTGCGCCCCGCGCCAGATAACCGATGCGATAGACTTCCTGCTCGCCAGCGGGGCGCTGGTGTGAAGCGTTAACGTCTACTCCCTGCCAGCGGCTCACATCCCAGGCGCTGATCCCTGTTGTTACCGGCAGTGTCGTAAGGTCTGAATGCGGTGGAATCGTCCAGCGGTTCAGCGTTATAAAGCGGGCATCGGCCAGATCCGGCATGTGGGTCTGCCCCTCAAGCGCCAGCCAGCTTTCGATGATCGGCCAGCCAAAATCCCTGACCAGCGTCGCAAAGCCAGGACTTTGCAGGAAACGCTGCATACCACTCGCCTCCCGCCAGAAATAGAGCGGCGCATAACGGTTTTCATTCTGTCCGTCATCATCACGGCAGGTGTAGAGATACGCCTTGGCCACCAGCCCTGGAAAGCCATCAAGCCGGGCTCCGTTCAGACTGATGCGCTGTTCGATGATGCCCATGTCGTAGTCAGCGGGCAGGGTAAAACGGTAGTGCATGATAATCATAACGCCTCCTGTGCCAGCATCCGGCCGCCGCTAAAGCTCCACTCTTCGGTGCTGTTAAACTGAATGATGATCATCACGTCGTCAGGATCGATCGCCATCTCCGCCTGAAGCGTCGTACAGAGTGAATGATAAAACCGTTGCTTCTGTTGCCGCGTTCGCGGTCGGCCTGCCGTCACCTGAAACAGCACGAAATTATCGCTACGCCCGCCGCTGAGATAGTGACGATCAAATATCCGCTGTCCGGCGGGCAGCATCTCAATCACCTGAAAGCAATCATGCTCAGGAACGTCAAATTCCGCGACCAGCGCCTGCTGAAGCAGCGTGGAAATCTGATGCAGAGCCGCCTCGCTGTAGCCCTGACGCAGGGTAATTCGGGTAAAGGGCATCAATGATTATCCTCCAGATAACCCAGCGCGGTGACGGCGGCGGGCCAGCCTGCGTAAAACGCCAGATGGGTGAAGCTCTCCACCAGCTCATCCTGCGTCAGTCCATTTTGCCGGGCGTAATCGATGTGCCACGGCAGCTGCTGGACCCGCCCCAGCGCGGTTAACGTTGCCAGTGTCAGCAGGCTGCGTTCACGCGTTGACAGCAGTTCGCGCTGCCAGATATCGCCAAACATCACCTGCTGTGTCAGTTCGGCCAGTTTTGGCGCGCGCTGCGCCAGTGTTTCCCGATCAAGCGATTTTTTCATTGCACACTCCTCAGTGGTGAGACAGAGTGTCACTCAGGCCTTCAATCCTGAAAATCAAATTAATCAGCTCTTACCATCCATAATTACAGGACAATAATGAACAAGGTACCGGAGTCCCTCGATATGGATGCGCTGCGCAGTTTCGTCGCGGGCATTGATGCCGGCAGCTTTGCCCTGGCGGCACAGCATCTGTGTCGGTCTGCCTCGGCCGTGAGTGCGCAGCTTAAGAAACTGGAGCAGCAATGCGGCACGGCGCTGGTGATGAAAAAAGGGCGTCATGTGCAGCTGACCCGCAGCGGTGAACAGCTGATGAGTTACGCCAGACGCCTGCTGTCGCTGAACGATGAGACATTGCGGGCAGTGAAAGGCGAAGCGTTGCAGGGCGAAATACGCATCGGGATGCAGGAGGATTTTGGCGAGGCGTTGATGCCGGCCATTCTCGGCGCGTTCAACCGGCAGCATCCGGAGGTGATGCTGACCGCACGCGTCGACAGAAATCTGCCGCTGCTTACGGCGCTGGCCCGTCATGAGCTGGACCTGGCGCTGCTGTGGCAGGCAGAGCAGCAGGCTGGCACGCAGTTAATTGGTCAGTGTCCGTTAGCCTGGATACAGCATCCGGCGTTTGATCTGGCGGGATATCTGCAGCGCGGCGAGCCGCTGCCGCTGGTGGCATTCGATGCGCCGTGTGTCATGCGATCGCGCGCCATCGAGGCGCTGGATAAGGCAGGTATTCCGTGGCGGGTAGTGTTCACCAGCCACAGTCTTAGCGGGATCTGGGCGGCATTACAGGCCGGGCTGGGCATCACCCTGCGCACCCGCGCCGGGTTGCCGGAGACGCTGGTGATTGAATCACACCGGCTGCCAATGCCCGGCTATCTGGGTATCGCGCTCGCCCGCTCAGATCAGGGTGACGATCCGGCGCGAGCACTCTTGCAGCATCTGATCACGCAAGCCGCCCTGCCCTTTATTCAGCGCTGACTGCTGTCTGAAATGCCCGCTGAACCAGAGACGAACAGTATTCTGCTGAGATGTCGCGGTCGCCGAACAGAATATGAAACATCACCGGCGCCACGACCACATCGATGATGCGATCAACGTCAAAACCTGATTCGCCGCGTGCCTCGGCCCGACTTTTCAGTGTTTCAAGATGCTGATAGGTAAACCCACAGCATTTCTGGCTCGCCACTTCAGCCTGACTTCCTATCACATCAGCCAGAAGCTCACGACCGACTTTGGACGACATCTCTTCAGCATACTGCTGGATGAACGCGGTAAGATCGCCGGCCGTCGATCCGGTATCTTCCGGTTCGGCAATGGGCCGCATCCGTGCCACGGCCACATCCGCCAGCAACTGGGACAGATCGCCCCAGCGCCGATAGATCGTGGAAGGTGTCACACCTGCCTGTTCGGCGATCATCGGTACTGTAATAGCTGAACGATCAAGCGTTTCAAGCAAGCGGTTAACGGTGTTATGCACTTCCGCCTGAATACGTGCGCTGCGCCCACCCTGCCGAATCATCTCCCTCGCCATCTCTTTCTCCCGCTTTTATCAGCCTGAACGTCATGGTTAAAGCAACGAAGTTGCATTAACAGATACCGGCAGTGTACCGCATCTCAGGCTGAGCAGGCGCTAATGTGTGCTATCGGACGATTGAGAATCAAGGCTGCAGTTTACTCAGGACAGATTTAACCGGCTCGGCGGTGAGATGTGACGAACGGTTATCTGATGCGCCTATCCATAAAAGACTGACTGCCATAACTGCTGAAATAAAAATTGTACGAATATCCATAAAGCCTCCCCCTGATTAAGGTGGCTAAAGTAATCCACACAGCGGAGTATTAATCGCGGGATAAGAGAGGGTTTAAAGGGACTTTGCGCGAAAAGGTGGCGCAGATTTCGCCACGCCTGAATCACAAACGGGAAAGATCAAACTTATGCGGTAACGATGTTGCCAGCCGCAAGCCAGTCACGTCGTGTAAGGGTGTACATCAGGCTGGGAGGCAACCCCTCCGGATCGTCGACCTTTTTCAAAAAGGTTAAGCCGGCTTTTTCCAGTACCCGGCGCGAAGCCAGATGGTTTTCGCGCGTCACACCCGTAATGATGCTCAGCCCGGCCTCTTCGAATCCGTAGCGAACGGCTCTGCGGGAAAGCTCGGTAGCATACCCTTTTCCCCAGGCAGCAGGCTCAAACCGGTAACCGAGATTATTCGTCTGACGACCGTCAAACTGGCTTCTGAAAACACCGCCAAAACCAATAATTTTATCCGGATGGGCTTTCTCAAATATCGTCCAGTCGCCAAAACCCTGTTCCTGATAGCTCTGTAATATGCGCTCTATGGCCTGAATGGCATACGTTCTGTCGGGCCATGGACCTCGCGGGTTAAATTTGTGCGTTTCGGGGTTGCCATAGATTCTGAAGAGGTCGTCAAGATCCTCACGAAGAGTATATCTGTAGAGCAGCCGCTCTGATTCCCAAACCATCCTGCGCTCCTTTTGGGTGCTGAATAAGCAATCTTTACTCTTTATATCAGCAACTTCTGCTGTCACCAACTCTGTTAATACTCTTAACGAACGGCGGCTAATTTCAGTGCACAAGTCGCGGTTTTCGTGCTCATCTGATTGCAGAAAATGGACCTCTCATCAGAGGCTGTCACTACGTTGTGTTGTGCTTCTGATATTGGTAAAGGGTGGAAAGAGGTTGCCGCCCCAGGTAATAAGCTGTTTTAGCGGCGGGAAGACGGATTCACCTGGGGCGATTGCCATAGAGGGTGGCGCACGGGTTCTGAATACGCTGCATGGGTGTTAAAGTGCTGCTTAAACTGGCGCGTCGGGTCTGTGTAGTCTCACCTTCAGCGTCATGAGGATCTGAATAGTGAAAGGAAAGTGCAAAAATGGCTGAACAGAGCAGCATTATCACTGAACTTACCGAACTTGAAGGTCTTTACGGCACGGTCGCCCGGCCCTCTGTCGCTAAAGAGACGGATCATATTCATCCCGCCTATCGTCCGTTTATCGCCGCCTCGCCTTTTGTGGCGCTGGCAACGTCGGGACCTGAGGGACTGGATGTTTCACCGCGCGGCGATCCGGCCGGATTTATCGAAATCGAAGATGACAAGACCCTGTTATTACCCGACAGACGCGGCAATAACCGCATCGACAGCCTGCGCAACATTCTGCATGACAATCGGGTAGCGCTGCTTTTTCTCATCCCTGGCATTGGCGAGACGTTGCGCGTGAACGGCACGGCAGCAATCAGCACCGACCCGGCGCTGCTTGAGCGCTTTGCCATCAACAATCAGCTGCCAAAAACCGTATTGCGCATCACTGTGGAGAGCGTTTTCTTTCAGTGCAGCCGGGCGATTATTCGCTCCGGATTATGGGATGCCGAAACGCAGATCTCACGGCAGTCGTTGCCCAGCACCGGTTCGATTCTCAAACAGATTGCAGAAATTGATGGCGATGCCTACGACAAAGCGCTGCCCGAACGATTGAAGAACTCACTTTACTGATCGCCGTTCAGGGCCAGGAAGCTTCACTTCATCCGGCGTGCCGATGAGTGAAGTACTTATACTTTCGGAACGGAGATCATCGTGCGCCTGCAGTCACGCCTCTAAGCGCAAACAGCGATAGCGTTACGTAAAGCTCTCCAGTATCTGCTTTGCATGCAGGTAGTCGTAAGAGGTCACTTCAATTTTATTATTACTGAGATCGCTGAAATAGACGGACATCGACACGTCGTGGTCACTGACGCTGGGATTTTATTCTTACGGGGTACAGGCATAAGTTCGTTGAAAGATGAGGCTGCCACCCCGAAAGCCACCGTATGGCCTGGTGGCTGAGATTTTCGCAGGAAAAGAGAGAGGGATGCCCTGTTATTTCTTATGACCAGCGGCCCACCCTGTTCAAACCAGAAGTACAGTGAAGGGTCGCGTTCAAAGCCCAGGATCTCGTTGTACCACTTTTCTGCCTGTTCAATATTTTCAACGTAGAGATGGATATGATCGATCTCAGCTATCTTCATCATCTGGCTCCCTGATTGTTATTAACAGTGAGACTCGCCGAAACATTATTGATAAACAACCCGAAAAGCACATGACAACATGAAATTTACCATGATTCTTTATGGCGGACAGAGATTACCCTAAAGGCTCCTGCGACAATCATATTGCTTAGCTTGTTTAATTAAAGCCTCACTTATCCTTTTTTAAGCAGACCAGTGCAAACCTTCCTCGTTCCGCTACAGATTCTGATATATCGGAAGCCAGTTGAGTGGCCATGGAAAAGGCTTCATCACATATATTTTCTAATTCTTTAATCAGCATTTCTCCGGCTATACGCCGTACCATCGGTGAGCGGTCAAGTATGGCCATCCTTAAGATATCAATAAAAGGCCTGGAAACGGCTATTGTTTTTTCATTTAAAACAGGTACACGCCGTCGTACGCCAAAGGCTTTATCAATCCACTTCCATTCCATCCCCTCGGACCAGATAATTTTGCCTTCGAACAGGCAGCGGTACGCCTTCGCACGCAGTGAGGGCTGAATGGAGGATTCAGCAATCTCAGACAGAAAATTATCTAATACTGACGTGCGTCCTGCTTGGGTAAAGACAGTTGCAGCAGGCCCCGAAGAAGTGCAGATAAGTCTTTTTTTCAGAGAGGCAGTGACGTTCTCCATTGAAATAATGTCTGTCAGCACCTCGTGTTCCTTCTCACCCGCTCTTCCCCATGAGGTCCAATAGGGAAGCGTTATAAACAAGACATCCACGATAACTTCCGGGTCAGAAGCTGCTGCGATTGAGGGAAGTGCTTCACGGGCGGCTTCTCTCACCTGAGGAACCCAATCATTTAACCTTCTGACGGCTAAGGCAAATAAAAAACTGTTGGGTGCACCAACTGATAATGTTCGTAATGCGCGTTCCCGCCGAAAACCATCTGCATGACATAAGTCCATCCACCTGAGAGAACCCACCTGCTGGATCTCAGCACCTGTCCGTTTATAACCTGATGTATAAAAAGATGAGTCAATCTGCCAGCGTATTAATCGCTCCCAGTCATCAAGACTTTTCAATGGCAGTTGTGACGTTGCAGCCACGAAAGCTGATATATCAGGCCGTATTCTCTGATAAAAAATATCGAAGGTGAGTGATTTTTTGACTGCTTCAGTAACTTCCTGTTTAAGGCTTTCCTGCAATAGCATGCGCCCTTTTCCCCAAATTAAATTTATAAAGGTTTGAGCTTATCTATAAAGTCACGGTGGCCCAAAGTCAACGTGCCTCTGCCAGCACATGAACTCCCGTCAGTAGAGGGTCAGTACATCAAATATCCTGATAAAAGGCTTGCCTCTGTCAAAAAGCAGACGTAACACCTTGAAGAGCTCTCACCGTTACAAACTCTCAGACACGCCTTCAGCCCCACCGCAATAAACGTTAAAGCAAAGATATTGCATTAAGGTACAGATAGACGTATACCTTATTAAAAGCTAATACTTTGCATTAAGGTGATTTCCATGAATCCCACATTGACGCCTCAGGCTGCTGCCCGCACCACGCTTTTCAGTTTTACCGGTGCGGCGCTGATCTCCGCCACCAGCAGTGCGCCAACGCCGCTCTACCCACTTTATCGCAGCCTATTCCATTTGACGCCGACCATGCTGACGTTGATCTTTGGCGCCTATGCTTTCGCGTTGCTGGCCGCGCTGCTGACGGTGGGTAAAGTGTCCGACTATACCGGCCGCCGTCCCCTGATGCTGCTGGCGCTGGCGATCAATGCGATCGCGCTGGTGATCTTTATGACTGCCAACTCTGCCACCACCTTAATCGCCGCCCGGCTGGTGCAGGGCTTTGCTACCGGTATTGCCTTGCCGACCTTTGGTGCCAGCCTGATTGACGCCAGTAAAACCCGTGGGCCACTGCTGAACTCATTCACCGCCTTTCTGGGGATGACGCTGGGCACGCTGGCGGGCGGCATACTGGTCACCTTTGCGCCCTTTCCCACGGTGACGCTTTACGCGCTGCTGCTGATACTGATGCTGGTTGCCATGGCGCTGTTGCCGCTAATACCAGAAACCATTGCGCCTCAGCCGGGTGTTCTGGCCGCACTGCGACCTCAGGTCAGCATACCGCGACGCGCGCTGGGCCCGCTGTTAATGGTGACGCCGGTTAATATCGCAACCTGGATGCTGGGCGGATTTTACCTTTCACTGATGCCCTCAATGGTGGCGAACGCAACCGGCCTGACATCGCCTTTTATCGGCGGCTCGATTGTAGCGACGCTGATGCTGAGCGCAACGGCGGCAGTATTTCTCTTTCGCCCGTTACCGCCTGCGCGGGCATTAGTTATCGGTACGCTGATGCTGATAGCGGGCGTCAGCGTCACTCTTGCGGGCCTTTCTCTGCACAGCGTGGCCTGGCTCTATCTCGGCACTGCCATTGCGGGTCAGGGATTTGGATCGATTTTCTCCAGCGTGCTGAAGATCATTATGCAGTTAGCTGAAAGTCATGAACGCGCCGGACTGTTCTCCGCCTTTTTGATCAAAAGCTATCTCGCCTTTGCCCTGCCTGCGATTGCCGCCGGAATGGCAGCGCCCCATATCGGGCTGAACCAGACCGCCTGGTTCTATGGCATGACTATCATCGTGCTGGCACTGGTGTCGCTGCTGGCGATCAGAGGTCGCGCTTTAGCCGGAGCGGCCAGTTAATAAATCCGCCCGACGCGGCCAGATATCTGCCGCGTCATCCACAAACGGCAATTTTCACTTACACTCAACGGATTAATTTCAGGCGCAGTTGCTGCGTGATACCGTGAGTATGATGTCGAAATCCCAATCTGATGCGGTTTTAGCCCGGTTCTCATCCGCCACACGACGCTGGTTTTCTGCCACCTTTGCTGCACCCACGCCGGTGCAGCAGGCGGCATGGCAGGCGATAGCCAGCGGAGAACATGCGCTGGTGATCGCCCCGACCGGTTCAGGGAAGACGCTGGCGGCCTTCCTCACCGCCATCGACACGCTGTTTCAGTTCCGAACCACCCAGCCCTCACCTGCAAGTGAAACGACCACTCGCATTCTCTATATTTCACCGGTTAAAGCGCTGGCCGCGGACGTACAGCGCAACCTTAATCTGCCGCTGGCAGGCGTTTACGCTGAGCGGCAGGCGCTGAATGAGCCAGAGATCACTCTGAATATCGGAATGCGATCAGGCGATACGCCCGGTGCAGAGCGCGCCAGGCTGGTGCGCCGCCCGCCCGATATCCTGATCACCACACCCGAATCACTGTTTCTGATGCTGACCTCAAAAGCGCGAACAACGCTGCAGGGCGTGACCACGGTCATCGTCGATGAGGTGCATGCGGTGGCGGGATCGAAGCGGGGTTCCCAGCTGGCGCTGAGCCTGGAGAGGCTGGATGCGCTGCTGCCACAGCCCGCCCAGCGTATCGGGCTTTCCGCTACGGTACGGCCGGTTGAGCGGGTCGCCGCCTTCCTTGGCGGCTGTCAGCCCGTTCAGGTCGTTAATCCGGCCGCCGATCGGACGCTGCACCTGACCATCGAGGTTCCGGTCGAAGATATGACCGATATCGCCAGCCCCGATGACCTGACCGGGGAAGCCACCTCTGCCAGCGGTTCGATCTGGCCGCACATTGAAGCGCGCATTCTGCAGAAGGTCATGTCCCATCGCGCCACGCTGGTGTTTGTGAATTCGCGTGGCCTGGCGGAAAAGCTGACTGCGCGGCTCAATGCGCGTTATCTGGCGCAGCAGACAACCGCTGGCGAACGGGATGCAGAACCGGACGACAGTGACGATCTTATTGCCCGCTCGCACCACGGGTCCGTCTCGAAGGAGCAGCGAGGCGAGATTGAAGCCGCATTGAAGCTGGGCAGACTGCGCTGCGTAGTGGCGACTTCCAGTCTTGAACTGGGCATTGATATGGGGCCGGTGGATCTGGTGATCCAGGTGGGCGCACCGCTTTCAGTCGCCAGCGCACTGCAGCGCGTGGGACGCGCCGGACATCAGGTTGGCGGCGTATCAACCGGCATCCTGTTTCCGCGCACCCGGCGCGATCTGCTGGATTCGGCCGTCATATTGCAGTCGATGCGTGCGGGCCAGCTCGATGCGCTGGCTCCGCCGCGTAACCCGCTCGATATCCTGGCGCAGCAAACCCTGGCGGCCGTCGCAATGGATCCCTTACAGGTCGATGATTGGTATGCGCAGGTCTGTCGGGCCGATCCGTTTCGCACTCTGTCGCGTCGGCTGTTTGATGCCACGCTCGATATGCTGGCGGGTAAGTTTCCCTCAGACGCTTTTGCTCAGCTGCGGCCGCAGCTGGTGTGGGATCGTCAGAGCGGACTGCTGACGCCGCGACCCGGCGCTCAGCATCTGGCCGTGACCAGCGGCGGCACCATTCCCGATCGCGGCATGTTCAGCGTCATTCTGCCGGAAGGCGAAGAGCAGGCTGGCTCACGTCGTGTCGGCGAGCTGGATGAAGAGATGGTCTATGAGTCGCGGGTCAATGACATTATTACCCTGGGCGCAACGTCGTGGCGGATTCAGCAGATTACCCACGACCAGGTACTGGTGGTTCCTGCGCCAGGTCGTCCGGCTCGTCTGCCTTTCTGGCGCGGAGAAGGTGTGGGCCGCACGGCTGAATCGGGTGCCAGCCTCGGGCTGTTTCTGCGTCATCTGAGTGCGGCTTCACCGGTAGACGCGCAGGAGCAGTTGCGCGCGCTGGGGCTGGATGCCCGCGCAGTCACGAATCTGCTGGCTTTGCTGGCTGAACAACGCACCGCGACCGGCGTACTGCCGGACGATCGCACATTGCTGATCGAACGCTGCCGTGACGAAATCGGCGACTGGCGGGTGATCCTGCATTCGCCCTGGGGAAAGCGGGTCAATGCGCCCTGGGCGCTGGCGATTGCCGCCCGAATCCAGCAACGCCTGGGCATTGATGCTTCTGTTGCGGCCAGCGATGACGGCATCGTGGCCCGCTTTCCCGCCAGCGAGGGAGTGTTACCCGGCGCTGACCTGTTTATGTTCGACGCCGACCAGTTGACCCGGGAGGTCACTGAGAGTGTCGGTCAGTCGGCGCTGTTTGCCGCCCGCTTCCGTGAATGTGCCTCACGCGCTCTGCTGCTGCCGAGGCGTAATCCGGGCAAACGTTCGCCGCTCTGGCAGCAGCGGCTGCGCGCCGGTCAGTTGCTGGAAGTTGCACGACAGTATGACGATTTCCCCATCCTTATCGAAACCGCACGCGAATGTCTGCAGGATGTCTACGATCTGCCTGCCCTGCACCAGCTGATGGAACAGATGGCACAGGGAAAGGTAAAGCTGGTCGAGGTGACGACCGAACAGCCCTCCCCTTTTGCCGCGCCGCTGCTGTTTGGCTATGTTGCAGAGTTTATTTACGCCAGCGACGCCCCTCAGGCAGAACGGCGCGCCTCACTGCTGGCGCTCGACAGTAACCTGCTGGGTGAGCTGCTCGGCCAGACCAGCAAGCGTGATTTGCTGGCACCTGACGTCGTTGAGCAGGTTGAACAGGAACTGCAGCGCATTGATTCCCGCTATCAGGCACAACACGCCGAAGGCATTATCGATCTGCTGCGCGATCTTGGCCCGCTCCCGGTTGCCGGTATTGCGGCACGTTTCAGTGGCAACGCCCAGCAGATCGCGGAAGCCATAACGCAGTTCGCTGCCGCGCAGCGAATGATTACGGTCACCCTTGCCGGTGAAGAGCGCTGGGCGATCATTGAAGATGCAGCCCGCCTGCGCGATGCACTGGCCGTTGTACTGCCTGACGATCTGCCCGAAACATTTCTGGAGCCGCAGGCCGATCCGCTACGCGATCTCATTAACCGCTACGCCCGAACCCATACCCTGTTCACTGCCCGACAGCTGGCCACGTATTTTGGTCTGGGTATCGCCATTGTGAATGAGGTGCTGCTCTCCCTGCATCAGCAGGGCAACCTGCTCAATATGGGTTCGCCAGAGGGCGCATCGGATACGGAGTGGGTTTCCACAGAGATCTTCAAACGGTTACGCTTACGTTCACTGCAATCAGCACGTGAAGCAACCCGGCCTGTTCCACCTGCCGCCTGGATCAACCTGCTGCTGGAGCGTCACGGTGTGCTTAACACGCAGCGTGAAGAGCATCACGGGGTTAACGGGCTGTTGCGGGTAGTTGAGCAACTTGCGGGCGTGCCGCTACCGGCCTCGCTGTGGGAGTCACAAATCCTGCGCGCCAGGATAGCCGACTATCAGCCCGCGATGCTCGATGAACTGTTAGCCAGTGGCGAGGTTACCTGGTGCGGACATAAAGCGCTGGGTCAGAATGATGGGTTGATTTCGCTGCACCTCACGGAATATGCCGCTGAAACACTGCCGGTGATTGACACCACACAGCCTCTGACGCCGATTCAGCAGGCGACTCTCGACGCATTGAGCCGGGGTGGCTCGTGGTTTGTTCATGAGATCATGGCACAGATGGACGAGGCAGAGACGCAAACCACCGATATTTATGCTGCCCTGTGGCAACTGGTGTGGCAGGGCTATGTCACTGCCGATAGCTGGATTGCGGTGCGTGGGCTGCTGACCACGCCAGGCGCCCCCCGTTCACGTCCCGCGCGTACCCTGCGCACCCGTTTTGGTCAGCGCTTCACCCCGGGCGCACTTTCTGCACGCCGACCGGCGGTCAACACGCTGGCTGGTCGCTGGTCGCGGGTTAACCGACAGGAGGTTGCTCCTGCCCGGCTGGCCCTGTCGATGGTGGAAAATCTTCTCGACCGTTATGGGGTGATCAGCCGGGGTAGCGCGATATCGGAGCAGATCCCCGGAGGATTCCCGGCGTTACAGCCGGTATTACGCAGCATGGAAGATGCCGGACGATTGCTGCGTGGCCGGTTTGTCGCTGGTGCGGGTGGCGCGCAGTTTGCCGACCATAACACCATTGAGCGGCTGCGGGAGCTGGCAGAAAAGCCGCTGACCGCGACAGAGGCGGTGGCGCTGGCCGCACCGGACCCGGCGAATCCGTTTGGCGCGTTGCTGAGCTGGCCGCTTCACGCCAGCGGCATCCGCCCGACACGCCGTCAGGGGGGCCGCGTGGTGATTGCAGGCGGCGCGCTGGTGCTTTATCTGACGCCCGGAGGCAAAGAGTTGCTGACATTCATCGACGATCCCGCGCTGCAGCAGGTCGCGGTGGCGGCGCTGGGCCTGGCACTGAAGCGTGAAAAGCCCGCGAGTTTCACGCTTGAGAAGGTAGATGGTGAACCGGTTTCGCGGTCCCCGCTGCTTAACGCGTTGCGACATGCCGGATTTTCACGGGTGCCACAGGGGTTTAGCTGGTATAGCTGAGTTGTTTTCGCGCCCGTTTTTTTCGCGTCCGTTTTTTTCGCGCACAAAGTCGATAAATGCCTGAAGCGGGGCGGGGATCAGGCGGCGATCGTTGTAATAGAGCCACGGACCGGAGAAAGTCAGCCACCAGGGTTGCAGCAGCGGTTCCAGCCTGCCGCTGTCAAGGGCTGGCCTGAGCCACTCGTCAAACAGATATATCACGCCGCTTCCGGCGATGGCCGCCTCCACCGCCAGATCCATTGCGCCACCGACCGAAACCACCAGCGGCCCGCTGGTTTCAACGCTGATCTCTTCGCCCTCGTGGCTGAAGGTCCAGTCAGCCATGATGCCGCTGGCATAACGGCCACGCAGACAGCGATGATGGATCAGGTCGCGCGGATGTTCCGGTCGGCCATGTTCTGCCAGATAAGCCGGAGAAGCCGCCAGCGCGAACTGTTGCTGTCTGGGGCCAATCGGCATCGCCACCATATCCTGCTCCAGCCGCTCATCATAACGAATCCCGGCGTCACAACCGTCACGAAAGACATCCTGCACGCTGCTCTCCGCCACAATTTCCAGCCGGATGTCGGGATAACGCTGCAAAAATTCCGGCACCAGCGCGGGCAGTACCAGCCGCGTAGCACTGACCGGCACATTCAGCCGCAGCGTGCCACCAGGGGTGTTACGGTAGCGATTAACCGCATCCAGCGCGGCGTTAACTTCATTGATCGCGGGCAGCAGACGTTCCATCAGCGCCCTGCCCGCTTCGGTTAACACCACGGTGCGAGTGGTGCGGTGAAACAGACGAATGCCCAGCTGTTGTTCCGCCCGTCGTACCGCATCGCTCAGGCGTGACGCATTGCTGCCGGTGACGCGTGCCGCTTCCCTAAACCCTCCCGCTTTTGCCACCGCCACGACGGCATCCAGCAGCGCCATATCGATCGCCATTGTGCATCACCCCGTACAGTCTGTCCTGATTTCACCGGATAGTTGCACAGCTGAATCACCGTTACAATTGATCTACATTCACGCAGGAGGTTTTCATGTCAAACACCACCATGACTTTTACGTTAGGCGATCGTGAAGTTAACCGTATCGGCTACGGCGCAATGCAACTGGCCGGGCCGGGCGTGTTCGGCCCGGTAAAAGATGAAGCCCGGGCAATCCGGGTTTTGCGCGACGCTGTCGCGGCAGGCGTTAATCATATCGACACCAGCGATTTTTACGGTCCGCACGAAACCAACCAGCTGATTAAAAAGGCGCTACATCCCTATCCGCAGGATCTCTGCATCGTCACCAAAGTGGGTGCCCGACGCGACGCCAAAGGCGGCTGGCTGGCGTCGATGGAGCCAGAGGCGCTGACGCAGGCAGTTGAAGATAACCTGTGCAACCTGGGGCTGGATGTGATTGAAGTGGTGAACCTGCGCAGTATGTTGCATCCGGCCAGGCCGAAAGAAGGCTCTCTGAAGCCACAACTGGAGGCGCTGCTGGCGTTACAGGCACGCGGACTGATTCGCCATATTGGCCTGAGTAACGTTACCGCCACGCAGATCGCAGAAGCTCAGGCGATGACGCCGATTGTCTGCGTGCAGAATATGTATAACCTGGCGCATCGACAGGATGATGAGCTGGTGGATCAGCTGGCGCAGCAGGGAATTGCGTATGTGCCGTTCTTCCCGCTGGGCGGCTTCTCTCCGTTGCAGTCGGATCAGCTTAATGAAGTGGCTGCATCCCTGAATGCCACGCCGATGCAGGTCGCACTTGCGTGGCTGCTGCGGCGATCGCCAAATATTCTGCTGATTCCAGGCACCTCTTCCCCGGAACATCTTAAAGAGAATCTTGCCAGCGGCAGCCTGGAACTGTCGGATGATGTGATGGAAAAGCTGAACGCTATTTAACATCAGGCCCGCACGATGCGGGCCTGATGCTGTACTGATTCAGAAACTGCTGAGGCAGGCCGCAAGTTGCGGCTTGTCGCTACAACTGATGTGGTGATCGATTCGGTTAATCATATAAGGATAAAACGGGTTAGAGGTGGCGCGCATAATTGAGTCCAGCCCGACAATCAGCACTGCACTCTCGCCGCGCAGTGACAACGTCCCAAAACTGATACCAAACTCATTCTTCTGCGCGGGCGCACTGCCATATAACCCATCCTCGGCCGGGAACGGAATCGCAACGTGCGACAGCGAGTAGAGACCCGCAGGATAGGCAATTGCCAGCGGCTGAATCCGTTCCTGCATCTCTCCCACGGGAACGTTTTTTGTCACCATTTCCAGCGAGGTGGCGGAGGCATTGGTGATCACCGTGGATGAGTAATTCCGACGCGCCGCAGGCAACAGCTGATTAACCGCGGTATATGAGGAGTGGCGGAATAACGGACTGACGCTGACCGCCTGATTGATATCGAACAGCACCAGTTCGCTGCCGTTCACTGGCAGATAATTATAGAGCGAGCGGATGACCGAAGGCGTACTGACGGTGGAATCCATGACCGACTGAAAGGTTAGCACGGGCGGGAAACCGGAGAGCTGCTGATTACGCGCATATTGCAGGATCTCTTTCTGCAGCGCCTGCGTTAGCAAATAGGTCTGCCGGGCAGCGTGAACCGGAAAAGAGTTGTATTTAAACGGATTAAACTCCGGCACGATATTCAGCCAGGCCGTTTTCGAAAAGGCAGGGAAAACAGAGGGCAACCCGGCAACACCTGCGAACCGGGCAAAACGAGTCACACCGATCATCGGCGATAACAGAATCAATTGCTGCGGACGACGCAGCGTGTGATCGCCCAGGCTGTCGAGCGCATATTTTACCGCCAGCGCCCCGCCGTTCGAGAAACCCACCAGATGCAGCGGCGTCTGCGTGCCCGCCAGCCGGGTCGCTTCCCGCACCGCCAGGCGTGTGGCGGCCATCCAGTCCTGCCAGTCAACATCGGTCAGACCCGCAGGCACCGTACCGTGACCCGGTAACCGTATCGCCACCGCCACATAACCCTGCTGACGGTAAGCCTCTGCCACATGCCGCAGACTGTAAGGACTGTCGGTCAGTCCATGTAACAGCACTACCGCACCGCGCGGCCTGCCCGTCGGTTGCAGAATATAGGAACGGTTCAAGTCCTGCGCGAAATGCCCCGGATAGATCATGCTGCCAGCATAGTATCGGTTGAGTGGCGTTTTTTCTTCCGCATCCAGTCGGTCACTGACCTGTTGCTTCATCTCGTCGAACAGATGATTTTCGGCCTTGAGGTAGTCAGCATAGGTCGCATTATCAAGCTGTTCCACTGTCAGTTCATGCGGGACCCAGGTGTGCCAGCGATGTAACTCCGGCCCGCGCTCCGCTTCATAGATTCGAATAATCAGTAGCAGCAGTAACAATACTCCAGACACAATCGCAAGACGCCAGAGCCTGCGGGTGACGGTTTTCCACCTCCGGGTCATAAATCCTTTCCTGAAAAATTAAAATGCATAGCGAAACCACGCGAACAGCACGTTGCCATTATTGTACGTGCCCGGAATATAGGTGAACTGTACATTCAGCGCCTTATAACCGGCAGAGAACAGCGGCAGAATAATCGGTAGCGGAATATAGTTACCAAAATCTTCGCGTGCAGTGATACCGGCGGTTAATCCCGCGCCAAGACGAAAGTCCTGATTCGAACCAGGATACCAGCCCTTCTCCCAGCCATAACCGACAATCGGCTGCCACTCATTGTGTGAGTCTTTGAAAGCCATTGCATAAAGCGCGCTCCAGTTGCCGCTGTCGCTGTAGCGGGAAATGCCCAGACCGCCTCCCCAGGGATTCTCGTTATAGTTATCGGTTTTTTCTTTGTCGTACATAAAGCGGGCGTGCCAGCTGATAAATGGCAGGTAGAGATCGGTATGCTGAGGCGCGTTCCAGGTCTGCGCAACATCGTCAGTGAATCCATTCCACCAGGAGGAGATTGGTGTGTTTTCAGCATGCAATGGCGCAGCAGTCAGCAATGCGGCAAAAACTGCCGTCGTGGTTGAAATTTTCATAGTGCGTACCGGTCAGCGTGCGGAGCAGATGAAAAATGAGTATAGCGCAGAGCCTGAGGCAATCTTTGTCAGCGGTCATGCTTCGCTTAACCGGGGATTTCTGAAGACAATAACGACAGTTCATTAAGTCAGTTTCTGGCGATTTCAGCCTGAAATCGCCAGAACTGTATGGAAATTAATCGAGGAAAAATGGCTGATTACAGTGAATGTTGTCTGATGGTACTTAGTGAGGATAAGGACGGGGAAATGCGGTGCAACGGTTAGTAAGAAGATAAGGAGGTAACAAGATAAGGCGATAAGGAGGTAAAACCGGATTCAGCCGGTGGGCTGAATCCGGTGGGAGACTCAGGAGGCTTCAGCCTCTTTTGGCTTTTCACCAAACTTCTCTTTCATGTGTGACTCAATCTCTTCCAGGCTTTTGCCCCGCGTCTCTGGCACCATCGCCATCACGAAGATCAGCGACCCGACATTAATCGCGGCAAAGATAAAGAAGGTGGTGCTGCCGGCATATTCCATTATCGGTGGAAAACCAAAGGCGACTATCGCGTTGAAGATCCACTGTAGTGAGACAGCGCCGCCGGTTAACACGCCGCGCAACTGCATCGGGAACAGTTCCGACATCATCAGCCAGTAGACCGGGGAGATGCACATCTGCATGCAGAACAGGAACAGCAGAATACAGGCCAGGGCGAGGTAGCTCTGCATAAGGCTGGGAGCGATAAAGGTCATCACGCTGCCCAGCATAATCTGCGAAGCGACCACCAGACACAGGCCGGTAATCAGCATCGTCCGGCGCGGGAAGCGACTAACCGCCCAGATACCTACAATCGCCGCCACCACTGAGACCACGCCGTTACCGATGGTCGCGGCAATCGAGGCGCTGGTGCCAAGTCCGGTCTGTTTAAGGATGATCGGGGTGTAATACATAAAACCATTTACCCCGGTGAACTGGGCGACAAAGCCCAGACCGACGCCGATAACCATCAGGCGAATCACCCACTTTTCACGGATCAGGGTTTTCGCATCCGGCCCACGTTCCGCCGCCCTCGCCTGCTTCTTCATCTGCGCCATCTCATGGCGCACTTCACGCGGCGTTTCACGCAGATACTTCAGGATCTTTTTAGCCTCTTTCAGACGCCCTTCCGCGACCAGCCAGTGTGGAGAGGCGGGAACGAAGAACGTGCCGATAAACAGCAAAAGACCCGGTACCATGGCAATTGCCAGCATATAGCGCCACAGGTGCTCATCATGCAGCAGATAGCTCAGCAGCGTACTGGCAACATAAGCAATGAGCTGTCCGGTAACGATCATCAGCTCATTGCGGCTGACCAGCGGCGCACGCAGGCGCGGTCCGGCAATTTCGGCGATAAAAACCGGCACGGTAGAGGAACCGCCGCCGACAGCAATCCCCAGCAGGAAGCGCATTGCCACCATGACGTTGACAGAAGGCGCCAGCGCTGTTCCCAGTGAACCCAGCACAAAAATAACCGCCAGGCTGCGTAGTGTAATACGCCGGCCAAACCGGTCAGAGAAGAAACCACTCAGGAAAGAGCCGATCGCGGCACCGAACACCAGCGAAGAGGCTACCAGCCCTTCAGTGAATGAGTTCAGTCCAAGTCCACCCTGATCGGGTGGTGAGGTCATGTAGGGTAATGCACCCGAGATAATCCCGGTGTCATAACCAAAAGCCAGCGCGCCCATAGTGGCAACCAGTACCACTAAAAAAATGCGCTGGCGTACCGTATCCGCAGGCGCGTGATCGCCCGCTTCACCAGAGTCTGGTGTATTCGTACTCATAATATCCCTGCCATTAATTAGTTAAACATCCGTTTGATTAAATTTCATACGGAATAGAAATGGAACATATTTACCGAGTGGGTAAAGAAGTGTAGACGGTATTTAAAAGTTAGCTTTAGCAATGCGATTTTTATAACAGGGATAGTTAACCGGATAAATAAACCAGCGCAATAATGACGTCGTGAAAGTTATTTTAACATTAGGTTAACACTTTCAGTTCCTGCTGGATCCAGCTCAGGAAATGCGCGACGCGGGGAAACTGGGCAAATCCACGCGGGAAGACCAGATGATGGGCGCTGACGGGCAGACTCTCCTGTTCGGACAAGACTCTGACCAGTTTTCCACTGCGCAGATAATCCTCCGCCAGCAATTCACTTTCAAATATAAGACCGTGGCCTAACATCGCCGCCTCAAGACTCATATAAGAGCGATCAAAGCGAAATAACCACTCTTTATCTGGCTGAGGTAATTGCTGAGAAGCAAACCACTGCGGCCACTGAATAAGCGGCGACTCCGATAATATCAGCGCATGATGAATTAAATCAGCGGCCTGATTAACAGGATGTTTTTTCAGATACTCAGGCGAGGCCAGCACCGACATTCTTTCGGGGCGGATCGTTTTAATCTCGAATGAGTTCCAGTCCGGGAATCCATGGCGTATCGCAATATCAATATTGTCGCGGCTGAAAGATAAATTCTCGTAAGAGCAGGAGAGCGTGAGCTGGAACTCGGGATAGCTGTCGCGAAATTTATGGATGCGCGGCAACAGCCACAGCAGACCGAAACTGGGCGCGCAGTGGATCCTGAGGTTGCTGCGGGCTTTCTCGTTACTGATGCGTGCAGTCGCCTGCGTCAGACTCAGCAGTATCGGACCAATCTCCCTGAGGTAATGCTCACCCGACAGCGTCAGCACTACGCCCTTTGCCGAACGATTAAACAGAATACAGCCCAGTTCACGCTCCAGTTTTGCCAGCTGATGACTGGCCGCCGAAGGCGTAATACTTAATTCCTCGGCCGCACGCGCGACATTACCAAAATGGGCCACCTGCTCAAAAACCCGCAGTGATTTAATCGAAGGTAAGTGATCAGACTGCTTTTCCATCCGCCTCTCCACACTGGAATTTTGTGATGTGTGCCCATTTTTAAATCGCAGAATTGTTAACTGCATCAAACCAACAAATTCATTCAGCATCAAATGAATTTTTTTGCATTGCCAATATTAGCCGCTTTATCAATTCTGATCGTGACCCTGCCGGTAGCGATACCGAACCACTAATAATTATTTTTCTGGAGTGGACAATGTTACTCGAAAACAAAGTTGCGATTATTACAGGTGCCGCCTCTCAGCGCGGCATTGGCCGGGCTACAGCCGCCTGTTTTGCTCAGCATGGTGCGCGCGTGGTGGTGCTCGATTTAGATCTGCAGGCCGCCCAGGCCAGCGCACAGTCTTGTGGTGAGGGGCATCTCGGCCTGGCCACCGATGTGACCGATCCCCTCTCTGTTCGTCGTGCCATCGACCAGGTTCTTGAGCACTTCGGCCGTATTGATGTGCTGGTCAACAATGCAGGTATTACTCAGCCGGTTAAAACACTGGAAATCGGCATCGAGGATTACAACCGTATTCTTGATGTCAATCTGCGCGGCACGCTGCTGATGTCTCAGGCGGTGATCCCCACCATGCAGCAGCAGAAAGGCGGCAGCATCGTCTGCCTGTCCTCGGTCTCAGCACAGCGCGGCGGCGGGATTTTCGGCGGCCCGCACTACAGTGCCGCTAAAGCGGGCGTTCTGGGCCTGACTAAAGCGATGGCGCGCGAATTTGGCCCTGACCAGATACGCATTAATGCCCTGACGCCCGGTCTGATCCAGACGGACATCACTGGTGGCCTGTTACAGGATGAACGCCGCCACGCCATTCTCGACGGAATTCCGCTCGGCCGCCTTGGGTCCGCCAGTGACGTCGCCAACGCTGCGCTGTTTCTCGCCAGCGATCTCTCCGGTTATCTCACCGGCATCACGCTGGATGTGAACGGCGGCATGCTGATCCATTAAATAGCGCCCTTCCCTGCCCGCACGCCTGGCGGGCTAACCTCGGGAGTGAACACCATGACCACGCTTAATCTGAGCGCAGCCTCTGCTGCGCGCGATATCACCTATCGCAAAATTGCCTGGCGCCTGATGCCCTGGCTGATGCTCTGTTATCTCTGCGCCTATCTTGATCGCGTCAATGTGGGCTTCGCTAAATTACAGATGATGGATGATTTGTCACTCAGCGAAACCGTGTATGGACTGGGTGCCGGGATCTTTTTTATCGGCTACTTCTTCTTTGAGGTGCCGAGTAACCTGATCCTGCACCGTGTCGGCGCACGCCGCTGGATTGCCCGCATTATGATCACATGGGGAATCATCTCAGCCCTGTTCGCCTTTGTAGAAACCGCATGGCAGTTCTACCTGCTGCGCTTTCTGCTCGGCGTCGCCGAGGCCGGTCTTGCGCCAGGTTTACTGCTCTACCTGACCTACTGGTTTCCATCACACCGTCGCGCGCGTATGACCGTGCTCTGGTTTGTCGCCATTCCACTTTCTGGGATGATTGGCGGCCCGCTCTCCGGCTGGATTATGGCGACCTTTGCAGGCTTTCACGGATGGGCAGGCTGGCAGTGGATGTTTATGCTGGAAGCTATCCCCACTCTTATTATGGGATTAGTGGTACTGCTGGTTCTGAAGGATCGCGTTGAACAGGCAGAGTGGCTGGATGAAGATGATAAACGCCGCGTGCGTGCCGATCTGGACGAGGATAATCAGCAGAAAGCCTGTCATGGCACGGTAAAAGCCTTTGTCGCCGACCGTCGTCTGTGGCTGCTGGCGCTGATCTACTTCTGTGTGGTGATGGGTCAGTACGCCCTGACGTTCTGGTTACCGACGCTGGTGAGAAACTCAGGCGTCAGTGAACCGCTGCATATTGGGCTGCTGACCAGTCTGCCTTACCTCTGCGCCATTATCTTTATGCTGCTGGCCGGGCGCAGTGGCGATCGCTATCGTGAACGCCGCTGGCATCTGATTGTTCCAATGCTGATCGGACTCACCGGACTGACGCTGGCAACTCTGCTGAGCCATAGCGTTTCCCTGTCACTGCTCTCCCTTTGTATTGCCGCTGCGGGCATTCTTTCCGCCTCATCGCTGTTCTGGATGTTGCCGACCAATCTGTTAGGTGGCGTCTCTGCCGCCGCAGGCATCGCCGCCGTGAACTGCATTGCTAATCTGGCCGGTTTTTTCTCACCGTGGCTGATAGGCACCATCACCACCGCAACCGGTACGCCCGCTTCCGGAATGTACTTTATTGCTGCCGTCCTGCTGGGTGGCGCGCTATGCGTGCTGCGCATCCGGGCAGCGGACGTTAATCGTTAATCAGGAGGTAATATGACTGACTCTCGTCACGCTTCACACGTGCTCTCATTGCAGCAACGAGCCACCAATATTCGCCGCCATGCCTTATTAATGGGCCAGATTCAGGGGCAGGGATATATCGGTCAGGCGCTGGGTTCCGCCGATTTGCTTGCTGTCAGCTATTTCCACGCCATGAATTACCGGCCGGATCAACCTGAGTGGGAAGACCGCGATCGCTTCTATCTGTCGATTGGCCATTACGCTATCGCCCTTTACGCCGCCCTGCTGGAAGCAGGCGTGATACCTGAAGAGGAAAGGGAAACCTATGGGACTGATGAGAGCCGCTTGCCGATGTCCGGCATGGCTGCCTATACCCCAGGCATGGAAATAACCGGCGGTTCACTGGGTCATGGCTTAGGTATTGCCGTGGGTGCCTGTCTGGGGCTGAAACAGAAAGGCTCGCAGGCACGAGTCTATAACCTCCTTTCAGATGGTGAACTGAATGAAGGCTCTACATGGGAAGCGGCAATGTCCGCCTCACACTGGCAACTTGATAACCTGATCGCCCTTATCGACGTCAACAATCAGCAGGCTGACGGCCATAGCAGTGAGATTCTCGCTTTTGAACCCATAGTGGATCGCTGGCAGGCTTTTGGCTGGTACACCCAGCGGGTTGATGGCAACGATATCTCTGCTTTGCAGGCCGCCTTTGATGCAGCTCGCAGCTGGCCCGAACCCCAGCCGCGCGTCATCATTTGCGATACCCGAATGGGCAAAGGGGTGCCGTTTCTGGAAAGTCGTGAGAAAACCCACTTTATTCGGGTCGATGCCGATGAGTGGGACAAAGCCCTGACAGCACTTGAGCAAGGAGTCTGAGATGAGTTCACAACCGCAAAAAAAACGTCTGACCACATCCGCCATGATCGCCTCGATCGCCGCTGAAGGCCAGCCCACGGTTTCAGCTCCTTTTGGACATGCCCTGGTCTCTCTGGCAGAGCAGCGCTCAGATGTGGTCGGTCTGACGGCTGATTTAAGTAAATACACCGATCTGCACCTGTTCGCAGAGGCTTTTCCGAAACGCTTTTTTCAGATGGGCATGGCGGAACAGTTACTGATGAGCGCCGCAGCAGGTATGGCGCGTGAAGGTTTTATGCCTTTTGTCACCACTTATGCCGTCTTTGCTTCCCGCCGCGCTTATGATTTTATCTGCATGGCCATCGCCGAAGAGAATCTGAACGTTAAAATCGCCTGCGCACTGCCGGGCCTGACCACCGGTTATGGACCGAGTCATCAGGCGACTGATGACCTGGCAATCTTCCGTGGCATGCCGAACCTGACTATCATCGATCCCTGCGATGCACTGGAGATTAGCCAGGTGATACCGGCTATCGCTGAACATCAGGGTCCGGTCTATTTGCGCCTGCTGCGCGGTAAGGTTCCGCTGGTGCTGGATAAATATGACTATCGCTATCAGCACGGTAAGGCTCAGCGCCTGCGCGGCGGTAAGCATGCCGTTATTATCAGCAGCGGATTGATGACCATGCGGGCGCTTGAGGCCGCTGAAGCGCTGGAGAAGCAGGGGATTGAGGTCGGTGTGGTTCACTCACCCATGATTAAGCCTCTGGATGAAGAGACCATCCTGCGTGAGGCGGGAGTAGCACTGCATCATAACCAGCTGGTTATCACCGCTGAAAATCATTCGATAACCGGTGGCTTAGGCGAAGCTATTGCCGGCCTGTTAATGCGAAACCATGTGACACCGCGCTTTAAACAGATTGCGCTGCCGGATGCTTTCCTTGCAGCAGGCGCACTACCGACGCTGCATGACCGTTATGGCATCTCAACGGATGCCATGGTTAAGCAAATCACCGCCTGGCTTGAAGCCTGATTCATATCAAAACCGGGCCTGGCCCGGTTTTCTTCTGCATAGGTTCGCTGCTGCCGTGGAAGATCATCATTGCATTACGTCACTTCACATCGGTCTGATTACTGATTGCAGTGGTCAGCACTCTCTGCGCATCAGCAACTACGCTGTATGCTGATAACAGCCACTTATAACCCGGTTCAATGCCATACAGACGTTATTTCTCGCAATTCACTGTAAACAGCAGTGCAGTGAGCCATCGCCTTTTATCAGGTAGGCCGATAGGGGCTCTTCGTCCGTAAGCTGCCGATTTCATCTGCTTTACCCAATACAGTGAATCTGATGCCGGGCTGCTAACTTTCCGTTATGAACAGACTATGACAACCGTTTTCCGCTGATCAGGTTTTAATGGAGTTCCCTGCCAAAGCTGCATCTTGTATCGCACCTCTTCAAAAAATTTTATTGCGCAGAAAAAGTTATCCACTTTTTCTGTGGATAAGTGAGGGATAGTTTCTGAGTATCTTTTTTCACTCTCTGTTCAGGACTTTACTGCTCTCAAGATACGCCTCTTTTCTGATCTTATCCGTTCGCCCTCAGGCCTGAAACGAGGGAGCGTTTAACTGCAGGCATGGCGATTTCAGGCTGAAATTCTTGCATCTTTTATATTAAAAACAAACAGTTAATCACGAAATATCGCTGGCGGGCTAATGTTTGGAGAAAGGCCAGGCAGAGGGTTTAGCGGAGTGTGTGAAGCCGGTACGCTGTTACTGAGGTTCAGTGGGGGTTGATTGGTCACTAATGAACCAGCCCCGGAAAATCATTACTTGCAATATTCTGACCGTCGGATGCGCGCTGACGGCGATGAGATTCATCAACGATAGCATCAGACGAAAAACGTTATCTCTGTTTATAGTGACCTGTGCGGTTTGGAAGGGGCCTAGGTATCTGGCGAAAGAGTTCAGCGAAGTGGCGATTTCATGCAGTTTTTCAGCAAGAGATAATAAAGCAATTTATTATATTTCAATATCTTAAGCAGGAATTCACACTTAAAAATCTGGCGATTTCAGCCTGAAATTTGGGTGTCCGCCATCTCTTTTAACGACGACTCGCTACAAAAATCGAAAAAAAAGCCAGCGTTTATCGCTGGCTGATTTGAGTGCATATACGTTAACGGTTGAGATATTTTTTCAGGGTCTCCGCAATAACTTTATCCAGCTCTTCCTGCAACTCTTTCGACTGCCGGTTAAATTCATAACTGAACATCCGTCCGCGTACCTTTTTGCGGGCGAAGCGATCTTTATCCGCAAAAGACCAGAGCGCAGTCGCCTGAGTTTTATCTTTCTCCGGTTCTTTGATCAGAGTCTGGCTACCCTGTCGAATCAGACGCAAAATATGATTTTTAAGCTCGTCCTCGGCCAGACCTTCACGGGCACAGACCACATCAATTTCCCTTGAAATGGATTTGATCAGAGCTTCAACGCTTTGCCCGGACTCACTCAACTTGTCAGCAGCCTGTAACAACGCTTTATAGTCGGGATAGGTCAGCTCAGCGTGATTAGGAAAAAGTGAGATCAAATCTGACGGAACGCTGGCGGCCTGCAGGGCACGCGTCACTTTTGCCTGGGACAAACCCTGATTTTCAGCAATCTCCTTCTGCGACAAACCGCCGTCTTTAAGTGTTAACAGACGCATCCCCACTTCGCGCAGATTGTGTTCCCGTGCCGTCTGAATATCCTGCGCCAGTCGGCGGGCTTCATCAGCGGTGATGGCCGCGTCAGTGATCAGCACGTCCAGGCCGGTTTTGCAGTAGAGTGCGGCTGCCCGACGACGTGAGCCATCGAGGATTTCGATGCGGTCATCGCGCATCACGCCGATAGCGGGAAAGAACTGCTGCAGCTTAATGGTCCGGATAATGTCACGCAGCGAATCAGGTGTCAGGCCTGCCTGATCGCGACCGTTGGTTTCCATTGTGACAAACGTTTTGCTTTCAACGTCGCTGGCGGCAATGCGTTCAAAACGAAACAACGCGCGTTTGCCCGTTGCCAGAACGAATGTCTGGTTGTGCTGGCTGTCTGGCGTGTCATTTTCCAAGGGAGTCTGGCTGAAGGTTCTGCCAATCGTAATTCTTTTTGCGCTCATACAAACCTCAGTTCAGGCGAATAAATTCGATACGGTCGAAGACGGCTTTTGCAAAGTCCTCTGCGGCGGATCGTGCATTCTTCAACGCTTCGCTGCTGCCGACGTAGGTCGAAGGATTGGCGGAGATAACCGTATCAAAAGATTCGCCACAACGTTCGAAACCATCAAGGCGGGGAAGGGCAGCATCAAGCATGTCGCCACCAAAAATCTCTTTTGCCAGGCTATGACAGAGTTTGTGGTCTGCTTTATTGGAGAGCTTCGACATGAAGCCAATATTACCCTGCAGCCGACAGGTCGCGCCGGAGTCTTCGATAATCGCAATCAGTTCCGGAAGACGTGTCAGGTATTTTAGTGTCGAGTGAAAGTCTACCTGAGCCGGTGGCACCGGAGTCATCAGAAGATCTGACGCTGCAATCGCATTCTTCAGGAAGGCATCAAGATGCGGGCCGCTGTCGATAAAGATAAAGTCATAATCTTTTTTCAGTTTGGCAATAACGTTGTCATACAACACGGCGTGAACGTTCTGTTGCGGAAGATGCTCAGCACAAAGCTGATCCCAGCTTGAGGCGATAAAGGCGTCATCAATCGATGCTGGCAGCACATCCACACCCGGAATGATCGACGGAACGATAAACTCGTTGACCAGCTCATCTCGTGAGACATTCTGCAGCATTGCCTGCGCCGCAGTCGCTTCCACCAGCCCGACGGAGCGCTCGTGGTTCAGAAACATGGTTGCTGAGGACTGCGGATCAAGGTCGATAACCAGGATGCGCAAATCTTCAAAAAGCAGATGGGGATGTGCACGTAGCGCATGTGCCAGAGAGACGGTTGAAACCGTTTTGGAGACGCCGCCCTTCAGATTACCGACAAACAGGGTGTAAGCGTCACTATGGCGATCGCGATACTTGGGCACGCCACGATGATGATAGATATCGATAATATTCTGAATCGACATAGCATATTTAACGGAAGAACCGGCCGCACGTTTATCAAATTGATAACCGCTCTCTTCCATCTCATTGACTGCGTAATCCACACTGGCTCGGGTCAGTTTGGGCAACTTTGCCAGCGCCGCTTTGGCATAGACCTGATAGTAGGTATTTTCATGCAGTTCCTGCTTTTGCGCCTGAATTTGCTCGGTGAGGCTTAGCAGCATGCGTTCTGAACGCTGCGCAACCTTCATCACCTGCTTGTCATCATTAGCCATAGTTGCTCCAAACATGTAGGATTTATGACTTTATACAGAAATCCTGCACGTGAGGCAATAAATTATCTTCTCAACATAATCTCCGTTTTTATGTAACCACACGGGTTTTGGTGAGCTTCATCACATTATTTCGTCTGGCCGAATATACTTTTGCAGGTTAATTGCGGTCAGCATTCACTGTAATCAGCAGAACATTCACTGTAGTGAGCAAACAGGTTTAAAAATCATCATACAAACCGGGTACATTGAGCGTGAAAGGGGAAAACATAGAAGACGAACCTTGAGATCAAACGTTCACTGTAGTCAGTAAAGCTTGTGTCTCTTTCGGTGACGTTATGGAGCAGGCGAAAGAGCGATGGATACATTGATAAATGGATTTCAGGCAGTGACTGCAGGTTGCAGTGCTGATCTTTGCCACTGCATCACTTCAACATTCACTATAGTCAGTAGCGTTTTACGTGTTCAGCTCTGTGAAGAGCAACGTTCACTGTAATCAGTAAACTTGCCGATCAGGAGCCAGAAGAGGGAGCAGGGCAGAGTAAACGTTCACTGTAGTCAGTAAGGATGGGTTGAAAAATCCTCAGCGGATGATAAAAGCATCGGAATCTGGAGAGGGAATATACACCGGCAACGTCACAACCGACTCTGGTCTGCGATACAGAAGCGTAAAGCCCATAAACGTTCACTGTAATCAGTAAATCCAGAAAGCAGTAAACATTCACTATAGTCAGTAACATCACAAACAGAAGAGGCATTAGAAGGAGAACAACCGCGCAAACATTCACTGTAGTCAGTAGTCAGCAGTAAGTAGACAGAAGCGATTCTGTTCTGAATCAGGGCGTGCCGACGGGGTCGTAATATGAGTCAGTTGATAGCAGTAAGTAGACAGAGGCGATTCTGTTCTGCATCAGTGTGTGCCGACGTGGTCGTGAGTCATGAAGTGACCAGACCTTGCGAGCAACGGCTTCTTCTGTCGCCCTTCAGCCAGTCATGCACCAGCCCCGTATCGTATACATCAGCAATGCCGTCAGCAGGTTCACTTTAACGTTCACTGTAATCAGTAGAATGCACGATGCCTTCAGGTACACCGCAGCAAACATTCACTGTAATCAGCAGAACGTTCACTGTAATCAGTACAAGATTAGCATCCCGCCATGGCAGTTATGACTCGCCTCAGACCGGGCATCTGGCAACAACATTCACTGTAATCAGTAGCGATTCGGAAAGCCGTTAAAGAGATTCAATGGTGAGGCGAGGGTAGCGCCCATCAGCAAACATTCACTGTAATCAGTAACAGTGTCACGCTGTTCTCTATGGTTACGTGTGTCATTCAGGTCATACGTATCATGTGAATCACGCTGAGCAGACCCCTCATGGTAAACCGCATCCAACCCTGATTTGCTGGCCAGCCAGTAATGCTCTTTGAGAACAGGGCAGAGCAAAGGCATTCACTGTAGTCAGTAAAAAGGATTCACTGTAATCAGCAGAGAGAGGCTTAGCCAACCGAAGTCAGGGCATTCACTGTAATCAGTAAACACAGTATAATTGAGTGCTAACCAATATGAGAGTAAGCACTAACTTACTTATAAGCCCTTGTTATCAGGTGCATTGAAGGGGGGTAGGGTCTGAACACACTTTTGCACGGCGGCCCGGTTACTGATTACAGTGAACGTTACTGATCACAGTGAATCCCTGGGGAGTACTGATTACAGTGAATGAAGAGTGGATGGCGCAATGTCACCGGTGACGCAGAAAGTGACACTGCCACGCAGGAATACTGATTACAGTGAACGTGAGGGGTTAATCATCAAACTCGATCTCATCCAGCGAATCGATGCTCTCAAGATTACTGATGCCATCAAGCTTAGGCGTACGGCTGTGGATAATAAAAAAGACTGAGCGGCCACGCTTCACTTCTGAGTAATCCAGATAACCGATCTCTTTCAGCTGCTCCATCGCGCGCCGCACGACATGGTTCTGCGTGGTGGTCTTAGAGCCGAGGTTCAGGCGCATACGCAGGCGTGCAAGCGAGATAGGCGCCGGATTGGTTGGCAGGCTTTCCAGGAAGGTGTAAAGCGCCTGCGCAGACTCTTTACGCTTCAGACGGGATATTGCACGGAGCTGAAGCAGGACCTTGTGGTCGAAGTTATAGAGTTCGAACAGCTTGGGGTCGGCCTGGATGCGCACAATATCTTTTTCGCGATCGTAATAAGCAGACTGAACAAGGTGGGTGTGATAGGCCTTGCCGTTGCCTTCAAAAGAGAGCGTATTGGTCGCGATACGGCGCAGAGAGGCATCAAGACGCTTGCGCAGGGCAGCTGAAGAGTTGGCAGAGGGAATGCCACACATCTTCACAAAATCGATAAACGGCAGCGTGACGGTATCGCCTTTGGTCGGATAGCGGGAAAACGATTGAATAATACCCGCCCAGGTTTTGAAATCGTTATCCATATCCAGCCGCGCGCCGGTAATGGTAATCTTTTCGTAGCCTTCCGCCTTCACCAGCGTCAGATTCTTCAGCTCTTTCGTCGCATCCGTTGATGCCATCGCACCGGATTTACCGCGTGCAGTAGATTTCAGCGTCGGCACGAACAGCCCAAGACGCATTAAAGCGACAGGCTGAACGGTATTATTCTTGTTGGGATGAAGCTGAATAACTTCACCGCTGTTTTTTGTCACTGACAGAAAAGGTTCAAGTAACGCTTTGTTTTCGTTGTCTTTATCTGCCATGGCGTAAGATCTTCATTCTGTGGATGAAAGGGATCGTTTTCTG